>JANXZG010000134.1 GCA_025355645.1 Gammaproteobacteria bacterium | reverse complement strand
TGGAGCAGCCCCCGTTTGAACCGGACACAGTCGCATTAAATAGGAGCTAGGCGTATGCCTAGTCTTACGACTATGTCTAACAATGCTGATCGAGTCGAAGTGTTTGCCGGGATTCAACGCCGCCGGCGGTATACAGCGGAGCAGAAGATGGCGTTTGTGCAGGAAGCCGCGCAGCCGGGAATGACCATTTCCTATGTGGCCCGCCGTCATGGTATAGCCCCCAGTCTGATCTTTGGCTGGAGGCGGCGCATGAGCGAAGGCGGGAAAGAGGCGATCCGGGCGGACGACGATGTGGTCTCGAAGGCAGAGATCCTGTCTTTGCAGAAACAGATCCGAGAGTTGCAGCGAGTCCTCGGCAAGAAGACGTTGGAGAACGAGATTTTGCGGGAAGCCGTAAAACTTGCGCACGAAAAAAAACTGATCTCGCGGTTGCCGTCGTTACCGGACGAGGATTTGCTGTGAAGCGCGTCGCAGAGACGTTGGAGGTATCCCGCTCGCAGCTGTCTGAGAGGCTGAGACGCGCGGGGAAGCCAAGATCGACGTATAGCAAGGTTGGCGACGTTGATTTGCTGGCCCCGCTGCGCTCGCTGGTCGATGAGCGGCCGACTTATGACTATCGTCGGGTCACGGCGCTGATGAACCGGGAACGGCTTAAAACAGGCCTCCCGCGACTCAATCACAAGCGGATCTACCGCTTGATGTCGCAGAACGGCATGCTCTTGCAACGCTATACCGGCAAACCCCCGGGACGAGCTCATGACGGTAAGATCATCACGATCCGGCCGAACCTGCGCTGGACTTCGGATGGCTTTGAAATCCCTTGCTGGAATAGTCAGGTGGTGCGGGTGGCCTTCTCGTTGGACACCTGCGACCGCGAAGTAATGGCCTGGTGCGCAAGCACCGGCGGTATCGGCGGCGAGATGATCCGCGACTTGATGCTTGAGAGCGTTGAAAGGCGCTTCGGATCGCACGGCCCCACACAGCCCGTTCAGTGGCTCTCGGATAACGGGAGCTGCTATCGTGCTCACGAGACGATCGAGTTTGCCGAGCGACTGGGCTTGGTGCCGTGCTTCACGCCGGTGCGCAGCCCGCAGTCGAACGGAATGGCCGAATCGTTCGTCAAGACCTTCAAGCGAGATTACGTGTACGTTCACGATCGACCTGATACTCAAACCGTACTTTCCCAATTGTCGGCGTGGTTCGAGGATTACAACGAGAGCCATCCACACAAAGCCCTGCAGATGAAATCACCTCGTGAATTTATCCGCAGTTCTCAACCCGCGGCCTGTCCGGTTGGATAGGGGCAACTCCAACGACATCGTCCTTCTGTCAGCGGGTCGCCGCGCTTCTGGCGGTGCAGTTAACTCCTACGCCAGTCAACGGGTGGCCCGCATCTCCGGCTGCTTTTTCGCCACCGCGACCTCGCTGGATCGCCTTCGCTGTGGTGGTCGTTATTGTAGTGGCGGTCCTTTCTTGGAAGCCGTGGCATCTTTTGACGCCACAGCCGGCTGTGGTACCGATCGCGTCGCGAATTGTCGAGAGCACCACTGCCGCAGTGCCCGAGAAGTCCATCGCAGTCCTATCATTCGTGGACATGAGCAAGAAGCATGATCAGGAGTATTTCTCGGATGGATTATCAGAGGAGTTGATTGAGCATTTCTCGCACACCGCCGATCTAAGGGTCATTGCGCGCACCTCTTCGTTCGCGTTCAAGGGGAAGAACGAGGATATACGTTCGATCGCCACAAAGCTCGGGGTGGCCAATTTACTGGAAGGGAGCGTGCGGAAAGAAGGGTACGATCTTCGAATCACTGCGCAGCTAATCAGAGCGTCCGACGGTACTCATCTTTGGTCGCAAACCTACGAGCGCAAGCTCAATGACATCTTCAAATTGCAAGATGAGATTTCGACAGCGATAGAGAAAGCCTTGAATGCGGCGCTTTCTGGCGTCGGACCAGGTCGACGGGGCGTCGATAATGCTGAGGCCTACAACCTCCTGCTACAGGCCAATTACTTTTCCATGCGCCTCAATAGGCAGGACTACGAGCAGGCAATCGGTTACGCCAAAGCAGCACTGAAAATCCAACCGACGCTCGCGGACGCCTGGGCTCGCCTGTCCATAACCTACAGTGCTCAAGCACAGTCGGGCTACATACCCCTGAACGCCGGGTTGGAGAAGTCGCGTAAGGCAGCGCTTAGAGCCATCGAAATCGATCCCGCACGACCGTTTGGGCACGTTTGTCTGGGCTACGTCCTCATAGACGAAGGGGACTATATCGGCGCCGATCGAGAAGCTGGCATTGCTGAGAAAATGAATCTGGGCGAGCATTTTTACCTCTTGCGCGGAAATATCGAACTGTCATTAGGGCGCTGGCAGGCTGCCCTGAAAAACTTTCAGGAGGGGCTACGCACCGATCCGCTCAATTACTTTTTTGCAACTGGTATCGCAGATGCTTATTGGGTTGGGGGGGCAGCTGCCGGAGGCGGCAAGTGCTTATCGGCGCACAATCGACTTGCTACCGCAAGCGGACTCAGTCCACGCATCACTGGCGATGGTACTCGTCGCGCAGCAGAAACCGTTGTTGGCGCTGGCTGAAGCCCGATTGGAACGCAATGAGCCGGAGAAATTGGCAGCGCTTGCGCTGATTTACTCAGCGCTCGAACGACCAACTGAATCAATCTCTGCACTGAAAGCGTTGGAGAGTCAATTCGGCAGATCCTCGCCGGAAACGATTGCCGGCGTATACGCGATGCAAGGCAACTCCAATGGGGCCTTTGAGTGGCTGGATCGTGCGCTGGAGGAACGTGACCCGGGCATATTCGCTATCAAAGGCGATCCATCGCTTGACTCATTGCGTGGTGATCCGCGTTACAAAGTGCTACTTCGCAAGATGAAATTGCCGGAGTGAGGCGGCGAAAGGTTCGGCGCATCGAGCGCGAAGTCCGCGAACGGCACCTCCAGAGCAAATAGTGAACCGAGCGGCAGCGGCCGGTTACGGTCGGTCGCTACTCATCCGACCGAAGGCATTCACAATGACGATAACGCCCGTCCAATAAATATTGGACATTTTTGCATACGTGTCATTCTTGACTAACGCCCTGAATTGATTGGTGGCCAGGGAGGGAATCGAACCCCGACAGGCAAATTTTCAGCCCACATTCTATGGGTCCCGAGCAATCGCGCTATGCCGCATGGGCAACCGTGTCCTGCGGGTGACTACCAGTGCACGCCCTGCGGACGACCGTATTCGCGCTCAATCACCGCGTAGAGCGCCGCGGTAAAACGGTCCGCGTCCGCTCCCGTCATGTGTGACCACTCGGGCATATTGAAGCCCTGCAGCTCGGGGTAATCCTCGAAATGAATGCCGGGAGCCCCCGTCTTCGCCAGCAGCACGTCCCACGTCGTGGCCCGCGGAAATGCACGTTGCTCGAAGGCCAAGAACTCGCCCGCGCTCGGCTCGCGCAGGAACAGCACGGGTACGTTGCGCCCGCGCAGCTTAGCGACGGCCGCCGCGGCGCGCGCGATCTGGGTGTCGAGCGTGCGTTTGTTCTCGGCCGCTTCGGCCGCCGTTGGCGGCGGATCGTTGAAATTCTGCGCCCAGACACGCCGTGCGAGTGCACGGTACTGCGCGTCATCTTCGAGCTTGCTCCACATCCGATTGTTGCGATCGGCCTCGGTGTTGCTGAGCTTACGTACCTCGGTGTATGAATCCAGGCCGGGCCGCGCCGGCCACCCTTGCCGCTTTAGTACGGTAAACAGCGCAAAGTCGTCATCGTAGAAAGCAAGGTATGGTTCAACCAGGTGCATCGACAGCCATTTGCCGGCGCGATCCGAGGGCGACTGGTGCCGGAAGTCCTTGAGCCACCCCGAGCGATGCTCGTGGCCGGAGAAAAACACGCTGGGCGCGATGCCAACCAGTACGCGCCCCCTGAAATTCGGGTCGTCCGCGAGATCCTCGAGCGCAAACAGGGGCGAGGTGCCCACTATCGCAAGCTGGATTGGCCGATGCCCCGACAGGTGTTCCCAGACAGGCAGCTGTACGTCGAAGAAGATCCTCGAGGAGGCCACGAGAACTGTGGCCTCCCGCCCGGTCGCGTCGATTCGCCGCCGCTGGATGGCCCACAGCGCGCTATCGTCGCGATAGCTCGGTACCACGCCGTAGTCGCGCCAGTACCACTCCCACCCCCCGACGAGCAAGAGTGCAATCGCCGTTGTGGCAAAAAACATCCCGCGCCACGGCAGGTTCGGCACTGGTCGCTGCGGCACCGGCTGAGCGACGCCGGGACGGTCGGCCGCGGTCGCACGCGTCGCCATCGCCTCGGATACTTCGGTGTGCCTAGAACTGAAAATAGATGAAGGCATTGCCCGTGCCCTGCGAGATGACGATTGCGAACACCATCGCACCTCAGGCGGCTGTGATTAGCGCCGGGTGCGCGCGTGTCAGCATCGCCTCCAGCGTCTGCTGACGCATCAACCAGTGACTTACCACGATGCCGGCAATTACCAGCGGAACGACGATGAGAAACACTGTGTCGAGGATTGGCTTCGCCGCGTCGTTCTGCCCAGACATTCCTCGCAGCACCTGCCATGCCGTGCCAAATTTCTTGGCGCGGAAGAATACCCAGGTCACATTGACGAGCATCCACGTCAGAAGACCGATTGCAATCGTCGCCAGGTACCCGGGATGGTATCCCGCAAATCGATGGCGCAGAACACGCTCGGCGGAGAGATACAGCCCATGCAATCCTCCCCAGACAACGAACGTCCAGCTCGCGCCGTGCCATAGCCCGCCGAGCAGCATGGTTCCCATCAGGGCGAAGTGGGTACGCGCCGGGCCGTGACGATTGCCGCCAAGTGGAATATAGAGATAGTCCCTGAGCCAGGACGACAGCGTAATGTGCCAGCGATGCCAGAAGTCCGAGAAACCCACTGCGGCGTGTGGAAAACGGAAGTTATCGGGCATCGCGAAACCGAGGCACAGGGCGGCACCGATCGCAGTCGTGGAGTAGCCGGCGAAGTCGCAGAAGATCTGACCGCTGAAAGCCAGAGTGCCGGTCCAGGCGTCGAGAGCACCCGGTACCGCGCCCGAATCGTAGACGCGCTCAGCAGCGTTCGAAAGGAAAGTGTCCGCCAGAACGACCTTTTGGAACAGGCCGAGCGTCATCAGCGCGAGACCGAAGTGCAGCTGGTGGGGCGTTGCGCGTCGCTCCCGTTCGAACTGAGGCACCAGTTCAGTGGGTTGCATGATCGGGCCGGCCACCAGGTGGGGGAAGAAGGTCACAAATAGCGCGTAGTCGAGGAAATTGCGCGCCGGCACGGCGCGGCGCAGGTAGATATCGAGCGTGTAGGACATTGTCGCGAAAGTGTAAAAGGAGATGCCGACTGGTAGCACGATGTCGATCTCTGGGGGATGGTAGGTGATGCCGAGCCCGGCCATTATCGCGGCGAAATTGTTCAGCAGGAACGCTCCGTACTTGAAGTAAAGGAGCATGCCGAGGTTCGCCACCACGGACAACAGCATCCACGCGCGCCGCTTCGCCGGCTGCTTGGCGTGCACCAGCGCCTGCGCTGCGTACCAGTCCACGACGGTCGAGACCCATAGCAGAATAATGAAGGGGGGATTCCAGGCGGCGTAAAACACATAGCTGGCAAGCAGCAGGTTAACCTTTCGCGTGGACCACCGGAGCGGCAGGGAGTGCATCGCGAGGACGGTCGCAAAGAACACCGCAAACGTGAGTGTATTGAAGACCAAGTGGTGTATATCCCCGATTACATCGTCGGCGCGCCGGTTTTTAGTTCTTTTGCGCTGCTGTAAATATTTAGTGCCATAAAATCTCGCCCCGTGCCGTCAAGGCGATCGAGGGCTTGCGTTCGATTGAGGGGCTCAAAACAAGTGGACCTCTGGGCACAGCAGGATCGAAAAAGCAGTACATCGCAATACTTCTCGACGCGGCGTCCGAATGCGCGGACACTCCTGATTGCGAGGTTACGACCGATGTGCGGGCTGCGCGCTGGCGGGATCCAATCGCGGTTTCGGTTATTTGAGTTACCTTACATTCGCAACCAACGCGGGTGGACGCCGACCAGGCGATTTAGCTTCCAGACCGAAGGGGATACTCATCATGTTATGTCCAAAGTGCAATCGTTCCGTACTCGACGGCGCGCAATTCTGCGGAAGCTGCGGCGCCGCCGTGGATTCGGGCGCCGCCAATCCGCAGTCGACGATGATACGGCCTCCGCCCGCGGCCGGCAGCGGCGGCGAAGGACCCGGTATCGGCGCGGGAATGTCTGGTGCCACGGCGTCTGCCGGGTCGGGAGCGACTGCCAAGCTTCCGGGGCTACTCGAACGCATCAAGAATATTCTGCTAACGCCTAAGACCGAATGGCTGGTCATCGAGCCCGAACCCACTTCGATCGCGCAGCTCTACACCGGATATGTCATCCCGCTGGCGACGTTGGCCGCCCTCATGTCGTTCGTCCGCATGTCATTGATTGGGATCAGTATGCCGTTCGGCGGTGCGTTTCGCACCCCTGTCCTGACAGGTGTGATGTACGCCTTGGTCAGCTTCGTATTGGGCCTCATTGGACTCTATCTGGTCGGACTGATCATCAATGGGCTTGCCCCCACGTTCGGCGGTCAACGCAACCAGCGACAGGCATTGAAAACGGCGGCTTACGCATTTACACCCGCGTGGTTGAGCTCAGTCCTTGGCTTGCTGCCTGCGTTGGCATCGCTGCTGGAACTGCTGGCAGGCATCTACGGCATCTACCTGCTGTACTTGGGCTTGCCACAGCTCATGCGCAGCGCGCGTGAAAAGGCCGTCAGCTACACGGCGGCCGTGGTCATTTGCACGCTCCTGCTCGGTGTCGTGTTCGGGGTGCTCGCCACAGTGACGGGTGTATTTGGCGGGTACAGCCGCTTCGGTGGAATGCACCAGACATCCATGTCACATGAGGCGCAGCAGCAACAGGCCGCCGCAGCCCTCGGTAACATGTTGGGCTCGGCCCTTGGCACGGACGAGAAGGGCAAGCAAGGATTGAGCACAGCGCTCGACAATCTAGCCCAGGCCGGCCAGAAGATGGAAGCCGCACAGAATGCGTCGGGTAGTTCCGGCATACCACCCGCAGCCACGCCGACTCCGGACGCGACTACTGCCGCGGCTGCGAACGCGCCCGCTGCGGCGGCTGCCACCGCCGGATTGCTCACCGCTCTCGGCGGTGCACTGGGCGGCGCCCACCCCGTCGATCCAGTCGATTTTCATACTCTGAAGGCCATGTTGCCCGAGTCCCTGCCGGGAATGCAACGCGTCGGGGCTGAGGGGGAGAGCCAACAGGCCATGGGCGTCAAGGCATCGTCGGCGACGGCGAACTACAAGGGGCCGGACGGTGCCGGCGCAGAAATCAAGATCGCCGACGCATCGGGCGTGTCCGTATTGTTGGACGTGGCCGGTGCGATGGTCCAGAACACGAATTCCGAAAGCGACACCGGCTACGAGAAGGATACAACCGTCGGCGGGCGACCGGCGCACGAGAAATACGATGGGAGATCCAAGCACGGAGAGGTCAGCATCATCGTCGCCAAGCGTTTCGCAGTAAACGTGTCGGGCGACGGCGTGCCCATGAGCATGCTAGAGCAGTACGCGAGCGGCATCGATTATGCACGCCTGGAGGCGATGAAGAATCAGGGCGCGCAACCTCGCTGAATACCTCAAATGCATGCTTAAATCGTATTGATAGGCTCCCAACAATGCGAACAAGTGATGTCGTGACCCTGCATGAGGGTCATATGACATCGCTGAAATATCGAAATATTACAAAGTCTTATGAATAGATATACGTTGGACGCTGTCTATTCATAGGGCAACCCCCAAGGCACAGGCGATCGTGGCCGTGGTTGTCGCCATCGGCAAGTACATGGCCTGCGTCACGCACGATCGTGAAGGCTGACCGCTATACTTCACGACTCGCTTATTGGGCTTAGACTTACGAGGAAAAATGCAGCCGACCGATACTTCGAACCCTGACTACTTCCATCGGATTGTAGATTGCCAGTGGGCCTGTCCCGCGCACACCGATGTTCCCGAGTACATTCGTCTGATCGCTCAAGGCGAGTTCACGGACGCCTACATGGTGAATCGGGAGTCCAATGTCTTCCCTGGCATCCTGGGCAGGGTTTGCGACCGGCCGTGCGAACCCGCCTGCCGGCGGGGACGCATCGAGGAAAAGCCGGTAGCCATCTGCAGATTAAAGCGCGTCGCTGCGGACCATCGCGACGACATTACCGCGCGCCTGCCCAAGGCACCAAAGGAGAAAAACGGCAAGCGCATCGCCTGCATTGGCGCGGGTCCCGCGTCCCTGACCGTGGCCAATGATTTATTGCCCCTGGGATACGAGGTCACGATCTTCGAGCAATACGGAGTGCCGGGCGGCTTGATGCGAACCAACATCCCGGCATTCAGGCTCCCGGCCAAGGTGCTTGACGAAGAAATCGGCTACATCGTGGATATGGGCGCGGACCTTCGCCTGAATTCTCCGATCAAGAGCCTGAAGCGGCTGCTCGAATCGGGGGAATATGACGCCGTGTTCGTGGGTTCTGGCGCGCCCAAGGGTAAGGAACTGGAACTGCCCGGCCGCCACGACACAGATCGCATACATATC
>JANXZG010000106.1 GCA_025355645.1 Gammaproteobacteria bacterium | reverse complement strand
TGCTGGAAATGTAACGCTTCTCTGGCCGCGCTGAGCCTGCCTCTGCGGCGTCTGGATGCATGCAAATCATGCAATGCGGAATTGCACGTTTGCAAGATGTGCGTCGAGTACGACGTGAGTTACGCGAAGCATTGCCGTGAGCCCATAGCCGAGGAAGTGCGAAAAAAGGACGAGGCGAATTTCTGCGATTATTTCAAACCAAAAACTGACGCGTACGTAGCGAAGAATACAGCGGAGATCGATCGTTCAAAGTCAGCGCTCGATGCGCTCTTCAAATAGAAGTTTTCTTCGGACCTTTGGCGGAGTCTGCAATTCGCCACAAATATAAAGCCGCGACGGTCCGATAAGGGCGCCATATATCGGCCGCTTTCAGCAACTGCTTTGGAGTCGGCAGCTTGCGCTTGCGGTAAAGGACCTGGAATCCTTTCCTTATCCCGTAATCGGTCGCGGGCATAATATCCGGGCGACGGAGCGTGAACATCAGCAGCATCTCTACGGTCCAGGGACCGACCCCGCGAATCTGGGTCAAGTTCGAAAAGATATCCTCGTCGAGCATACTTCTCATGCCCTTGGCATCCGGGATCAGGCCCGACAGATTATGGGTAGCGACTGCCCGCATTGAAACGGCTTTGCTGCGTGAGAGGCCGGCGGAGCGCAGCTGCTCTTCGCTTAGCGCCATGAGTTTCTCCGGTCGAGGCCCTTCCTCATCGAACAGTGCAGCAACCCGACCCCAGATCTTCCGAGCTGCCGATCCGGCCAGTTGTTGGTGCGTGATCGTCTCGAGCAGGGCAAGGTACGGATCCGGCGAGCGCCGGGGCGGCATCTTGAGGTGGCCGATACGATCGATCCATTCGGCGAGGCGCGGATCTTGAACACGAAGATGGTTGACGGCTCGACGGTGCATGACCGGAAATCCTATAGGGGTGTTAAGGGAATGCCCCAACGTGTATTATTTTAGCCTTAACGCAGCACAAGAATCTGGAGAAGACGAGGATGGTGGCGGCTGATAATTCGTGCAAACGCGTCCTGTTAGTTGACGACCACCCGATCCTGCGACTTGGCTTGCGGCATGTCATAGAGAGCCAGGAGGACTTGGCCATTTGCGGTGAGACGGATACTGAGCGCGATGCGCGAAGTGTCATCCAGGAATTGCTGCCAGATGCGGTGGTGACCGATATCAGCCTGGGGCGGGGCGATGGCATTGAATTGATACGCGATATCCGGGCGCATCACCCCAAGTTGCCAGTATTGGTGTTCTCGAGCCAGGACGAGACTATCTACGCAGAGCGGGTGCTCGCAACCGGCGCTAACGGCTACCTCATGAAGAAGTCCGGCGCCGCCACATTCCTCGTTGCGCTTCGCCGGGTTCTTGCGGGTGGCATCTTCGTTTCCGAGGCGGTTAGCAATGGCATGATCCAGAAATCAGCCTCAAACCAGGGCTTTGCGATCGACCGGTTGAGCAACAGGGAAGTGCAGATCCTGCATATGATAGGCAACGGAATGAGTACACGTGAGACCGCGTTGCGCTTGAAGTTGAGCATTAAGACCGTCGAATCGCATCGCCAGAGAATCAAGCGCAAACTCGAGCTCAATAGCGCCACGCAATTGATGCAATGCGCGATTAACTGGTTTGACCATGTCAACCGCGAGCCGCTCGGACCGGGGCGGTGGCTTGCCGAACCGAAAGGAGCGTCACCATGAAGCAAAGTCTGCCTCAGAAAGTGCGATCGAACTGCGCGCTGCGCCTGCGCTGGGCGATCGTGCTGGCACTGGCGGCGTCTGGTTGCGCCGTGGGCCCGTCGTTCAAGGCGCCAGCGCCGCCATCGGTGGCCGGGTACACCCCAGACCCGCAGCCACAGGTTACGGAGTCGACGCCCGTGGCCGGCGGCGAGACGCAGAATTTCCGTCCTGGCGGCGACATTCCAGGGCAGTGGTGGACCGCATTCGGCTCTGAGCAGCTCGATGCGCTGATCCAGACGGCGATGAAGAATTATCCGGACATTGCGGCACAGCAGGCGGCGCTGCGTGCAGCGCGTGCGAATCTGCGCAGCCAGCAGGGTGCCTATTTTCCGCAGTTTCAAGGCGTTGCCGAGGCACAACGCGAAAAGATCAGCGGGGCCTCCATTGCCCCGGGCTTCCCTGGATTCATCAGCAACGTTTTCGTGGCGAATGTCAGCGTCTCTTACGTGTTTGATTTGTTTGGAGCGGAGCGGCGTGCCGTAGAGGGGCTCCGGGCGCAGGCGCTCAGCCAGAATTTCCAGCTCGAGGCAAGCTACCTTACGCTGACCTCCAATGTCGCATCGACCGCAGTGCAATTGGCCTCAGTGCGCGAGCAGATCGCCGTTACAAAAGAAATCATTGCGCTGCAGGAGAGGCAGCTCGACGTCATCCAGCGCCAGTTCAAATCCGGTACACGAACGCGGGCAGACGTGCTGCAACAGCAATCGAATCTGGCTCAGGTGCGCGTTACCTTGCCAGCGCTCGCTCAGCAGCAAGCGCTTGCCGAACATCTGCTGGCGGTGCTCACCGGCCGCTTCCCGAACGAGGGCGCAGCGGCTGACGTCAAACTGGCCGATTTCACCTTGCCGCTGGACCTGCCCGTTAGCTTGCCCTCCGCGCTGGTCGCGCAGCGGCCGGATATCCAGGCGCAGGAGGCCCTACTTCACGCAGCGAGCGCCGCCATCGGGGTTGCCACAGCGAACATGCTGCCGCAACTGACATTGACAGGTTCGCGGGGCGGCGAGACCCTGCAATTCTCCACACTGTTCAAGCCAAATTCCGCCGTCTGGAATTTGACCGCCGGGATCACCCAACCAATCTTCGAGGGCGGTACCCTGCTCGCGAAGCGCCGCGCCGCCCTGGCTACCTACGACCAAGTGGGCGCTCAATATAAGCTCGTCGTCATGAATGCGTTCCAGAATGTCGCCGATACGCTTACGGCGCTTTCGAATGACGCGGTTGCGCTTAACGCGGAAAATGATGCGGTAGCGGCCGCCCAAGCGGGCCTCGACCTGCTGCAACGGCAATATGATGCGGGCGCGGTCAACTATGTATCGCTCCTGGCCGCGCAGCAGGCGTACCAGCAAACACGTATCGCGTTCGTCCGCGCTGTGGCAAGTCGCTATCTCGATTCGATCAGCCTGTTCCAGGCGCTGGGCGGCGGCTGGTGGAACCGCAACGATGCTGGCACGCTACGGCGGGCCTCTATCCACTAGCTCGGTTATCAGGTCCCCGCCTGCTCGGCGGCGGTGGGGACGTTGATCAAGCGGTGCCCGATCTTGCCGCTGGCCCAGCGCTCGAGGTCGTCCATCCAGGTGAATGCTGCGGGCACCATCACTAGCGTGAGTCCGGTCGAGGTGACCAGCCCGCCGATGACTGCGATGGCCATCTGTGACTGAAATGTCGAACCCGTGCCGAGCCGCATGGCGACCGGCAGCATGCCCGCAATCATCGCGACCGAGGTCATGACAATGGGCCGGGCCCGCTTGTGTCCGGCTTCAACCAGCGCGGTCAACCGGTCCTTGCCAGCCCGCATTTCCTCGATAGCAAAATCGACCAGCAGGATCGAATTTTTGGCGACGATGCCCATCAGCATCAGCATTCCCAGCACAGAGGAGAGGGAGAACGGGCTGTGCGTGACCGCCAACCCCAATACCGCGCCCCCGATCGACAGCGGCAGGGCAGACAGGATGGTGATGGGCTGGAAGAGCCTTGCAAAGAGCAATACCAGTACCGCGAATACCATCATGATGCCGGCGACCAGCGCCAGTTCGAAGCTGGTCTGTAGCTCCTGCATATATTGAGCTTGGCCGACTTCGATAATCTGCACTCCGGTCGGCAGGTTCTGGTAGATCGGCAGCTTGTGGACCTTGTCCAACGCGGTGCCGAGCTCCGAGTTGTTCAGGTCCGACTCCAATGAAATGCGGCGCACCTGGTCGTAGCGGCGCACGCGTGAGGGTCCCTGCCCAAAGCCAATGTCCGCAACTGCCTTGAGCGGAACAGCCCCGCCCGAGATCGTACGGACCGGCAAGTTCTCGATAGCCGAGAGGTTGCGCCGAGCCGATTCTACAAGGCTTACCCGAATCGGGATCTGCCGGTCGGGCAACGAGAACTTCGCGTTGTTCTGCGGTAGATCACCAAGGGTGGCGAGGCGCACTGTTTCGCTGATATTGGCAACCGTCACCCCGAGCTGCGCGGCAACATCAAGGTGCGGGTGCACCACGAGTTCGGGGCGCGCCATTTCCCCCTCGATACGGGGCTCCTTCAGCTCCTTCAGCGTGCGCATCTCCACGATAGCCTCGCGCGCGGTGCTTTCGACCAGCTCCGGATTGTTGCCGACAACATACAAGGTCAGGTCGTGTCCCCCGTCGGTCTGCTTCTGGAACTGCAGTCGCGCGTCCGGAATCACTTGCAGCTCCTTGCCTACCTTTGTCTCCCAGTCTTTTTGACTCAATTTGCGTTCCGACGGTGGCACCAGCTGGATATACAAGTTGCCCATCCGCACTTCGCCATCTTCATCCTCGCCGATGGATTCCACTACGCTCATCACTTCCGGGTGGCGGCTGATGATCGAGTACGCCTTCGCGGAGACCGCCGCTGTTTGCGACAAGAGCACTCCGGGAGGCAGTTCCAGGGTCAGCGCGGGAGCGGAGTTGTCGTTTTCCGGAACGAAGGTCTTGGGTATCAGCATGAGCCCCGCAACTGACAGGATAAATATCACTCCGCCGATCAGCACGGTCTTGCCGCGATGCGCTACTGACCAGCGCAGGGTGCGAAGGTACCAGTCCATGATGGGTCCGTCCGCGCTAGGCGAATTGGCATGGGGTCTTAGCGTGTACGCCGCGAGCAGGGGGCTGATGAGCCGGGCAACCAGCAGCGACATGAATACCGCGACTGCGACCGTGAAGCCGAACTGGATGAAGAACTGGCCCACAATCCCACTCATGAAGCTGACCGGCAGGAACACGGCGATGATCGTCATCGAGCACGCAACGACCGCGAGACCGATTTCGTCGGCTGCGTCCATCGCAGCGCGATAGGCGCTCTTGCCCATCTTCATGTGGCGCACGATATTCTCGATCTCCACGATCGCATCGTCGACTAGCACGCCGGTTATCAGAGACAAAGCCAGCAGCGTCATCTGATTCAGCGTAAAGCCAAACAGTTGCATCGCGCCGAAAGTCGGCAACGCAGCGAGCGGTATCGCGAGCGCAGAAATGGCCGTCGCGCGCCAATCGCGCAAAAACACGAATACCACAACGACTGCAAGTATTGCGCCCTCGACCAGCGCCTCGATCGAACTATTGTAGGATTTCTGCGTGAATTCAACCGTGGTGAACACCAGCTTGATCGCGATGCTCGGCGTCTCGGTGCTGACCTTGGCGAGCTCGGCTTGTACCCTGTGCAACGTGTCGACATCGGACGCGCCCTTGGCCTTGAACAACTCGATGGTTGTTGCGGGACGGCCGTCCAGGCGTGAGATGCTTCGCACCTCCTCTATGCCATCGCGAACGTCCGCGATGTCGCCGAGCTTCGCGACCCGCCCGTCGGGCAACGACAGTCGCACATTGCTGAGCTGGGAAGCGTTGCTTGCGGCGCCCAGAACGCGGATCGACTGTTCCGCGCCACCCACTTGCGCGCGGCCGCCGGCGGCATTCAGATTGACCTGGCGAAGCTGCTCGTTGACTTCCCCAGCGGTAAGGCCGAACGACTGCATGCGGGCCGGATCGAGATCAACGCGAATTTCCCGCGAGACGCCGCCGCCACGATTGACCTGCGCGACGCCTGGCACGGCCAGCAGGCGCTTGATGACCGTGCCATCCACGAACCAGGACAGCTGCTCTTCGGTCATACCGGTCGTGCTGATCGCAAAGTAGGCCATTGCATTGCCATCGATGTCGATGCGATGCACCTGCGGCTCGAGAATCCCCTGCGGCAGGTCGGCCCTTATGCGTGCCACCGCATCACGAACATCTGTCGTGGCGCGATCGACCGGTGTGCCGATCTGAAATTCGACCACCGAGCTGGCGGTGCCTTCGACGGCCCAGGAGCGGATGTGCTTGACGTTGCCGACATTCGCCACGGCGCCTTCGACCCGTTGCAGGACCTGTGTCTCGAGTTCGGCGGGAGCCGCGCCAGGCTGGCTGATTGTCACGGCAACAACTGGTGCCGAAACATCCGGGTTCAACGTGATAGGCAACCGAATGAACGCCACCACGCCGTAGATCAGCAGCACCGCAAACATCACCAGCGGGAAGATCGGGTGCGTGATGGCCCAGGCTGACAGGCGCCTCAAAGTTTTCGCCCCGGTGCGGCTGGGGTGGCGGCGATCCGAACCGTCTCGCCACTTCGCAGGAACGCCCCGGCAATTGCGACGATGCGCTCCGTGCCATCGAGCCCGTTGTCGATAAGGAGGCCGTCCGAGCGGGTGCCCGCAATCTTCACGGCGCGGCGTTCAACTTTATTGTCCTTGCCGACGATCAACACGTAAGTGCCCTGATCATCACTCAGCACGGCGGTCTCCGGCAGTACCGTACCGCGCGAACTGCTGATCTGGATGTCGGCGCGTGCAAAAGCTCCTGAACGCAAGTCCTGCTCGGCGGGGCCCAACGCAATGCGTACCGTGCCTTGCCGCGTGGCAGGATCAATGATTGCACCGATTTGCCAGATCTTGCCGGGGTACGCGCGCGCCACGCCGTCGAGATGCACTTCCGCGGTCTGCCCGACCTTGAGGCGCGGCAGGTCCTGCTCGGAAACCTGGCCGCGCATCTCGACCTGTCCATCGCGGGCAAGATGAAACAAGACAGTCGAGCCGGGAACGGCGATTTGGCCGACCTCTGCCGTGCGCATGAGCACAATGCCGTCGGTAGGCGCAAGGATGCGGGTGTGCGCCACGCGATTGCGCGCGTCGGTCAGCTGCGCTTCGGCCGCCTTGACCTTGGCCCGGGCCGTCAGCGCGGCCGCCCGCCGACGATCACTCTCTTCCGCCGAAAACAGGTCGGCGTCGTGCTCGGCGCGCTGCCATTCGGCCTGCGCGGCCACCGCATTGGCCCGGTCCTGGTCGAGGGACGCGGCGGCACTATCCAGCTGTGAGTCCGCCGTGATCGGATTAAGTTGGGCGAGCAATTGCCCCTTGCGCACATGATCACCCGCCTCCACAAGCACCTCGGCAATACGCCCGGGGTCACCCTCATTGCCGATCGGCATGTCATTGCGTGCGCTGATAAGGCCGGTCAGCGAAACGGACCCGTTGACATCGCCCCAGGTGGGAACGGTCACGGTGACCAGCGGTGGCACGGTGGCATCGTCGCTCGCAGCCGCGCCGGCGTGTGGCCGGCTCACCAGCCACAATCCGATGCCAAGCAAGCAAGCGGCGACGATGCCAATGGCCACGCGCCCGCGCCGGGTGCGCGCTCTGGAAAAAATGCCCTCTGGCAAGAATGACTGACTCATGCCGGGTATTTTAGCAAGCAATCGGCCACCGGATCGTGTCAGCTGTGGCGCTTACTTGGCGCAGAGGCTTAGGTCTCCACTCTTCGAGGACATATGGACCCGGGACTTGCCATCGCCGACCGTGAAGGTGAGGCGTGAGCCCGGACCGTATTTCGAATGTTCAGGCTCGTGCTCGCTACAACTGCCGATCTCGCCACTTAAGGATTGCAGGTCATATTCAGCCCCGGGGTTATCCTTTAGCTCGATACGCAGATCGCCGCTGACCGAATCCGCCTCGACGCTTGCCGCCGGCGCAAGGCGTGCGGTTACGACGAAATCGCCCGATACCGTGCGCAGCCGGAACTTGCCCACTGACCCCAAGGCCAGGTGACCGTCCCCGCTGACGGTCTGCACCGATACATCGCTGCCGGCACCTTCCACCGTAACATCGCCACTGACGCTCTCGACCTCGGCCGGCGATTCGTTAGCTGTCCTGACATGCACTTCGCCACTCACGGTATTTACTCGGGTCTGTGAGCTGCCAGCGCACTGAACGGACCCGCTCACAGTGCGAACCTGCTGCGCGCCGCTCACGCCGTTCACTTCAAGGTCCGCGCTGACCAGCGATACATCCAGTCCGCTCGCCATGGGTACATGCACGACCAGGTGAGCCGCTCCGTCGCCACCCCAGTTGCTTCCCGACGGTAATACGACCCGCAGGGTGGTGTGATTGCCGGAGCTGGTCAGGTCCACCCGCTCGACCCGGTCGCCGATCTGGCCCGTTACGGCCACTTCTGCCTTGTCCCATGCACTGACTTGCACCGATCCTGCGATGTTGATGATCTCAACGGTACCCCTGGGATCGGCGGCCTGGTGCTGGTCGATGTTGCGCGTCGCAGCAAACACCCGGGCGGGCGTCGCCGCTGCAAGCAGCGCCGCAAACAATGCGCCAAGGACGGGCGCTTGATTCCGTGAATTTTTCATCTCAGGTACTCCTCATGACGGGTTCGGTATTGCGGACGACGCTCAGGTACAGGTCAATTTCCTGTTGATCCGTGTTTTGCATAAATTGCAGCAACAGCGGACTGGCTGGGTCAGCTTCAAGGGCGCGACGGATCTCCTCGTTGGCATTGCGGATGATCCGTAAGTTTTGTTCAATCTTGGCGCGGCTATCGGGCCGCAGCAGCGCAAGTCGATCGCGAAACAGCTGCTCGATGCCGGCGCGGGTCTGCTGATACTCGCCCCGATCCGGCGCGGCAAAACTTACTTTGGTAATCGGCTGCGTGCGCATCAGATCGTGCGCAATGAGCGGCGGATTTACCGGGTGCTGCAGCGACCACATCAGGGTCACGGCAAGCTCGGATATGACCAGGCAGGCAGCAAGTGCCACCGGCCAGCGCGCTGCACGCGGCGTGTCCAAGGCGGCCGCTATGCCAGCCCATAGATACACCGGGGGTGCGATTTCGCGCGGCATCCCGGCAAGTTGCCGGTCGATCGGGTCTTGGATGATAATCATGATGTTTTCTCGTTTAAATTCAGCCGTGCGCTAAGTAGCGCCCGTGCGCGATGCAATTGAGCCTTGCAGGTACCGGCAGCCACATCGAGCATCGCGGCGGCCTCGTCATGGCTGTAGCCGTAAATCCCCACCAGCACCAGTACATCGCGGGCACCCGGCGGCAGTCCAGCAATTGCCCGCTCCAGATCGACATGTCCCGCCGCATCCACACAGCCCGGCGCAGTAAGCGGCTCGGCCCCATTGTCATCACGTTCAGATAAGTCGGACTCACCCGCGCGGCGCCGGCGCGAGAGCACCGAATTGACGGCAATGCGGTGCAGCCAGGTGGAAAATTTGCTGCGCCGCTCAAATCCTGACAAACCGCGCCAAGCCGCAACAAAAGTTTCCTGGGTGCAGTCTTCGGCAAGCTCTCGCTGCCCCGCGAGGCGCAGGCATAAACCGAACACCCATCCGGAGTGACGGCGGTAGATTTGCTCAAAAGCGCGCCGATCTCCGCCAGCGGCCCTGACCAGGACGGCGGCATCGGTGTCGAAAGCGGCTGCTATATCAGGGACGGCGTGCACCTGTGCAAGAACCATGTGGCCCAATCCGTTTTTGGTTGTTCGTGTGCATTAGAGGGGCCGGGGACGGAAAAGGTTTAAATGAGCGCGGGGCTATCATGCGGCGAGCATCGCACGCATGCAGTTACGCTGGCTTTATTCCTTTCGAGAGGGAGCTCAGGCGGGCTGTTGCAGGCCACCGAGCGCGACAATTCTTGCTTCCTCAGGGGTCGCGCGCCCGATCTTTGTCCCCTTCGCGTCAGCATCTCGAAAGTGGCATTTCCCTTGCGCTATCATTCGTCTATGTTTCAAGCCTTGGTAGAGAATCGATTCGCGCCGCTTTTGCTGCGGTGGTTTGATGAACAGGGCCGCACCCACCTTCCATGGCAAAAAGAGCCCACACCCTATCGTGTATGGGTGTCCGAAGTGATGTTGCAGCAGACCCAGGTTGCCACTGTCATCCCGTACTTCGAACGATTCATGAGCGAATTTCCGGCGGTAAAGGACTTAAGCGAAGCACCGCTCGACGAAGTGCTGCATCTGTGGACCGGTCTGGGGTATTACGCGCGCGCGCGCAATCTGCATAAGTGCGCGCAGCTAATTATGCAGCAGCTGGGTGGACGCATGCCGCAGGATTTTGACGCGTTGCTGGCGCTGCCCGGTATTGGTCGCTCCACTGCAGGCGCAATCCTTGCGCTTAGCCTGGGGCAACGTCATCCCATTCTCGACGGCAACGTCAAGCGGGTGCTGACACGGGTGTTTGGCATCGAGGGCGATCCCGGCACGGCGAGACTGCTGCAGCTACTTTGGCTGAAGGCCACGCGCGTAACGCCCACGCAACGCGTCGGCGCCTACACGCAGGCAATCATGGATCTTGGCGCAACGGTATGCAGGCGCACGCGCCCAGCTTGCGACGGGTGTCCGATGTCCGGTGGGTGCTTTGCCGCATATGAAGGGCGGCAGGCCGATTTTCCGGGCCGTCGCAAGAAACGACAGCGTCCATCACGTGCGGCCATACTGCTGATAGCGGAGATTGCAGGTGAGGGCGCCGTGCTGATCGAGCGCCGCCCGGCTAGTGGCATCTGGGGCGGCCTATGGTCGCCGCCGCAGTTCGCGGACGAGCCCGAGGCGCTCGATTGGTGCCGGCGTGAGTTCGGCGAGCCCCAGCGCGTAGCTGAAGAGTTGGAACCAATCGATCATGCGTTCACCCATTTCGATCTGCACCTTAAGCTGTTGCGGGTGCGGCTTCGGCAGCGCGATCAGGTTGGAGAGGCTGACCACCGGATGTGGTATCGGCTTGCGATGCCGCCGCGGGTCGGGCTGCCGCAGCCGATCCGCCAGCTGTTTGCACGAATGCTCACAGGCTAGCGCGCATCGCGTAATATGGACGCCATGGCCCACCGCGTGAATTGCGTCTTCCTGAAGCGCGAGGCCGACGGCCTCGAGTACCTCCCGTATCCCGGCGAGCTAGGCAAGCGCATCTACGCAAATGTATCCAAGGAGGCTTGGGCGCAATGGGTCGCTCACCAGACGATGTTGATCAACGAGAACAGATTGACGCCAATCGAGCCCAAGGCGCGCGCGTTTCTGGTCAAGGAGATGGAGAAATTTTTCTTCGGGGGAGGGTCGGATAAACCCGCGGATTTCGTCCCGAATTAGCCAGTTGCTCGTGGCCGATTATGCGTAAGCGGCTGATTTTGTGATCTTTCCTTGACCTTGGTTATATCGACCTGTTTAATACGCGCCTCCTATCGTAGGCCAGGTAGCTCAGTTGGTAGAGCAGCGGACTGAAAATCCGCGTGTCGGGGGTTCAATTCCCTCCCTGGCCACCATT
>JANXZG010000059.1 GCA_025355645.1 Gammaproteobacteria bacterium | reverse complement strand
CACGATGGGTCTATTATCGACCGTGTAGGGACGTTTGACGCTCAGCATCCGACACACGTGAAAACCCTGGGCGTCGCTGCATTGGGTGTCGTCATGTCGCACATGAGTCAACACGCTTGAACGATACCTGCATGAAGCTGCTTTTGCACCGAGCAAGCACAAGGATTCCACCGTTCCTCTTTCCGGCCTTGCTCATGGTCACCGGTATCGAGGCGGCGTGTGCACCTTCAAGTCATGTTTTGGTGGGGACGGCGCGACCGCCGATTTCGCCAGACCAAGTAAAAATTTATTCGCAGCCGCCGGCCATTCCTTTTCAGGAAATCGCGGTTCTCGATGCCACCAGTAAAAGCGCTTTTGGTACGGGAGGGCAGAAATCGATGGATACAGTCATCGAGCGACTGAAAATTGAAGCGGCCAAGCTCGGGGCAAACGGCGTAATTTTGGAAGGGTTCTCGGACTCACAGACCGGGTCAATTGGTTCCGGCGCGGGCTCGGATTCTTACGGAAACCATTCAGCAGTTGGCGTAGGGTTAGGGAGCTCAATCGGAATTTTTAAAAAAACCGGTCATGGCGATGCGATCTATGTTCCGAACCCCGCGAATTGACGATGGTAGAACTCATTGGCTGGGCTAGCTCGCTCATTTTGCTAATAACGTTGATGCGACAGGTGTGCACGCAGTGGCGTACTTGCGCCACTGCGGGCGTGTCCAAATGGCTTTTCATTGGTCAACTTGCCGCCTCCGTAGGCTACATCGTGTATAGCTACTTACTTCATAATTGGGTTTATGTGAGTTCAAACATTGCCATCTTGTTTACCGCCTGCGCGGGGGAAGCGATTTATCTTCGGAATCGCAAGATTGCGGCGGCTCGCATCAGCAATACGGTAACAGGTGAATCTTCGACTGCCTGACAGCCCAAATCCCCGCACAGAGCGTTCCGGTGATGGTCACCAATGTGCGCAGCAGAACCCAGTGCAGATGCTTCGGGTCTCCTTGGAAGGCGACATCGAGCGATTCATTGCCAAGTTGCACCTCCCCGCGGCCGGTGATGTGCACGTTTGTCGAATCGATCAAGCAGGGTTTAGAAGGCCAGATGACCTTTCAGCGCTTCGAAATCAATCACACCGCAGCGAATCTCGGCTTTCCTGGGATCGGCGGCTACTATTTCCGGACTCTTCAGCTGAGTCTCGCAGTCCGCCGAAGCAGGCCGTGAACTCAGCGCCGAACAGAAAGATCTGTGCGGTATAATAAAGCCACAGTAGCAGCGCCGCGAATGAGGCCGCCGCCCCGAAGGCGCTCGGCTCGGTTGAGTGCGCAAGGTACAGGCCGATGCCCCATCGTCCGGCATCGAAGAGTGCAGCGGTTAACAGCCCTCCAATCGCCACGACTCGCCAAGGTAACTGCCGCGCGGGCATATACCGAAATATCATCGCAAAGAGCGAGGCCACAAGCAGCAGAGACATGAAGAAATCCAATAACCCGACCCCGCCCACGAGCAGCGCATGGTGTGCGGCAATTCGGGTTTGAAGCGACTCGAGTCCCGTCGAGATGGTCAAAGAAATGAGCAGCAAGAATCCTAAGGTCAAGATAAAGCCCAAAGATAAAAATCGCGCGCGCAGCCACCCTAGCAATCCGGGGGACACGAGGGAGGTATCCTTCCAAATGTGCTGGAGCGCGGTCTCAAGTGCTGCCAGCACGGTCGTGGCTCCGATAAGAAGGGTAACCGCACTGATGACCGTCGCGATCTTTCCGTGGGGGCTCTGCGAACTTTGCATCGCATCTAAGAGTGTTTTTGCCGTGGCCGGCCCGAATAACCCGGTCAGCTGCGCGCCGATTTGCGTGTAGGCTTGATTCGCACCTACGATCCAGCCCGCAGTCGTCAATAGAATCACTAAGAGCGGCGCCAGTGAAAAGGCGCAATAAAATGCCAGCGAGGCCGCCGTGTTGGAGACGCCATCCGAATTCCAGTGCCTCGCGGCGCATGCGAGTACTACCCACGCCCTTTTTAGAACCGTTGGCACGTCAGGAGACTACTCTGTTACTACCTTGGTTTACAGGACGCAGCGGGTGCTCAAGGGACAGAATCGGACGGCACCGGCACATACGTAGGAATATGCGCGCCTACCGGTAAAATAATGTCGGACCTGGGAAGGTGTAATAGTAAGAAAACATGAACGATGCCGGCGGCGCATACGAAGCGTAAACGCTGTCGATTTTTCACGGCGCCCCAGACTCCCTGCGCAAAGGCCGCAGGACCAACGACCGCTGATCGGGGCGGTCAAAACCCGAGACCGGCAACACCGCTGCGTCAACGGCCGCCGCGGGCAATATGCATTTGCACTGGCGCCGTGGCGGCGATAGGGTACCGCCTCTATCCAGGCGCATAACTAGTTGCCGACTACCCCACCTTGCCCGTGGGGGGCTCGAATCAGGGCACACGCCGCTCGTACAGGGCGATGAAATCCCCAAGCGTAGTGGGAAAGTCGATTTCCTCGGCCGAGTCGAAAGGATCGAAGTTGAAGGACTTCTCCAGCAGGCCCACGACCAGCACGAAACCCAGCGAATCCAGGCCGCATTCCGTCAGCTTCAGCTCATCGGTCAGTGGCGCAAGGCGACGGCCCTGCTCCTTGGCTACCTGCCTGAAAGTTGACATAATCTGTTCGCGAACCGGCATCCCCATTCTCCCGATTTTTATGGCGCGTCGGCGCATAATGCCGCCGCACGGCTTGCCGAATACATGGCTGACCTGGGCACATGCCTTACAAACGCGCAAATGATTGGAAACTATCTTCGATGACGAAGAGTAGACCAATTTTGATTGCGCGAACAGAATAGGGTGGCGGCGTTTGAATAATTCAAATTGGCGCGGGTGGTTTGCATGGCACCCGGGATCTGGATCTTGCAGCATAAATTTACTGCGGTTAGAAATTGCGAAAAAATTGACAGGAAGTCATTTCAGTTGAGCTCCGAGGCTAAGTCGGTGGTCGAGACGCTCGGCACGTTCATCGACGAGCGCTTTACGCCGTGGGCGCGCGAGAACGCGGGTCCTGACGTAGCGGTGAGGCTAAAGGCCGATTGCGCTGATTGGCTGCCCGAGCCATTGTTCATGTTGAGCGCGTGGCGCATTGAAAGTTGGCGCCGCGACAAGCGCGACGCGGCCGCGCCGCCTGACGATGTCGCGCGCCAATTGCAAGCCTTGGATGTCTGCCTGACCAAGGCTGTCGAATGGCAGCTCATCGAGCGCAATCCGCTTAACGATGTCGCGTTAGAGGCGGAAAACGACTATGTAATCGAGCTGTTTGCTGGTGGGCTAGGTCATGGCTTTTTGCGGGAAGGTTGGGCACCAGTCGGTGTAAATTGGACATGGACGCTCGGCAAGCGCGCGGTCATTGAATTGCCACCCAATGGCGCGGAGGCGATTTTTGTCCTCAGGATGCATATTACCGGCACCTTCAGGAAGATGCCGCAGCGGCTGTTGGTTTTCGTGAATGATGCACCAGTGGGAATGTTGTTATGCCGCGGGCCGGGCGTCTTTGAATTCTATGTGCCGGCCGGCGTTCTGAATACGCCGGACCGCATCGAAGTGGTTCTGCAGACTCCGGATGCCTGCCGCCCGATGGACCATGTGGAAAGCACAGACGATCGCTTTCTGGGTTTCCGCATAGCAAAAATTGAATTACTGCCCCTGCTCAAGAGCTTGCAGGACAAGCCGCAGCATGCCGTCGCGGCAAATGACCTCCCGGGCGTGCTTGAGCAGCGCGCATTACTGCAGGAAATGGCAAGCCTTGGTTTCAACTGCGAATTCGGCTTCGTGCAACGCTACGTCGGAGCTGAGCCGATGAGCCTTTTTCGCTGGTCCTTCGTCCCTATCGAAAAATTGATCACCGGACTCGAGAAGCGCTTCGCAGGGCTAACTGCGCGCGATGCGCTGGATGTTAAAGTCAATCCCGATGGGGAATTCGTGGTAGAGGACAAGGTGTTCGGCTTCCGCCACCATACGTTCGTCTATGCCTTCCAAGGAGGTGTACTCGAGCGCGTGCAGCGCAATGAGTATGTGCGCGTCGGCATTCTGTGCAAGACACTGATTGAGGAGCTGCGCGAGCATAAAAAGCTATTCGTATATCACGATGCCGGCGCATCGAAGCTCGAGGATATCCGCCGGCTGGTGCGTGCATTGCAAATCTATGGCCACAACACGCTGCTGTGGATTCTTGAGGCGCCCGATGCCGCCAGGATTGGCGAGACTAAGCATGTCGAGCGGGGCCTTATCCAGGGGTATGTCAGCGGTTTCCAGACGAATCCCATCACCCCGAGATCGCCGCACCTGAACTCATGGATCAGGGTCGCCTGCCGCGCCCACCAGATCTGGGCCCGCACCAAAGAACCGCAAGAGCAGGTGCGCCCGGAGAATCCGCCGCCGCAGGAAGCCCGCAAGCCGTAGTAAATGGCCCGGTGAACCGTCAAGACCGGTCAAACGCAGCCGCGATCGAACTTACACCAAGAATGCATTTGGCGCATGATGGTCCTACAGGCTGTTGCAAATTTTTCCTACAGACTGACGCCGCGCGACAGCTTTGAATCCTGCTTAATTCCCGCTATGACGTATGCGGCAAAGGGTGTGTTTATGTATTCGGTCTCAAGGTGTCTGGAGACGTTGCACTCGAATGCCCCACGTCGCGTGTTTGCCAGCCTTGCATTCCTCAGCGTCACTTTGGTTTCAGTTGGAATCAGCGCTTGCGGCGGCGGTGGCGGCTCCTCCGCAGCACTCGCTGGTCCGCCGGGTTACTCACTCAGTGTCACCGCGTTGAATCCGGATTCAACCTCTGCAGGCACAGCAGCCGTTTCAACCGTTACGCTGACGCCAGTCAATGGATACGCCGGCAATATCACGCTCTCCTGCGGTACGATAAGTGGCGGCATGCAGGCGCCCACCTGCGCCTTCAATCCGGCGCTGGTCACGCTTAACGGTACGAACCCAGGTACCTCGACGCTCACGGTATCCACGTCCCTCAGCACTCCCGGCGGACGCTATGCCATCAGTG
Source organism: Gammaproteobacteria bacterium (assembly GCA_025355645.1). Classification (GTDB taxonomy): domain Bacteria; phylum Pseudomonadota; class Gammaproteobacteria; order Steroidobacterales; family Steroidobacteraceae; genus Bog-1198. The sequence goes on along the minus strand of JANXZG010000059.1, from coordinate 88 downwards.
TTGAGGCGAGCGATGCCAACAAGCTCGCGCCCAGCAATGGATCACAAGCGCTTAACCTCGCGATGACCGCCGTGATACAGCACGTGGT
>JANXZG010000047.1 GCA_025355645.1 Gammaproteobacteria bacterium | reverse complement strand
ACTGGGCTTCAATCGCGTGCAGGGATTTTTCATCGAGGTCAACCGCAGCCAGGCCGAACGAGTTCCCGCAGACTACATCCGCCGACAGACGGTCAAATCCGCCGAGCGCTTTATCACGCCCGAACTCAAGGGCTTCGAGGACAAGGTGCTCGGCGCGCGCGATCGCGCGCTTGCGCGCGAGAGGGAACTCTACGAACGCCTGCTCGATGCATTGATCCTGCAGCTGCCGGCGATGCAGCGCAGCACCACCGCGATCGGGCAGCTCGATGTGCTGGCCGGTTTTGCCGAACGGGCGGTGACGCTCGGTTGCGTGCGCCCGGAACTCATCGACGAGCCGATGCTGCAAATCGATGCGGGGCGCCACCCCGTCGTTGAGCGCGCCCGCCACGAGCCGTTCATCCCGAATGACCTGCGATTTGATGATGCGCGCCGCATGCTGATCATCACTGGGCCTAATATGGGCGGCAAGAGCACCTATATGCGCCAGGCGGCATTGATCGTCGTGCTCGCGCACGTCGGCAGCTTCGTGCCCGCGAAGCGCGCGATCATCGGGCCGCTGGATCGTATCTTCACTCGCATCGGCGCTTCTGACGACCTGGCCGGCGGCCGTTCAACGTTCATGCTGGAAATGACCGAGACGGCGAACATCCTGCACAACGCCACCGACAAGAGCCTGGTACTGATGGATGAGGTCGGGCGCGGCACGAGCACGTTCGACGGGCTATCCCTCGCCTGGGCCTGCGCAGCGTTCATTGCGCGCGAGATCCGCGCGTTCACGCTGTTCGCCACGCACTACTTCGAACTGACCAGCCTTGCTGGCGGGAGCCCGGGCATTGCCAATGTGCATGTCGAGGCCATCGAGCATGGCGAGAAGCTTGTGTTCCTGCACAGCGTCAGGGACGGACCGGCGAACCAGAGCTATGGCCTGCAGGTCGCGGCGCTCGCTGGCATACCTAAGTCCGTGATCGTGCAGGCGCGGAGCTACCTGGCTGAACTGGAGCGTGAACGGGACGCGCTGCGCCATTCCACGTCGCCACAACGGGAGCTGCCCTTGCAGATTGCCGCGCCCTCGCCTGCGCTCGAGACCCTGCGCGCCGTCGACACCGACGCCATCAGCGCGCGCGAAGCGCTTGAGCTGCTGATCAGGCTCAAGGAACTCGACAAGCGGCATCGATAAATCCGACGCGTCCTGCTACCGCACGAAGCGTCCGTCGCGCAGGAAGGATGCGCCCTGGCGCACCACCTCGCGCGACCACAGCAATCCGGTGTGGGAGACGCGCACCACCAGGTGATCGCTCGCGCCATCCAGATGCGTCTCCGCAACGAGTACCGTGCCATCATTCGGGCCACCGAAACGGTGCACCAAGTGGCCGATCCCGACGGGCAGGCTGCCGGCGATGATCGCCAAGTCGCGCCTGCCGTCCCAGTGTCTCGCCGGCGCCTGTATTACCTGCTCAGCCATGCCGCGGCCAAGCATGGCCTTGCCGAACGGCAGGCGCGCAAGGGAACATGCCGATTCACTGCCGCGAATCGGCGAGCCGAGCAGCAGGATGCGCCCTGCTGCAAACTGCGGGGCGTCACGAAACATATCGAGGATGACTACGCCACCCAGGCTATGGCCGACCAGGTGCAAGCGGTCGCAGTCGATCGCGGCGATAAATTTTCCGAGCGCGGCCGAGCTCGTTGAAATCGCGTCGCTGACCGAACGATACGAGAATGGGCGCTCCTCGGCGTGCAGCGCCCGGGCCATGCGGACCCGCAGCAGCCACGCCTCGCGCCCGCTGAACCACAGGCCGTGCACATAGACGACGACAGTTTTCACGACAGGCGCTTGATGACAGTGCGGTTGGTCTCGGAGGACACCGTGGCAAGTGCCTCGGCCGCGCTCAGCCAGCGATACTGCGCATGTTCGCGCGGGCTTAGGGTGACCGGCACGCGCGTTGGCAGCATCAGCGCAAAGGCGTGCTCAAGATTGTGCGTGATGCCGGGCGCGTATACGCGCCCGAACGAGGGCCAGATCTCATAGGTCTGGGCAAGGTTCAGGTTGGTCAACTCCCCACTCTCGATGCCGGTCTCCTCCAGCACCTCGCGCCGAGCGGCGTACTCGGGAGTCTCGCCCCACTCAAGGCTGCCCGTCACGGACTGCCAGAACCCGGCAGGCCTGCGCCGCTCGATCAGCAGGTATTCGCCCGCGGCCGTGTAGATCACGATCAGCACCGATTCAGGCCGGCGTGGCTGCTCGGACGCGGCGGGATCCATTGGCCGTTAATCGACCTTGACGGGCGCGCGCACCCGGATATGCAGCTCCTTCAGCTGGGCCTCCGACACTTCGGTCGGCGCATCCATCATCAGGCAAGCCGCGGTCTGCGTCTTCGGAAAGGCAATGACGTCGCGGATGCTATCGGCACCCGCCATCAGCATCGCAAGCCGGTCAAGTCCGAAGGCGATGCCGCCGTGCGGTGGCGCGCCCATTTTCAGCGCATCGAGCAGGAAGCCGAACTTCAGCCGCGCCTCCTCGGCGCTGATGCCGAGCAACTCGAATACCGCCGACTGCAGCTCCTGCGAGTGAATTCTGACGGAGCCGCCGCCGATTTCCGATCCATTCAGCACCATGTCGTAAGCCCGGGCGAGCGCCTGGCCCGGGCTCGCAGCAAGCACCGCAGGATCCAAATTCGCAGGGCTCGTGAAAGGATGATGCATCGCCATCCAGCGCTTCGCATCGCCATCCCATTCGAACATCGGGAAATCCACCACCCACAGCGGCCGCCATCCCGCCTCGTCGAGCTTCAGATCCTGGCCCACCTTAACGCGCAGCGCGCCGAGCGCGTCGCTGACGACCTTGGCCGTGTCGGCGCCGAAGAAAATCAGGTCGCCGTCCTTGGAGCCCGTGCGCGCCAGGATCCCGGCGATCGCAGGCTCGCTCAGGAATTTCAGGATTGGCGACTGCAGGCCCTCCCGGCCCTTCGCCACCTCATTGACCTTGACGTAGGCTAGTCCCTTCGCGCCGTAGCGCGCGACAAATGCGGTGTAGTCGTCGATCTCCTTGCGCGAGAGCTTGCCACCGCGCGGCACGCACAGCGCCGTGACGCGGCCCTGCGAGTCGGCCGCGGGCCCCGCAAACACCTTGAAGTCGCAGCCCGCGACGAGATCGGCGACGTCAACAAGCTCGAGCGGTATGCGCAGGTCCGGCTTGTCCGAGCCGTAGCGACGAATGGCTTCCTTGTAGCTGATGCGCGGCAGAGGCTGCGGCAGGTCCACGTCGAGCACGCGCTTGAACAGCGCGACGATCAGGGCCTCCATGATTTCCTGGATCTGATGCTCATCGAGGAACGAGGTCTCGATGTCCAGCTGCGTGAATTCCGGCTGGCGGTCCGCGCGCAGGTCCTCGTCGCGGAAACAGCGCACGATCTGGTAATAGCGATCGAAGCCCGCGATCATCAGCAGCTGCTTGTAGATCTGCGGTGACTGCGGCAGCGCGAAGAACTTGCCCGCATGGGTGCGGCTCGGCACCAGGTAGTCGCGGGCGCCCTCCGGAGTCGCCTTCGACAGCATTGGCGTTTCGATGTCGATGAAGCCCGCATCGTCGAGGAACTGGCGCATCGCGCGCGTGATCCGGTGACGCAGCAGCAACCGTTCGCGCATCTCCTCGCGCCGCAGATCAAGATAGCGGTAGCGCAGCCGAACTTCTTCGCCGACATGCTCATCGAGCTGGAAAGGCAGTGGCTCGCAACGGTTCAGGATCTCCAGCCGCTGCGCGAGCAGTTCCACCTGGCCGGATTTCAGGTTGGCATTCGCGGTGCCCGCCGGGCGCGCGCGGACCAGGCCCGTGACCTTGAGGACATACTCATTGCGCACCCGCTCGGCGGTCGCAAACATCGTAGGCAAATCCGGGTCGAACACGACCTGCAGCAAACCCGCGCGATCACGCAGGTCGACGAATATCACACCGCCGTGGTCGCGCCGCCGCTGCGCCCAGCCGGCCACCGTGACAACCTGACCAATCAGCGGGGCGCCAACGGCACCACAATAATGAGTACGCATGGGGGCGCGATGCTAAGGCCTCAATCGCGGCCGGGCAAGTCCGACGCGCAGCCTGAGCGCTCGCTAACGTCGGCGAGAGGCTGGCCTGCGCACACTGCGGCGCCCTTTCTTGCTCACGGACCGCGACGCGACATTCATCTTCTTCGTGTCCTTGGGAGGCGCGGATTCCTTGGTAGCGGAATCCTTGGAGGAGCTCTCTTTTGCGGGCGCTTCCTTGGGCTTTTCGTCCTTGGCTGCGCCGTCCTTTGGCGCGCCTTCCTTGGGTGTGCTTTCTTTGGTGCCGGCATCCTTGGCGGCGTCCTTCTTGTCATCCTTGGCCGCTGCCGGGTCCGGCTTGTCAGCAAGATTGCGCTGGCCCTCGCCATCCGACTTGAAATCCGTCTCGTACCAGCCGCCGCCCTTGAGCCGGAACACCGGCGCAGACATCAGGCGCGTAAGCGCGGTCTTGCCGCATTCGGGGCATTTTCGCAGCTGCTTATCGCTGACTCTCTGCATTGCCTCCAGGTGATGTCCGCAGCGCTGGCATTGATACTCATAAAACGGCATGACGTCAGTATAGCCTCAGTGCAGGCGTTCTTTCTCGAAGACGAGTTCCGAGCGCTTGAGTTTCGCGACGATGCGATCGCCCGCCACAAAATCTCCGCGCAGCAGCGCCTGCGCGAGCGGGTTCTCGATCTGTGCCTGGATTGCGCGCTTCAGAGGCCGGGCCCCATAGACGGTGTCGAACCCGGCTTCGCCGATCTTGTCGCGCGCATCATCCTCGAGGCGCAATTGCAGATTGCGCTCTGCGAGCCGCTGGCGCAGGCGCCCGAGCTGGATCTCGACGATTGCGCGGATCTGCTCGCGCGCGAGCGGATGGAACACGACGATCTCGTCGACCCTATTTAAGAATTCCGGCCGGAAATGCTCGGTCACGACCTGCATGACCGCGGCCTTCATCTTCGGATAGTTCGCCTCGCCGGCAAGCTCCTGGATGACCTGACTGCCCAGGTTCGACGTCATGATCACAACCGTGTTGCGAAAGTCCACCGTGCGCCCGTGGCCGTCCGTCAGCCGTCCATCGTCAAGCACCTGCAGCAGCACGTTGAAGACATCGGGATGTGCTTTTTCGATCTCATCGAGCAGGATGACTGAATAGGGCCGCCGCCGGACCGCCTCGGTCAGGTATCCGCCTTCCTCGTAACCGACGTAGCCGGGAGGCGCGCCGATCAGGCGCGAGACCGAGTGCTTTTCCATGAACTCTGACATGTCGATGCGCACCAGGGCCTCTTCGCTGTCGAACATGAAATCCGCGAGCGCCTTGCAAAGCTCGGTCTTGCCGACGCCAGTCGGCCCCAGGAACATGAACGAGCCGCTGGGGCGATGCGGATCCGATAGTCCCGCACGCGTGCGCCTGATTGCATCCGCTACCGCCTTGACCGCCTCGGCCTGCCCGACGACACGCTTCCCGAGCACATCTTCCATGCGCAGCAGCTTGTCGCGCTCGCCTTCGAGCATGCGTGCGACCGGGATGCCGGTCCACTTGGACACAACTTCCGCGATCTCGGTTTCGGTCACCTGGTTACGCAGCAACTGCGTGGGTTTCTGCTCGGCCTCAAGGGCTTTGGCGAGGCGCCGTTCAAGCTCCGGGATCTTGCCGTACTGCAATTCCGACATGCGCGCAAGATTCTGGCCGCGGCGCGAGGTATCGAGCTCCTGGCGTGCCCCCTCGAGCTCCTCTTTTATGTGGGCCGCGCCCTGCACGGCTGCCTTTTCCGCTTTCCAGACTTCCTCGAGGTCCGAGTATTCCTTTTCCAGCGTCTTCAGCGAACTCTCCAGCGTATAGAGCCGGGTGCGCGACGCCTCGTCCGCATCCTTCTTCAGCGCCTCGCGCTCGATCTTCAACTGGATAATGCGCCGCTCGAGTTTGTCGAGCGCCTCAGGCTTGGAGTCGATCTCCATGCGGATCAGCGAGCCGGCCTCGTCAATCAGGTCGATGGCCTTGTCCGGCAGCTGCCGGTCCGAGATATAGCGATGCGATAGCGTCGCCGCAGCCACGACCGCCGGATCCGTGATCTCGACGCCATGATGCACGGCATAGCGCTCCTTCAGGCCGCGCAGGATCGCAATCGTATCCTCCACGCTCGGCTCCTCGACCATGACCTTCTGGAAGCGGCGCTCGAGCGCGGCATCTTTTTCAATGTACTTGCGGTATTCATCCAGCGTCGTTGCACCGACGCAGTGCAGCTCACCACGCGCAAGCGCCGGCTTCAGCATGTTGCCTGCATCCATCGCGCCCTCGGCCTTGCCGGCGCCGACCATCGTATGCAGCTCATCGATAAACAGGATGACCTGGCCTTCCTGCTTTGACAGGTCCGATAGCACCGCCTTCAGTCGCTCCTCGAATTCGCCGCGAAATTTGGCGCCGGCGATCAGCGCGCCCATGTCGAGCGCCAGTATCCGCTTATTACGCAGGCCTTCCGGCACCTCGCCATTGACGATGCGCTGCGCGAGCCCCTCGACGATTGCGGTCTTGCCGACGCCCGGCTCGCCGATCAGCACGGGATTGTTCTTGGTGCGCCGCTGCAGGACCTGGATCGTGCGGCGGATCTCATCGTCGCGCCCGATGACCGGATCGAGCTTGCCGGCGCTCGCCCGCTCGGTCAGGTCGATGCTGTATTTCTCGAGCGCCTGGCGATGTTCCTCGGCATTGGCATCCTCGACCCTGGCGCCGCCTCGCACCTCCTCGATTGCACGCTCCAGCCCCTTGACGGTTGCGCCCGCAGCCTTGAACAAGCGGCCGAGTTCGCCGCGATCCTCGCAGGCTGCCAGTGCGAAGAGCTCGCTCGAGATGAACTGGTCATTGCGCTTTTGCGCAAGCTTGTCGGTGATGTTCAGAAGCTTGCTGAGCTCATTGCCAATCAGAACTTCGCCTGCGGATCCTTCGACCTTCGCCAGCCGGTCCAGCTGTGCGGAGATATCTGCGCGCAGCTTCGGCAGGTTTACGCCGGATTTTTCGAGCAGTGGGCGCACCGTGCCGCCCTGCTGGTCGATCATTGCCGCCATCAGATGCGCGGGCTCGATGAATTGGTTGTCACGGCCAACCGCCAGGGACTGCGCTTCGGCCAGCGCCTCCTGGAATTTGGTCGTCAGCTTATCCATGCGCATGCGATCACCTGCAACTTAACGCTTTGATACGCCTTAGTGGGGTAAAAAGCGGCTAATTCAACCGCTGATCAGGGCTCTTCCAGCCAAATAAGCGTGGCCTGGCGCCCGGTCTGGCCGTCGCGCCGATGCGAAAAATACCGGTCCCCTTGGGAAAAGGTGCATTCGGTGCCCCCATGGACACGGCTCACCCCCAGTTCCTGCAACTGCAGGCGCGCAATGAGCGGCAGGTCCGCCAAGAATCGTCCGCGCGAATTTTCCACAAAGGCAGGTCTTGCTGCCGGAACTTCCAAAAGCACGGCGTCCCGAACTTCCGGTCCCACTTCATAGGCGTGCGGACCGATGCAGGGGCCTAGCCATGCGATCAGCGCGGAGGGCCTCTCGCCCATCGCGCGCACCGTGGCAGCCAGCACGCCGGCCGCAAGGCCGCGCCAGCCGGCATGGGCCGCGCCAATCACGCCCGCGTTGGCCGACGCAAATAACACCGGCAGGCAATCGGCGCTCAGGATCGCGCATACCCGTCCCTCGGCATGCGTGAATGATGCATCGTTACTGGCCGCAGGCGCATCCGCATCGGCGACTTCGTTGCCGTGCACCTGGCGCAACCAGCACGGCTCGCGTGGCAACGTCGCCGCCGCCACGAGACGTCTGCGGTTCTCGGCGACGGCTGCGCCGTCATCGCCAACGTGGCTGCCGAGGTTCAGCGATTCGTACCGGCCGGCGCTTGTCCCGCCGCTGCGAAAGGTCGATAGCGCGCGCACGCCCGGTGGCGCCGGCCAGTCTGGGGTCAGCCAGCCGATGCTCACCGCGATTCCAGGGCTGCCGCGCTATCTGCGCGTAATGCGTCCGTGAGGGCCTGGAAATCCGCCGGCACCGGGCTCGAGAATTCTCGCCGCCGGCCGGTGCGCGGATGGTCAAACGCGAGATTGGCGGCATGCAGTGCCTGGCGCTTGAATGATCTCAAGGCCGCCACGAGCTCGTCGGAGGCCGCGCGCGGGCGGGCGAAGCGCCCGCCGTAGACCGGGTCGCCAACGATCGGATACTTCAGGTGCGACAGGTGCAGGCGGATCTGGTGCGTGCGCCCGGTTTCAAGCCGCACTTCTACCAAGGTGTGGGCGCGAAAGCGCTCCAGTATGCGGTAGTGCGTCACCGCACTTCGCCCATCGCCGCGTACCGCCATGCGCAGCCGATCGACGCGGTGGCGCCCGATCGCAAGATCAATTTTGCCGCCGCCGGTCATGACGCCAGCGCAGATCGCGCGATATTCGCGCGCCATCGTGCGCGCCATCAATTGCCGGGACAGCGAGGTCTGGGCCTCCGGATTGCGGGCCACGACCAACAAGCCACTGGTGTCCTTGTCGAGCCGGTGTATCAGGCCGGCGCGCGGCAGGGCAGCGAGCCTCTCGTCAAACCCGAGTAGCGCATTTTGCAGCGTGTGCGCCGGGTTCCCGGCCCCGGGGTGCACGACCAGGCCCGCCGGTTTGTCGATGACCAGGCAATCCTTGTCCTGATGCACGATATCGAGAGCGATTTTCTCGGCGGCGACTGCGCGCGGCAAGGGCAAAGCTTCGATCCTGACCGTCACCCGGCAGGCAGCGATGGCCCGGTCACTGGGTCTCGCGGCCTTGCCCGACACCTGCACCGCACCAGACTCGATCCAGCCCTTGATCCGCGTACGTGACTGCGCTGGCATCAGGCGCGCGAGTGTCGCATCGAGCCGCGCGCCCGCCATTTCTGCCGGAATTTTAAACTCGACGAACTGGAACTCTGCGCTCATAGGGGTACTCGAAGCTGACAGCGGTGCATCGGGTATACTGCCGCGTTTCCACTGATCCAACCATTGTAGTAAGGAATCTCTTGTGAGACCGCGTGATATTGACGGCCCCAGCCGGGCGCTTGCGACAGGGCGCGTACTCATCGCGGTGCTGCTGGTCGCCTTGCTGGGCGTCGGTTGCCGCAGCCACCGCGCCACCGACGATGCCAAGTCTGGCCCGGAGACGATATACCAGCGCGCACAGAAGAGCATGAAGAACGGGGACTATGTCGGCGCGATCAAGGGGCTGGAGGGACTGCAGTCGCGTTTCCCGTTCAGCGAACCCGCGCGCCAGGCGCAGCTGGACCTGATCTACGTGTACTACCGCAGCCGCCAGATTGAACCCGCGGTCGATGCGGCAGATACCTTTATCCGCGAAAACCCGACCAACCTGCGCGTCGATTACGCCTACTACATGAAGGGGCTCGTGTATTTCGAGCGCCAGCCGAACCGCTTGGAGCGATTCTTCAAGGCCGACCTGTCAGCCCGTCCGCCAGTCAATACCCGCAAGTCCTTCGAGGCGTTCGCGGCGCTGATCCAGAAATACCCGCATAGCCCGTATGTGGCCGACGCGCAGCAGCGTATGGTTTACCTGCGTAACCGCCTGGCGTTCTTCGAACTGCACGTCGCCGAGTACTACATGCGCCGTGGGGCCTATGTCGGCGCCATCAACCGCGCCAAAGGCTGTGTCGAAAATTACGACGGCGCCCCGGCGGTCCAGCCCGCAATGAAGGTGCTGATCCAGGCCTATCACCAGCTCAACATGCAGGATCTTGCGGCCAGCGCGGAAAGCGTATACGCCGCCAACTATGGCGCCGACTCGAATACCAGCCCCGGCAGAGCCTGGTGGGGCGGGCATAAGGCTAGCGCCCCTTAGATCAGCGCGAGCGATAGCCGCTGGTGATCGGATAGCGCCAGTCCCGGCCAAACGCGCGGCCACTCACCCGTACACCCGGCGGTGCCTGCCGGCGCTTGTACTCATTGCGCTTGACCATGTCGAGGATGCGCCCCACGGTCGCCCGATCGAAGCCGCGTTCGACAATCTGGCCGACCGACAGGTCCTCCTCGATGAACGCCTCGAGGATCGGGTCCAATACATCGTAGGGCGGCAGGCTGTCCGTGTCCTTCTGGTCATGCCGCAGTTCCGCTGTCGGCGCCCGCTCGATCACGCGCGCCGGAATCGCCTGGGATAAGGTATTGCGCCAGTTCGCGAGGCGGTACACGAGCATCTTGCTGCAGTCCTTAATCGGCGCGAAGCCGCCCGCCATGTCCCCGTACAGCGTCGCGTAGCCCACCGACATCTCGCTCTTGTTACCGGTCGTCAGCAGCATCCGGCCCGTCTTGTTTGATATGCCCATCAGCAGCACGCCGCGGCAACGCGACTGGATGTTCTCCTCGGCCGTATCAGGCGGCAGGCCGCCAAACTCTTCGCGCAGCGCGGCGAGGGTGGCCTCGAACATGCCTTCGATCGGTATCTCACTGTGCCTGACGCCGAGCCAGCGGGCCTGCAGCGCCGCATCATCCTTGCTCATCTGCGAGGTATAACGCGAGGGCATCGCGACTGAATGCACGCGCTGCGCGCCCAGCGCGTCGACCGCGATGCAAAGCGTCAGTGCCGAATCGACGCCGCCCGAAAGACCGACCACGACTCCGGGAAAACGATGCTTGTCGACATAGTCGCGCGTCCCCAAGACGAGCGCCCCGTAGACACTCTCTTCTTCCGCCTGGCACGGCTCGAGCATGCCCGCGACCGGCACCACGGCCCCACTTGCGGCCACGTCCAGGTCCACCGTATATAAACCTTCCTTGAATGGCGGGGCACGCTGGGTCACGACGCCCGCAGTGTTCATGACGAACGAATGGCCGTCGAATACCAGTTCGTCCTGCCCGCCCACCAGGTTCAAAAATACCAGCGGTAGGGCGCATTCCCTGACCCGTTGCGCGGCCACCAACGCCTCGCGCTGCTGCTGCTTGCCCATCTCGTAAGGCGACGCGTTGATGACCAGCAGCACCTGCGCACCGGCTTCTTTCGCCCAGCGGGCCGGATCGGCCGCCCAGATGTCCTCGCACACCAAAACCGCGGCCCGCACGCCGGCAATGTCGACGACAGTCGCCGTGGTACCTGCCGTGAAATAGCGCTTTTCATCGAATACGCGGTAATTCGGCAGGCAGGCCTTGCGGTGGATGCCGAGCACTAGGCCATCGCGAACCACAATGGCCGAGTTATGGATCTCTGTGCCGGCATATTCAGGGTAACCCGCGATCAGGGTGATGCCGCGCACTTCTTCGCGCAACCGCTCGAGCGAGCGCGCGACCTGCGTGCGCATGCCACTATGGAATAGCAGGTCCTCGGGTGGGTAACCGGACACCGCCAGCTCCGGCAGCAACACCGCATCCGCCCGCTCGCGGTCACGTGCGGTGCTGGCCGCCTGCACAATCCTCGTGGTATTGCCGTCGACGTCGCCGACAACCAGGTTCAGCTGCGCCATCACGCATCGCAGCCGCCGCGCCTTTGTCATGGTTAATCCCCTAAGTCGCCGCGCAAACGTTAGCCTGAACGAGCCATTCTGAATTAAGCTCAACACCAGCGCAAAGCGGCTGAAGGAAAGTCATCGGTTGAGTCAGGCTGTCGAACCAAATACGGGAGCGGATCCGGCCTTCAACTGGCGCGTGCTGGCGCTGCTGAACCTGTACCGGGGGCTGGTCGCCCTGTTGCTGGCGGTACTTTACTACCTGTTTGGTTCGCGCGGACTGGTGGTTGAATCCCCACCGCTGTTCTTCTCGACCTCATTCGCCTACTTTGTTTTTGCCGTATTCAGCGTCGTACTGGTGCGGCGGCGCATGGGCAACCCTCGCTACCACACGATCGCGCAGGTCGCGGTCGACCTGTGCGTGCTGACGCTTATCCTGCAGACCAGCGGCGGCGTGGGCGGCGGACTCGGTTTATTGTTCCTGGTTCCGGTCGGGGGGCTCTCCTCCGTGCTGCGCACGCGCAATGCCCTGTTCCTAGCCGCGCTCGCGACCTTCGGCATCCTGTTTGTGACCGTGGGCCTGGAAGTCGGCGGCCACGCCGATATCGGTGCGTATACGTCCGCCGGGCTGCTGGGCGCGATGCTATTTACGATCGCAACGGCCGCGAGCCTGCTCGCCGGCCGGGTACGCGCGAGCGAGGCGCTGGTCCTGCAAAAGGATGTCGATCTCGCGAATATGGCGGAGCTGTCGCAGTACATCCTGCAGCACCTGCGCGAGAGTCTGCTGGTCGTGGACGCTGGCGATAATATCCGGCTGATCAATGCGTCCGCCGCGGACATCCTGGGCAAAGAGCGAGCGCTTCCCGATGCGCTGCTGGGCGAGGTCTCGCCGCGGCTGCTGTACTCTCTGAGCACTTGGCGCCAGAACGCCGGAAGGGAGCGCACGCCGGAGAGCTTCGTCGCTGCGGACGGCGGGCGGGTCATCCAGCCTTATTTTGCGCCGCTCGGCCAGGGGCCGCCGGGGCCTACGCTGATATTCCTCGAGGATACGACGCTGATGGCAGAGCGCGTGCAACAGAGCAAGCTCGCCGCGCTCGGCCGGCTCTCGGCAAGCATCGCTCATGAGATCCGCAACCCGGTGGGGGCCATGAGCCATGCCGGCCAGCTGCTGGCCGAAAGCCCGGCCATCGGACCGGATGAGCGGCGCCTGACCGAGATCATCAGCAGCAACGCGGAGCGGGTCAGCGCCATCATCAACAACGTGCTGCAATTGTCGCGCCGCGAGCCTACCAAGGCGCAGCGCCTGCCGTTGGTCGAATGGCTGCATGATTTCCTGCGCGAATTTTCGCAAACCACGCAGGTCTCGGGTACTCAGATTCGGCTGCAGGGCGAAGCAAATAAGCTGGTGGTGCGCTTCGATCCGGGTCAGCTGCACCAGGTTGTGTGGAACCTATGCGACAACGCGCTGAAGTACGGCTCGCCGCGCAGCGATGCGCCCGTCGAGGTGCGCTATGGACGTCTGTCCCCGAACAATCGCCCCTATCTTGAGGTTGCGGACCGCGGCTCCGGCATTGAAGAGAAAGTAGTCGAGCGCATTTTCGAGCCGTTCTTTACCGGTCGTAAGGGTGGCACGGGGCTCGGGCTCTACATCGCGCGGGAGTTGTGCCAGCTGAACCGCTCGGTGCTGCTGTACGAGGAGCGCGATGGCGGCGGCAGTATATTTCGCGTGGTGTTTTCGGATCCACAACGTTGGGAGGAGTAAGGACCGGCACTGCGGGGCCGCGTTACAATACCGTTATGGACCAACCTCGCGTCTTGATCGTCGATGATGAGCCTGACATTTGCGAGTTGCTGACCATCACCCTGCAGCGCATGGACCTGGTCAGCCGTACTGCACCCGATGTAGAGACCGCCCGGCGGCTGCTGCAAGCCGAGAACTTTGATCTTTGCCTGACCGACATGCGCTTGCCGGATGGCGACGGGCTCGAGCTGATCGAGTGGATGCAGCGCAATACCCCAATGGTGCCGGTGGCAGTGATCACGGCGCACGGCAATATGGAGATCGCGGTGCGCGCCCTGAAGCTCGGCGCATTCGACTTCGTCTCGAAGCCCCTGGATCTTGTCGGGCTGCGCAAGCTGGTGGCCGCGGCCATCAAGCTGTCGCTCGCCGGCGAGCGCGACTCGACGCAGTTCGGGCCTCGGCTGCTTGGCGAATCGACACGCATGCAGCAGCTGCGGGACATGATCGGACGGGTGGCCCGCAGCCAGGCGCCAGTGCACATCGCTGGCGAATCGGGCACCGGCAAGGAACTCGTGGCGAACCTTATCCATGGGTCGGGACCGCGCCGCGGCGCCCCATTCGTGCCAGTCAACTGCGGCGCAATCCCGACGGAATTGATGGAAAGTGAGCTGTTTGGGCACAAGCGAGGCAGTTTCACGGGCGCTGTCAGTGACAAGAAGGGCCTGATCCCAGCGGCCGAAGGCGGTACCCTGTTTCTCGACGAGATCGCCGACCTGCCGCTGCACATGCAGGTGAAGCTGCTGCGCGTGATCCAGGAAAAAAGTGTCCGCCCGGTCGGCGAGCAGAACGAGACCCCGATCGACGTGCGGATCCTCTCGGCGACGCATAAGGACCT
>JANXZG010000167.1 GCA_025355645.1 Gammaproteobacteria bacterium | reverse complement strand
GTGCCGGCCGAGCGTCTGGCGGCGGCGGCCTCACGCGTCGTTGAGGCACTGCTGGCCGTGCATCGAGATCCCCGTGGCCGCTGGATACTTCAGAAGGCGCGCGAAGATATGCGCGAACATGCCCTGTCGGGGCGTTTGGCGGGGACGGGGACGGGGGCGCGGACGGAGGCGAGGACGGAGGCGGCCGGGGCTGTGGGCGAAGTGGCGCGAGTCGTGTTCGATCGCAGCTTCGTCGACGACGATGGAGTGCGCTGGGTCATCGACTACAAGACCAGCCAGCATCTAGGCAGCGGTCTGGAAGAGTTTCTCGATCGCGAGGTGGTGCGCTATCGCGCGCAGCTGCAGCGCTATGCCTTGCTAGCCCAGAGACTGGGTCCGGAACCTGTGCGTCTGGGTTTGTATTTTCCGCTGATGCGCGCATGGCGCGAATGGGCGGCATAGGGGACGGTTGACTACCCACCGCACCGTACAGGTACGTTACCAGAGCAGTGGCCCGAGCCGGTACTGTAGACCCACATTTGTCGTTCCTGAATAGCGGCTTCCGGATGTGCCAAACACAGTAACGTCTGGCCGTCCTGATCCAGCGCTTGCAGCCGCGAGGCTGGGCGCGCATATTCTCAGATCCGCGCCCAGACCAACCGGGAGTGGGTTGCCCCCAGTAGAAGCAAAACAATCACAGGAGAAGGGCTATGGTAAAAATTGCGGTGATCGCTCTGCTCAGTACGCTTTTCTTCGGCGCCACCGCGTTTGCGGCCGATGCCGTGGATGGCACATGGAAACTCAACGTCGCAAAGTCGAAGTTCAGTGGCACGGCGCCGAAGGGCGCGACGCGCGTGTACACCGAGAGCGCCGACGGCACCACCCTCGATCAGAAGATGGTTGGCGCCGACGGCAAAGAAATGTCAATGCACGTGACCCTCGCGTACGACGGCAAGGACCATCCGATGACAGGCAATCCGGATGCCGACAGCGGCAACGGCAAGGCAATCGACGCCCAAACCAGCGACTTCGCTCTCAAGAGGGGCGGCAAAGCGGTCGGTAGCGTGCACCGCGTCGTGTCGGCAGATGGCAAGACGCTCACGGTCAACAACAAGGGCACGCACCCCGACGGCAAAACGTACGACGATACGCTGGTCTTCGACAAGCAATAAGGGCTTATAGCGCGGTGGGCGGGGCGTGAGCGAGACTCACGCTCCGTTCCCTAGAGACTGTCAGAAATTTTGTGCTCTGAGCCGGTTGATTAGCCATTGACCTCAAACCGATCACCAAACACCACAGCGAACTGGGCCTTTGCCGCGCTCCACTCGCGTGGCGGCATCTTCCAATTTTTCGTGATCTCGCGCAATTGCAGCCAGATTAATTTCATCGCCGCCTGATCGTTGGGAAAATGACCGCGGATGCGCACCGAGCGGCGCAGCTTTGCGTTCAGACTCTCGATGGCGTTGGTGGTGTAGATCATCTTGCGCACCTCCGGAGGGTAGGCAAAGAAAGGGATGACGTGAGCCCAATGGCGGCGCCACATCGCGGTGATTGCCACAAATTTCTTGCCCCAAGGACCGTCCTCAAATCCCTGCAGCGCGGCGGCGGCGGCTTGGGCGTTCTCGGCGCGGTAGATGGTTTTGAGCTCCTGGGCGACCGGTTTACGGTCCTTCCAGGAACAGAAATCCAGGGAATTGCGGATCAAATGCACAATGCAGGTCTGGATTTGCGTCTCGGCAAATACCGCGTTGATGGCTTCCGGAAATCCCTTCAATCCATCCACGATGGCGATCAGGATATCGTTCACGCCGCGGCTCTTGATCTCCGTCATCACTCGCAGCCAGAACTTCGCCCCTTCGGTCTGCTCAATCCAAATCCCCAGCACGTCCTTACGACCATCCGGGGTGACTCCGATCGCCAAGTACACCGCCTTGTTGCGCACCGTACCTTCATCGCGCATCTTCACCCGCAACGCATCGAAGAACACCAACGCGTACAACGGATCCAGTGGCCGGCTCTGCCAGCGCCCGACTTCCTCGAGCACCGCATCGGTGACGGTGGAAATCAGCTGCGGCGAGGCTTCAATGCCATACAGATCGCGCAGATGCCCCTGGATCTCCCGCACGCTCATGCCACGGGCGTACATCGAGATGATCTTGTCGTCAAAGCCGGGAAAGCGGCGCTGGTACTTGGCGATCAGCTGCGGCTCGAAACTGCCGTGCCGGTCGCGCGGAATCGCCAGCTCCATTGCCTCGTTCTCCGACAACACGGTCTTCTTGCTGTAGCCGTTACGCCGATTGCCGGGCTTCTCGCCTTCGGAAACCTCAACCTGCGTCGAATCTGCAAGGTGATGGTCCATCTCAGCGTTCAGAACTCGTTCTGCCAACGCCTTCTTCAGCTCCCCGAGCAATCCAGCCGAAGAAAAGATCGTCTTCGGATCTTTATCCTTCAGCAACTCATCCAATATCTCGTTCTTGATCGCCATACTCTGCCTCCTGATCTAAAGTATGGCTCAGACACAAAAAATCAGACACTCCCG
>JANXZG010000097.1 GCA_025355645.1 Gammaproteobacteria bacterium | reverse complement strand
CCCGCCTGCGCCAATTTCCAAGACGGTCTGGTCCGGGGATAACGCGAGACGCTGCTGCAAGCGCCCAGGGCTCAGCACCAGCCTCCGCCAGCCACCTTCGAGGAACCACGCGTAGCGAGGTGGGAAAATGGCACGACCGAGAAGATGTCGGATCAAAGACATGGATGAGTGCATCCTCGTTGTTCTGGCGGCCGGGCGTCGCCTGCGTTGGTTCAATCACCAAGCCCATTGATGTCGGGCGTTGAGCAGGCGATAGGTCACCGAGGGTATGTACCGCAACCAGACGATGACGCGATCACCTCCAACGACACCACGCAACTCAAGGTGCTCCTCATCCGGCCGCGTGTAATTGAGCTGCAGTGAGTCACCAGTGGATTGAGAGAATTGCACGGTGCGCGCGCTGGTGTCGGTGGTGAAACGATAAAACCGCACGGCGTCGGTCATCCCGGTGATGGAGGCACGGTGCGATTGCTCGAAGACGACTCGCCGCCAACGGGTGGTGTCAGAATCCAGCGGCGGTATCCTGACTCCGCTGCGCGCGAAGCTGTCGACCTCGAAGATGCCGAAGAGTGCTGGAGGATGCGTCTGGCGCAAATCGCGAAGCATCGGCGAGAGAGGCAGATAGGCAAGCAGGGCGGCCAGAACCGGGGCTCCCAACGACCGTAGCCGGCGCAGCTGGGGGGAGCCAAATAGTGGAACGATGTGGCGAGGCTCGGTTGGCTGATTCAGGAGGAGCACCTTCGCCAGACGACTCAGGTCCGGTGCCGCGACGAAGAGCGCCATCACTAAGAGATTGGCCGCCCCCAACTTAACCCCAACGTCATACGCAACATTGAGCATCAGGACGTTCGCCAGCGCACCGATGAGAATGACCGCTCCGAGCGTCGCAGTTCGGCGGAAGCACAGCAGCAACGACCCGAGCCACTCGATGGCGCCGGCAAAGATCGCGTAGGATCGGGAAAAGCCCATCATCACCCAAAGGAGGCCTTGGGGGGTGAGGCCCCCGACCCGCCGGACGAGTTCGTAGAGCGGAACCTTGCCGCCCCAAAACTGATACGGCAAGAGCTTTCCCCAGCCATATTCGAACATCGCCACGGCGAGCATGATGCGAACGAGGGTGTAGAGCCAGGCGTACAGCCGGCGGTAGTTGCCACCGTGGCGAGCGAGCACGGACCAAACCAGTGCCACCACGATGCTGATTCCGACCAGTAAGAGATCGAATAGGAAGAGATCGAGCCGGTCGGTGCCGGAGGGCGAGCCGTGCGCAGGCAAATGGAGGACGTGGAGAATGAGCCACCTGCCGATGGCCACAGTTTCGAGGAACCATTGGTCGTTGAGGGAGCCGGCAAATGGGACGTATGGCAGCAGAATCTGCAGCCCGTACAGCACGAAATACGCAAAGAAGAATCGGAAGGCGACGCGTTGCGCGGCGGGCCACTCCGTCACTCGGCCTATCTCCGGACTCAGCGGTGTGTACTGCGTGTGTGAAGAAGCCATTACCCTCCGCCGCTCGGAAACGAGTGCGTGCGCAGCCTAACGCCTTGCGCTTCTGCGGCGGCCGCATTCGCGGCGCAGCCGCAACCTACCTATGCGGCCGCCCGCAGCAAGCGCGGGTTAGGTGGCTAGTCGGCACCGGGCAAAAGCGGACATGATCTTTCGCTCCATAAGGCCGCCGACACTACATGAGTCGGCCTGAATACGTATGCCGCCATCCCATACTGGCCGACGGCATCAGGTCCGACGAGCTCGCCCTCCAATCGGACGAAGTACTTGACCTGTGGAGACCCGGGTGGGGCCGCCTTGACGACTGCAGGCCAAGCACCAAGATCATGCAGATTCATCGAGATCAAGGGCGCAACGAATCGTGGATATGGCATCGGCAATTTCTCCGATGCACACGGATAGAGCACGTCGCTTCCAAAGCCTGTTGACCAGCGCCCGCTCAAGACCGCATGCTCGAGTCTCACCAGGTGGTGCGGCACCCAACCCGGCGGCATCCGGCACTGTCTGAGCGTGACGACGGCCGGATCCAGACTCAAAGTCCATTCCAAGCGAGGGCCACCCGTCGTATCGCACTGCTCAATCTGAAATACCAGCCGTACGCGGGCGGTGCCAGCGGTCGCCTTGCCGCCGGAACGAGCCGGTGTGAAATGCAGATTCCCGAGCGCGCCGCGCAGCCCCATGGTGAAAACCTTATTGCTTGCGCTGTCGATCTGAAGAGCACTGGTATCCACCGTTCCGACGGGCGTCACTACAAGCCGCGCGACAACCGACCCCTGCACCCCAACTCGCCAGAGAGGCTCCGGATAGGAGAGGGTAAACCGATTATCGCGCAGAAGCTGCGGCGGGATACGGTCCGAAACGACCGGGGACGGATCTCTCGCGACCGAAGTAGTCCGCGCGCAAGAGACCAGCAACCCGATCCCGATGAGGTTATACCGAAGGGCCAAGGCCTACTCCGATGGTCGGTCCACCCAACGCCTTGCGCTTCTGCGGCGGCCGCATTCGCGGCGCAGCCGCTCCTTAATATGCGGCCGCCCGCAGCAAGCGCGGGTTAGGCACCGCTGGAGCCTGGCAATCCTGCTCTGTAACACCCATTGCTTATCGGGGAAGTAGTGTCGCGGCGGCTAGTCGGCGCTTCAACTCATCGGCCCAGCCACGAACCACCTGCATATGCACAGCCGGATCCTTGACCATGAGAAACCGCCGGCCATCCGGCGAGACGTCATAGTTCCTAAGCGGAGCAAAATTCCCCGTAGAGAAGTACCGCGTGTGCAGCAGCCTCCTCGACGCACCAACAATCAGATCGGGCGCCTCCTCAATTGTGGCGGACGCGAGGAATCCTTCGCCGTCGACGTAGAAGAGTTCCCTTCCGTCGCGGGCCCACAGTGGTTCGCTGCCGACCGCGATTGCAACCGGCCCACGACTCGAACCGGTGCCGGGAAACGGACGAACGTACACCTCGTCGCGGCCCGAGGCGTCGGAGCTGTACGCCAGCCAGTGACCGTCAGGTGAGAGCTCCGCGCCGGACAGATCCTTCGTCGCATTGAGCGGCTCATTTCGTGCCCTATCCGTCAGCGCCGAGGGCCCCCGCAAAGACAACACACCGAGCTGCCAACTGTTCGCACCGGTGCCCGATGCCGACTGCTCAAGGACGAAGAGCGCCGCGCCGTCGCGCGATACAGAAAGCGGAATCTGCGCGCTCGTGCTCGTCGTGAGACGCTCAACCGGTCCGGTTCCATCCGCCGACTGCGCGACCAGGCTTGCCGGCGGTCCGGCAGCGAACTCGGTTGCCGCGATGATTCGCCGTCCATCGGCGGTCCAGACGGGCGCTGCAACATCGATCATGGAGAGCTGCGTCAGCCGCCTGCGCGTGATGTCCCAGATGCCGATGCCATGATCAAAGTTGCCTCGCGCCGCGTCAATCATGTTGACCGCCACTTTGCTCCCATCGGGTGACAGGCGTGGCATCCCATAATTGTGTGACGGCATCGGGATCGGCTCTTCTGCCTCCTTGTCCCGATCCACCCAGACAAGTTCCCGGGCCTTCCACTCCTGACCGCCCGCTCCACCCGGCACGTAGACCAGTGTTCCTGATCTCGCGACGCTAAAGTCGGCGGCCGAATTGAGCTTGGTCATGACATGATCAAACACCCGCACCGGATCGCCGACTGTCTCCAGACGATCGAGGTCGAAACGCACGGCATCAAGAGTGCCCGCACCAGCATATATCAGGTAGCCGCCCTCGACATACTCGGCCTGACCGCCTCGGAAGAGCAGCGTCTTGCGTTGGCCAGTACGCAAGTCGAGCAGACCTACGCCGGCGATGGGCGCAAAGACGATGTCCCTGAACACCGGCGTGCTGGACCGCTGAATCGTGAACACGACGCCCCGCCCTCCCGGCAACACCGCCGGGAATTGGTGTGCGCGCTCCCCCTGGAGGGAGTCCGGGGTCGTCAAGACACGCGGTGCGCCGCCAGCGCCGGGAACGCTCATGAGGCCCGCCTTCGCCGCACTCGTAGCGAAGACGATGGTGTCGTTGCTTCCCCAGCTTGCGCCGCGCGCCCCGCCAGAGATTCTGCAGATGGTGACAACCGCGCCACCAGCGATGGGTACCTTCCGAAGCTCACCCGACACAAAGAAACCGATCCAGAGACCATCCGGCGAAAAAAATGGCGCGCTCGCCCCGGAGGTGCCCTCAATCGGGACTGACGCCGCTTGACCGACGACACGAAGCATCAACTGCGTCGGGCCAGTGACGGTACCCGCGATGTATCCGATCCGCGCCCCGTCGGGCGAGATCGCTACATCGCGATCGGATGTAATCCGAAGCGGTGCGCTTGTAACGGGAACGACAGTGATCCCGCCGAGGCCTCCGTTCGGTAGCGTTCCGGCCTCAGGGTGAGTCCCAAGCGTGGCTCGGCAGCCGGTAACTGAGAAGGCTGCGGCGAGACACACGATGCACCGAACAGGACGCATTCTACCGAGCCGGAAAGTCAGAGGCATGGAGATGAGCGGTCCGCCAACCTGAGGCAGTAGGAGGCCATACGATGCTCCGACGCCCTCGGGCGGTGTCAGTTGCTAGATGAGACCGGCACGGCGCGTTCCTCATGGTCTGCTCCAGTCTGCCTAACGCCCTGCGCTTGAGCTGCGAGGGCGTGCGGCAGCAGCCGCACAACCTCGCTGATCCAATATATCGTGCGGCTGCTGACGCGCGAACGCCATCGGCAGCTCCAAGCGCGGGTTAGGTGGTCCTAGGCACGACACTACTGATGCAGTGTTGCTCGATTCTCGCTGCGTGCGCCGCTGATTTCAGAACTGGCCCACAACGGGGAACCCGCACATGCCGCCGGCAATGAGCCACGTGCCTTTCGTCCGACGCCAGGTATGGGTGAACTTCCACGTCGTGTCGGCCCCGGAGATGCGGCCATCCGGATAGCGGTTGATGATCGGAGTGCTGTAGTACACCACGACAAGGTCTCCGTAATCCGCCGCACCCTCACGCTGCAGGTTGTAGCGGAGGTCGACGTGGTCGTCGCGGATTCGTCGGACCCAATTGCCAATGGAGTCCTTCCGCGCTGGATGGGCCGTGTAACAGGGCCAACCAACGAAGCGGTCCTCCCAGAGGTTCACGTATCGTGGCACGTCCCCGGCCTTGACGAGGCGCCAATAGGTCTCTTCTCGGGCCCACACCTGCTGCACCGAGGTGGTCTGGCTGGCTAGGGGTTGGTGGGGCCGCATCATCAATGCGGCGGAAACAGCGACCACGGACCCTCCAGCAACTAGAAAAGAGATCCTCATGTCTTCCTCGTCATCATTGGTGAGGCCACCTAACT
>JANXZG010000067.1 GCA_025355645.1 Gammaproteobacteria bacterium | reverse complement strand
ACGATGGCCACAGAACTTGTGTAGCCCACAAGGACCGCGACGAATCCGGCCACGACCGTTGAGAACGACACATCCCTGATCAAGTTGCTCATGCCGTATATTACATAACTGGCGCTGCAGCCTGACTTATCAATGATTTTGACAGCGCGTTTTTGGCCGCGGATACTCGCAGCAGGGGTGGCTGTCCAAAGCGGGAAATATAAAATGAATTCCATCCGCACCATCACTGCGTTGCTTGCACTGAGCCTTCTTGCCATCGATGCGCCCGCCCAGCGCGCACTGAACGGGCCAGCGGCGGGCGTATCGCCGGCGTCGTTGACCGAGGCTTACCCGCAAAACCTGTGGCCCGAGGTCGGCGGCGTCGCGACCGTTTACTACCAGATTGATGCGGCCTTAGACCCGGCTGCAACGCCGGCTATCCGCCCTGCGGCGGCACGGCGAGCGTGTCGCCTGCCTCACCCACGGGCGATGGATTTTATCCTGCCGGCCAGCTGCTGAGCTTCAGTGCATCAGCCGATTCCGGCCCGGGCTGGGAATTCGGCGGATGGACCTATGATTTAACAGGGACAGCGAGTCCCGCGACTCTGACGGCGAACGGCGAGACGCTGGTATTTGCGAACTTCAATATCGCGGCCTCGCCGCTGACATTAAGCGCCATCAAGCCCACGACCATCAAGGCCGGCGCCAAGTCGGTGGTAGTAACGCTGACCGGTACAGGTTTTGCGCCGGGGTGCCGGGTGTCCGCCATTGCGCAATACCGGACGGTCACCTACGTGAATTCGACGACCCTGAGGATTACGCTGGCCCCCGCCGATCTTGCGACACCGGGCGCATTCCAGATTTTCGTCGAGAATTTTCCGTCAGGCTGGCACGGCTGTGCGGTTTTCGGCTACCAGACATTCCTGGTCGCCGGAAAGGGCGCCCCCGCCGCGACGCCGCTCTTCTCCCCCAAGGCCGGCAGCTACAGCGGCACTCAGCACGTCATGATCTCTGATGCAATTCCCGGCTCGATCATTTACTACACCACCGATGGATCGATACCGACGACCGCATCGGCGCAATATTCAACCCCCATCCCGGTCAGCAGCACCGAAACGCTGAGGGCGGACGCAACGGCGCCGGGCTACCTGCGCTCAGCCGAAGCCACCGCGAAATATACGATCACGAAGTAACCACGCTACAGCTGGTCCGGCGGCCAGGCGCCCACGCCAGGCTTCGCTCGCGCGATCGATACGGCCTGTAGCGCACCCGCAGGCCCGCTATCAGTGGCCATAGCCGTAAAGGGGCGACCGACCTTCAGGCTCGCGACCTGCTCAGTCTGCATCGCCGGCGATATATCCATCATCACCAATTGTCTGCTGCGAGTGCGCAGGGTAAGTGACATGCCGTTGATGGCGAGCAGCGTTCCGGTCACCCGTTGGGTCACGCCGGGCGGAAGCGCGGCCAGCTCCATCGTCGTGGCGGCAACGGCTGCAGCAGCCGGCTGGCTAACCGCATGGCCATTAGGTCCGAAAATCATCAGGCCTTTATACGCAGCCACATAGACCTTGCCATTCGCGACCACCGGCACGATGTTCGCATTGCCGCCGAGGTTCGGCCACTGCCCGGCGGGCGAGGAATAAAGTTGCTTCAGGGTGCCATTGGTGGGGACTGCCGCAAAGGCATACAACGTCAGTGGCGCGGATTGCGAGGGCCTGGCGACCGCCCAGATGATCGCACTGCTGAGATTTGCGAGATGCGATGACACCACGGTGAAGAATCCCGGATCCTGTCCGCTCTGCTGTACGGTGCCCGTGCCCTCGGCGACCAGCGCTGGCGCCGGCGAGGTCTCGATCTTCCAGGTTTGCAGCGAGCCTGCGCTGCTGACTACGCGACCGATGCCGTCCGAGCCATGGAAATAGGAAGGCCCACACCAGCAGCCATCGCTGAGCTGCTGCATGTTGAGGGCGCTCGACAAGTTGTCCTGGTCGAGCAGCCACAATCTTCCGTCTTTTGACACAATAGTCGCGAGGTTCCAGCTATTGGCCTGCGTGGGTATGATCATGAGGCCGGCAGCCCCGAGGTCCGCATCGTCTATATCCATCTGGTACACGTTGCTCGGCGTGAAGACGCCGAAGCGAGCCGCAAGGGTCGGCTGTACGCTGATGACGCTCTCCTGGATATTCGTCACGCCATCATAGGTGGTCGATGAGGGGCAATTTTCTGGCGACACATAAAAGTTACAGTCCGAATTGCCGGTCGAGAAAAGAATATGGCCACGGGCCGCAGCCAGGCCGTAACCGGACATCCACACCGAACTCAGGAAAAAGCTCGTCGGCGACGTCGCCTGCGTGTCATTCAGTTCGGCATGCACGAGCGGTGCCAGCGTGGCGGACTTCCAGCCGAGCACCCAGCCGCGTGACTGGCTAGCCGAGAAATCGCAAAAACTACCGAAGCCGGCATAGATAATCCCGTTCAGTTCCAAAAGCCCCGGGCGCTGGCGCTGGTAAGTGGCGTTGAATCTGAACGTCGTTCCATCGGTTAAGGTCTGCGAGGCGGCCACGGTGACCGGCGCGAGGCTATCCGCAAGTGTCGTCAGGCTGATCGCATGCAGCTGGTAGCTCGGTGTGGTGCCATTGATGTAGGCAATCAGGAACATCTGGCCCTTGACCAGATCGATGACCGGCGTGCTCGTGATGCCGACATTGGGGCCGTTGTTCCCGCAGCCGAGGGGGGTTGGCACAGGCGCACCAAAATTTCTCTGCAGCAGGATCGCGCCGGTGTTGGCATCGATCGCATACACCGAGTTGTTTTGGGTCACGACGTACAACACATCGTGCGCGCCACCCGCGATCTGCAGCGCCGGAACGAGCAGCGGCTGCGCATCGACTTGCTCATCGAGAGCCACGCTCTGCAGCACCCCGAACGTCGACGGGAACGTCTTCGCGCTGAGGATCGTTTCCTCGGAATTCCAGCCGGTGCGCGCACTGTTGTAGTGGTAAGTCGTGACTGCAATGGGCGTGGTCTGCGCGTCGGCTGCGAGCGGCGACAGGCCAGTCGACAGGATTACCGCCAGCAGTAGCGAGGAAAATACCTTGTTCACGGAGAATCCCCTTTATTGTTAGGGCCGAGCATAGCCCGGCATTCAATATTTCGAAACAGGGATCCGAAAGTAACCGATTAAGTTAAACCTAGTGCAGCGCAGACGCCACGGCCGAGAAAAAGGCGCCGTCATCGAGCTCCAGGCGCACGCCGTGGGCAGGCTTCGAGCGCGCACTCAACACGACTATCACGAGTCTTTCGCGCGGATTGATATAGATGTATTGACCGAAGATGCCCTGCGCCAGAAATGCGCCGAGATGCACCGGGTCACTCTGCGGTGGAATCCACCACATGTAACCGTAGTCAACCGTCTTGCCACCGATGCTATGCGGCGCGCCCGCCGCATCGAACCAGCCGTCGGGAACGATTGGGTGCCCATCGACCCGGCCCCGGTCCGCCGCGATCAATCCAAAGCGCCCGTAGTCGCGCAAGGTGGCACCAATGCCGCTCCCGGCCCAAACCATTCCGTTCGGACCATCGGTCCACCAAGTCGCATCATGTTCCATGCCCGCGCGCGACCAGATCTTCTGCTCGAGGTACTCGCTGAGCGGCCGGTGCGTCGCGCCTTCCAGCACCGCGCCGATCACGAACGTCTCGCCCGTGCTGTAGTTCCAAACGGTTCCCGGCGCCGCGGCGCGCGGCAGCGAGCCCATGTAGCGCAGCAAGTCGCCCGGCTTGCCGTTGATCTGTACCTCCAGCATCTTGCGCCGATCCGAATTCGGGTCCGTATACGTCTCGTCCCAGTGCACACCGGAACTCATCGTCAGCAATTGGCGAATGCTGACCCCCTCATAGGCACTACCCTTCAATACAGGAACGTAGGTCACGACCTGCTCATCGAGGCTTGGAATCAGCCCATCCACCAGCGCTGCTCCCACCAGCGTCGATGCCACGGACTTTGCCATCGAGAAAGATGCCCAGTGCGTCTCGGGCCCCGTGCCAAGCTCATAATCTTCGAACGCGATTTGCGCATCCTTCAGGACCAGCAGCCCCGCTACGCGATTAGCTGCCAGATAATCGAAAATGTCGTAGCTATGTCCATGATCCATGAACTGGATCTTGGGAAACGCCTGGGCGCGCCTCGCAAGCTGCCGCACTGCTCCACCCCGATGCACAACGCGCACGGGAAGCAGTTGCTCGGTATGCGAGAAAGAAGCGACGGCATCGTCCGGCAGCATCGCACCGTCGTACATCTGCCGCAGACCGGCTACGGTGGCGGCGCCTGACCGGCTGCTCGACATTATCGTCAGTAGCAGGAGCGCAATAGAGGCATAAGCATAACGATGAATCATAACGCGCATTCCCCTCGATTAATCGATGGTGTCAGTGGCGAGCGAAAAATAGAGCCGCCGGAACCGCGCGTACAGATCCTCATAAACGCGAACCTCCGCCGCGACCGGATCGATCGCATCATAGCCGGGAGACAGCGCCTGCTGTGCTTCCTCAACGGAATCGAAGGCGCCGGCCGCCAGAAATGCGAAGATCGCGGAGCCAAGCCCGGTCGTATCATATTTGGGCACCAGGATTGGCTTATTAAGTACGTTCGCATAGACGCGATTGAGGGTCTGGTTACGCCGGGGAATTCCCCCGGCGTGGATCACGCGTTCGACAGGTGTGCCATATTGCTGCAGTCGATCGAGGATGACCCGCATATGGAAAGCGGTGCCTTCGATAGCCGCGAATAGCTCGTCCGCCGCCGTATGATGCAGCCGCCAGCCCAAGGTAATGCCCTTCAGCTTAGGATTCGATAGCACCGAACGATCACCGTTGTCCCATGCGAAGCGCAGCAAGCCGGTCTGGCCTGCCCGGTGGTCCTTGATAAGCTGCGCGAGGTCAGTGACGGTGTGGCCCGCGCGATGCGCGATTGCGCCAAACAGATCGCCGACCGCAGAAAGGCCTGCTTCGATGCCGACTTTGTTCGGGTGAATGGACCCTTGCACGAGCCCCGACACACCCGGAATCAGGCGCGGCGCATCGGTCAAGGCCATGACGCAGGTCGAGGTGCCGATGACGTTGACTACATCGCCGATCGAGCAGCCCGCGCCAATGGCGTCCCAGTGCGCATCGAGCGCCCCAGCCGGAATGGGTATTCCAGCTTTAAGCCCCAAACGCTTGGCCCATTCTTCGCCCAATGGCCCCGCCATCTTGTCGGACGTCAGGTAGCGGCCCCGCAGGCGTTCGCGCATGCCTGTGAGCAACGGATCAACCGATGCCAGGAATTCCTCGCTCGGGAATCCGCCGAGTTGCGCATTCCACATCCACTTGTGGCCCATCGCGCAGACGGAGCGCGCTACCTGCGTGCTGTCCGTGATGCCACACAAGGTGGCCACCATCAGGTCGCAATGTTCGATTGCCGTGTGAAACCGGCTGCGCAGCGCTTCGTTAGAGCGCAGCCAGTGCAACACCTTGGCAAATCCCCACTCCGCTGAATACGTGCCGCCGCACCAGTCGAGCGCGGCAAGCTGTACTTCCCTGGCCTTTTCAGTGATTTCTGCGGCTTCGCGCCAGGCGCGATGGTCGCACCACAGATAATAATCGCCCAGTGGCTCCAATTTTTCGTCGACCGGCACGATACTCGAGCCGGTGGTATCGAGCGCGACCGCCTCCACGAGGCGGCCCGGTACCTTTGCGGCGGCGAGGGCGAGCTGAAACGCGGTAACGAGCGATCCGCAGTGATCCTGGTGGCGTTGCGCAGCGAAATTC
Source organism: Gammaproteobacteria bacterium (assembly GCA_025355645.1). GTDB lineage: Bacteria > Pseudomonadota > Gammaproteobacteria > Steroidobacterales > Steroidobacteraceae > Bog-1198. Next base: position 6,513 of record JANXZG010000067.1, on the reverse strand, counting down.
GCATCGGCGCGATTGCGGAGCACCGGGTAGGTAGCCGTACCCAGCCCCAATCGGCCCCTTTCGTGATCGAAAATAGAGACCCGGACGCTCTCAGTGCCAAAATCAATCCCGGCGACGATCGACACCTGGAGCCTTAGTTAAAACTGACATCGCCACAATAGAAGACATCGATGCCCATTGCCTGGAACATTGCGACTTTCGCCGCCAGTGCATTTTTCGCGCACCTCGCATCCGGTGCGTACGCCACCTGGATGTGATTGGAACAGTGGCGCGCCATGAACTGATCGCGCGTGATGCCGGGGAAGACGGTGTGCATCATGGGCCATTGCGGTGTGGTGATCTGCCAGCGGCGCTCGGTCTCCGCTAGTGGCAGCTCGACGGACTTCGCGAGTCCCACATCAGCCTTCAGGCCCGACGGTTCCACGTAGATGCGACTCCATACCACGTGTCCCGGCTTGCTGATGCCCTTGATCGTGCCGCCGCCCAGCCGAAAATACATCGGCGGCTGGCGCTCGCTGACCGCTTCTGAATAACCCCTGGCAAAGTGTGCAGGCGGCACCGAGCCCGATATCTCAAGTGTCCAGACGAATCGCCGCGCTTTGCCCTCGCCGTAATCCTCCCCATAGCGGACATCGTGCAAGGTGGTCTCAGGCGCAAGTTGCAGCGCTGTCCAGATTCGATTCGTCACCAGCGCGTCCAACGCGACCCCCTCATCGACTTCATTGAAGTGCGGCAGCGGCTGGCCGGGATAGAGCAAATTTCCCGATCGATCCTTGACTGGCGGCCGGTCGACATTATTGAGCAAACCCTCGGCAAGGTCAGAGGCCGCCGTCAGGTCCTTCAATCCCTGCTGATACTGGATTCCCACGGCCGCGCAGCCAAATTCATCTGCAATTCGAAGTGTCGCGATATACATCTTGCACTGCTCGAGGACCTGGCCCTCGGTCAGATCGGTCTCCGGCACGGGGCCAAACCGAAACTTCATGCCCTTATCCAGCAGCCACTGGTATACGGCGCGGGCTTCCATGTCCGAGGTCCTGAGCATTTCCGCATACAGGGCCGACTGGCTCAGGCGCTCCTTGAATACGCCCATCGGGTGCAGCAGTTCATCCGGGATGATCGCGTTGTACATCCCCATGCAGCCTTCATCGAAGACGCCAAGCAGTGCCTTGTCCCTGCGCAATTCATCCGCCAGCTTTTTGCCAAGCTGCTGCATGCGTTTCGGCAGCCGGATCTTGGCGGCCGGGCTCACATGCGAACGGTCATGCGTGATCCGCTTGCCCCCGAGCCACTTTGAAAGTCCCTCAAGAAAGAAGGCATCGGTAAAATCAATACTCCACAGGGTATCGAATTTCTTGCCTGCCTTGCGCAGCGAGGCGTTCAGATTAAGCAGCCCGACCAGTCCCGGCCATTGGCCGCTCCAGTTAGCGACGGTCAGAATTGGCCCCTTGTGGCCCAGGAGGCCCGGGAGCAGATGCTGGCTGTATTGCCACACCGCTTCGACCACAAGCAAGGGCGCATCTTCTGGAATATTGCGGAAAGCCTCAATGCCACGCTTCTGGCTGTCAATGAAGCCATGCCGCTTGGTGGCGTCATACTGATGCCCGCGGCGAACCTCGTATCCACGCGCCCGGACGGCTTTGACGACGGCATCCTCGACCTCCACCTGCACCGGCCAGCACTTCTGATTGGCGGACAGTCTCAAGTCGCCGTTCGCCACCAGGAATATGGTTTTCTTCACCAATCGCTCCTAACTATTTCTGGACGGGTGCATGAGGCTGCATAGCTTCCCTTAGGCCAAGCGCCAAAGCAAACCGCTGCCTCAAGCTGCGCGGTACTGCCGCAAAACGGGCGCACCGGATGATGCCGGCTGCCGGGAAAATTGGACAAAAGAAGGCTTTACAGTTCTGACATCGCAGGATCAATTTGTACCGACGCACTGCAGCGCGCGGAGCAGCGGCAATTGAGTAAGTTCCCAACGCAACCCCGATCGCCGTCGGCAACGGTCGCATGGCGGGGACCCAGCAACGGCTGAACCGCAACAATCCCTGCGGTTACCGTGCCTTCACCGGAGGCCAACATTCAGTGCAACAGGCCAAACACCGCGACACTGTTCGTCGATGCGGCAAAGACCTTCCCGTCTGCGACAACCGGAGCGATATATTTGTTGCCCGCCCCAAACTGGTCGCGCGCCCCCGCCGCCTGGCTGCTGTTGTAAAGTTCGGTCGCCAGATTGTCCGCCGCGTAGGCGTGCAGCACCGCGGGGGACGTGTTCTCAATGATCCACACAATCGGGTTTGCCGTGCCGTTGGCAGAGATGACCGGAAAAGTTCCCGGATAGTTGAACTGGGCGGCGGTCTGCGATGTGGCTGAGCTTGAGAGCATCGCGTTGGTCAGGGAAAATGCTCGCAACGAACCGCCTGTCGGGCCATAGTATATTGTGTTGTTGAAATAGGCTGGAGTCGAAAAGACGCCGTTGCCGAGGGCCCCATCGAGTTCCTGCCAGATACTGTTTCCAACCGATGTGTATTTGCCCATGTTGTCCCGGTTGACGACATACAGGTTGCCGTCCTTGCCCGCGCCGACGGCCAGGTGCCGAACGGTGCCGTTGGCATCGCTAAGGTCGGGCAACAGCATAATGCCCCCCGAGCCAAGATCATCATCATTAGTGGATTCCGAGAACTCCCCTGACATCGTGAAGTAATCCGCCACCGAAAGCGCGCTGCCGGCAACTGAGACCTTCACGAACGAGTTGCCGTAGTCCCCACCACTTGGAAATCCACCCGCGGTGAGCGTGCTCTCAAACCGGCCGTTCGCCGTCAAAAAATAGACGTTGCCTGCCGCATCCGCCGCCGGGCCACCGCCACTCATCCAGATCGACGGTCCTTGGCTAGCGTAGCCATTGCCGCTAGCGCCCATTGCGACGTTCAGTACGCTCGTGATCGCAAGCGTTGATTCGCTGAGCGCAATGATCCAGCCGCCGTACGCGCCATGATCGCAGTGCGACGCCCAGGAAGTATAGATCGTGCCGTTGCTCAGCAGCAACGCGGCGCGCTCCTTATATTGGCCGGGCGCAAAACTCGTGGCGCCGTCCGAAGCTACGATCTCGGTCGGACTCGCGGCGAGCTCGAGCCCTGTCGTAACGTCCAGGGCGTGCAGGCGCTGGTGGTATTGGGAGGATGCATCCTTGCTCATCGCGACCACATATATCGCGCCATGTGCTCCGGCGTTGCGATCAATTACCGGCGTTGAGGTAATGCCGATCTCTGGTGTCACCTGCCCACAACCGCGATTGTCACTAGTGCTCTCGCCAGGTCCGGTAAGCGAGTCCTGCCAGAGCTCCGCGCCGGTATCGGCATCGAATGCATAGACGGAATCGTGCTCGGTACCGACGAATACAACGTTGTGTGCGCTGCCGGCTACGGTCAGTCCCGACAAATAAAGCGGTTGTGCATCGACAAGTCCATCCACGGGCAGATTGCGCAGCAATCCAAATGTCGCTGAGGTGACGTTGGTCGGCGCAAGACTCGGCTCGGTCAGGTTCTGCCCCGTACGCAACGCATCATATTTATACGTTACTACGTCGGTACCCGCGCTCACTGCGGTCACCGTCAGCGTCGCGGGGTTGCTGGTGGCCTGCCCGGCCGGATTGGTGATGACTACGGTAAAGCTCGTTCCGCTATCCGCGAGCGCAGCGGCCGGCGTGATGTAGCTGGACCCGGTCGCCCCGACGATAGCGCTTCCGTTCTTGCTCCATTGGTACTGCAGGGGCGCAGTGCCAGTCGCTACCACGAGATAGGCGGCGCTTTGTCCCGCGCCTACCGTCTGATCCGCGGGTTGTGTCGTGATCTGCGGCGCGGTGGACGGCTGCGTTGCGCCAGCACCCGAGCCCGAGTTGCCGCACGCGACCAGCCCTGCAGCAACTGCAAAGCTCACAAAAAACAAAGCAATATATCGAGCCATCGGCGTACAGAATCGCAGCAACCTAACAACTAGTACATCAGTCCGCGATATGCGACAGCCGGTTCAACATTTTCAAGGGCATCCGCGCACATGGGCCCGTCCGCGTTAGGTCAAATGGTACTGCTGCGCGCGGAATTACCGCTTCAACTGCCGCCTTCGTACTTGAATGATACCGTCACTCTTGCGCGAAAGGCCTGAACTTTGCCGTCTTTCAGCTGCAGATCGAGGCGTCCCACTTCAGCGACGCGCAGATCACGCAGCGTCTTGCCGGCCTTGTTGACGGCCGCCACCGCCGCCTTTTCCCATGATTCCGTGCTCGTGCCCACCAGTTCTATGATTTTATAGACGCTCTCGGCCATAGCCAGAAACTCCTCTGTGAAGAATTTATATCGGAACCAGGGCGTTCCGGGTCGACAACCAGTGTAATACTTTGGATCCGCAGGCGCTCATTGCACTGTATCGAATGCGTGCGCGCAATGGCCATTCTTTAAGTTCATGGGTTTGCCGTACAATTGCAACCTTCCCTAGCGTTTAGTGCGAGCTTGTCAATGTCCAAGGCCACCGCCGTACCGTTTCTACCCTTTACGCGCCCCAGCATCGATGAGGCAACGATTGAGGACGTATCCAATGTGTTGAGATCCGGGTGGCTGACCAGTAACGGTCCTAAAGTACAGGCCTTCGAGTCGGAATTATCTGGCTTTTTTTCCGGGCGTCCGGTGCGCACTTTCAATTCCGGCACGTGCACCATGGAGACCGCCTTGCGAATTGCCGGCGTCGGGCCGGGCGATGAAGTCATCACGACACCGAACTCCTGGGTGGCGACGGCCAACGTAATCATTGAGGTGGGCGCGACCCCGATATTCGCAGACATCGATCCTCGCAACCACAATATTGACGCCGAGAAGATTGTCGCGGCGATCACCCCGCGCACGCGGGCGATCCTCCCCGTGCATATGTGCGGGCTGCCCTGTGACATGGACAAAATTTACGCGCTGGCGACAAAGCATTCGCTGCGCGTTGTCGAGGATGCGGCGCAAGCCATCGGATCGACCTGGAAGGGCAAGCGCATTGGGGCTTTCGGTGACATGGTCTCGTTCAGCTTCCAGGTCAACAAGAACATCATGACGGGCGAAGGCGGGTGCCTCGTGGTCAATACGGCGGAGGAAGCCGAACTGTCGGAAAGGTATCGCCTGCAGGGCGTTTCTCGCAGCGGACTCGATGGCATCGACGTCGACGTGCTGGGCGGCAAGTACAACATGACGGAGATTGCCGCCACCATGGGCCTCGCGCAACTGCGGCAGCTGGCGACATTCAACGCCAAGCGACTCGCTCTGGCGAAGCACTATTTCGACGGATTTGGGTCCGATTTTGAGGCTAGAACCGGAGCGGAACTACCGGTCGCCGACTTTGAACAGTGTAACTGGCACATGTTTCACATTGTCCTGCCGGATCGCGTCACTCGCGCAACCTTTATGCAGCGCATGCTGGATCTGAAAATCGGCGTAGGTTTTCACTATGCCGCGATCCACCTGTTCACGCTGTACCGCAAACGCGGATTCAAGCGGGGGATGTTTCCGGTGGCTGAACGCGTCGGTCGACAGATCGTGACATTGCCGCTGTTTCCCGCCATGAACAATTCTGACGTGGAACGGGTCGTCGTTGCCGTGAAATCTATCCTCGAATCGTAAAATCGCGACCAGCGTTAGCCGAAGCGGCTTTCCACTCAGGTCAGAGCGCAGCGGTCCTTAATTTGAAGTGACCGCTGCAAGCCCTCACCAGCGGGACCGATTGCGGTTGCCGTCAGCAATGCATCGCGAGGCGTGCCGCCCCATTTGCGATTCCAGGCGCGGCGCAAGAGCAATCCCGAGAGGAATCCCGCGGCCGCCGCCGCACCCGTGACGCTTGCACCATGTCCAAGCGATTGTCGGGCGCGCTCCAATCGTACGGCTTGCAGGAAGTCCAACGGCGACATGCCCGCGTGACGCAGGAATAAACGCAGCAGGTGAGGCTGCGTGACCATGCTCCGGAGAATTTCCGCATCTCAACCGTTCGAAACATCGACGCATGGTACGACGCCTTTAACGTGGGCCTCGGGCAACGACTATATCTCGAGCCGCAGGACCGTGTGCGCATATGGTGAGCCGCCTGAGATTTTTCATGCAGCGGGGCCGATCATTTTATAAGTGTCTGCCAGCTGCTAGACGGCCTATCGCCAATGCGGCAGGCGGCTGAACCTGGTGCGACGAATCGAACCTGAGCGACCTAATCGTCACCACGAGTCGGCACTGACGGGTCCGCTCACAGTTACCAGCTGCCGTGATTTCCTCGCCCCGGATCCCTGGCAATCGCAGGCCAATGACGCGTGCCCTTCCGGCGGACAGCTCGTTATCGGCGGTATCGCGGCTCCGTTTGCCCAATAATGTTCGTCTTATAAATAAACAGGTGCCCGGCTTTAGGCTGCAATGACAGTGCAGCCGCCGTTAAATCTTCCCGGGCAGTCGTCACGAACAGGTGATCGAGTGCAGCGTGACCGAAAGCAACGCAAGTGGG
>JANXZG010000031.1 GCA_025355645.1 Gammaproteobacteria bacterium | reverse complement strand
CTGACCGCGGTGGCCACACGCATTTCCGCCCGCGTGCGTGCGGGTGATTTCGTATGCCGATACGGCGGCGACGAATTCGTCGTCGTTCTGCCGAACGTGCCGGACGAGCAGGCAGTTACCTGTGTGGCGGACACCATTCGCGAGCGAATCGCTCTACCGTATTCGATACGGGGTATCGAGCAGCACCTGACGGCCGCGATCGGCGTGTCGATGTATCCGCGCGACGGGCGGAGCGCGGCGCAACTCCTGCGACGGGCGGACGCCGCCATGTACCGCCTAAAAGCCCGGCTGGCCCGGCCGATGGTAACTCTCGGCACTCGGCCGACGCGCCAACCTAGCCGGCGCCGCAACGACCATTCAAACGCCGCCGGCTAGGCAATTATGGCCGCGGCTGATCACGGGTGGCGATCCGTCGTGCATTGAGCTACCTCGCGCGGCTTTCCCGTCAAGCGGGGAACGGCCCGCCGTACCATTTCGCGAGGTCGGGCTTCCACTCCTGGTCGTGAGGCGACTCCCGGCTAGAACCGCCCCTTTCGCCCGCGGCAGCCAATTTTTCCGATTAGCGGTCGCTCGGCCACACCACAGATGCTATGTGCCCGGAGAACGGCGGGCCGAACGCAGCATGTTCACCCCAGCGTACAAAATCACGCCGATTACTACCCACCGCATCAGCGTGAGGTGCGTGCCAAGTGTCTTGACCAGCGGAAAGGCAAGCAATGTCCCGATAATTCCTCCAACCGCAAGACCAAATGCGGCGGGAGACGAGAATCGTCCCGACCTGATGAACCGTATACCGGCTGCCGGGATCAACACAGCGTCGCTCGCCATCATAATAGGATACGCCGCGAGCGGATGCATGCCTAAGAACGCAAGGAGCGCCATGCTCGGCGCATAGTTACCAATACCGGCGCTCATCAAAGCGCCTAGAACAAAGCTCGCGACGACAGCAACGGCGAAGCGCCATCCAGTCAGCGCAGTCGCCGCACCGTTCGGTGGGAAGATGCCAACATTGGTCAGCGTAAAAAATCCTGCCGCAATAAGTAGCGCAGTTCCCATGAAAAGCTGAATGGCCCGGCGGTTCATTCGGCTTACATGGCCAGCGCCTAACCACGCGCCTGCGCCAGCTGTAATCACCATGGAAAGCAGAAGCACCGGTTCGACTTCGACGGATGTGAGAAACAGCAGCGAGCTGAATAACACGGGTGGGCCACAGCCCGCATTTAAGGTTCCGGGTATTAATTCATCTGCTGGGGAGTTGCGAAATTTATACAGTGCGGTGACTTGCGCATAGTTGCCGATACCCAGAGTATCCAGGAAGCAGGTGCCTAGCCCGATGGCGGTATCAGAAATGCTCGGGTGCCAAGGTAGGCGGCGAGAGCGGATCGCAGCAAACCAAACGATGATGAGAATCAAATCCACGGCCAGGAACAGGGCGATCAGAATATAAAGCGATGAGTGCATGGATCAGTAATTCCGACATGGATAAAACACGCTTATACCCACAGCGTTCCCGTCAACGGACTTCAAAGATCGATTTGTCGGTTTTCTGCAGAATCTCGGCTCCCGTCGCGGTAACCAGAATGTTGTACCCAAAAATCATTGAGGTTCCATGGTATTGACTGATCGAAGGTTCTAAGGAGAAGATCATTCCTTCCTCCAGCTCTTCATCATTCCCGACGAGCACGTCGGGCCGCCCCGCCCAAACGGGCGGATACGCCAAGCCCATGCCGAACCCAGCTCGCGCAGGAATGTACCGGTCGTACTCGCTGCGAATTTCTCTGCTAAGGCGGTCGATCTCCGAAACAGCTGTGCCGGGCTTTATAAGCTCGAACGGTCGCCAGAATGCCTCGTTGACGACGGCCCACAGATTCATTAATTCAGTAGACGCCCTTCCGACCACGAGTGTGCGCACAATGTTTGCGTTATAGCGTTTCCATGAACCGGTCAGCTCAATCATTACCGGTTCGCCCGCCTGGACTTTTCGCATGGTAGGGACGGCGTGGAAAAGACCGCTTCTGGGCCCAGAGCCAATGATGAAGGGTAGCGTCGGATACTCGGATCCTGCCAAAACCATAGGGGTTTGTGCGGCAATGAGCAGTTCAGCTTCGGATATGCCAGGCGCCAGCGCATTCACGACAGCGGAGAACCCCATGTCAGAAAATGCGGCAGCCTGTCGCATGAGCGCGATTTCAGTCGGCGATTTAATAGATCGGAGCTTCAACACCTCGTCAGTGACGTCGACAAGCTCCACTCCCGGAAGTCCATCGACGAGACTTTTATAAGTTGAGGCCTTCAGATACCAGTTGCCCATCTCCAGCCCGATCCGGCTTCCTCGACGAACACCCAATTCTCGCAATTTGTCGATTGTAATTTTAACGGCATCATCGCCGTGCTGCCAGATCCGAACGTCCTTAAACCAACATTGGGTCCGTGCAAGCTCCTTCTCGCATTTGTGCGTAAGTAGAGACGGTTCTTCATCTCCGGTTTTATAGAAAACGTGTTGGAAAAAATAAAGACCGAGTGGATCGAAACCAGCGAAATAATTAAGATTCTCTGGCGTTGATCCCATATAGACGTCGATGCCATTCTTATGAAGCATCGATTTGAGACGCGAAACGCGAGCGCGATATTCGGAGGGCTCGAAAACGGTTTGGGATCCTTCGGCAAGCTCCAAAATCGTACTAGCTGGCGTGTTCATATCAAGGCCTGTTACTAAAGAGCAACCACTCTAAAAGCATGGGGTACGATGTCAGGCTGGAATCAATTAGTCGCCTAATCATTGACTAAAATCGCGACGAGGCGCGCAATCGGCGTCGGTCGATCGGAATCACAAAGAATCAACAACGGGGTTATACCATGAATGCGTTATCAAAGTGGATCGCAGCAATTGCCTTGCTGTCCGGCGCGGCCTACGGGCAAATTCCGTCGACGAATGACACGAGCGATGGATTCGAGAACACCGGAATGGGCACCAACGCGTTGATCCACGTTGCGCCGAATGCCAACTTTGGTTACGGCAATACAGCCAGTGGATACAACGCGCTTTATACCAGCACAACCGGCTTCTACAATACCGCATTCGGGTTCAACGCGCTGATGTCCGATACGTCCGGCTGCTGCAACGATGCATTCGGGGTCTCAGCGCTCGAGTCTAATACAACTGGGCGTAACAACTCTGCCTTTGGGAGTGGCGCGCTTTACCTAAATGCAACTGGCAACGGAAACACCGCCATCGGACAGGAAGCGCTAGAAGCCAATGCGACTGGCAGTTTCAACACAGCCACGGGGATTGCCGCGCTCTATCAGAACGCGACCACCAACTGGAACACGGCGGACGGGTGGGGCGCGCTCAAGAACAATAAAGGCAGCAACAACACCGCTACTGGGGGCGAAGCTCTCTATAGCAATACCTCCGGCTCCTGGAACACGTCCACCGGGTACGAAGCACTTTACTGGAACCACACGGGGAGCAACAACACCGCGATGGGCACATTAGCACTCCAGGACAACCGTACTGGGTCGAACAACATTGCCCTGGGGTATCACGCAGGTGAAACATTGACCGGCAGCAACAACATAGAAATCGGCAACATAGGAGCCGCATCCGATAACAATATGATCAAGATCGGCACAGAAAGCACGCAAGCGAAGACGTTCATCGCCGGTATCTACAATACGTCAGTGACCGGCAGTGCAGTAATGGTCAGTTCGAGCGGTCAGCTTGGCGTAGTGGTCTCATCGGAGCGCTTCAAAACCGCAATTGAACCGATTGGATCGGATACGGCGAAACTACAAGAGCTGCGGCCCGTTAAGTTTCGCCTGAAGAGCGAACCCCATGGCTTAGTTCAGTACGGCCTTATCGCTGAGGAGGTCGCTAAGGCATATCCGGAACTGGTCATCCGTGATGAAAAAGGACGAATCGACGGCGTGCGGTACGACGAGCTTGCCCCGATGTTACTCAACGAGGTGCAGAAGCAGGAGCAAAGAGCTGCAGCGCAGGACGCAAAAATCAGCGCACTCGAGGCGCAACTCGGCGAAATGCGCACAGCGCTGCTGGCGATAGAGACTAGGGGTCAGTCGGTCGCACAGCGTTGATATCGCGATACGTGAGACCCCTGCTCGAGTCCGGATTGTAACGGCCTTCCTTAGTGCGGACGGAGGCGACAGGCCGCTCCGGGCACTTAGCGGCAAGTTGGCGCGCTGGGTAGGCGCCTAAGAATCCCGAGGCCGGGTTCTTCCCAAGCGTGATCTACTACTTTTCATGTTGGTTCCCGATGGCGTGGCGCGGTCGTGCCGTTAGCCGCATCTATATAGCGAGTTCGCTGGCCTCAGTGATTCTGGGGATCATTTCAGCTGGATTGTTGGAACTGGACGGCAAGGGTGGCTTGCACGGTTGGCAGTGGCTGTTTTTGGTCCAGGGATTACCCGCTGTACTGTTTGGCCTGCTCCTGCTGAAAATACTACCCCGGTCGCCTGCAACCGCTCAATGGTTGACGGAATGGGAGAGGAGTTGGATTCAACGCGAGCTTGCGGACGAAGCAGCCCTGATCGGCCCACCCGTCCGACACAATGTTCGAGCCGCTTTAAGCAATCCAATGGTACTTCTGTTCGGCTCAATTGGCCTACTCGGAAATGTGGCAGGTACAGGGCTCGTCCTTTCTGCGCCCGCGGTGCTCTCCTTGCGCGCGGGCCTCGATACTCATTCCACTGGTCATCTGGTCGCCGGCTGCGGCATTTTAGGTATCATCGGCGTTCTTTTAGCCGGTTGGAATTCTGACCGACACGGTGATCGACTTCGCGACGCCTTTGTCTGCACCATCGTCTGCACGTCCGGACTCATCTTGATCGGAGTGGCGACGACCCCGATTCTCGTGATGGTCGGCTATTTGCTATTCGCAGCGACCTTTTTTTCGAGCGGAGTTCTTGTCGTAGCTTCGTGGGCTGACGTTCTTCACCCTCAGCAGCTCGCGGTCGGCGCTGCAGTGATCAATACACTCTGGCAGGTTGGTGCTTTTCTTTCCCCCTATAGTTTTGGTTTGGCGAAAGACGCAACCGGCGGCTTCACACTGGGCTTAGTTGCCTCGGCGGTTGTGGCTGGCGCACAGGCGTTGCTCATTCTCTATGTTCGTTGGCGGGCCGCGTCCGAGCGCCAGGCCCGCCAACAGGCGGCGGTCAAGACATTAGCGCTTGTGTTGTGAACACTGTGACGAGACGTGGGACCGCGTCCGGTATGGTTCAAAGTACGGCAGGTACCGGAAGCTAGTCACTGTTGCGGAGAGAATCAACGTCAACCGTTGTAGATAGACTCGTGACGGACGGTTCGCCCGCAAAAACTCTCACGTATGTAAAATGCCCCGCCCCAAGGGGATGCTCTCCTACGTAATCGTCGGTAATTCGGCGCACCACTACTCCATTGACCTTGAGTTCAAGGCTGGCGTTATTGAATGCATGTCTCAAGCCTTGCCGCCTCGGCATCCTGTGAGGCATAGCTAAGGAGTACGGCCAGTGACGGCTCGGTCATCGAAGCACTGCTCCCTCGGCGGGGCGACTTCAGGAAACCTCTACAGGTGGGGACTCGCCGCGAATGGCAGCTTAGCCCAAATTGAATGTCCGGTCATAGGCGCAGCGGATGACGAAGTTGCGCGCAAAGCAAGCGTTGCGCTCTTGGCCACTCCGGGCCAAGAGGGTCAGTCGCGTTGGCGTTCTGGGTTTCGTGAGAGCAGACATTCTAGAGTCACCGCCGCAGTGCCGGTGGCCAAGCCGGTTATCACCGAGCTGTATCCTACGTGCATCAGACCGCAACGCGCCGCAGTGGATACTTCCGGTTGAAGCGTAAGCGATTGATGGCGGATTGGCTGAGAAGCGTGTAGGTTTGCACCGCCAGGCCGTCGCCGGAATCTGCAGCAACGCGGCTAGGCTAGCAATGATAGTAAAAAATAACTAAGGAGATTACTCATGATTCGCCTCACTCAAGGTATTTGCGCAACTGTTGCGCTGGTTGCTCTGTCGACGCTGACGACAACCGCTTACGCCGACGGACGTGACTGGAACGACGGACCGGTCGTCAATGTCGCCTCGATTCGCACTGTCGATGGGCATTTCGACGACTATATGCATTGGCTTGCGACGACCTTCAAAAAGCAGCAGGAGGCAGCCAAGAAGGCAGGGCTAATCACTGCCTACCGCGTGTTCGTGATCGAAGCGCGCGGACCCACTGATCCCAACATCCTGTTGGTCACTGAATTCAAGAACTGGGCCGCGCTTGACCACCTCGGCGGTAAGATGGAGTCGGTGAGCACCGAGGTGGAGGGGTCGGTCGATAAGGCCAACCAGTCCCAGGCGGATCGCGCCAAGTTGCGCACTGTGCTCGGCTCGCGGACCCAGCAGGAAGCCCTGCTCAAGTAGGGGTGGTACACCGGTGGGCGGCACGGAAGTCCGCCCGCCGGCTCTTGCCGCGACAAGTACAATCAAACGGTTCCGGTCGCGCCGCAGCCGCACAGGTGCTGCACCGCGCTCTCGATCTCTGCTGCGCCGATGCGGTCTCAAAGAGCTGCACCTGAACAACCAGCGCGCCGCTTTATGATTGGCCGATTGGCAAAACACCACAGGACCGTGAGGGCCACTTAGCGGTCAATTGGCGCGCTCGGGTTTGTTTCCAAATTTTTTTATCCGAGAACCGGGGAACGCGATCCTCCCCGACTTTCATCGGCACAATCAATACCCACGAATCCACAGATGGAGTGGACGCGCGTCGTGCCGTCGGTGAGCAAGGACGGAAGGCCCGCTATTCCAAATGCCTCGTTATTCTGCCCATTGCAACGTGAGAAAAAAATTGCTTTGCTACCGCTTTGCTACCGGTCATATACGGTCGAGCGTAACCGAGCGTGGCCCGAATTCGCCTTTCAACGCCCCGAGAACCGCATTCGACCATCCTCGACCCCACTTACCTATTACCACTGCGCACTGAAAATCCGCGTGTCGGGGGTTCAATTCCCTCCCTGGCCACCATATCAAAGTCCAGCAAAATCCATGTATTTCTATAACGTTATGTATTTGTTGCCGACGGCTTGCGCTGCGGCGTGTGACTCCGCCCTCGGGCAATTCCGCCCGAGATCAAAGACGGAGAGACGATCATGAAAACCGAAATCACTTTGCTGATTCGCGATGCGGGTAGCGATACCGTTCGCGAAGCAACCGGCACCGAAATATTGGAGGCTGCACGCGCATATCTTTCTAATCGGATTCGTCGCGGGACGACGCTCTCTTCACCCAAGGCGACCCGGGACTATTTGTCGCTCCGCTTCGGAATGCGGGACTACGAAATTTTTTGCGTCCTGCATCTTGATACAAGACGTCGCTTGATCGACTGCCAAGAATTGTTTCGCGGCACGGTCGACGGCGCCAGTGTGCATCCGCGCGAGATCGTGAAGGAGGCTTTGCAGAGGAACAGCGCCGCCTGCATTTTGGTCCATAACCATCCCAGCGGCGTCGCGGAGCCGAGTCATGCGGATGAGGTCATTACTCAACGCGTCAAATCCGCCTTGGCATTGGTGGACATCCGCGTACTCGATCATCTGTTAGGTGGATTTTTGAAGTGTCACCATTGCAGGGGAAACTCGCTAATTGCCAAGATTTCGCCGTATGAATCGTTAGGAAACAATTCGATCGGCGGATAGTGACACTTTGCGCGACATAGCCGACGATCATCGGTAAAGCCGACCATAAGGCGGCGACCGTTGGGTGGCTAAAGTTCTCGACCCTGAATCTCGATTGTGACGTGCGAGAGAGAAGGATAGCGTGCCAATTTCGCTCGGTAATAGTCCGTGCTCCGACCTTCTTTCGGACACACGGACACGATTGCTCCAAGATGACCCGGTCCAAGGCGCCATAGATGCAAATCGGCCAGCTTGCTACCGTCGCTCTCGATCAGAGTTCGCAGATTTTGAGCTAATCGGCTATCCGGAATCCTATCGAGCAGAATGGCACCCGTGTCGCGAATAAGTCCGTAGGACCAACTGGCAATGACGCAGGCCCCGACGATGCCGGCCAATGGGTCCATCCAGAGCCACCCGAAAGCACGGGCGAGCAGCAGCCCAATAATGACCAGGACTGATACCGCGGCATCCGCCATCACATGGATAATCGCGGCGCGCATATTGTTGTCACGCCCCGTGGCACCGTTTCCATGGTCATGTTCCTCGAAGACGGTGGCGTAAGTATCGGCGCCGATCTTGATCTGCGCTGTGAACGCATGGGGTTCCGGGATCTCTGCCTGCGACTCCAGAAAATCGCCGTGCGCGACGAGGGTAAATTCCTGCCGCGTGCCATCCGGGCGAACCGTAGTGATAAGAGTTGTTCCCGCGGGGGGTGGGCTCCCAAGAGCCGCCCGCAACCGAAAGCGCGGCGGCACCTCGTCCTCAAATACCTCGAGGATCAGATCGCCGGAAGGCGTCTCAACCGAGTGCGCCTCGTCATGACCGAGCTCTTGGCCATGACTGTGTCCGTGGTGATGGCCGCCGCTGCTTAAGAGCCAGGCGCTTGCGATGTTCACCGCCAGGCCGACACAGGCGATTGGGATCGCTTCGGCGAAATGAATCTGGACGGGAGCGAGGATGCGAGTCACCGACTCGTAACCTATTAAGATCGCGATCATCGCCAGCACGATGGCACTCGTGAAACCGGCGAGATCGCCGAATTTGCCGGTACCAAAAGTAAAGTTCGCGTTCCCGGCATGCCGGCGTGCGTAAGTGTAGGCAAGGGCCGCGAGGAGCAGCGCGCCGGCGTGGGTGCTCATATGCAGACCGTCCGCCACGAGCGCGATCGATCCAAACAAAAGGCCGCCGACAATCTCGATGCACATCATCGCGCCGCATAGATAGATCACGGTCCAAGTCTTGCGCTCGCTTTGCGCATGGCCCGCACCGAGAAAGACGTGTTCATGGAGTGCTGGTTCAGCGGTGCTAGGATCAGTAATCATAGTGGCAGTGCTCACTTCAAATAGGTTCGGACGACGTCCAATAGTTGCTCCGCCGCTTCCGTCTTGAGCGCGCCCGGATGTTTTACCTCGTCGACCAGATGCGAACGCACATGGTCTTCGACAACCTCAGCCATGAGGCCAGCCATGGCGCCGCGCGCTCCCGCGATGAGGTGCATGACCTGCTCGCACCCCGCCTGGGTTGTTAGGGCGCGCTCAATGCCATCAACCTGGCCACGAATACGGCGCACACGAGCCAGCAACTTTTTTTGATCGCGTATGGTGTGGCTCATAGTCCATTATGCCATACCCACCCATCCTATATTACAACCCATAAATGGTGGTGACCTAAGTGCCAAAAATTGGCAAGACGAAGGCGAACACAGCGCCGACTGCGAAACTGGCTGCCGCAAGACCGTAAAGAATCGCGCTCAAGCGTCTAAGCCGTCGACAGGCTCTCGCGGCGGCCGGATCCGTGGGACATGGAAGCGAGCGACCATACCAAAGCGCAGCGCCGCTCACGATGAGCAGGCCGCCTGCGACCCCGAACACCAACGGTTTGTGCTCACTCAGCCAAATGAGCTGTGGAACGGCGGTGACAAGACCGGCAAGCGCGGCGCCGGCACCGAGTGCCACCAGGACCGCCGGCAATACACAGCAAACCAGGGTAGCAGAGCTGGTAAGAAGCGCCGCTGCCGACAGAGCCGCATTGCGGGTCAAGGCCGAGCTGGGGTCACTCATGGCTTGGCCGTTTTGACACGAGCCCGTACCGCATCGATCGGTTCATCAGTGCGCTGGATGGCGATCACCTTGTAGCCGGCATCGGTCAGCGCCTTGCGAAGATCCGCATCGGAAATGTCTTGGCCGTCTTTCAGGGCGACCGCGACCAAGCGTTGCTCTAGACTCACAACGACATCGGCGGTCGCCGGGAGCTTGCGTAGCTTCTTCTCGATACCCTGCGCGCAAAAGGCACACACGAGTCCGTTGACGTTCATCTCGACGGTCGCCGCGGTGGCGGATTGTGCGACGAGCACCGCGAGTGCCGCCGCAATATGAATGAGCTTTTTCATTACGTTATCCTGTTAAAAGTTGAACATAGTCATGGCTTGGATCTTGCCCTCGTTCGTCACGCCGGCCTCGACCCACGTGCCACCTTTGAAGAGCCGCAGGAGCGCCGCCCACTCGGTGCCACGGTGAAGACCTCCGGTGTAGTCGCGCGCCTGGACGACAAACCAAGTCGCTATGCCGCCGTAATCGTGCTTGTACGGAGCAAGCCCAAGTTGCAGGGTGTCGATCCGATGGGAGAAATCGGAGGCGCCTTGCCAATCCGTCTTCAAGGAGGCGTACACGCGGCGCGTCTCAAAATCGGCTTGTGCGCCGGCGTTCCCCGCGAACTCCGTCCCGCGAAAGGTATTGCCGGTCGCGCTTCCAGCGCCTCCCCATACAAAGATGTTGGCTTGCGCGGACTCTAAGTTCCAGCGGTGCAGCAAGTAGTTTAATCGCGCGTAGGTGATGCTGCGGCTTTTGGGCATCTCATCGCTGTCGAGTTCAACGTGGCCTGCGCCCACCGAATAGTTGTACTCAGGTGCATAGAAAATCTGAATCTCTTTCATCGTGCCGGCACCGTACTCCGCCATCACGGTCGTGCCGTCGGCAAAGGCAATCGGCTTTGCGGGTGTGCAAATGGGGGCCGCGAGCGCAAGTGCACCCAGGAGCCCTGGGGACCATCGAATCATGAATGCTCTCCGAAATCAGAGACCCAAGCCGCTTTGGCCACAAGGTCGCTCGGGCTCCAAAAAGCCCGGACACTTACTCGATCA
The DNA here is from genome assembly GCA_025355645.1 of Gammaproteobacteria bacterium. GTDB lineage: Bacteria > Pseudomonadota > Gammaproteobacteria > Steroidobacterales > Steroidobacteraceae > Bog-1198. The sequence continues at coordinate 7,863 of JANXZG010000031.1, read as the reverse complement.
GAGAAGCATTAGACGATCGGAGGTCGGAGGGGATGAGGGGGATCGTGCTCGGCGAAGGGCCCGATCCCGAGATCCGGAACAATGATGCCGTGCAGCGCAGCACGTTGCGTGGTGGGAAGCGTCAGCAACACAGCAGCGCTCACCGGAACTGGACATTGTGCTGAGCAGGAAGGCATCGCACCGTGGGTGCAGCAGCTCTGGCAATCGCTCCCATCGGTCAGCGGTTGTCCGCCGCATGCGTGGGTAATCGCATCCCCCATGCTCGCGCCCACTGTCGCCGCATACACCAAGGCTGGTCCCTGGAGAATCGTGACCAGAATCAAGGCAAGGGCGAAGAGACGACGGTGCATGGTGGTGAAAGTGTACCGCAACGGCAGCGACTGACAATGTGAACTGGATCCTGACGGGTAAAGACCCGATACCCCGGCTTTAGTTCCCAAGCGCCCATTTACAGGGCGAAACATTGACCAAACATATCAAAGCCCATGGGACGGAAGAAGGGCGGGCTTGCTGAATCTCTTGATTTTACGCCATCGTTCTCACCGTCAAGGCCTGCGCGCGGGACTCCCGTGCTCGCAAGCGCGCTTCGCGCGGCCCTGACGGCTGCGCTGCGATGGCCGGCCTCCGGATCGGGCAATCCCGCCCGAGAAAATACCGGAGTGCGATCATGTCGAACCATAATCTTTTTATTTTAGGCGCCGACGGCGCAGTGATCCCTGCATCGAGTGGGGCCATCCTCATCGCCGCGCGACAGGTGCTCGCGCATCGGGTGCGTCGTGGTGCCTCGCTGCAATCGCCGCAAAAGACCGGTGAGTACTTAACGGCGCGCCTGGGCCACCTCGACTACGAAGTCTTCGGGAAGGCTCGCGGCGCACCGGATCGGGGGCCGTTGCACTGCCATGACAGGCACTGAGCTCCTCACGATAGACGCAATACCCCCACTCGCATACCCCGAGTGTCAGCCCCGTCTCGGCGAGCATGCGCGCATATGCTCGAATCTCCTGCTTGAGGCGCGCGCCCCGAAATCTTGGGCGGCGAGCGACGATCTCCGTCCCCATCCGCCCGCCGAGCGTTCGGGCACTCAACATCTGTTCCCATGCGGACACCGACTGATCGAGCACTGCGGTCTCGATCTCGCCGTTCAGTTGGTAGTCGGTGCCGACGTAGGCTTGATCGGTCTGGTGCACATCGCGATGCCCTAGGTGCTGAGCTAAGGCATAAAGCGCGGTTCGATCCCGAAGGGCGACAAATCGGGCGAAAGTCTTGCGGCCTTGGTGCGAGCTGAATCGCCAGTATCGGCCCTTATACCGCGGCAAACGAAGCCACTTCACGAAGCGGTTGACTCGAGCGTTCGCACTGCTGGTATCAGATACGCGCAGTGCCATTAGGCTGTCCGGCAGCCACTCGTCGATCCCAAAGTGACGAACGCGCGGTCGCTGCCACAGATCGGCGCGCCCGGAGCGGACGCGGTGTGGACCCGACAGTGCTTCCAGGACCGTAACCGCATGGATCGCCGGCGGGGGTGCGATCCACTGGTGGCGGCGGCCATGATAAGACTCCGCCTTATAGATCGATCCGACAATCGTGGCGAGGTTCGATGGTGCATCCGATCCGGGAGCCAAGAGCGGCTGCACACAATCGGCCTGTAAGTGCAAGATCTCGCTCACCCGTGGACCCACGAGGTAGGAGATGATCACGAAGCAAGCACCGTAGAGAAGGTCGAGGAGCATCGAGAGCGATCGACATGAATCCAGTTTATAAGGTCCGTGCGGCGTGTCGATGGTGATGTCCTCGAGGACCGCAAGCGCCGAACGGCGCGCACTGTGTCGGTCCACGTGGGCGGTGCGCAGCCTCTGGTACGTCTGCAAGCACCTCTCGCGGGCCGCGAGGGTCTGAAATGCGGCGCTGCTTACCAGCTCAACCGCGCCTTGGATCAGCGGAATCGCCACCACGTCCGGTGTGTACGGGGCGGCCTTACGTTGGTTAGCCCGCGGTGTTGCTCCGCGAGCCGTCAGACCAGGAAAGGGATCGACACGCAGCGCATCGCGCACCGCGCCGCGATGTCGGTACAGGACCGATTAGCACGCCGTAGTAATGCGTCAGGGTCTCCCGCGAGATCGTGGGGCCGGTGTAGCTCCGCCGTCGCCTGATCGCCCGCGAGAAATCGGCGATGTGCTCGGCATCGAGATCTGCGAATCGGCGCACTTCCTCCTGGATCATCCAGCGAATCAGCGTCCGCAGACATTGAAAGTAAATCTGCAAGGACCTGGCGCCGCAACCGGATCGAGAAAGGGTAGAGCCGACGCGGAACAACGCCACGTGTTGCCGCGCACTCTCCAGCAGCGCAGCGTATCGCCGGTGCGTAAACTGCCCATCGCGAAGACTAAAGTCCCATCGTATGACAACCGGCCGATCCTCGTGCATAGCGTTGGTCGGCGCCAAGATCCATTGATCATCCTCCCAACGCGAATCGCGCAGAAACCAATCCCGAACTGGCGTGGACGCCGCGTGAGGGGCAACCGCCGCCGGCGCAGGCGATGAACTCATCGCAGTGGCAGAAGGGGTGCTAAGGTCCTTCGCAAGCGCTCCGCCTCTAGCCGTGCGCGTGCTAGAAACCGGGGGATCAGATCCTCATCGAGGATCCTTAGCTGCGGGCCGTAGATGGCCGCCCAACGAGCCGGATGGATATGCGCGGTGGCACCCTGCAAGTGATTGCGCGCGTGAAGCAAGCGCGCGAGAGTCGGCGCATCTGTCGGAATAATCGCATTCGGACAAGTGAGGCACGCAAGAAAGTTGGTGCAGAGCTCGCCGCGGCGTGAGCCGGGCGCCAGCCCCGAAAACGGATCCTTGCACGAGAATCCGAACATCGAGACGGCCGTCCCGGGCGTCGGCGCCATGGGGGCGGCAGCAGCTTCGGTCGTCGAATACCCTCGGTGCGTATCTCGACGTGGCCGAGCCAAGCGCTTTGCAGAGCGGCCATCCGCACGCTATTTTGCGCAGCGACTTCCGGACCCTGAACGTAGCGCGCGGTAGTGGAAATGCTAACGTGGTTCGCCATTGCCTTGACCGCGCGCAGATCACCAGTCGATCGGTAGAGGGCCGTCAGAGCGCTCGATCGGAGCGTTCCAAGGGAGAATGGACTCAGCTTGTGAGTGGCGATGAACTGGCGCAGCGGTCGTTCGAACTTGATACGGGTGGCAACGGTTGGTCCGAAGGACGTCTTCATCAGAAACAGGCGGTCGCGATGCGCCTTCGGGACGCGTGTTCGCAGTGGCTGTGTCCACTGGATGATCTCGCGCACCAACGTCGGCGGTTCAAAGGGATCGGATATCCGAAACGATCGTCGCTGAACCCAACTGGAGCGGGGCTTGTCCCACACGAGTAACTCCCGATCATCGAGCAACGGAATCGGCTGAAGACAATCCATCGACATGTCAGCGACGGCTTGCGAGTTACCGGCGGTGTGCAAAACCATGGCCAGGTAGTAGGGAAAGAGTCCGTAAGCGTTGAGATACAGGTAGGGCTCGATGGCGTCCACTCCACCGTGCTTGATCAGGTAGCGGTTAAAGTGGTTATGCGTTCGGTAAATGATCGGTGTCGGCGGCAGAACTCCGCCAAACTCATCGTCGATGAAAGCAAGCACGGCGCCCGGGGAGACCATGTAGGTATCGCCGGTTGCGTGCGCGGCCTCTCTTAACTGTCGACCCCGCTCTCGCATGAGACGAAGTTGTGCGATGTCGCGCTCACACGCCTTGAGGATCTCGCGCAGCCGGGACGGCGAAATCGCCTGTCGGCCACGGGTGTCGCGGTTGCGCCAACGGAAAGAGCGGACCGGCCAGTCAATGGGTCCAAGTAGCCCCGCCGACATCGTACAAGCCATTGCAGGAGCTTAAAGAGCGAAGTGTAGGTCGAGGATCGTGTCGCCTTGCTGAGCGGAGTGCCGCGCACCGTTCGCTGGGTGTTGAGCCACTCGACGTAGCGCACCAGAATGTCACCCTGCAGATCGCCAAGGCTGCGCACGGCTCCTTGTTGAAGCGGCCGAATGGTCGAATGCGCGCCCAGTGATCGAAAATCGTCTGTAGGCGACCCGCGCCGACACGGTGCCAAAACGCGTCGGATAATGAGGAGGCGACATCGCGTGGCAAATGAAGCGTCCGAAAGTCGAGTACGGTGCGTCGAAACCTCCTCGGGGCATCGAGGGTCGGTACCAGCGTGAGCGGCGCGGACGCGCGCGAAAGGGCTTTGCTCTGGCGGACGCGCGCGATCACGGGCCCTCTGGGAGGAGCGAATCCAGAATATCGGTCAGTGAATGTGTATCGACGGCGACGGCGCGCAGATATCTGTCTGTGGTATCAATGCGCTCATGGTGAAGGAGGATCTTGACGATGATCAGCGGGTTGATCGCAGCACCGCGGGCGGCGAGCTGTTCGAGTCTTGCCAGCATCGTGCACGCGAAGGTGGCTCGCAGCTGATGACTGGTGACCCTAAATCCGCAATCCCTCCCGACCGACCGCAGGATGCGTTGGTAGGTGTTCTTCTTGGCCGCCACGCCACGATCATTGACAAAAAGCGCGTCGTGGGAGCCGGTGCGACGTCGGCGCGAGGCGCGGTTCAGCCAGGCGCGGCGGTTCTGCGATCGATAAACCGCGGTCTCATCGAGTAAGCTCGCTGATGCCATTACATAGCCGCGCTTACGGCCCTTGCAGGCGACCTCAATCACGCGCTGCTGGGGCGACAGGTCGAATCCTTTACCATCGTTGTGATGAATGACATCGTTGATCGATAAGCGAAGTACTTCGCTCACCCGCAGACCGGTATATAGCTGCCAGCGTGCTACCAGGTCGTAAGGCGGCATAAGCCGAGCCATCAGCTCGCATGCCTGCGCGCCAGTGAAGGGGCGCGGCAGACTCTCAAACTGTCGTAGCAGAAAGATCCCGCGGTCTTCCCCGCTGGCGCGATGATGTGTGCCGCTATATCGGCGCGTAATCGTAAAATCGGTCTCTCGCCCGACCAATGCTGATGAGGGAAGCCACCCATGGCGGACGGCCCAATCGTAAAACCGCAGCACGCCCCTGACGCGGTGGTTGATCGTTCGAATGCTGTACGGCCTTCCTGTCCGTGCGCTTGGAACTGACAACATGCGGTTGCGGTACGCAACCAGATCGACGGCGTCGGCGGCATCCCAAATAATCTCGTTCTGCTCCAACGTATCAAACCAGTCGACGAGAATCTCGGCGTAGGTCCTCAAGGTCTCGGCGCTGTGCGCTCGATGAATGAAATGCTCGTGCAAGAATGCGACAGCAGGTTCGATGAGCTGCATGTCGGAAGTGAATAGCAGCGGGAATCCGGCAGGTCGGGGTTCTCGCACAGGCATCGCAAGCGCAGCGACTGCTGCTGCCCGCAGTGACGGCGGAACCTCGTGGGGTTGTGGAAGCTGCGACTTATGAATGATCCAAACCAGCTCGAGCTACTTCCCTGCAATAGAGTCATGGCCTAGGCCAGACGCACTCTAAGCTCCCTCCTTGAAATGTAAATGCGGTTGACACTTCGGAAATCCTCCTAACATCTGATCGTCTCCGGCGGTGAGGTCATCAGCTTGGCCGAGCGCGGCGCCGTGTAGCGCTGCTCTTCACTGCCGCGGCTCTGCGTCACGAAAGGCGTGGAGCTGCGGCAGATCATTGGTCTCTGTTGAGTCGTTCCGTCCCCTCTCTCCCAATCGGACGCCGGCGCAACCCATAGCGCCCCCCGCTCGCCGTCAAGCCCAGCCCGCACCGCGGACCGTGTCGGGCTTGACGGCCGCGCTCATGAAGGGCGCTCAAAACCGCGGCGCTCCGATTGGGAGCGATTCGACTGAAAGGAACGACCATGAAACTTCTCACGAATGCTCACATCGCCGAACTTCTCGCCAACGGTGCCGTCGCGGCCAGAGGCGAGGATCATGATCCGAAGCCCGTCGTGAAGCTATTCACGCCGGTATCCAATGCAACCTGGTTGCTGACCGAGCTCGATCCCGTGGATCCTGGTCTGGCATTCGGCCTGTGCGATCTCGGGCTTGGCTGCCCGGAACTTGGCTATGTGCGGATTTCCGAATTGCAGAGCGTGCGCGGTCACCTAGGCCCTCTGGGTGAGCGCGATCTGCATTTCGCCGCGGATCGGACGCTCAGCGAATACGCGGCGGCGGCTCGCTATCCCGGGGGAATCCGCGCCTAGCCAATTCCAATCAAGCCGCTTCGCTCTCCTGGGTGGGGCGGCTTTCCGGATTCCCGTAATTCCGCAGAACCGTTGGTCCGTAAGGTGGACGAGCAGTGAATTTGCCGCCGCCGCCCCCCCGTTTCTCGATCAACGGTGGATGTTCAAACCCAATCTGAACGAATTCGCCCGTTTCTCGCCAGGGCTTTGCCAGAAAAGTCTTTCACGATCCTAGCTGGGGCAATGTCGATGGTCATGCGCAAGGAGGCGACCCATGACGATTGGGCTCCCGGCGTGGATACGCCGCGAAGCCTTCAACTACGTGGAGTCGCTTGCCGGGCCACTCCTCGCTTGGGAGTACCTGAGACGAAATCCTGCCTATCGCAACGCTTGGATTCTGCATGACCCCGCCGACACCGAGACCGCTCGTCGCGATTGGGGGTTACTTCTATTCATCGATCCGGACTTGGACGCTCGCGCCGCAAATCCGATCTGGTGTCCTGATCCGCCAAGCACCTGCGCCTCGTCCCCGCAACCGGTGCCACGGACGGGATCAAACTCTATTGGCTCAACGTCGACCGATTGGCGCCCGACGCAGTCCGAGACGAAGCCGGCACCTACCTCACCGCGGTGGTAGGCCTGAATTCCTGGCCGGTGCACATTGCAGACGGCCTCTCCCCCCAAGATTCTTTTGCCATAGCGATCAACGCCGATGCACACGCTCAGCAAAGAGCCGCCGCCGCGGATCGGTTCATTCGGGATCTGGGGCACCGGTCAGTGCGTGCCAAGAGGCGCAGGCCTGCTCCGAATCGGGCGGGTTTCGGACTCAACCCCTCGTTGTTGGATGCCGTTAAGAAGGAAGGCACAAGGGTGCTCCCCGGGCTAAATTTGAACGAGTGACCTGGCGTCCTTTCGACCGCCGAGTCAGCTTTCGGCGGGATGCAATCGTCGCTCGGCGGGTCTCTTCGGAGACCCGCTATTTGACTAGCCCTGGGGTTCTACAGATCGAGCGTCATCGTTCCAGCCATACCGAACACCGTATCCACTTCATAGGCCGTGAGTAATTTCATCACGGCCTCACCGCATGTCATGGATTTCAGGTGCCTCCTCCGTATATCGCGGATTCGTGAGGCGCGGGATATTCGCGTGTCACTGAAGATCACCACAGGGGATTCTCTTCCCGGCAGACGCGGTTTCCATACGAGAATGCCCTAGCCGCTTTCTTCCGGGCAGCTCGCGATGATGAAAAACGAAGCCGCGCCGCCTGCTTAAGGCGCTCCGGCCAAATGGAATCCAAAGCGAAAAAACGATACTCAGCGCGAGTGACCACTAGCGCTATGCCGCTGAGTGGGGGGGCTTTCTTTTTCGTAGGCTAAAGGAGCTGCTTCCATGTGACAAACCTCCTACATGAAGCAGCGGCATCCGCTGATACGGTAAGAAATCAAGCACCAATAAATTACCGCCATTCGCAGCATCTGCCGCTGCCAGTTCTTAGCGCGTTGTGATTCGTCAGCCAAAATCGACAGGGTGGGATAATTTTATGAATTTTAAGCTCGTGCCGGCCGTTTCAATACTCGCCTTTTTCGGCGCACCTTACGCGCAAGCAGAGGTGCCCGCCGACGTTCCCTATTGGGAAGGTTTCTATATAGGGGCCAATATCGGCGGGGCTTTTCA
>JANXZG010000002.1 GCA_025355645.1 Gammaproteobacteria bacterium | reverse complement strand
CGCTGATCGAGGGCTGGCGCCGCCTGGCCGAACAGGTCGACTTCCCGGTCTATTTCGAAACGCATCGCGACCGCATGACGACGGATTTGTATTTCACGCTGGACCTGCTGGACTGTTTTCCGGACCTGAAGCTGGTGGGCGATCTATCGCATTTCCTGGTGGGGAGAGAATTTGTGACGCCGCTGTCCGAAGAGAACCAGGCGTACATGCATCGCATCATCGATAACTGCTGGGCGTTTCACGGCCGGGTTGCGAGTCGCGAGCAGGTGCAGATCGAGATCAGTTTCCCGCACCATCGCGTGTGGCTGGATATCTTCCTCGACTGGTGGGAGTACGGATTTGCGAGCTGGCGCCGCCGCGCAAAGCCCAGCGCGACGCTCGCCTTCGTCTGCGAGCTGGGTCCTAAGCCCTATGCGATTACGGGGCGGGATGGCAATGACACGACCGATCGCTGGGCTGAGGCGCTATTGATGCGCGAACAGGTACGAAAAGTGTGGGAGCGCGTCACGCTGGCCGGCGGCCACTGACCAGATCATCGAACAAGCCAAGCCACCGCGGCAGCAGCACCTTCTGCAGGTCAAACCGTTCAACCGCGGTCTTGCGAGCGCCGGCGCGCAGCTTCTGCATATCCGCCGATTTCTCGAGCGCGGTTTCAATGCGATTCGCGATGGTCCGGGGAGAGAAGAAGTCGACCGCGAGTCCATTCACGCCGTCCTCCAAGAGCTCGAGCACCGGCGCCGTGTCGGAAGCGACCAGCACGCAGCCGCAGGCCATCGCCTCGATGAACGACCAGGACAGTACGAACGGGTAGGTCAGGTATACATGCACTGATGAGACCTGCAGCAGCGTCAGGTAGTCCTTGTACTCAAGCCTGCCGACGAAATGCACGCGCGTCAGGTCGAGCTTCCCGCCGACCTCCTGCATCATCATTTCCCTGAAAGTGGACTGCGGCGGAGCCGGGGTACCGTAGCTCACGCCATCGGCGCCCACGATCACAACCTGCGCCTTCTTGCGTCGGCGCAGCAGCTGCGGAAGCGCGCGCATGAAGCTGTGAAATCCGCGGTAAGGCTCAAGGTTGCGCGCGACGTAGGTCACGACTTCATCGCGGCAGCTCAATGACCGCCCCGATATCGGCAGCTTGAAGATTGCCGAACGCTTCGGCTTGGCAATGTCGGTATCGACGCCCTCGTGTATGGCCGTGATCCGCGAGCGCATCTCCGGTGGGTAGAGGCTGCGCTGCCATTGCGTGGCGGAATGGCCCCAGTCGGCGGCCTCGAATGCCAGCAGGTTCGTGGCATTGCGGGCGCGCAGCCGCGAAGGGTCCTGAAAGGTCGAAACGAACTCCGGATCGAAGCCTACGTCCACGCCGCTCGCGTGGTAATAGAACTCAAAGTTGGCAAGCAGCGGCACATCCGGAAAGACATCCTTGACGAACAGGGTTTCGCCCCAGCCGCTATGGCCGATGATCAGGTCAGGCCTGAATCCCTGGTTGCGCAGGTCGCGGCAGACGCCCGCGACCGCAGCCGCGGCATGCACCGCGTGGTCGAACTCGACCGAATAGGCGTGGCAGTTCAGGTTGTCGCGCTCATCCTTGGGGTAGGTGACCTTGCAGACACCGCCGATGTAATTGTCGTTCGGCTGCGTGATGAAATAGACCTGATTGCCAGGCTGCTTCACCAGGTGGCGGATCACGTGAAGGTATTGGGCAGGGAAATTCTGGTGTATGAACAAATAGTTCATAGCGCCCGCGACCTAGCTAAACAATGCGATTTTTTGGCCGAGTTGCCGCGGGGCGTACCTCACGCTCGGCCTTGGGCTTGGGTTCGCTAGCGCCATCGCGATAGCGGCCGAAGGTCGGCGCCTTGACCACCGGCCGCTCGACTTCAGCCTTGCGCGGCACGCCGGCTGCCTTCGGGCGGCGCGTGATGCGGATCTGCATGCCCTCGAGCGGATCATTCGCGAGCGCCGAGCGGCAGGGGGCACCGTTGCGGAACGGCCCCGCAGTAGCGCCCGAACGGTAATAACCGGAGTATTCGCAATCAAACGCGGAGCCCTCGGGACCCGGCTTCAGCCGCACCGCAAAACCCACTAGTGGCATGGAGATGCCCTTGGTGCCGCAGAACTGTTCGCTGCTTTGCCAGGGAGTCTCGAATCCAGTGCCGGTAAGCCCCTTATATTCAATGTCCTG
>JANXZG010000170.1 GCA_025355645.1 Gammaproteobacteria bacterium | reverse complement strand
CACGGCGATGAACAAGGCCGCGCTGAAGTGCGCACCATTCGTCGGTGGCATGCTCGCTGGGCCTACGTGGCTCATCAGCGAGATTATGATCCCCAGCACGAGTGCGCCGGACAGTACGCTGAGCAAAACGCCTATCCTGTGGATCAACTCATAGCCCAAATAGGCGATCACGACGGTGACGGTTGCGAATAACAAGATCGCGGTAATACCGCTGATCGGTAGCAGCAGTCTGATGGTGTCTTGGATGAGTATGCCGTTCGCCGCGGCATACAACGTTTGAGATGCCACCACCGCCAGGAGCGGCAGACCGGCGCCCAAGACGCCGAACTGGGCCCGACTTTGAATCATCTGCGGAATGCCGAGGTGGGGACCTTGCGCGGAATGTGCCGCCATGAAGACGGTACCAATGGCATTGCCCAGGGCTAATCCGGCGAATGTCCACCCCAGCGGCAGCCCCGCCACGACACCCAGTGTCCCAACCGTCAAACAGAGGATCGACAAATTGACGCTAAACCAGACGGTAAAGAGGCGCCTCGAGGTACCGTATCGCTCCGTCGTAGGAATGAAATCAATTCCCTTTCGTTCCACACTAAAAGATTTACGAGCCACGCGGTTCAAGGTCAGAGCGCTGCGTCTCACAGGTAATGGATCCTCGCGCTCAGCAGTTAGCGTTGGTCAGAACGATTTCTTCAGTATAGTTACCCGCGCCGACGTAATCTCACCCTTCAACCTTAGAGTGGGAATAAAAGCCAAGGGAATGCAATTTTAGCACGAGAGTCATGGACTAGACAAATCGGCTGGGGCTTCGCGGAGAAATCGATGAGATCAAAGAAGCAAGGAGCGCTAATGCGTTGCCGATAAATCACATGAAAATTATCATTGAAGTACGAGGGCGGGATGTCGTGGAACACCGAAGGCTTCGGGTACGGTCACACCGTCCTTCGCAGGGCGGCAGAGACGAAGCAACTATCGGCGCCGGGAGATTTTGTATCTTGAATGCACTCGTCGGTCTAGGCGGGGCATGCGGCGAACGCAGATCGGCAAAGCCAATAGCTAGGAGTGACGTATGAGAAAGCTTGGCATGGACACCGTGCGTGTTCACGCGTCTAATCTTCCAGATTTGGCTACAGGCGCGCTGGCCCCGCCAATTCATCTATCGACAGCATTTGAACGAGATACCGACGGTGGCTATCCTCTCGAGGCTTTCGCTACAGCCGGGAGGAGGGCACGCCGAATCGGGGCGCTCCGGAAGCCTGCGTCGCGGCCCTTGAGGGTGGTATGGGCGCTTTGGCGTTCTCATCGGGACTCGCGGCGAACATGGCATTATTTGAACTGCTGGAGCCCGGCGCACGTATGCTTGCGCCGATCGAGGCCTACCACGGCACAATCAAGCAGTTGCGGGAACTGTTATCAAGGCGCGGCTTAGAGGTGACGTATGTCGATTTCACCGACATGGATGCGGTGCGCGCTGCACTCATTCCCGGCACACGGATGGTGTGGATCGAGACACCCGCGAATCCGCTGCTCACGATAACCGACATTGTGGCGGTTACCGAAGCTGCACACGCAGTTGGCGCGCTCGTAGTCAGCGACAACACGTTCGCTACGCCCGTTTGCCAGCACCCGTTCGATCTCGGCGTCGACGTTGTAGTTCATAGCGGCACTAAATATTTCGGTGGACACAGCGACGTGCTGAGCGGCTTGATCGTGGTGCATGACGATGCGGATCTCTATGAAAAACTCGCCGCATGGCAGCGACTGGGTGGAGCTGGGCTCGCACCCTTTGATTGCTGGCTGCTCCGACGCAGCATTGCAACCATGGGACTTCGGGTTCGAGCACAGTGCGAAAGCGCGCTTCGGATCGCCGAGAATCTGCTCGAGCACTCTCGGATCGAACGCGTGCTGTACCCCGGCTTGGCGAATCACCCGTCCCACCACATTGCCGCATCGCAGATGCCGGGTGGTTTTGGGGCTGTGTTGTCGATTTTGGTGAAGGGCGGGAGGTCGTCCTCGCTCGAGGCGGCCGGGCGATTGTCATTGTTCATCCGTGCCACAAGCGTGGGTGGCGTCGAGAGCCTCGTTGAACAGGGCGTCCATCAAAGGTCCGGACTCGACGACTCCGCAGAATCTTCTGCGCCTGTCCATCTGTATCGAAAACACCGAGGATCTCATCGCCGATCTATTTCAGGCATTAAATTGATACGCGTCCTCCTTGCCTGTCTTTTCGCCCTGCTTGCGTTCGCTGCCAACTCGCTCCTGTGCCGCATGGCATTGCGGGACACTGCGATCGATCCGGCCACGTTCACAAGCGTCCGTTTCGCCGCGGGAGCGGTATCGTTGTCCATCCTGTTAAAAGCAACGCAACCCAATGCCCGGAGGCGGATCGATTGGTTCGCGACGATCGCCCTTATTGCATACGGCAGCGCCTTTTCCTTTGCGTACGTAAATCCAACGGCAGGTACCGGCGCATTGCTGCTGTTCGGTTCAGTGCAACTCGTAATGCTCGCAGCGGGGCTCAAGAGCGGTGAGCGCATGACCTCGTTGGGGATCCTCGGCTGGCTGATGACTGTTGCCGGTGTAATAGTTCTTGTCGCCCCCGGGGTCACCGCTCCTCGGGTAGTCCCGGCCGCTCTCATGTCGGTCGCGGGCGTGGCCTGGGGACTCTACACATTGCGTGGGCGGGGATCGCACAGTCCATTGCGAGATACCACGACGAACTTCGTATTGGCGTTGTCACCCGCGATTATTATAAATGTAATTTTTTGGCGTCACGCTTCTTTTGACCCGCCAGGCATGATGCTCGCGGCCGTATCGGGGTCGCTCGCTTCTGGGATGGGCTACGCCGTGTGGTATTGGGCCTTGCCGCGTTTGCGCGCAATGACCGCCGCCAATCTGCAGCTCAGCGTGCCGGTGATCACCGCCATAGGAGGCATCGTTTTTTTCAAGGAACAACTAACCTCGAGGTTGCTTGCATCGAGCGTTCTTGTCCTGTCCGGAATTGCCCTCGCTGCACGCCGCTCGGGAAATGCGCATACAGCTTCAGTGGCACGCCAACGTCCTTCGCTCTAATTGTCTATAGGAGAGTTGCCGAGCGAACTCGAAAGCAGTCCGATCCAACTCGCATTGATGCGAGTTGAACCAGTGTCATAACACCGAATCGCGTCAAACGCTGCAGCTTGTGCGAAAATATGGTCGAGCTGCCGATCAACCACCACCTGCTCGCGGGACCCATCCATGACTGATGCTGCAATGTCTCCGATGAAGATTTCGCGAACGGACCTCGCTGGTGGCGACAAACCGAAATGTCGCATCATCTTGCCAGCCCTGAAGGGAGGTTGGCTCGAGCCGGCGATGTTTGAGTGGGAGTTGACTGCGGAATCATGGACGGATGAGCATCCCCATAGCGAATACAACTTCGTGATAGAAGGGCAATTATTCGTGGAATCCGGTGGTGTGACGGTCGAGGCGCAGCGGGGGGACGTCGTTCGAGTTCCCGCCGGCGCAGTTGGCAAGTACTGGGCGCCAAAATATGCTCGTCTGCTCGCAGTTTATGGACCGAGCAAAGGGGGCCCCAGCAGAGCGTTAGGTTACGAGAAATTGACCTAGGCGCGTCTCGGCCTCGCCGGACATTCGTTGCAGAAAGTGTCGTTTTGATGACGCGGCGCAGAATGCGGGTTTGGCCGGATGAAATCCTAACAGCAATGTGTCAGAATGCGACGTAGAGCAGGACGCGGGTCGACTCTGCTCTTCATCTAGCTAATTGATATTTAAAGGACCATATTAGCCAACTACGGGTGAACTTAAACAAACGACACTAAAGTCCCACAGAATCAGGGGCTCCTCCGTCGCCTGGGGGATCGTCGCCGAGTAAGCGGGCAGCGCGGGTTTGGCCGATCGCGCCGGTCTGAAAGTAGCGCATCACCGTCTGAACCGACCGATGCCCCGTCATCGCCAT
>JANXZG010000136.1 GCA_025355645.1 Gammaproteobacteria bacterium | reverse complement strand
ACCGCGACCGAGCGAGAAAACTGTGTGAAAAGCGGCACAAACGGCCCGCTTTACGCTCGTCTGCGCCAAGTTCAATGACTTTTGTCGGTTCGTTCATTTCATTATCAGCTCGCCTATTCACCTGCGCAGAGCTTCCCTAGGAGCAGAAAGCGGCCTCCGCCGGCGCTACCGGCGGAGGCCGTTGTAAATGCCGCGGTTTTTACTCAGGCCGGTCGAGTGCCGCGTCGTCCATCCTGAGGCGCCAGTACAGTGCTTTTTTCATCGAATGGATGGCGCGACGCGCATCGGCAATGGCCGCGGCCTTGTTACCGCCGAAATCTTCCGGCGAGCTTTCCAGTTCGCGCAGGGCGTTGCGCATATTGTTAATCGCCTCGACAATGCGCGGATGCGCGGCACGTTCCTGCTGCATCGACATTTCCGGGGCGGCGGAGGCCACCACGGGCAGCGCGGCGAGCGCGAATCCGGCGAGCAGCCCGGCGGCAAAAATCTTGTTCATTGGGTTCATTACAGAATCTCCCTGGGTTGAGATGACAGCGAATCAAATGCTACCAACGTTTGCCGGTCAGTACCGGTTGACAATAACCGCGGGCCACAACGCTGCGATCATCGTGAACGATTTTTCATCCATGCCGGCGGGCCCACAGGTAAGCGGAGCTGCGGCCGACCAATGGGGTCCTTTTAGCCGAATTGGCTAACGAATTCGTCATCTGGGCGCAAAAACGTGCCAGTTAGGGGTATTTGTTCAATTTTTTTCGACATGCGGCCCGCGCCGTGTAAAACTCTGCGCCCTGAAAATAGGTCGCCCGGCGACCCTCCCTGTAACCGCAATGGAATCGTGCTATGCCTCGCCAAACAGCCCTGTCTGACATCCGCAACATCGGCATCATCGCTCACGTCGATGCCGGCAAGACAACCACGACCGAACGCATCCTGTATTACACAGGGCGCAAGCACACGATCATCGATATCCATGACACCAAGGATATGAAGACCTCGACGACGACCGATTACCTGGAGCAGGAGCAGAAGCGCGGAATTACGATTCAGAGTGCCGCCGTATCAGCCTTTTGGCGCGACAAGAAAATCAATCTGATTGATACCCCGGGCCACGTCGATTTCACGATTGAGGTCAACCGGTCGCTGCGCGTGCTGGACGGCGCGGTGGTGGTGTTCGACGGGGTCGCCGGCGTTGAGCCGCAATCCGAGACCAACTGGCGCCTGGCGGACAACTACGGCGTGCCGCGCATCTGCTATGTTAACAAGATGGACCGCAGCGGCGCAAACTTCCTGCGCTGCGTCGACATGATCAAGAAGCGCCTGGGCGCGCGGCCGTTGCCGATTCAGATTCCGATTGGCTCCGAGGACAACTTCAAGGGCATGATCGACCTTGTGGAGATGAAGGCACTCGTTTGGGACTCGGACGACAAAGACTCCGAATGGCAGGTAATGGATGTGACGCCGGACCTGGCGGACAAGTTGCATATCACGGTGCCGACCGATCGCGCCCTGTTGGCGGACGTCGAGAAATACCGCACCGAGCTTGTTGATACCTGCCTTGAGCAGGACGATGAGGCGATGGAGGCGTACCTCACGCATGGGACGATGCCGTCCGGCGATGTGCTGCGCAAGGCGCTTCGCAAGGGCACGCTGAATTCGGCGTTCACGCCGGTGCTGTGTGGTTCCTCTTATAAGAACAAGGGCGTCCAGCAGGTGCTGGATGCGGTCGTCGACATATTGCCGGCCCCCACCGACGTCCAGTCGATCAAGACCGTCGATGCGGATGGCGAGCCAATCGGCGAGCGCAAGTGCTCGGACGATGAGCCGTTCTCGGCACTCGCGTTCAAGGTCATCAATGATGCCTACGGCGCGCTCACCTTTGTCAGGGTGTACTCGGGGGTGTTGACCAAGGGTGCCTCGATCCAGAATTCCACGCGCGGCAAGCGCGAGAAGATCGGCCGTATGGTCGAGATGTTTGCCAAGGAAGCGAACCCCGTGGAAGAGGCGCGAGCGGGCGACATTATCGCTCTGGTATCGCTCGCCGACACGGAGACTGGCGATACGCTTTGCGATGCTGCGCATCCGGTCGTACTGGAGCGCATGCGTTTCCCGGACCCCGTCATCAGCGTGTCGGTCAAGCCGAAACTGAAGGCCGAACAGGAGAAATTTGGCGCGGCCCTGGGCAAGATGGTTCGGGCCGATCCATCGCTGCACCTGGAGACCGACCGCGAGACCCTGCAGACGATTCTACGTGGCATGGGCGAGTTACACTTGGAGGTCACTCTAGATCGCATGCGCACGGAATTTGGCGTCGAAGGCATCATGGGAGAGCCGCAGGTCGCCTATCGCGAGACGTTTACGAAGAAGCTGACCGAGCAGTACATTCACAAGAAGCAGACCGGTGGCTCCGGGCAGTTCGCGGAAGTGTGGATCGTATTCGAGCCATTGGCGCGCAGCGCGGGCTTCGAATTCGTCGACAAGACCGTCGGCGGGTCAGTCCCCAAGGAGTTCGTGCCGGCGGTCGAGAAGGGTCTGAAGATACAAAAAGAGGACGGGGTGCTTGCGCGCTATCCGACAGTGGATTTCCGCGCGACGCTGATTGATGGCAGCTATCACGACGTCGACTCCAATGCGTTGACTTTCGAAATTGCCGCCAAGGCCTGCTTTCGCGAAGCGATTCGCAAGGCCGGGCCGATCCTGCTCGAGCCGGTCATGAAGGTCGAGACGGTCACGCCGGGCGATTACCTGGGGGACGTGATTGGCGATTTGAACCGGCGCCGTGGCTCGATCCTCGATCAGCTTGAGCGCGGCACGAACATCGCGGTGGTTGCGAACGTGCCCTTGTCGGAAATGTTTGGCTACATTGGCCACCTGCGCAGCATGACCAGCGGTCGCGCCTCCTACACGATGGAGTTCTCGCACTACGACCCGGTGCCGCGCAATGTCGCCGATGAAGTCATCGCCGAGAAAGCTAAGGCCGCTGCGGCCTCCTAGCGCAGAGTTTACCCCTTCGTGATGGGTCGCAGCGGCACGCCGACAAAGCGTGCATTCGCATCGCGGTCGTACACACGCATGGCGGCCTTTACCTAGCCTGCCGGCCGGTCAAAGAAGATATCGTCGACGAACGTCTGCGGCTTGCGGCTGGCTGGCAGCTTCACAATCGCCGCGACCGGCCGCGCCAAGCTTCGGTATCATAGGGCTGTGAAAACTTTTTTACTTGCTTTTGGCGCGCTGTTCTCGATCGTCAACCCTCTCTCGAGCGCATTCATATTCTTCGGCGCGACGCGCGAGCTCGATTCACGCATTCGCCGACATGTTGCGCGCTGGGTCGCCATCTATGCGTTTGCGATTGTCGCGATATCGCTGTATGTAGGCGCCTACTTGCTCGAATTCTTCGGCATCTCGATCCCGGTGCTGCGCGTGTCCGGTGGCATTATCATCGCCATGTCCGGGTGGCGCATGCTCAATGCGCCGGATATTACCGAGCAGCGGCGCACCGAGACGCCAGATCCGAAGTCGATCAGCATTGCGCCGAGCCGCCTCGCGTTTTATCCCCTGACCATGCCCCTGACGACGGGGCCCGGCACCATCTCGGTCGCAATATCACTCGGCGCTCGCCGGCCCAGTGGTTTTCATGCGCCGCTGTTCGAATTTTGCGGAGAGACGCTGGCAGCTGTGTTACTGCTCGCGTTGCTGATCTACCTGCTGTACCGGCACTCGGCACGCCTCGCGCGGATGTTAGGGGCCACCGGCACGAGCATTGTGGTGCGCCTGTCCGCATTCCTACTCTTCTGCATCGGCATCCAGATCCTGTGGAATGGCGCCGCAGAGCTGCTGGCCAGCCTGCCGCTGGGGGCAGGCGCAGACAATCCTTCCTGAGAGCCTAGAGGGTCCCCTTGTTCCGCTTTTTTGAAAAATTCGTCGCGCCGTACCCGGATACCCCGCCGACGCCGCTGCCCGAGGGCTTCTTCGCGTTTCTGTGGGCCTGTACCCGCGGCACGCGCATCTACATCGGCGGCATGACGCTGTTCACGGCGCTTATTGGCGTGTTCGAGGCCATGCTATTCAGCATGCTCGGACACGTGGTCGATTGGCTGGCCCGCGTCAGCCCTGCGCGCCTGTGGATCGAGCAGCGCGGGCACCTGCTGCTGCTCGGCGCGATACTGCTCGGCAGCACGCTGCTGGTCGCGCTGAACAGCCTGCTGAAGCGCCAGACGCTCGCCGGCAATTTCGCAATGCGGCTGCGCTGGGATTTTCATCGCAGCATGCTCGCGCAGAGCCTTGGATTCTACCAGGACGAATTCGCCGGGCGCATCGCGACCAAGGTCATGCAGACCTCGCTCGCGGTGCGCGACACCTGGATGATCCTGACCGATATCCTCGTATTCATCGTGATCTATTTTGTCACGATCATGCTGGTGGTCGGCAGCTTTGATGTGTGGTTGCTGGCACCATTCCTCGGCTGGCTGGGCCTGTATGCGCTATCCGTATGGTATTTCGTGCCACGGCTTGCGGCCGTCGGCAAGGCGCAGGCGGATGCGCGCTCGATGATGACGGGGCGAATCACGGATGCCTACACCAATATCGCCACGGTAAAACTGTTCTCGCATACGCAACGCGAAGCCGGCTTTGCGCGCAGCGCCATGGCCGAATTCCTGCAGACGGTCTACCAGCAGATGCGCATGGTTACCGGATTTGAGATGGCAAACCATTTGCTCAGCATGGGCCTGATCGCGAGCACCGCCGGCGTCACGCTATGGCTATGGACCCGCGGGCAGCTTGGCGTGGGCGCGGTTGCCGCGGCGACCGCCATGGCATTGAGGCTCAACGGCATATCACATTGGGTCATGTGGGAGATGGCCTCGTTGTTTGAGCAGATCGGCACGGTACAGGACGGGATTAATACACTTTCGCGCCGACGTACCGTGCTGGACCGCCCGAATGCGCAGCTGCTGAAGGTCACGCGCGGAGAAATCCGCTTCGATCATGTCAGCTTTTCCTACGGCGCGGTCTTCGCGCACGACGAGCGGCCGGTGATCGATGATCTGAACCTGCAAATTCACGCGGGTGAAAAAATTGGCCTGGTCGGGCGCTCGGGCGCCGGCAAGAGCACGATCGTCAACCTGTTGCTGCGCTTCTACGATGTGGCGCAGGGCCGCGTGCTGATCGACGGGCAGGACATTGCACACGCCACCCAGGACAGCCTGCGTGCTCAGATCGGCATGGTGACCCAGGATACCTCCTTGCTGCATCGCTCGGTCAGTGACAACATCCTGTATGGTCGACCCGATGCGAGCGAGGCACAGATGGTTGCTGCCGCCCGGCGCGCGGAGGCCGATGAATTCATCGCCGCGCTAAGCGATCCTCATGGCCGCACCGGCTACCGGGCCCATGTCGGGGAGCGGGGCGTCAAGTTAAGTGGCGGACAAAGGCAGCGTATAGCGATCGCCCGCGTGATGCTAAAGGATGCGCCGATCTTGCTGCTCGATGAGGCCACCAGCGCACTGGACAGCGAAGTCGAGGCGGCCATCCAGCAGAGCCTCTACCGGCTGATGGAAGGCAAGACGGTTGTCGCGATCGCGCATCGCCTCTCAACAATAGCGGCAATGGACCGCCTGATAGTGCTCGACAAGGGCCGCATAGTCGAGGAGGGCGATCATCGCTCGCTGCTCGCGCATGGCGGCCTGTACGCCCGCCTGTGGGCGCACCAGAGCGGCGGCTTCCTTGGCGAGGACGTCGACGATGAAGTGGCGGCTTAGCCGCCGGTGTCCCCAGGGTGATAGCGCCGCGCCGCGTGCGCCAGCACATCCTCGCGAGTAAGCAGCGCATCCCTGAATTTTCCTTGTCGGTACAGGTCCGCCTGGTCGACGAAATGCGGCGAGGCCGGGTCGCCACTCTCGCCGCCGCAGATCAGCACCTTGGCGCGCACGGTCGGGCCGAAATCAATCGCGGCTATGAAGCTGTTGCCGGATACCCCATAGAGCTTGGTGTTCCTGCGCGGCTCGTTCGGCTGGAAGGCGGCGAGCGCGCCCCAGGCCGATGAGGCCAGCCCGATCGGCAGGCTGGGCTTTGCATCGTCAAAATTCGGCACAATGTCATCGTTCAGGCGCTGGTAGCGATTGATCGCGCCCCACGGGGTGTACCACTGGCCAAAGTCCTTGGTAAGCCTCGCAAGCGCCACGCCAAGCGCATCCAGGCGTTCGTTATCGGTCGTGCGCTCGACCAGATGCAGATACACGGGCTCGTCGAATTCAAGCGAGGCGCGCGGGTTTTGCGCGATCAGGCTCTCGCCCCAGAAAATCGCCACCGCGGTGGCGATGGAATCCTCACCGGTGCGCCGATCCCACAGCCTCAGCATGGTGATCGGCTCCTTGAGGCTGGCCTTGCGAGCATCGGTGGCAGGCAGGCGGTCGTAGGATGCGATCAGCGGCGGCAGCAGCACGTCAAATGCCGTCAGGTGCGTGTCGTAGCCCGCCGCAATCAGGCTGTCGAGCGTGACGCCGTGAATGTCATGCAGAACTTCGACGGCGTGCACGCCACGCGGATTCTCGCCGGTGCGCCACATGTAGCGCGGATAGTTCTCGCGCTTCGGGCTGTCGGGCCCTGCCGCGGAAAACGGCCAGTTGTTGGTGTTTTGCAGCCAGCCACTTTTCGGATTCACGACCGAGATAATTTCGTTGAGCGCATGCGGGCCATGCCACTCGGTTGCCGGATCACTGCCGTCGACCGGATGCGTGAAATCGAAGCGCGGGTCGCGCTTCGGGATGAAATTCCCATGGAAATATGCAATCGTGCCATCGCGGTCGGCGTACACGGTATTGTTGGACGTGTCGGTCCTGAATTCCTGCGTCTTCACGAATTCCCGGTAATTCTTCGTCTTGGTGCGCAGGTAGGATTGCTGCAGGGCCGGCACCGGAGTTTCCAGCAGCTTGACGGCGATCCACTTTCCGCCCTCTTCACGAACGATCGGGCCGTGGTGGCTGTGGTAGACCGTGAAATCACGGCTCGCTTGCCCTGCCCCCTGCTTATAGGCAATCGATATGTGGCTGACCTGCAGTTTTCTCAGGTCCTTGCCGTACTGGTAATAGGGACCACCGGGCTTTTGCACGACGGTTTCAAGGTACTCGTTAATGGTATCGCCACCGTATGAGGTGTGCATCCAGCCGTTGTAGGGATTAAAGCCTTGGTAGACAAAGAACTGTCCCCAGGTGACGGCGCCATACACGTTCAGTCCCTGTTCGCTGACCATCTGCAATTCGGAACGGAAATAGAATGAAGTGTGCGGGTTGATCCACAACATGGCGTGGCCGGAGGCGGCGCGGCTGGGCGCGATGGCAAACCCGTTCGAGCCTCCCTTGGAAGGCTTCTCCTCCGGCACGTAGGCAACTGGATGGTGGCCGTAGAACTCCTCGAGGTGGCCAAGGTCGACGGACTCAATGTCTCCGCCGATGCTTCCCTCCGTGAATGACAGGGCCATCCAGGGTTCATAGTGGGTGATGACCTGAGGGGTCACGCCCGGGTGGCTCGACAGGTAGAAATTCAGCCCATCTGCCCAGGCGACCATCAATGTCTTGAGCCATGCCGGGCAATCGCCATAAAGCTTCTGCATTTGCGGCGGATCGATGAACAGGCGTTGACGCAGGTCTGCGTAGATCTTTCCTTCGCCTCCCGCTTGAGCCTGCATGCCGAGGCCGGTCAGGTAGTTATGCTCAATCCGGCGAAAATCGTCCTCGGCTTGCGCGTAGATCATCCCGAACACGGCATCGGCATCGGACTTGCCGTAGATATGGGCGATGCCCCACTGGTCGCGCACGATGTCCACCTGCTGCATGTGGCTGTGCCAGCGCTCCGCTTCCGCGGTCGCCGCGGTCGCGGTTCCGACTGCGGTGGCGGCGCTGATGATCAGGATGAACAGGTATTTCATTATCGTAGGCTCCCGTTTCAATTCTGAGCGCGAGTTTATACTATGATCCGTTGCAAGCCCTACGAGTGTGGAGGAAATGCGTCTATGAGAAGTTTATTCCTGGCACTGGCCCTGGCGCTGCTCGGACAACCGCTCGGCGCTGCCACGGCCGCTCAAGGCCCGATCGTGGTATTTGCCGCGGCCTCTCTGACTGATGCTCTGCAGCAGGTGGCGGACGGCTACACAAAGGCGAGTGGGGTCGAAGTCAAGCTGTCCTTTGCCGCAAGCTCTGCGCTTGCGCACCAGATCGAATCCGGGGCTCCGGCGGACATATTCTTTTCGGCAGATCGCGACTGGATGGACTATCTACAGAGCCATGGGCTGATCCGTACTGAATCGCGCCAGGACTTGCTGGGCAATCGTCTGGCGCTGGTGGTCCCGGTGGCCAGCAAGCTCTCCATCAAAATAGCGCCGCATTTTCCGCTGGCCGCCGCGTTGGGCGATGGTCACTGGGTCACCGGTGACCCCGATTCGGTGCCGGTGGGGCGTTACGCGCAGGCAGCGCTGAAGCACTTTGATGTCTGGGATGCCCTGGTTCCGCGGCTGGTGCGTGCAGATAATGTGCGCGCCGCGCTCGTGCTCGTGGCTCGCGGCGAAGTGATCTTTGGCATCGTTTATGAAACGGACGCAATGACTGATGCCAAGGTAAGGGTCGTGGATATCTTTCCCGCCGATTCGCATCCGCCGATTCTCTACCCGCTTGCATTGACCAAGGGGGCGAGCGCAGATGCAGCTGCATTCATGCAGTATGTGCGCGGTGCCGAAGCCTCCGCCATGTTCCGCAAATTTGGATTCAAGACGCTCGGGCCATGAACGCCGCCCGCGCCGATGCGTTGCGCGCGCCTGTCCCGAGGATCGACCTGCGTAGCGATACCATCACCCGGCCTACGGCGGGCATGCGCGATGCCATGGCATCCGCCGAGGTAGGCGATGATGTGTACGGCGATGATCCGACTGTCAATCGCCTGCAAACGCAGATTGCCGAACGATTTGGGTTTGAGAATGCGTTGTTTTTTCCGACCGGTACGCAGAGTAACCTCGCCGCGCTGATGTCGCATTGCGGGCGCGGCGATGAGTACCTCGTCGGTCAGGAAGCGCACACCTATAAGTATGAGCAGGGGGGCGCGGCAGTGCTCGGCAGCATTCAGCCGCAACCGCTTGAGAACGAACCAGATGGCACGATTGCGCTTGAGCGGATCGCGCGCGCAATCAAGCCGCAGGATGTGCATTTTCCGACAACGCGTTTGCTGGCGCTCGAGAATACGATGGGCGGACGTGTTTTGCCGCTCGAGTATATGCGCGAGGCGACGGCGCTTGCGCACAAGCACGGCCTGGTTACGCACCTGGACGGGGCGCGTATATTCAATGCGATCATCAGCATGCGCATCGAGGAGCGACGCGCAGTCGCAGGATTCGATTCGGTCTCGGTGTGCCTCTCGAAGGGACTTGGCGCGCCCGCAGGTTCGGTTCTGCTCGGTTCGACCACGCTCATCAATGCGGCACGCCGTTGGCGCAAGGCTTTAGGAGGCGGCATGCGCCAGTCCGGCGTGCTGGCGGCGGCCGGGCTGTACGCACTCGAGCATCACGTTACGCGCCTCGCGCAGGATCACGCCCATGCGCAGCTGCTTGGCGCAGGGCTTGCCGCCATGGGTCTCAAGGTCGAGCTGCCGCAGACAAATATTCTATATGTCTCCATTCCTGAAGCGAACATCGAGGCGCTGCGCGCCTGTCTCGCCTCGCGCGGAATTCTCGCGTCGATCGCGGAGCGCACCCGCCTGGTCACGCACCTGGATTTGCAGCGGGTGGATATTGAAAGCGCGCTCGCGGCGTTCAGCGCGGTATTTGCGCCCGGCGTGCAGCCGTAAGGTCGCCAAGCGTATCAATATCCCGGATGGCCGATGGCATGTCCACCAGGATGCGACCGATAATTCCTGGGTCTGCCAGCAGCTCGCGCATGCCGATATCCCCGCGTAAACATCTGGCCAGTGAGTAAAAGCGTCTAGGCAGAATAAGCGGAGTGCCGCCGTGCGCCCCGATACGTCGCGCTACGACGCAACGTGGCGCCATTCGCCAGCGGCCGGCCAGGCGCATAAGTTCGGTGCGTTGCAGTCCGCCGAGATCCACGGGCACGATCAGCGTTGCCGCTGACCAGCGCGAGCGTGCAAGCCCACAGCGCAGCGAGGCGGAAAGCCCCGCTGCACGATTGACATTTTGAACGATGTGAACTTTGAGGCCCCGCAGCTCCTGGCGGTATTTCGCGCATCGCGGCGGCGTCACGATGATCAGGGGCCAGCTGGACAGGGGCGCGAGCAATAAGGCTGTGCGGCGCAGTAGAGAATGTCCGCGAATCCGCGCCAGTGCCTTCGGCTGGCCGAGCCGGCTGGAGAAGCCAGCGGCCAGGATCAGGATGCGCAACCTGGGTACGCTCTGAAGTTTCATTGCTATGATGGTGCCATGGATGCCAGCCTGAAAAAGCCCTCCCTGGCGATGAAGCATAAAGCATTTTTAACGCCGGTTTGGGTAGCGGGGGTTGCCGTGCTCGGTTTGTTGGTGCTCGCGGTGTGGGGCTGGAGCGCTGCTAATACGACGACCGTTATCGTCATTCGTCACGCTGAGAAAGCGAACACCGGAGCGAAGGACCCGCCCTTGTCTCCGGCTGGCGAGGCGAGGGCCGCATTGCTCGCGCAATTATTTGCGATGGGTGAGCCACAGGAGCGCATCGGCGCGATCTACGTCTCGCCGCTGACCCGTAGCCGCATGACCGCCGCGCCACTGGCTGCGGCGCTTAAAGTTACCCCGATCGAAGTGCAGCCGGACAACCCTCGCGGGCTCGCCCGCCGTGCGCTGCGTGAAAATCCCGGCGGGCGCATCCTGATCGTCGGTCATTCCGATACGGTTCCCGCGATTGTAACGGCGCTGAGCGGTCAAAAGGGCATAGGGCCGATTGGCGATGCTGAATACGATCGGATGTATATGGTCACGGTGCCCGGGATCGGTCGTGCCAATGTGTTGCGACTGAGTTATTAAGCTCCCGAATACTTTGGTTTTCATGCACTTTGCTGCTAGTATTCGTCGCCCTTTCAGGGGGAGTAGCTCAGTTGGGAGAGCGTCGCGTTCGCAATGCGAAGGTCGAGGGTTCGATCCCCTTCTCCTCCACCAATTACTGACAAGGACCGGAGCGTGGGGCTCCGGTCCGTCCAGGCATGCCCCGGTAGCTCAGTGGATAGAGCGAATGCCTCCTAAGCGTTAGGTCGCAGGTTCGACTCCTGCCCGGGGCACCATTGAATTTCTAATCTTGAAGTCGCAAGGCAGGAGACAAAAATGTGCCGCGCAGGGTCGATGTTATCGGCCTGCGCTGACAGGCCTTAGATCCGGCCCGCGCTAACAGTGGGCCAGACCAGACTTGCGTTCACCGTCAGCGCTGAACATCCGATTACGCAATCTGACACCCAATGGCACCTGCTGAGACTATTTTTGCAGGCCCCGTTCAGGGACTCGTACACTGAGCTTTTTGCGGCAGGTCCTGCAGGCGCATTCGCATTCTGCAGTGAGCGCTGGGCGCCCTGTTTCGGCGGAAGCGCCGGACTGCGTCACATTCCATATTCCATGATCATGAGCTAAACTCGACGCTTAAGGTGCGGTGTGCGCCAGCGTCGTATCACATTGAAGTTCTTGTGTTTTTCCCTAACTTGATGGATCCATGAACCAATCACTTGCTGACCAGCTTGCCACGACGATGCTGTACGGTGGCAACGCGGATTTCATAGAAGGGTTATACGAACAATTCCTACGCGATCCGGGTTCCGTCGATCCGGTGTGGCGAAGGTATTTTGCGGCGCTCGCGGCGGGCTCAAGTACCGAAATAGCACACGGACCGATCCGCCATGAGCTCGCTAC
Organism: Gammaproteobacteria bacterium; assembly: GCA_025355645.1. Taxonomy (GTDB): domain Bacteria; phylum Pseudomonadota; class Gammaproteobacteria; order Steroidobacterales; family Steroidobacteraceae; genus Bog-1198. The sequence goes on along the minus strand of JANXZG010000136.1, from coordinate 19,296 downwards.
GCTAAAGCGCGTCGCGCTGGGCGCCGGTGGCCGCAGTGGCACCACGACGGACGAGTCCGGCGCCAAGCAGGGCGCGGTGTCGCGCCTGATCCAGGTGTACGCCCATCGCGGTCACCTGAATGCCAAGCTCGACCCGCTGGGCATGCACCGGATGACCAAACCTTATGTATTGGAGCCGGAATACTTCGGTCTGGCGGACGCGGACATGGACCGGGAATTCTTTACCGGCAGTCGCACCCCCGAGCTTCCAAAGCGCGCGACGCTGCGTACGATACTAGCGACGCTGACGCAGATTTACATGGACACGATTGGCGCCGAGTTTGCGCATGTCTCGGACACCGATGAGCGCCTGTGGTTGCAGGATCATTTCCAGTCCTCGCAGATCAGCCACAAATTCTCGGTCGACGAGAAGAAGAATATCCTCTGGCAGGTAACCGCAGCCGAGGGCCTCGAGCGCTACCTGCATAACAAGTACGTCGGGCAGAAGCGTTTCTCACTCGAGGGAGGCGACAGCCTGATCGCGCTGCTCGATGATGTCGTGCAGCAGGGCGGCAAGTCCGGCGTCGAGGAGGCCATCATCGGCATGGCCCATCGTGGCCGCCTGAATGTCCTGGTCAACCTGCTGGGCAAGTCACCGAACGACTTGTTCAGCGAATTCGAAGGGCAGTATGACCTCGCGAAGCTGCGCGGCTCGGGCGATGTCAAATATCACAAGGGATTTTCGGCGGACTTGAAGACCTCCTCGGGCAACGTGCATGTGGCACTCGCGTTCAATCCTTCCCACCTCGAGGTCGTCAATCCCGTGGTCGAGGGCTCGGTGCGGGCGCGGCAGGAACGTCGGGGCGATGTCAGTGGCGTCAAGATACTTCCGGTGCTGATCCATGGCGATGCGGCGTTCGCGGGGCAGGGCGTCATCATGGAGACGCTGCAGCTCTCGCAGGCGCGCGGCTTCTACACCGGCGGCACCTTGCACGTGATCATCAACAACCAGGTTGGGTTCACGATGAGTGACCCGAAGGACGCGCGCTCGACGCTGTACTGTTCGGACGTCGCCAAGATGGTCGAGGCGCCTATATTCCACGTCAACGCAGACGATCCCGAAGCGGTCTGCTTCGTCGCGCGGCTGGCGCTCGATTACCGCATGAAGTTCCACAAGGATGTGGTGATTGACCTGGTGTGCTATCGGCGACACGGGCACAACGAAGCCGATGAGCCGGCCGCGACGCAGCCCCTGATGTACCAAATCATCCGCAAAAAACCCACGGTGCGCGAAATCTATGCGGCGAAGCTCGTTGCCGAGGGAGTGATCGGCGCGGCTGAGCCCGCCGCCATGGTCGGGCAGTATCGCGACGGGCTCGATCAGGGCAAGCCGCAGGCGCGTGCTGCGCTCGGCATGATCGGCAACAAATTCACCGTTGACTGGAGCAAGTACCTCGGCGCCGACTGGTCCGAGCAAACCCGCACCGGCGTCGACCTGGCGCGACTGCAGGCGCTCGGCAAGGCCATGACAAGCTATCCGGCGGAATGGAAACTGCATCCGCTGGTCAATTCGATCATGCAGGCCCGCCGGAAAATGATCGCCGGCGAACTTGAACTCGACTGGGGCTGCGCCGAAAACCTCGCTTACGCCAGCCTGCTGCAGGAAGGCTATTCCGTGCGCCTGACCGGCCAGGACAGTGGCCGCGGCACTTTTTTCCACCGGCACGCCGTTTTGCATGACCAAGATACCGGTAGGTTGCATATGCCGCTCCAGCACCTGGCTCCGGACCAGCCGAAATTCACGGTAACGGACTCGGTGCTGTCGGAAGAGGCCGTGATGGGGTTTGAATACGGCTTCTCGACCACCGAACCGCATTGCCTGACGATCTGGGAGGGGCAGTTTGGCGATTTCTCCAATGGCGCACAGGTCATCATCGACCAGTTCATCAGTTCGGGCGAAGCGAAGTGGGGCCGCCTGTCAGGCCTGACCCTGTTCCTGCCACATGGCTATGAAGGCCAGGGTCCCGAGCACTCGTCGGCACGGCTCGAGCGCTTCTTGCAGTTATGCGCGGAATTCAATATGCAGGTATGCATCCCCTCGACGCCCGCGCAGATGTTCCACATGCTGCGTCGGCAGATGGTGCGCGCGTTGCGAAAGCCGCTGATTGTGATGACGCCAAAGAGCCTTCTGCGTCACCGGCTGTCGGTCTCGCCGCTGCAGGATATGACCGTGGGCGGATTTCGCAATATCATCGATGAAATTGACCCGATCAAGCCCGCCGCGGTCACCCGCGTCGTGCTGTGCAGTGGCAAGGTGTATTTCGACCTGCTGAAGGCGCGTCGAGAGTCCAAGATAGAGACGGTCGCCATCGTGCGCATCGAACAACTCTACCCATTCGCGGCCGGCGAGTACGAGGCGATCGTGCGCAAGTATGCGAGCGCGCGCGAAATCATCTGGTGCCAGGAAGAGCCGCAGAATCAGGGTGGCTGGTACCAGATCCGCCATCGCCTGCAGGCGGGCGCGGGCGCGAGTAACGAGGTGCTGTACGCCGGCCGCCCGGGCGCTGCGGCGCCGGCAACCGGCATCGCCGCGCTGCATGAGCAACAGCAGAAGAACCTGGTCAATGCGGCGCTCTATGCGGTGCCGCCCGACGAAGCCGCCCGAACTGCCACGCGCAGCGCCGCACAAACGAGGACAGGTTCATGACAGTCGAAGTTCGGGTCCCGTCGTTGCCGGAGTCCGTCGCCGATGCGACCTTGGTATCGTGGCACAAGCAAGCCGGAGATAGCGTCAGCCGCGATGAGAACCTGGTCGATCTCGAGACCGATAAAGTCGTGCTCGAGGTGCCCTCGCCGGTAGCCGGCGTGATTACCGAGATCAAGCTGGGCAATGGCGCCACCGTCAAGGGAGGGCAACTGCTCGCGCTGATCGAACCGGGTGCCCCGGCGGGCAAACCGGCCGCAAGTTCAGCAGAGGCGGTCCCCTCCGCCGATGCAGCAGGCGCCAAGTTGAGCCCTGCTGCCAAGCGGGTCGTCGTGGAGAACCAACTGAATCCGACCGATGTCGCGGGCTCCGGGCGTGGGGGACGCGTATCTAAGGCAGACGTGGTCAGTCATATCGCCCATAAGGACGTCGCGGCAGCGGCGCCCGCTGCCCCTGCGGCGCCTGCCCCTGCGCAAACTGCCACCGCGCCAAACGCGAAAGCGGCTCCCGCCGCACCGGTGCCGGCGGGCGCACGCGCGTCGCGCGCTGACCAGCGCGTGCCGATGACGCGGCTTCGCGCCCGCATTGCCGAGCGCATGGTCCAGGCACAGGCAACTCAGGCGCTGCTGACTTCATTCAACGAAGTCGACCTGAAGGCCGTCAACGACCTGCGCGGGCGTTACAAGGACGGATTCGAGAAGCAGCACGGCGTCAAGCTCGGGTTCATGTCTTTCTTTACGAAGGCCTGCGCTGAAGCGCTGAAGAAATTCCCGTCCGTCAACGCCTCGATCGAAGGCAATGACATTGTCTATCATGAGTACTTCGACATCGGCGTCGCGGTCTCCACGGATCGCGGCCTGATCGTGCCCGTCCTGCGAGATGCGGACCTGCTGAGCTTCGCCGAGATCGAGAAATCGATTGCCGCATACGCCGCGCGTGCCCGCTCAGGTAGCATCACGATGGAGGAGCTGACCGGCGGCACGTTCACGATTACCAATGGCGGCGTGTTCGGTTCGCTGTTGTCGACCCCGATCGTCAATGCACCGCAGAGCGCAATACTCGGTATGCATAAGATCCAAGACCGCCCGATCGCGATCGACGGCCAGGTCGTGGTACGTCCGATGATGTACATCGCGCTGACCTACGATCACCGCATCATCGATGGCCGCGAGGCGGTGCAGTTCCTGGTGACGGTCAAGCAGATCCTGGAAGACCCGGCGCGCCTGGTGCTGGGCGTATGAGCGAGAAATTCGATGTCGTCGTAATCGGCGGTGGGCCGGCCGGATATCCGGCGGCGATTCGCGCCGCGCAGAACAAACTCTCCGTCGCATGCATCGATGCATGGCAGAACACCGACGGCAGTTACGCTTTTGGTGGCACATGCCTAAATGCCGGCTGCATCCCCTCGAAGGCGCTGCTTGAATCCTCGGAACTCTACCATCGCGCCCAGCACGAGCTCGCCGTACACGGCATCCGCTGCGCCGACGTGCAGCTCGACCTGACGACGATGCAAAAACGCCGCGCGTCCGTTGTCAAGGCGATGACCGGCGGCATCCTCGCGCTGTTCAAGTCCGCTGGCGTGACCGGCATTGTAGGCCGTGGCCGCTTGCTCGGCGCGAACCAGGTGGAGGTCACGGCAGCCGACGGCACGGTGCGCATCCTGGAAGCCAAGGACGTGATACTTGCGTCGGGTTCTGTGCCGGTGCACCTTGAGAGCGTGCCGCATGATGGCAAATTCATCGTCGATTCCTGGAATGCGCTGGAATTTGGCAAGGTTCCGCGCCGTTTGGGTGTCATTGGTGCCGGCGTAATTGGTCTTGAGCTCGGCAGCGTGTGGCGCCGGCTCGGCAGCGAGGTCGTGATGCTCGAGGCCCTTGAGCAGTTCCTGCCGATGACCGACCAGGCCGTCGCGCGCGAAGCCCAGCGCCACTTCAAGAAACTGGGGCTCGACATCCGCCTCGGCGCAAGGGTGCAGAAAGCCGTTGTCGAGGAAGGCGTAGTCAACCTCACGTACACTGACGCAATAGGCGAGCAAAAACTGCAGGTCGACCAGCTGGTCGTGGCAGTAGGTCGACGTCCCTATACGCAGGGGCTACTTGCCGAGGGCACCGGGGTCGAGCTCGACCAGCGCGGCTTCATTGCCGTCGATGAGCACTGCCGCACCGCCGTGCCGCATATCTGGGCGGTGGGCGATGTGGTGCGCGGCCCGATGCTCGCGCACAAGGGCAAGGAAGAGGGCGTCATGGTCGCGGACCTGATCGGAGGCCGCTATGCAGAAGTCAATTACCGGGTAATTCCGTCGGTCATTTACACTGCGCCTGAGATAGCCTGGGTAGGACAGACCGAGGAGCAAGTCAAGGCGAGCGGCGTGGCATATAAGGTTGGCAGCTTCCCTTTTGCAGCGAGCGGGCGGGCCCGCGCGATGGAGGCGGGCGTAGGGTTCGCGAAAATTGTCGCTGCACGGGAAAGCGACGAAATACTCGGCGTTCATATCATCGGACCGATGGCCGGCGAGCTGATAGCCGAAGCGGTGCTAGCGATGGAGTACGCGGCAAGCACCGAGGACCTGCAGCGCACGATACACGCACATCCCACTCTGTCGGAGGCGCTGCACGAAGCTGCGCTGGCCGCCGACAAACGCGCCATTGATTCTATAAATCGTTAAAGTTTGACTGCCGCTGTGGCGTTATTTGCGCTGCCCTGCGTTAGTCGCGTCAGGCTGCTGCGCGCTGCGTGCGGGCACCCACGAAAGATGTTTGAGTCCACGCTTCGCAACAGCGACACCCAGCTGCGCAAAGTAATGGAATTGCGCTATTGGATTCCATGGGTTTAAGAGACTATTGCCGGTATCATATGCCGGATGACGGAACTCAGAGTGCGGGTGCTGGGCATCGATCCGGGATCGGCGCGCACCGGCTACGGGATCCTGGATGTCGTTGGCACGCGTCTTATCTATGTTGCGAGCGGCGTGATACGCACCAGTGACGGGGAGTTCGCGTTCCGATTGTGCGAGATTTTTCGCGAGATGCAGTCGATCGTCGCAGAATATCAGCCTCAGGAGATTGCGATAGAGCGGGTGTTCGTGAATCGCAACGCCGACAGCGCATTGAAGCTCGGGCAGGCGAGAGGCGCGGCAATATGCGGCGCTGCGGCCGCAGCAGTCAGTTTTTTCGAGTATGCGCCGCGCGAGATCAAGGTCGCGGTGGTCGGCTCAGGCAGTGCGGAAAAGGTGCAGGTGCAGTTGATGATGAGAAATATCCTGAAGCTCCAGCAGCCGGTTGCAGCGGACGCGGCAGATGCCCTCGCGGCCGCAGTCTGCCACGCATTGCGGGGCCGGGTTCGCAAACTCGTCGGTCTCGCCAGGTGATCGGGTTTTTGAAGGGCAGGCTCGCGGCGAAGAATCCTCCGGGCCTTATGCTCGATGTGGGCGGGGTCGGCTATGAACTCGATGCGCCGATGTCGACCTTCTATGGCCTGCCGGCGGTCGGCGAGCCTGTCGCGCTTTTCACGCATATGGTCGTACGCGAGGATGCCCATGTGCTGTTTGGGTTCGGCACCGACTCGGAGCGCAGGTTGTTCCGCGCGCTGCTGAAGGTATCGGGGGTGGGGCCGAAAATCGCACTAGGCATCCTGTCGGGCGCGAGCGTTGATGATTTCCTGCGGACCATCGAGGCCGAGGACATCGCGATGCTGACGCGAATTCCGGGGATCGGCCGAAAGACCGCTGAGCGAATCATCATCGAGATGCGCGACAATGTCCGCAAGCTCTCCGCAGGTGTTCCGGGTACGGAGTCCGTGCCGGCATTCGCCGCTCCGGCTTCTCCGCAGAGCGAAGCGTTCAGCGCGCTGCTGGCGCTCGGCTACAAGCCGCCGGAGGCAATGCGGCTGCTTAAGGCGGTCGAGGATCCGAGTCTTGCGACCACGGAACTGATCCGTCACGCCCTCAAAGCGGCGGCAAAGGGATGAGGCAATGGCTATAGAGCAGGATCGGGTCATTGCCGCGACCGGTGGACGGGACGAGGAGCTCGTCGATCGCGCGGTGCGACCAAAGTCCCTGGCTGACTACGTCGGACAGGCGAACGTCAAGACGCAGATGGACATCTTCATCCGCGCCGCGCGCAATCGCGGCGAGGCGCTCGATCACGTGCTGATCTTCGGCCCCCCCGGCCTGGGCAAGACAACGCTGGCGCACATTATTGCCAATGAATTACAGGTAAACCTGCGCCAGACGTCCGGGCCGGTCCTCGAGCGGGCGGGGGACCTGGCTGCTTTGCTGACGAACCTCGAGCCGCGCGACGTACTGTTCGTGGACGAGATTCATCGCCTGAGTCCCGTGGTCGAGGAGGTGCTGTATCCGGCGATGGAGGATTTTCAGCTCGACCTGATGATCGGAGAGGGACCAGGCGCACGCTCGATCAAGCTCGACCTGCCGCCCTTCACGCTGATCGGCGCGACGACGCGCGCGGGGCTATTGACTTCGCCGCTGCGTGACCGTTTTGGCATCGTGCAGCGGCTGGAATTCTATTCGACCGAGGAATTGAAGAGCATCGTGACGCGAAGTGCCTCGATCCTGAAGCTCAAACTGCAGGAGGACGGCGCTGACCGCATTGCCGAGCGCTCGCGCGGGACTCCGCGCATCGCCAACCGGCTGCTGCGCCGAGTGCGTGACTTCGCGGAAGTGAAGGCGGCCGGTGTGATCAGCGGCGAAGTGGCTGTGGCGGCGCTCAATATGCTGGAAGTCGACCCGCTCGGGTTCGACACGCTCGATCGCAAACTGTTGCTGACCGTGATCGAGAAATTCTCAGGCGGGCCCGTCGGTGTCGACAGCCTCGCGGCGGCAATGAGCGAGGAGCGCGGCACCATCGAGGACGTGGTCGAGCCGTTCCTGATCCAGCAGGGATTCCTTATGCGCACAGCGCGTGGTCGCGTTGCTACCCGGCAGGCCTACCTGCATTTTGGCCTCGCTCCGCCGAGCACCGAGCGGGATCCGAACCTGCCGCTGTTCCAGTGACGAATTTACCGAACTTTTCCTGTGTTTTCCGGGTCTACTGGGAAGATACCGATGCCGGCGGAGTGGTGTATTACTCAAACTACCTGAATTTCATGGAGCGCTGTCGCACCGACTGGTTGCGCCAGCTCGGTGTCAATCAGAATGACTTGCGCCGGCAGCAGCAGCTCCAATTCGCAGTCACGAACGTGACGGTGAAGTTTCTCAAGCCTGCCGTTCTGGACGATGAAATTACCGTCACGGCGCAATTGGCGCATCTGCGCGGTGCGACAATCGAATTTAGGCAGGCGATCTGGCGTAATGAGCAGCAACTGATCGACGCCCACGTCCGGGTGGCCTGCCTCGATTCTGTCACCCTAAAGCCACGGGGCATGCCAAAGGATTTATTCATGGAGTGGCGCAATGCCGAATGATTTGTCGGTCCTCGAGCTGGTCGTCGATGCAAGTCCCGTGGTGCAGGCGGTCATGCTGCTGCTCGCGGTAGCATCGGTCGCTGCCTGGGCGGTGATATTCCTGAAGGGCCGGATCATCTCGCGATCGCGTCGCCAGGCCGACGTGTTTGAGGCGTCCTTCTGGTCGGGCGGAGACCTGGGGGCGCTATATCGTGGTATTGAGACCAAGGGCCGCGCCGGTACCGGCTTGCAGAGCATTTTTGAATCCGGATTTGGGGAGTTCAGCCGGCTGCGCCAGATGGCAGCGCCCGCGGATCAGTTGCTGGAAGGCGCACGACGTGCGATGCGAGTCGCACAAATGCGTGAGATTGACCGGCTGGAAAGCAACCTGGCGATGCTTGCAACGGTAGGCTCGACCAGCCCTTACGTCGGGCTGTTCGGCACCGTCTGGGGCATCATGAGTGCATTCCACAACCTCGGTAACGCACAGCAGGCCACGCTGTCTGCGGTCGCCCCCGGCATCTCAGAGGCGCTGATTGCCACCGCGATGGGACTGTTCGCCGCCATTCCGGCAGTCGTTGCCTACAACCGCTTCGCAGACCAGGTCAGTCGGCTGGAGCTGCGGTTCGACACGTTCATGGAAGAGTTCTCGACGATCCTGCAACGGTATGGGCAGAACGCCCGCAATACCGCGCCGTCGGTGCTATGAGCACGCGCGTTCGCAGCCGCAAACTGATGGGCGAGATCAACGTCGTTCCGTACATCGACGTGATGCTGGTGTTGCTGATCATTTTCATGATCACGGCGCCGCTTCTGAAGGAGGGCGTCAAGGTCGACCTGCCGCAGGCCGGTGCTCAGCCACTGGATGCGGCGTTTCTTGCAAGGCACGAACCTTTGATCGTGACCATCGACTCTCACGGCCGCTACTACGTCAATATTGGCCGCGGCTCCGATCGGCCGATACCGGAAGCCGCGGTTGAGGCGCGCGCCGCGGCGGTGCTGAGGCGTGATCCGGCGACCCCGGTCCTGGTCAAGGCCGATACCACGGTGCCCTATGGTGCCGTGGTGCGTGCGATGGTGCTGCTGCAGAAAGCCGGCGCTGCCAAGCTTGGATTCCTGACCGATCCGGAGCGTACAAAACCGCCGGCGCGGCAGGATAGCTCGGGCGGCGCGGCGGGAGCGCCATAGATGCAGGAATTCTGGCGCGAATACTCCCCGGCCGTCATCTTTTCCATCGTCTTGCATGGTGCGCTGATAGCCGCGGTCATACTGGCGGCGCATTTGTCCCTGCATCGCATGCCCGAGATCATCAAACCGCTGGCGCTCGACGCCGTCGTTATCGATGCGCGCACACTGCGCCCTAGCGCTCCAGCGCCGGCAGCACCGCCGGCGGTGGCCGCGCCAGCACCGGCACCGGCGCCGGCGCCAGTGCGGGAACCCGTCGCCAAGGCCACCGCGCAGTTACTTTCCGCCCAGACCCGCGCGGCGGAGCAGGCCAAGCGGGTGGCCGATGAGCAAAGACTTGCCGACGCACAAAGGGTAGCCAACACACAAAGGGTAGCTGACGCACAAAAGATAGCAGAGGCGCAACGGGCTGCGGAGGCGCAGAAGCTCGCCGAGGCGCAGAGAGCGGCCGATGCGCAGAAGGCCGCGGATGCGAAGAAAGTTGCCGATGCGCGCATGAAGGCGGACCGCGAAGCCGAACTGCGCAAACAACTTGCGGATGAAGAACATGTTCATGAGGTCGAGTCAGGACCCCTGAGCGCGAGTTATTATGCGATGTTGCAGGCGCGCATCACCCGCTCCTGGATCAAGCCCCCCTCTGCGAGCGCTGGGATAGACTGCCGCATCGAGGTGACCCAGGTACCGGGCGGTGAGATAGTCGGGGCGCGCGTGACTCAGTGCAACGGTGATGCCGCGGTACGTCAGTCGATCGAGAATGCAGTGTATCGCGCCTCTCCGTTGCCGGATCCACCGGATCCAGCCTTGTTCCACCGGCAGTTCACCTTTGAGTTCAAGCCTGATGAATAAAGTTTTACAAATCCTGCTGCTCTGCTTCCTGACGGTGCTATTTGTGCCCCGGGCGGATGCCGAGTTCGTGGTCGAGATTACGCGCGGACAGGCCGAGGCGATCCCACTGGCGGTCGTGCCATTCTCTACGCCCGAGGTCGCTCAGGCATCCTTCGACGTAGCCCAGCTTGTGGATGATGACCTTGCGCGCAGTGGCCGATTCAAGACGATGGGCCGTAAGGACATGATCGACCAGCCACACAATGGCGCAGCCCTGGTAATCGACGACTGGCGGCGGCTCGGCAACGATTATGTCTTGGTCGGGCAGATGACGCCGGACAATGCGGATCGCTATACGATCAATTTTGAACTCTATAATGTCCTTAATCGCCAGCGGCTGATCGGCTACCAGATCAGCACCAATCGCGCCGGTTTAAGGCTTGCGGCCCATCAGGTCGCGGACATGGTATTCGAGAAGATCATCGGCGTGCGCGGCGCATTTTCCACTCACATCGCCTACGTGTCGGTGTTGGGACATGTGCCGAACCGCATCTACCGGCTGATCGTCGCTGACGCCGATGGCGAAAATCCGCACGTCATTATGGAATCGAAGGAGCCCTTGATGTCGCCCGCGTGGTCGCCCGACGGCCAGAGCCTCGCGTATGTGTCATTTGAGCAGCGCGTGCCCTCGATCTACGTGCAGGTACTAAAAACCGGGGAGCGGCGCCGGGTATCGGCGCACGCGGGCGTCAACCAGGCGCCGGCCTGGTCGCCTGACGGAAAGAAGCTGGCGTTGACCTTATCGACCCGAGACGGCAACCTCGATATCTATGTGCTGGACTTGGCCACCGATGCGTTGAGCCGAATCACCGATGACCCGGCGATCGACACCGAGCCGCAATGGTCCAAGGACGGGCAGACGCTTTACTTCACGTCCGACCGAGCGGGTGGGCCGCAGATCTACCGTATTTCAGCCGCCCCCGGGGGCCGCCCGACCCGTTTGACGTTTGATGGCGCTTACAATGCAAGGGCGCGGCTTTCGCCGGACGAATCGCAGCTGGCGTTCGTCACGCAGGAGGCGGGCGCGTATCGTATTGCGACGATGGATCTGCGTGCCCGCAGTGGCATGCAGGTCCTGACCAAGGGGCACTTTGACGTCTCGCCAAGCTATGCGCCCAACGGCGCGGTGTTGATTTACGCGAGCCGCGACCGTGATCGTGGCGTGCTCGCGATGGTAAGCGCCGACGGACGCGTGCAGCAGCGTCTGGTATCGTCCGAAGGTGAAGTACAGGAGCCCGCATGGGGGCCATTCTGAGGATTTAACGGTATTTCAAGATGGAGAAAGTTATGAAGAAAGTTGCATCGATGACCTTGCTGCTCGCCGCCGCTGTGCTGCTGGCTGGTTGCCCGAAGAAACCCTCGGTACCGGAATCGGCAAATTCCCGGAGCCAGGTACCAGCGAGCGCATCGACCTTGGGTTCCGGAGCGGCATCTACCACTGGCAGCCCCTATGGCGACAGCTCATCGATGTCGGCCGCCGACGCCGCGGCGCACGCGCACAACGTGATTTACTTCGATTTCGATAAATCAGAAATCAAGCCGGAGTTTGCCGAGGTTGTCACCGCTGCAGCGAAGAACCTCGCGAGCCATACCGCGTTGAAGGTTAAGCTCGAGGGCCACACGGACGAGCGCGGCACCCGCGAATATAATATTGGCCTGGGCGAGCGCCGGGCTCAGGCGGTGCGACGTGCGTTGCTGCTACAAGGCGCCGCCGAGGGGCAGATCACGACGGTCAGTTTCGGTTCGGAGCGGCCCGCAGTTGAAGGCGACAATGAAGCGGCATGGTCGCAAAATCGCCGCGTCGAACTCAACTATCAGTCTGCCGCTGGCCAACCGTGACCTCGCATCGCGCCCGGCTCGGGTTGGTCGCTGCTGCCATCGTGGCTCTGGCGGCATGCGCGAGCACGCCGCCAGAGCGTGATCCCGTGCAAGTCAAGCTGAACGACCTGGATACGCGGCTCGCGCGGATCGAGCAACTGATGACCAACCAGAGCCTGCTGCAACTCGCCAACGAGATCGAAGCGCTGCGCGCAGACGTGCGCGCGATGCACGATGCGGCCGATCGTTCGAGCAATGACTTCGAGACGGCGCGCAAGCGCCAGCATGACCTCTACGCCGATCTCGACCAGCACCTGAAGGCACTGGAGACCCGCAGTACTGTACAGGCCCCACCAGCGGCCGCACCGCTCGCCCCAGCAGCGCCCGCTGTGTCGCCGGCGACGAGTGCCGCGCGCGCCTCGGCAGCCATGGCGGATGGCACCGATCGCGGCAATTACCAGGCCGCTTTCCTGCTCTTGAAGGACAGTCAGTACGATCAGGCAATCGCGGCATTCACGAAATTCCTGGGCGACTTTCCCGACAGCCCGTTGGCCGACAACGCTCAGTACTGGCTCGGCGAGGCGTATTACGTGAATAAAGACTACCCCACGGCGCTCGCCGCTTTCCAGCGGGTCGTCGATAAGTATCCGCAGTCGCGCAAGCTTCCCGATGCGCTCCTCAAGGTGGGATATTGCCAGTACGAACTGAAGCAATGGGCGCAGGCCAGGGCAGTGCTGGGCACGGTGACCTCGCGATACGCCGATACGCCGGCCGGGCGCCTCGCGCAGCAGCGGCTTGAAAAAATGGGAACCGAAAACCATTGATCGGTACCGCGCAGGATCAGCGCCAATCGTCGGTGGCGCGGGCCGAGCGCCTGCGCGTCAACGAGATTTTTTATTCGCTGCAAGGCGAAGCCGATGCGGCAGGCTACCCAACGGTTTTCGTGCGCCTGACCGGATGTCCTCTGCGCTGCCACTACTGCGATACGGAATATGCCTTCCATGATGGCCAATGGACCGACATCGGTGCAGTACTGGCGCAAGTAGCGGACTTTGGCACACCTCACGTCTGCGTGACCGGGGGCGAGCCGCTTGCGCAGCCCAATTGCGCGAGGCTGCTCGCCGCGCTCTGCGATGCAAAGTATCGGGTGTCGCTTGAGACGAGTGGTGCGCTCGATACCTCCGTCGTTGATCCGCGGGTTGCCGTCGTGCTCGACGTGAAGACGCCGGGATCGGGTGAGGAGCGGCGCAACCGACTCGAGAATCTCACGTTGCTGAGCCCGAAGGACCAGGTGAAGTTCGTCATCTGTTCGCGCGATGACTATGAGTGGAGCAGGGCTTTCGTGATTGCGCATGCCTTGACCGAGCGTTGCCAGGTGTTGTTCTCGCCGAGTTTCCATGAGGTGACCCCCCGGGCCCTCGCCGACTGGATCCTGGCTGACCGTCTGCAGGTGCGATTCCAGCTGCAGCTGCACAAGATTTTGTGGGGCGATGTGCCGGGGAAGTAACGATGCGCGCCGCGGTCATCCTGTTATCTGGCGGGCTGGATTCGGCAACGACGCTCGCGCTGGCTCGCGCCGGGGGGTTCGAGTGTTACGCACTCAGCATTCACTATGGGCAGCGGCACAGCGCGGAGCTCGACGCTGCAGCAAAAATCGCGGTAGCCATAGGTGCCATCGCGCATCGCGTGATGAGCGTGGATTTTGCCGGCATCGGCGGATCGGCCCTGACGGATCCGGACATCGCGGTGCCCGAGTCCGGGACTGAGCGCGGCATCCCGGTCACCTACGTTCCGGCGCGCAACACGACCATGCTCGCGCTGGCTCTCGCCTGGGCAGAGGTTCTCAGGGCGAAGAATATTTTCCTCGGCGTCAATGCGGTCGACTATTCGGGCTATCCGGATTGCAGACCGGAATTCATTGCAGCCTTCGAGTCGCTCGCACGCCTGGCGACCAAAGCCGGTATCGAGGGCTCCGAGATCAAGATCCACGCGCCGCTGATCAGGTGGTCCAAAGCGGATATCATCCGTGCTGGCCTGAAGCTCGGCATCGACTACAGTCTTACCGTGTCCTGCTACCGCGCGGATGGCGAGGGGCGCGCCTGCGGAAGCTGCGATTCCTGCCGCATACGTGCAGCAGGATTTGCCGCAGCGGGCATTGCCGATCCAACGCGCTACCAGTGATGTCTCGATGTGATCCATGGCCAACTTCGGCTATGATGCGCGCCTGAAAACGGGACGGTAGCTCAGCTGGTAGAGCAAGGCCCTTTTAAGGCTTTGGTCCTGGGTTCGAGTCCCAGCCGTCCCACCATTTTAAATTAAAAATCAAATAGTTAAGGCAAATAACTATAATTTACATCTAATATTGGTGATGCGGTTCCCACGGTTCCCCAAGGGGCGCCAGATCTGACAGAAACACTGTCACGGCCACCGCCATGGCTGCGCAAGTGCCCACCGACACAGTCAGGCGCATTCAGCCAATGAGGAATGCGGGAAACTCTGCGAGCGTCGTGCGCAAAAACGCATACCACCCGCCGGAGCGCGGGATCAGCGCCGCCAGCTGCGCATACGTAAGGGCGCCGGCAAGGTTCGCAACCCGGCACAGATCCAAACCACCAGAACAAGTGTTGGGAGAGGTGGCTCGGGTCGTTCGGACAGATTTCTTAGTTCGGTAAGTGGGAAGATCTGCCACCGAGTTGAACACTGGGGAGGCATTGTGCCTCATCTCTCGATCCTGAGTCTTCGCTCATCATCTTACACACAGCGCGGTCTGCCGCCGAAGGCGGCAGACCGCCCGGTAGGTCTTTTGGTGTTGCCAATTGGAGCGACCGCGTAGAAGGCCTCAGGGGCGGTTTTCCTGAGGTACTCGCTACGTCGGTATCCCCTGTATCATATCGGGTCATGAAACGAGTCGGCTGCTTCGTGCTCATGCTCTGCTCGGTGCCATGGTTGGCGAACACTCTCTATGCGCAGGAAAATCTGCCGCAAGCACCAGCGGCGGTGATCTCCGACCCGCCTCATGATCCGGCATTTCCGGCGACGATGGGTTCGCCGGATATTCCTAGCCACGGGGCCAAGCTGTATTCGGTCATCTACCTTGCCTCCGGCGCCGGCCCGCATTCCACGGTGCTGATGCTGCATGGTTTTCCCGGCAATGAAAAGAACCTTGACCTCGCATACTCTATTCGGCGAGCGGGCTGGAACGTGTTGGTTCCGTTCTATCGCGGCGCGTGGGGCAGCGGAGGTACTTTCTCGTTTACCCACACGCTTGAGGATGCGCAGGCCTCAATTGATTTCTTGCGCCAGCCAGAGAATGTCAAAACATTCCGGATCGATCCGAACCGTATTGTCCTGATCGGGCACAGCCAGGGAGGTTTCGTCGCGGCGTATGCGACCGCAAACGAGCCGAAAGTATATGGAGTTGCGTTAATTTCACCGGCGAATTTGGGGCCGGGTTCAGCACGTCAACGAGCCAACGACCCGGAGTTTTGGGCGAGATGGAACGAAAATGCGTCACGCCTGGTGGGCACCACCGCTCACGAATTGGTGCAGGAAGTTGATGACGACCCGGTGAAATGGAATTACATGAACTGTGTCCCTCTGGTGAAAGATCGGCCCATTTTCGTGCTCGAAGCCGACGACCGAAATACTTCCGACAATCAGGCGTTTGCAGAAGCCTTGCGGAAGGCTGGAAATACGAAAGTTACCGAACAACACATGCACACCGACCATACGTTTTCGGACCATCGGATCGCAATGCAGGCGGCGATCGTGAATTGGCTAGGCACCATCTTCAAACCATAGCCATAGGGCAATTCCGGACTCTACTCAAACGCCTTTTTCTGTTGGTACGCTCAGCTCTCGCTCCAACCGGAGGATGAGATGAGGATTACACAGATAACGCGGCACTCCGTTTTCTACTGTCGAGACAATTTCATGATCGTGCATGACGTCGACTTGCAGTAGGCACCTCCAAGACACTCTCACCTTGGGTTCGAAGTGCTGATGGTCCTGGCGTTCATCGTCGTGGTCATGCGGCCAGCTCCAGCGCGCCATCGTTCCGGTCGTAATACACTTCGTCGGGCGTGCGGTAGTCGTGGGACTGGTGCAGCCGGCGCTCATTGTAAAAAGGGAAGTACTTGGTCAGTCCGGCTTGCAGTTGGCGGCCGTCTTCGTAGGCGTGCAGATAAACGTCCTCGTACTTCACGCTCCGCCATAGTCTCTCGATGAACACGTTGTCGATCCACCGGTCCTTGCCGTCCATGCTGATGCGGATATCGTGGCCTTTAAGCACATCCGTCCAATCGGCGCTGGTAAATTGCGAGCCTTGGTCGGTGTTGAAGATCTCTGGGGTGCCGGATCGCGCCAGAGCTTCCTGGAGAGCCTCGACACAGAAGTCCGTCGTCAGGGTATTGGAGGTTCTGAACGCCAGCACTTTGCGGCTGGCCACGTCCAAGATTGCCGCCAGGTACATAAACCCGTGCGCCATCGGCAGGTACGTGATGTCAGTGGCCCACACTTGGTTGGGCCGGTCAATGACCAGATGATCGAGCAGGTACGGATAGATCGAGGCGCCGCGCGCCGCAATGCTGGTCCGAGGCTTGCGGTACAGCGCCTTTATGCCCATGCGGCGCATCAGCGTAGTGACGTGCAGACGCCCGACTTCAAAGCCTTCCCGCTGGAGATGCTTGGCGAGCTTGCGAGCCCCAGAGAACGGCTGTTCCAGATGCAGCTCTTCGATTCGGCACATCAGCTTCAGATCCGCTTGCGAGACCGGACGCGGCGTGTAGTACACGCCGGTTCGGTTCAAATCCAGCATCCCGCACTGGCGCGTCACCGACAGCTTGGAGCCCCAATCGATCATCGCCGTCCGCTCGAGCCGGGGAACTTCCCGAGCGCTTGTCCTAAAAAATCCCGCTCGACCGTCAGTTCGCCGATCTTCGCGTGCAGCTCTCGGATCCGCTCCTGGTCGGCCACACTCTCGCTAGCGCCGCCGCCAAAGATCCCGGCGGCCCCTTCCAGCATGATTCTCCGCTGAAAGAGCGCTTGCATTTCATTACACCCTGTGGTGTAAGGTCGTCCATGGAGCAACTGACCGACGTTTTGAGCGCCATTTCGCATCCGACCCGGCGCGCGATTATCAAGAGACTGGCGAGCGGACCTACCCGGTTCCTGGACATTGCCGAACCATTTGATGTGGCTCTAAACGCTATTACGAAGCACCTCAAATTGCTTGAGCGCGCTGGGTTGATTGAGCGCGAAAAAATAGGCCGGGAGGTCTTCGTTTCACTGCGGCCGGAAGCGCTTCGTCTGGTGGCGGATTGGGTGCACGAGTACGAGCGCTACTGGAACGAGAAGCTCGACGAGTTTGAGGGTTATTTTAAGCAACAACAGCGGAGAAAGAAGTAATGAGCGGCGCCAAGACCATTGAAGTCACTGTTGAAAGAACGATTCCCACTTCCCCGAGTGAGGCCTTCGATGCGTGGTTGAATCCAAAGGTCCCAGGCACGCCGTGGAATATGGCGGAGAAGCTCCTGTTGAATCCGACGGTCGACGGGTTCTTCTTCTGGGCCATCAAGGGGACACCCCACTACGGGCCCTTCATCGCCGTCGATCGGCCCGGTCGGATTGAGCATACCTGGATGTCACCAAACACTTCAGGGCTGGAGTCGACGGTGATTGTGACTTTTAAGGGCAAGGGAAAAGACACCCTTATGACACTTTTGCATTCCGGCCTCCGCGATACGGAAGGTGGACGATCACACGACAAGGGCTGGAATTTTTTCCTGGATGGATTTCAAACCCAGCTGGCGAAGTCAGGCGCCATCTGAATTGCCACAACCATCGCGACACTCGTCATCAACGTCAAGGCCAGCGGGCCTGAAGGATTGCAATTATGAGATTTATTCTGATTTCGCGACACACTAACGGCGCAGAGATTCCTGAAAACGAAAGAGAGCAGAACCTACGGTAGTGCAACGTATCTTTCGCACATTTATTAGCGGTGGCTCGGCCTGGGTGTCAGGCTGCTGCCTCCTGGTGGATTGGATTTAGTAGAGTTTCCATCGCCAGATATCGGCGCTTTCCCCACCGCGTTGAGGCAATGTGCCGGAGTCTTGCAGCGACCAACATCAGCGCGCTGTGACCGTCGGGAAAGGCGCCCACAACACGCGTGCGACGACGGATCTCTCGGATGATCCTCTCAAGCGGATTATTGGTCCTAATCTGGCGCCAATGATTGGTTGGGAATCCAAAGTATGTGAGCGTCTCGTGGCCGCGGGTTGCTACTAGATCAGCAGCACGCGTGAGCTTCATCGTCCGCAGCTTCGTGACTACTTCGGAGTTCTTCGCGAGAGCCGATGCGCCGTCTTCCTGAGCGTGGATCGCCTTGAGCATGCGTGCGACTTCGCCAACCTTGCTGTTCGGCGCATGCGTGAACACATTGCGATAAAAATGCACCACACAGCGCTGCCAACGAGCGTCCGGAAAGAACTCCGGTGCGGCTTCAACCAAGCCGCGGCAGGCGTCAGAAATAATCAGCTGCACGCCTTTGAGGCCGCGATCCTTCAGGTGACGCAGGAAGCCGCGCCATCCCTCCAGGTCTTCTTTCTCGCCTTCGGCAACGCCTAAGATTTGCCGGTATCCATCGGTGCCAACGCCAATCGCGACCAGCACGGAGATGTTGCGCACTTCGCCGGCCCAGCTGCGCTTAAGGACCACACCATCGAGGTACACGTACGGAAAATCACCCTCAATCGCGCGGTTGCGCCAGGCCTCGATATGCCGGTAAATCTTCTGGTTGAGGCGACTGACGGTGCTCGAGCTCACCCGCGTGCCCCAAAGCGCCTCGGTGATGTCTTCGACTCGTCGCACCGATACCCCTGCAAGGTACATCTCGACCAATGACTCCTCGACCGACGTCTCGCGCCGGCGATACCGTTCGATAATCGCTGTCTCAAAAGGCAGCGAACGCAGCTTCGGCACCTTGAGCCTCACAGAGCCTGCTTTGGTCTCCCGCTGTCGCTCGTAATGCCCGGCCCGCGTATCGACCCGATCGGCCGACCTTTGGTAGCGTTCAGCACCGCAGATCTGGTCCGCCTCGGCGTCCAATAGTCCGTTCAAAGTCTCCTCGACGCTCGAGCGTACGGCCTCGTCAATATGGCCTCGCAGTTGCCTGGCATCAACTCGAATCGCATCCTTAAAGCTCTCAGTTGTATCCTCTGTCATGGTGGTGGTCCTTGGTTCTGAAGGGATGGGTGTGTGGTAACAACCATTCTTCCAGACCGAGGCCACCGCCTCAAAATGTGCGAAATTTAGGGTACGTCATC
>JANXZG010000127.1 GCA_025355645.1 Gammaproteobacteria bacterium | reverse complement strand
AAGTCCGAGAATCCGCCGTCGACCAGCGCGCGCACGAAATTCAAGGTCAGCGACGCCCGTTCATAGCCGCGCAATAGCAGCAAGGGGTCGGGCTCGCGCTCGCGAGCGCTAAAGCCCGGCCTGTTCACGTTATCGCCGCGGGAGGAGGGCAGGGTCAGCCCGTCACGTGTCTCCGTATCGGTCGAGCGCGGCTTGGCGTACTGGCCGGCAAAGCGGCCGACCCGGATCACCGGCTTCTTCAGTCCCTGCAGTAGCACCAGGCTCATCTGCAGCAGGATCTTCAGGCGCCTCGCGATGTTGTCCGACTCGCAGTCCTCGAAACTTTCGGCGCAGTCGCCACCCTGCAGCAGGAAATGCTCGCCGCGCTGTGCCAGCGCGAGCTTCGAGCGCAAGGCTTCGATCTCCCAGGAGACGACCAACGGCGGTAGGCGCGCCAGCTCGGCAACCGCGCGCTCCAATGCAACGGCATCGGCGTAGTGAGGCTGTTGTGTTGCCGGGCGGCTTTGCCAGCTTGCCGGCTGCCAGTTCTGCATGACGGGACTCTTTGACATGGCCGGGATGGTAGCTTTGCATACGCGCGCGAGTCAAAATAGCCGGCTATGAAACCCACAGACCCCATGCAAGCGCTCGGACTGAGTCCTTTGAACAGTGGCACCTGGTCCGGAACCGGCGGCTGGAGCCAGGATACGGACGGCGCACTGATCGATTCGACCAATCCCGCCTCGGGAAAACTCCTGGCGCAAGTACACGGCGCGACCGACCAGGACTATGAACGCGTGATGCATGATGCGGTGGCCGCGGCCGCCCTGTGGCGCAAGGTGCCGGCGCCCAAGCGCGGCGAAGCGGTGCGCCTGATCGGCGCGGAACTGCGGCTGTTCAAGGGCGCATTGGGCAGCCTAGTGGCCATGGAAAACGGCAAGATCAAAGCGGAGGGCGATGGCGAAGTGCAGGAAATGATCGACATCGCCGATTTTGCGGTCGGTCAGGCGCGCATGTTGTATGGCCTAACGATGCACTCGGAGCGCAGCCAGCATCGGATGTATGAGCAGTGGCATCCGCTCGGCGTCGTGGGCGTGATCTCGGCCTTCAATTTTCCGGTCGCGGTTTGGTCCTGGAATGCCTTCCTCGCCGCCATCTGCGGCAATGCCACCGTGTGGAAGCCGTCGCCGAAAACCTCTTTGTGTTCGATCGCCGTGCAGCGGATCTGCAACCGTGTGCTCGAACGCGAGTCCTTGCCGCCGATTTTTCAGATGTTCATCGACGCGGGCACCGAACTTGCGAGCCGCTTCGTCGACGACCGGCGCGTCGCCCTGCTCTCATTCACGGGCTCGACGCATGTGGGCCGCCAGATCGCGGTGCGCGTCGCGGGGCGCCTGGGCAAGACCCTGCTTGAACTCGGCGGCAACAACGCGATCATCGTCGATCAGAGTGCGAACCTTGACCTGGCGGTGCCCGCAATCGTGTTCGGCGCAGTCGGTACCGCCGGGCAGCGCTGCACCACGACTCGCCGGGTGCTGGTACACGAGTCGCGCGCGGCAGAGCTCGAGCGGCGACTGGTGGCCGCCTACTCGCAGGTGCGCATAGGTGATCCTCTCGAGGCGGGCACGCTGATGGGACCGCTGATCGATGGCGGGGCGGTGGCGAAGTATGCGGCGACGCTAGCATCGGCGCAGGCACAGGGCGGCGTGCTGCTGTGTGGCGGCAAAGTCATGCCGCAGGCCGGCAACTTCGTCGAGCCGGCCATTGTCCGAGCGAGTGCGGATATGCCCATCGTGCAGACCGAGACCTTTGCGCCGATTCTGTATCTGGTTGCCTGTCGGGAACTTGACGAGGCTATCGCTCTGCAAAACGCCGTGCCTTATGGTCTGTCGTCGGCTATTTTTGCAGACCGCCTGCAGGCTGCCGAGCGGTTCCTCTCTGCTGACGGCAGCGACTGCGGCATCGCGAATGTGAATCTGGGTACCTCGGGCGCGGAAATCGGCGGCGCCTTTGGCGGTGAGAAAGACACCGGCGGCGGACGCGAAGCAGGCTCTGACAGCTGGAAGACCTACATGCGCCGGCAGACGACCACGATTAATTGGAGCGCCGAGTTGCCGCTCGCCCAGGGCATCAAGTTCAACGTGTAAGACGGCGCCGGCCGCATTATTCGCCGCGCTTGACCTGCTGCCAGAGCCGCTCCTGTGCCTCCAAGTCGAGCTGTTCGAGCGTATGCCCCGAGCCCAATGCCAGTGCTTCCATGGCGCGGAAACGGCGCTCGAATTTTGCGTTGGCCGCCCGCAGCGCCTGCTCGGGGTCGATCGTGAGCTTGCGGGCCAAATTTGCCGCTGCGAACAGCAGGTCCCCGATTTCCTCGAAAACCTGATCGGCGCTTGTCGCGCGTACTTCAGCAAGTTCCTCGGCGACCTTGTCGCTCGCCTGCGCGGCGAATTCAAAGTCAAAGCCCGCGCGTGCCGCGCGGCGGGAGAGTTTCCCGGCACGCATCAGCGCGGGCAATGCCTGCGGCACACCATGCATCTGACTCTGGGGCGCGGCCGCGCCGGCGCGCCGCTCCGCAGCCTTGATGTCCTCCCACATCTTCGATTGCTCCGCGGAGGATCGCGGCGCCGCGCCGCCCGTGCCGAACAGGTGCGGATGCCTGCGCACGAGTTTGGTGCTGATGCTTGCGGCAACTGCGTCAAAATTGAACTGCCCCGCCTCGCTCGCGATCTGCGCATGGAACACCACCTGCAGCAGCAGGTCCCCGAGTTCATCGCGCAGCTGCTGCACATCGCCGCTTTCAATGGCCGCGGCAACTTCATAGGCCTCCTCTATCGTATACGGCGCGACGCTCTTGAAGGTCTGTTCGCGGTCCCAGGCGCAGCCATCCGGGGCGCGCAGCCGTGCCATGATCGCAAGCAGCTCGCCGAGCGCGGCGCTCACGATGGACCAGGCCGTCGCTCAAGTATCAGGCGACGCAGCGTCAGCAACATTCCCGCCGTTGCACCCCAGATCGTGTGATTCAGAAAAGGGATTTCGGCAGTCATCAGGCTGACCCCGCCTAGGTTGCGCTCGCGCGGCTGGTGATTGGCCTCATCGAACAGATAGTTCAGCGGCACCTCGAAGGCGTCGTGCACCTCGCCGGCATCCAGCGCCAGGCGATGATCTGGCACGACGAAGCCGACCACCGGCGTCACGCGAAAGCCGGTCAGGATCGGATGATCGGGCAGGTACCCGGCAAAGCTGATCCAGTCGCGTCGCAGGCCGATCTCTTCCTGCGCTTCGCGAAGCGCTGCTTCCCAGGGGCTGGCATCGCCAGGTTCGATGCGTCCGCCAGGAAAGCTGATCTGGCCCGGATGATCTTTGAGCGTGGCTGAGCGTTCCGTCAGCAGCATGGAGAAACCTTGTTCGCGCTCAATGAGCGGAACGAGCACCGCGGCGGATACCATTCGCGCCGGCATCGCTGCCTGAACACGCAGGCGCAGCTCGGGCGAGGCACCGGTCAGCCAGAACCACTCATCCCCTCGCATGACTGGGGTGGGCTCAAGGGCCGCGCAGATGTCCGATTTGGTCAGCGTGTCGACCCAGCTCACTTAGGCCCGCCACCGGTCAGCAGCAGCGGATCCAGAAGCACTTGCAGTTTTTGCCGGTCGATTCCGGTCATTTCTGCCGCGACATCAATGACCGGGCGCCGCTCGGCGTACGCGCGCTTGGCTATGGCCGCGCCTTTTTCATACCCTACGATGGAGTTGAGCGCGGTGATCAGGATAGGATTACACGCAACGGCCTCATTGAGCCGCTCGGTATTGGCCTTAAATCCGCTGATTGCCCGGTCACAAAGGTTGCGGCTCGCGATCGACAGCAGTTCAATACTCTGCAGGAGATTGTAGGCGATGACCGGCAGCATCACATTCAGCTGGAAATTTCCGCTCTGACCCGCGATCGTAATGGTCAGGTCATTGCCAATGACCTGCGCGGCCTGCATAGCGACCGCCTCTGGAACTACTGGATTGACCTTGCCTGGCATGATCGAACTGCCGGGCTGCAGCACCGGCAACGAGATCTCCCCAAGGCCAGCCAGCGGTCCGCTGTTCATCCAGCGCAGGTCATTGGCGATTTTCATCAGGCTGACCGCGAGGACCTTGAGCTGGCCCGACAGCTCCACCGAGGTATCCTGGCTCGCCAACGCGGCAAAATAGTTGCCGCTGGCGACGAATGGCAGGCCGGTCTGCGCAGCCATGCGTCGTGCAAAGGCGGCCCCGAAAGTCGGCTTGGCATTGATGCCGGTGCCGACCGCCGTTCCACCCTGCGCCAGTGCGTAGAGACGCGGCAGGACGCAGCGCAGCCGCGCCGCGCCTTGCTCGACCTGCGCCTGCCAGCCGCCGATTTCCTGGGCGAGCGTCAGCGGCATCGCATCCATCAGATGGGTACGGCCGGTCTTGACCGTACTGTGGAATTCCTGAGCGCGCGCGCCGAGACCCTGGCTCAGGTGCGCAAGGGCCGGCAACAGGCGCTCCTCGATCAGCAGCGCAGCTGCAACATGGATGGCCGTCGGCATGACATCGTTGCTGCTTTGGCTGAGGTTAACCTGATCATTTGCGTGAACGCACCGACCGAGGCTTTTGCTCGCGAGCGCGGCGATGACCTCGTTCGCATTCATGTTTGTGCTGGTGCCGGAGCCGGTCTGGAAGAGGTCAATCGGAAACTCGGCGTCGTGCTGGCCGTCCGCGACCGCGCGCGCAGCATTGCCAATCGCCGCGGCCATGTCAGCCGGCAGGTCGCCAAGCTCGGCATTGACGGCCGCCGCGCAGAACTTGATCAGCCCGAGGGCGCGCAGGATCGCGCGCGGCATGAGGAGCCCGCTCGCTGGAAAATTTTCCAATGCACGCTGCGTTTGCGCACCCCATAGCGCCGCTGCGGGCACGTCAATTTTCCCCAGGCTGTCATGCTCGGAACGGTAACCGGAACTCGCCATCGCGCCTGTCTCCGCTGAAAATGCGTCAATTACGGTAATATACGCCCCGATGCCAACCGACGCGATTGATGCCCTCTCGCCCCTCGATGGGCGCTATGCCCGCAAGCTTGGCGCCGTGCGGGTCATATTCAGTGAAGCGGGGCTGATACGCGAGCGCACACGCGTCGAGTGCGCCTGGCTGCTCGCCTTAGCGCAAGGCCCTGCCCGCAAGGCGCTGAGTAAGCTCCCCGGCGGCGCGCGCGAGTGGCTGAAGTCCATCGCGGCGGAGCCCTCATCAGTCGATGCCGTCGCGATCAAAGCGATCGAGGCGCGCACCAATCATGATGTCAAGGCGGTGGAGTACTGGATCCGCGAACAATTACGGGAACGCGGAGCGAGTGATGCGCACCTCGAATGGGTGCACTTCGGCTGCACCTCCGAGGACATCAACAATCTTGCCTACGCGCTGCTGTTGCAGCGCGCGCGCGCTCACATCATCTTGCCGCAGCTGCGTCATGTGATTGCAGCCCTCGATACGATGGCGCAGAAGTACGCCGCGGTCGCGATGCTGGCGCGCACGCACGGTCAGGCAGCGACTCCTACCACGGTCGGCAAGGAGCTGGCCAATGTCGCGGCGCGGATCGAGCGGCAACTGAAGATATTTGAGCGCGTTGCGATTCTTGGCAAGATGAATGGCGCGGTGGGCAACTTCAATGCCCATGTGATCGCGCTGCCGGACGTGAACTGGACCGACGTCAGCGCCGCCTTCGTCGTCTCCCTGGACCTCGAATGCAATTCCCATACCACGCAGATCGAACCGCACGACTGGATCGCCGAATACTGTCACGTGCTGATCCGCATTAATTCGATCCTGATGGACTTCGCGCGCGACATGTGGAGTTACATCGCCATCGGCTACTTTCGGCAGGACGCTGTCGCCGGCGAGGTCGGTTCCTCGACGATGCCGCACAAGGTCAATCCGATCGATTTCGAGAATGCCGAGGGCAATCTCGGCGTGGCTAATGCGCTGCTGGCGCATTTCGCGGAAAAGCTGCCGGTTTCGCGCTGGCAACGCGACTTGAGCGACTCAACTGTGCAACGCAATATTGGCGTCGCCATCGGCCATGGGACGCTCGCCTATGGCGCCCTGATGCAGGGGCTCGGGAAAATCGAAATCGATGCGGCGCGCCTGCGCGCCGACCTGGACCGTGCGTGGGAAGTGCTCGGCGAAGCGGTGCAGACGGTCATGCGGGCACATGGTTTGCCCGATGGCTATGAGAGGCTAAAAGCGGCGACGCGCGGCCGCCCCGTGGACCGGGGTAGTCTGCATGCCTTCATCGAGTCCCTCGACCTGCCCGGGCCCGAAAAAATCCGCCTTTTGGCGCTCGAGCCCGCCACCTACCTGGGACTCGCAGCCCACCTCGCTCGGCGAAAAACGTGACGTAGTTGGCACGCCTGTCGCGGGTCTGCGACTAGTATGTTAAAGGACTCATACCGGGGCTTTAACTTATGCCGGGCGCTGTGCCGGATCCTGCCAGGAAGGCGGATCCCAAAAACGGATCTCTGACGATTCTGACAACCATGGCGGAAGTGCGCGACGCGAGCTTGCGCGTCGCGAATTCCTGCAACCGTGTGCTGTCGATCTTCACGCATGATCTGGAAGCGCAGATCTACGGCGAAGAGTTATTCCTCGAGTCTGTCAAGCGTCTGGTGCTCGCGCGCGCTTATGCCAAGGTGCGCGTACTGATCGCCGATCCGGCCCGCGCCGTCGTCGACAAAAATCGTTTCATGGCGATGGCACGACGGCTCACGAGCTGCATCGACATGCGTTCGATGGGCGAGGACGTGGCGGCAACCGCTGGTGCGTTCATCATCGCCGATGATCGTGCGCTGGTGTACCGCCCGCGCGCGACGAGTTGGGATGGCATGTCGGACATGAACGATCCGGCGGTCGCCAAGATCTATCTGAACTTCTTCGAGGAAATCTGGAGCAACAGCGTGCAGGAGTCGCAGCTGCGCCAAATGCTCGTTTAGACGCCCTGCCCGCCCGTCCGTATACTTCGGACATGGCACTGACGCCCCCCTCCCTTCCTGCTGAGCTTCCCGATCCATCCCGCTGTGGCCCGGTCATCATGGGCATGTCCGGCGGCGTCGATTCGGCGGTCGGCGCGTGGTTGCTGCATCGCTGCGGCTACGCGGTTCAGGGACTGTTCATGTCCAACTGGCAGGATGATGAGGACGCCTATTGCACCACGGCACACGATTTCCAGGATGCGCGGCGGGTCTGCGAGGCGATCGGTGTGCCCTTGCATCGGGTCAGCTTTGCCGCTGAGTACCGGCAGTCGGTCTTCGCGCACTTCCTGGATGAGTATGCGGCGGGGCGCACGCCAAACCCGGACGTGCTGTGCAATCGTGAAATCAAGTTCGGCGTCTGCCTGGATTACGCCCGCCGGCTCGGCGGGCAGTGGATCGCCACCGGGCATTATGCGCGGGTCATGCACGACGCGCCGGGCTCGCGCCTGATGAAGGCAACGGACGGCGCCAAGGACCAAAGTTATTTCCTGCACGGCATCACCGCAGCGGCGCTCAGCCGTTGCCTGTTTCCGATTGGAGCGATGCTGAAGCCGCAGGTTCGCGAGCTTGCGCATTCGGCCGGCCTGCCGGTCTTCGACAAGCCAGACAGCACCGGCATCTGCTTCGTCGGCGAGCGCCCCTTCGCGGATTTTTTGGCCCGCTACCTGCGGCAGGCTCGCGGTCCGATCGTGACCGCGGCGGGAGAGATCATTGGCGAGCATCGTGGATTGCCGTTCTACACGCTGGGGCAGCGATCGGGGCTGAAAGTCGGCGGGCGTGCGGGCGCGGCGCAGGCGCCATGGTACGTGGCTGACAAGGATAATGCGCGAAACGCGCTGATCGTGGTGCAGGACCAGGATCATCCGCGCTTGCTATCGCAGGAATTCGAAGTCACCGAACTGAACTGGTTGGGCGCGGCACCGCGCTCGGGGGCGCACCTTCAGGTCAAGACGCGCTATCGCCAGCGCGACCTTGCCTGCACGGTGCTCCTTGAGGTCGCGGGCAAGTGCCGCGTCGAGCTCGATGTGCCGGCGCGCGCGGTGACGCCAGGCCAGTACGCGGTGTTCTATGCGGGCGACGAATGTCTGGGCGGCGGCGTCATTGCCAACCGCAGCGCCCTGCCGTTCATGCCGGCCGGCGCCGCATTGGAATATACTAGACATATTTAGGCGGAGCGGCCATGACGAATAGTTTCAACGCCAGGACAACGCTGAAAGTAGGCGATCGCCAGTACGACATTCATGGATTCGCAGCCCTGCCGGCGCAGCAGGTCGAGCGCCTGCCCTTCGCGCTGAAGATCCTGCTGGAGAACCTGCTGCGCTTCGAGGATGGGCTGAACGTCACGCGCAAGGACATCCAAGCGCTGCTGGCCTGGAACCCGACCGCAGCTCCCTCATATGAAATCGCCTTTACCCCCGCGCGGGTCATCATGCAAGACTTCACCGGGGTGCCCTGTATCGTGGACCTCGCGGCCATGCGCGAGGCCATCGTGCGCTTAGGGGGAGACCCGGCGCGCGTGAACCCGCTGGCGCCGGCGGAACTCGTGATCGATCATTCGGTGCAAGTCGACGAATACGGCACGGCGGATTCGCTGCGCTTAAACACCGAGATCGAATTTTCCCGCAATGTCGAGCGCTATAGTTTCCTGCGCTGGGGCCAGACTGCATTCAGCAACTTTCAGGTGGTGCCGCCGAACACCGGCATTGTGCACCAGGTCAACATCGAACGCCTGGCACGCGTTATTTTCGCCGGCCACCGGGCCGACCGCAGTACTGCCTACCCCGACACACTGGTCGGCACCGACTCGCACACCACGATGGTCAATGCGCTCGGCGTTCTCGGCTGGGGTGTAGGCGGCATCGAGGCGGAAGCAGCGATGCTGGGACAGCCGGTCACGATGCTCATACCCCAGGTCATAGGTTTTAAGCTGCATGGCGCGCTGCCCGCGGGTACCACCGCGACCGATCTGGTGCTGACGGTCACCGAGATACTGCGCAAGAAAGGGGTCGTCGACAAGTTTGTCGAGTTCTTCGGAGACGGCCTCACCAGCCTGCCGCTCGCGGACCGGGCGACCATCGCAAACATGTCACCGGAGTTTGGCTCGACCTGCGCGATATTCCCGATCGATGCGGAAACCATCCGTTACCTTGAGCTCACCGGGCGCCCGCCGGAACAGGTGGCCTTGGTCGAAGCGTATGCGCGCGCGCAAGGCATGTGGCGCGTCGATGGCGCGGCGCCGGCCAAGTACACGGACGTCGTGGAACTTGATCTCGCGAGCGTGGAGTCCTCCCTGGCTGGCCCCAAGCGCCCGCAGGATCGCGTGCCGCTGCGCAGCGCCGCCGTCATGTATCGCGCCAGCCTCAAGAAAATGGCAGATGAGCGCGCGCAGAAAAATCCGAATGCCTCCGGCCGGGCCGCGGCAAGCGTTGCGGGCCGCGATTTTGAGGTCAGGGATGGCGCCGTGCTGATTGCCGCCATCACGAGCTGCACCAATACCTCGAATCCTTCCGTAATGATTGCCGCAGGGCTGCTCGCTCGCAACGCCAATCGGCGCGGGCTGCGCTCGCGGCCCTGGGTCAAGACCTCGCTCGCGCCGGGCTCGCGCGTCGTGACCGACTACCTGCAGAAGGCCGGGCTGACCGCGGACCTCGAAGCGCTGGGATTCTTCACGGTCGGCTATGGCTGTACTACCTGCATTGGCAATTCCGGGCCGCTGCGACCGGAGATCTCCGAGGCCGTGCGCGCGGGCGATGTCATCGCCTGCTCGGTGCTCTCCGGCAACCGCAACTTCGAAGGCCGCGTACATCCGGAAGTCAAAATGAATTTCCTCGCCTCCCCGCCGCTGGTTGTCGCTTATGCGCTCGCCGGCAGCCTGGATATCGATATCACCACCGAAGCGCTGGGCACAGGCGCCGATGGCAAGCCGGTGTACCTGAAGGACGTCTGGCCAAGCCCCGCGGATATCTCAGCATCGCTGCGCGGCGCGGTCGATGCGGCGATGTTCACCAAGGGTTATGCCCATGTGTTCTCCGGCGATGCCAACTGGAACAGCATCAGGACACCGGCCGGCAAGATCTACGCCTGGGATGAACGGTCCACGTATGTCAAGAACCCGCCCTACTTCGATGGCATGACGATGACGCCCAAGGCCACCGCTGACATTCGCGACGCGCGAGTGCTCGCCATGCTCGGCGATTCGGTCACGACCGATCACATCTCCCCTGCCGGCAACATTGCAAAGTCAAGTGCAGCGGCCCAGTACCTGATCGCGCAGGGAGTCAGCGCAGCGGATTTCAATTCATATGGCGCGAGGCGCGGCAATCACGAAGTGATGATGCGCGGCACCTTTGCAAACATTCGCCTGCGCAACCTTTTGGTGCCCGGTGTCGAAGGGGGCGTCACGCGTCACCTGCCTGGGGACGAGCAGTTGGCGATATTCGATGCGGCCATGAAGTACAAGGCAGAAGGCATCCCGCTGGTGATCCTTGCCGGCAAGGAATACGGCACGGGA
Organism: Gammaproteobacteria bacterium; assembly: GCA_025355645.1. GTDB lineage: Bacteria > Pseudomonadota > Gammaproteobacteria > Steroidobacterales > Steroidobacteraceae > Bog-1198. The sequence continues at coordinate 22,474 of JANXZG010000127.1, read as the reverse complement.
AGTTCGCGCGACTGGGCCGCCAAGGGCACAATGCTGCTGGGCGTCAAGGCGGTCATTGCCGAGAGCTTCGAGCGCATCCACCGCTCGAACCTGATCGGCATGGGCGTGCTGCCGCTGCAATTTGTTGACGGCCAGAATGCGCTGAGCCTCGCCCTGACCGGCACGGAGTCATACGAGATCACCGGCCTGCTGCACGGCGCGGCGAAGTCGGTGGGGGTCATTGCGACGGTCGACGACGGCAAAAAAATCTTGTTCCAGGCGCGACTGCGCATCGACACGCCCAAGGAGCTCGACTACTACCAGCACGGCGGCATCCTGCAGTACGTTCTGCGCCAGCTCGCGCACGCCGGCAAGGCAGCCTAGTCGATCGCGTTTCCAGCCCTAGGGGGTGGGCGCCGATGCGGGCGCGGCCGCGGGCAGGAAAGTACCCGCCTCTACCAGCACCATGGTCGCTGGAGTCAGGTGCCGGCTGATGGCCGCATTGACCTGCTCCCGGGTCAATGCCTGCACCGCGCGCGGGTATTCATCGAGCCAGGTCAGCTCGTAGCCGCGCTGCAGCGCGTTCACGATCGCATGCCCCACACCCGCGTTTGTCGACAGACCGACATAATAGCCGCCGATCAGCCCCTGCTTGCAGGCAGCCAGTTCCTTTTCCGTAACGCCGTCCTGCCACCAGGCCTGCAGCGTGCCGCGGCCCGCGGCAATGCCGCGCTCAAGCAGCGCCGGCGCGAAGGATGCATCCATGAACCACATGCCATCAACCAGATTGTCATCGGCAAGTCCCGCACCGATATCGTAGGTCAGCCCCTGCTTGTCACGCACATTCGTGGTCAGGCGCCCTGTGAAGCCGCGGCCCGCGATGGCTGTGCCGACCCGTAACGCCAATGCATCAGGATCCCGATAGCGCAACAGGGTTCGCTGACCCAGTAGCACCGACACGCTGGTCTTCGCAGGGATCGGCACCAGAATTGGATCGGTCGGCGCAGCGGGCGCCGCGACTGATTCGGTGCGCAGGAAATCCTCGCCGCCGCTCCAGCCCGCAAATTCCTTCGCAACTTCGGCGGCGGAGGCGCTCATGCTCACATCCCCGACCAGCGCGATCGTCATATGCGCAGGCCCGTAGTATTTCACATGGAAAGCCTGCAGGTCCTTTAAGGTCGCGCTCTTCACCGCGGCCAGCATCTCCTCGATTGTCGCGCGCCGGTTCGGATGCCCGGCCGGATACAGCGCGCGTCCCAGTGCTTCGCGCGCGCGCGCTTCCGTGCTGCGGGTCGAGTTCTGCAACATGCCGGTGAATTGTTCCTTTACCTTTGCAAATTCACCCGGCAGGAAAGCCGGATCGCGCAACTGCGCAGCCAGCAGGCGCATAACGAGCGGCAGGTCCTTGGCAAGGCACTTGGCATCGAACTGCAGCGACTGCATGCCCACGTTGAAGGTGATCTCGGCACCGACTTCCTCAAGTTGCCGCGCGATCGCGAACTGATCCTGCGTGCGCGTGCCGCGCTCCAGCATCATCCCCATCAGCGTCGGCAGCGCCGCATTGCCGGTGCCGGCCATGGCCTCCCCCGCTGGCAGGTACCCGACGATGTCGATGACATCCTTGACTTCCGTGTGATAGGTGACGAGATCGATGCCGGCCGCGCTGGTGTGCTCGGCGTGCTTCGCCATGTCGGCCTGTGCCTGCAACGATAGCGCGGCCAAAGTGAATGCCAGCAGAATGCCCTTCGATCGGATCATGGTGCGCGCTCCCCCGCAACCGTCTGCGGCACGAACCAGCCGGTAGTGCTCTGCGAGTGGTCAAAGTACTTCCTGGCGACGCGCTGGATGTCAGCCGCGGTGACTGCAGAGATCTGCTGCGGAAAGGTCACATACATCGTCCAGTCGCCGATCGCTATCCACTCGTTTAGCTCGCTCGCGATCGCGCTCGTGCCATCGCGTCGGTAGGCATCTGCCGCGACGTATTGCTGCTTGACGCGCGAGAGCTCCGCCGCCGTGACCCCCCCCGTTCTGACTTTCTCGAGCTCGGCGAGCAGCAGCTGCTCGATCTGTTCATGCGTCGCGCCCGGGGCGAGCTCGGCAAACAGCAAGTGCAGCGATGCATCACGATACAGCTGCGAATCGGCATCCGCGCTCAGCGCAAGTCCCGAATCGACCAGCGCATGATAAAGCCTGGAAGACTTGCCCGAACTGAGCACGGCGTCCATCAACTCGACCGCCGGCTGGTCGGGGTCGCGCGCGTTGGGCAGCTTATGGGCGATGACTACGGTGCCAAGCTCGCCGGGCTTGGTGACGGTCACGCGGCGCGGCCCGGATTGCGCCGGCTCTTGAGTGTAGATATCCGGTATCGGCGCCGGCGAATGCGGATAGCCACTATAGTACTTACGGATCAATGCCAGTACCGCCGCGGGCTCGACATCACCGGCTACCGTCACGGTTGAGTTGTTGGGCCAGTAGAACGTCTCGTAGAACTCGCGCAGCTTAGAGGTCGAGACATGCTCTATGTCACTCAGCCAGCCCAGGGTCGGGTGATGAATCGGAAGCGCCTCGAACGCGGTCGCGCGGATCTCCTCGATCAGCTGGCTTTCCGGGTTGTTCTTGCTGCGCTCGTACTCATTGCGGACGACCGTCATTTCCGGCTGGCGGTCTGAGTCGCGCAGCAGCAGCCGGTGCATGCGATCGGCCTCGATCGCCACGTACCCTTCCAGGTCCTCGCGCCCCAGCGTCGCAAAGTAATTGGTGCGATCGACGCTGGTGGAGGCGTTGAATTGTGCGCCCACCCTCTCCAGGTACTGCTTGATGCTGTTTCCTTTCGCATCGCTGTAATTCTCACTGCCCTTGAACATCATGTGCTCAAGGATGTGCGTCGCGCCGGTCGTGCCAGTCACCTCGTTGCGGGAACCGACCCGGTACGTGACCTCGAACGTGACGACGGGTGCCGAGTGATCGGGCGCGATCAGCACCGACAGGCCATTCGAGTCGAGTCGGTATTCCTCGATACCGCCCAGCGCCTTGATGAACGTATAGCCCGCAACGACCGCCGGATCTGCCTGCAACGCGGTGGATCCCACGATCCAGAGGCCGAGGACAGCAATCGTCAAACGTGATTTCATGGCAATCCTGTTTGCAGTGAACTTTGCGGAGCAGGAGCCTGACATACTTTCGGCGCCGCTCACAGTGGGCGAAAGTCTGAGCAGAGTGGCTACCGAGGCGCAATTGACTTGTCATCAAATTTCTTCAATTATCGTATAATACGTTGTTTATATGAACAATAAAGATAGCCCGGCCATGGTGGCCATCTTTGATCTCGACGGCACCCTGACCTGGCGCGACACGCTGCTCGCATTCCTCGGACGCTACATCGCGGCAAGGCCCTGGCGCCTGCTGCGGCTTTGGCGTGTGCCGGCGGTGCTGATCGCCTACTTGCGCGCGGGCCGCGAGCGCGGCGTGCTGAAGGCGCGCGTGATCCACATGGTCATGGCAGGCGATCGGCGCGCCGCGCTCGAGCGCTGGGCCGTCCAATTCGCAGACTCTCTGCAGGGCCGCGGAACCTTCCGGCCCGATGCGCTTGCCGTGCTGCGAGAGCATCGCAAGGCGGACCATCACCTCGTGTTGATGTCGGCAAGCCCGGATCTGTATGTAACGAAACTAGGCGAGCAGCTCGGGTTCGAGGAGACCCTCTGCACGATGCTCTCCTGGCAGGGCGATCGGCTGGATGGAACGCTGCGCGGTGCCAACTGCCTCGGTGCGGAGAAGCTGCGGCAGTTGGCGCTGCTGCGGGCGCGCTATCCCAAAGCCAGGTTCGTCGCCTATGGCAACAGCGGCGGAGACCTAGCGCATATGGCGCGCGCTGACCAGGCCATCCTGGTCAATGCCGGTCGCAGTGCCCGCGAGCAGGCAGCTCGGCTGGGGATACCGGTCGGGGATTGGCGATAAAAAGATTCTTGATTTGGAAATAAACCTGCGGCTTTAACGGTCCCACTGTTATGCGCAGAAGTCTCTTCACCACGCCCCGCATCGCGGCGTCCGATATAACGCCGCCGGAGCGCTATCTGTCGCGGCGCGCCCTGCTCGCCGGCGGCGTAGGCCTTGCCGCCGCGCACACCCTGGGCGCCGGCATGCAAAGTGCCTTTGCCGAGACCGGGGATGCGCTGGCGGCGCTACGTAATGAGGCTTTTAGCGTGACCGAGCGGCCGACCAGTTTTGAGGATGTCAGTAGCTATAACAATTTCTACGAGTTCGGTACCGGCAAGAACGACCCGGCGCGCTATGCAGTGAAGCTCAGGACGCGGCCCTGGAGCGTCACGGTCAGTGGCGCGGCCGAGATCACCGGTACCTACACGCTCGAGGACATGTTGAAGCCCCATCCGCTCGAGGAGCGGGTGTACCGGCTGCGCTGCGTCGAGGCTTGGTCGATGGTGATCCCCTGGATCGGCTTTCCGCTGGGGGACCTGCTTAAGCGGTTCAAACCTACCTCGAAGGCGAAGTACGTCATCTTTAAAACCCTCAAGGATATGGGGCAGATGCGCGGACAGCGCGAGCCAGTGCTCGACTGGCCTTATACCGAAGGCTTGCGCATGGATGAGGCGATGCATCCGCTCGCCCTGCTCGCCGTCGGCATGTATGGCCGCGTGCTGCCGAACCAGGATGGCGCACCACTGCGCCTCGTGGTGCCATGGAAGTATGGCTTCAAGAGCATCAAGTCCATCGTCAGCATCCAGTTCGCCGATCGTGCACCGCGCACCGCCTGGGCGATCGCGGCACCGGAGGAGTATGGCTTCTACGCCAATGTGAATCCGGCGGTGGATCATCCGCGCTGGAGCCAGGCGAGCGAGCGGCGCATCGGCGACGGGCTATTCGCGCAGCGCCATCCGACATTGCCATTCAATGGCTACGCCAGCGATGTGGCGAGCTTGTATAGCGGCATGGACCTGCGGAGGAATTTCTGACCGGGCTTATCCGGTGGCTCTTAAAGCCGGCGGTGTTTGCCGCGTGCCTTGCGCCCGCTCTCAAGATGACGGCCAGCGCCTTTCGGATTGGCCGCTTTACGCTGGGCGCGGATCCGGTGGCGGCGCTGCTGCACGGCTGCGGTCACTGGGCGCTGAATTTCCTGATAATCACGCTGTGTATGACGCCGCTGCGGGATCTTTCCGGATCGACGCTGCCGCTGCGCCTGCGGCGCATGTTCGGCCTGTTTGTGCTGTTTTATGCGGTTTTGCACCTGTTAGTGTACCTGATACTCGACCAGGATGGCAAGCTCGGCGTCCTGTGGCAGGACATCATCAAGCGCCCCTACATCACGATCGGCATGCTGGCATTGCTGTTGCTGGTCCCGCTCGCGGCGACATCGACCCGGTGGGCACAGCGGCGCCTCGGTCGGCGCTGGGTGCGGTTGCATCGCCTGGTCTACCTGATCGCTGTGCTCGGCGTATGCCACTACTGGTGGCAGGTTAAGAAGGACGTCACGGAACCGCGGCAGTACGCTATTGCACTGGCGCTGTTACTGGGCTACCGGCTGTGGAAGCAGCGCCGCGGCCTGATCAGGTTCAGCGCTGCACCGTTTGCAAGGCTTCGTGCAGCTTTATTAGCAGGCTTTCGGTCGTGGCCCAGTCAATGCAAGGATCGGTGACCGACAGGCCATATTCGAGCTCAGACAGATCCTTAGGAATCGCCTGGTTGCCGCCGTGCAGATGGCTCTCAAGCATCAGCCCGACGATCGAGCGATTGCCATTCGCAATCTGCGTCACACAGTTCTCCGCAACCGTGGGCTGCAGGTTTGCATCCTTGTTGGAGTTGCCGTGGCTGCAATCGACCACGACAGTTGCCGGTAACTGTGCCGCATTCAGTTCGCGTTCGGCCACGGCAATGCTGACGGCATCGTAGTTGACCCGGCCGCCGCCACCGCGCAACACCAGATGCGCATGCGGGTTGCCCTTGGTGCGAAATACCGCCGATTGGCCCTGCTGCGTGATGCCCAGGAAGTGATGCGGACGGCGCACCGACTGCAGCGCATTGATCGAGGTCGAGAGGCTGCCGTCCGTACCGTTCTTGAAACCCACAGGCGTCGACAGTCCGCTCGCCATCTCCCGATGGGTCTGCGATTCAGTCGTGCGCGCGCCGATGGCCGTCCAGGTAATCAATTCCGACAGGTACTGCGGCATGATCGGATCCAACGCCTCGGTGCCCGCGGCCAGGCCGAGTTCCGCAATATGCAGCAGCAGTTCGCGTGCCAGAAAGATGCCTTTTTCGATGTGGAAGGAATCGTCCATGTCAGGGTCATTGATCAGCCCTTTCCAGCCGACCGTGGTCCGTGGCTTTTCGAAATATACCCGCATGATCAGCAACAACGTCGATGAGAGCCTGCTGCCGAGCTCCTTGAGGCGATCAGCATACTCACGCGCGGCTACGACATCGTGAATGGAACAAGGCCCCACCACGATGAATAATCGTGGATCGCGCCGCTCCAGGATATTGCGTACCGCTTCGCGCGCGCTCCACACGGTATCAGTGCCCCGCTGCGTCATGGGCTGTCGGCGCTTGACCTCCTCGGGTGTCGCCAGCAACTCGCTGGAGATGACGTTGAGGTTCTGCAATCGGTCTTGAGGGCTGGCCACGGATCGTCCTGCTACATCGATGTTCTAATGGACCAAAGCTCTGGAAAGAACTTCAAGTCGAGTGCCTTGGTAAGGTAGGAAACGCCGCCGCTTCCGCCGGTTCCGGGCTGGCTGCCGATGACACGCTCGACCGTCTTGACATGGGCCGACCGCCACAGCTGGAACTTGTAGTCGAGCTCCACCAGACTCTCGCCAAGCTGGTACATTTCCCAATCCGCCGCGGCATTGTGATACACGCCAAGCCAGGCTGCCGCGACCGCGGCATTGGCCTGGTAGGGCAACGAGAAGTCCCGCTCGAGCACCTGCGAGGGCACGGGAATGCCACGCCTCGCGAGGCAGCGCAATGACTCGTCGTACAGGCTCGGCGCCGTAAGCGCCGATTCGAGCATCGTGAGGCTCTGCGGATCACTTCGAAACACGTTGATTATCGCCGCGTTCTTGTTGCCGAGCATAAATTCCAGCAGCCGGTACTGGCGCGACTGGAAGCCGGAGGACTTGCCGAGTGCCTCACGGAACGCGGCAAACTCGGCAGGCGAGATTGTGCCGAGCACATCCCAGGACTGCAGAAGCTGTTGCTGGATGTGCGACACCCGCGCGAAAATCGCAAAGGCTGGTCCCAGCGCATCGCGTTTTATAAAGGCAAGCATTTCCCCGAGCTCGTACAGCGCCAGCTTCATCCACAGCTCCGACACCTGGTGCATCATGATGAACAGCATCTCGTCATGCTGGGTCGACAGCGGGTGCTGCGAGCCGAGCAACTTATCGAGATGCAGGTATTCGCTGTAGGAGAATGAGCGGCCGAGGTCCCAGTGAATCTTCTCGTCGCTCAGATCGACGGTGCCTTCCGGCTTAGTCACGAAATACCCACTCCGGCACCGTGCGCCAGCCGGCCAGAAGCTCCGCATCGAGCCGCTTGTACTGCGGCTCCTGAGCCTCGACAATACGCCAGAATCCGGCCGAATGATTCATGTGGGTCAGGTGTGTCAGCTCGTGCACAAACAGGTAACGCACGACTTCATCCGGCAAGAACAACAGCGAGCAGTTCAGACTGACCGTGCCCCGGCTCGAGCAGCTGCCCCAGCGCGTGCGTTGGCAACGAATGGCAACCTTGCTGACCCGATGGTTCATCTCTTTGGCGAGCTGCAAGAGCCGCGGCGTGAGCCTCTCGGCGGCCGCCCGGCGCAGCCAGCGGCGCAGGCGCCTGCGCGCCCCTTCCGCATCCAGCGCCTCGATATGCAAGTGGCCGTCCTGCTCGAACAGGCGGCGCCGCGGGCCGGCGCGGAAATTCACGGTGAATCGCTCGGCCGTCAGCGCAAACAAAATCTGCGCGGGAACCGCTTCGCCAACTGGGGCGTTCTGGCCCAAAGCGGCGACCTTGCGATCAATCCAGGGTGTAAACCGCTGCACGAAATCGCGCACCATCCGCGGTCCGACCCCGCGAGGCACGACGATTTCCACGCGCCCGCCGATGTGCACGCGGGCGGTCAGGCGCCGGGCTTTTTCGCTGACGCGCACTGCAAAACGTTCGCCGGGACCGCCTGTCTCGAACAAGGAAAGCTGCATCGCGGAGCTCTTCATGAGATGTGGAATCATAGCAGGTTCGTTTCAATGCCCAACGAGTTCGAGGCGTGCCCGTTGCGCCGCCTTGTAGTCCGGGCTAGCGATCAACGAGCGCTCGATCCAGTTACGCGCGCCGAGCGCGTCGCCGCCGCGCTGCATTTCCTCTCCGAGCGCCAGGTACGCCTCGGCATCGCCCCATCCGGGCACGTCAGTCGCGGTTGCCGAGGCCTGACCGAACGCATCGGCCGCAGTTTTCAACTGCGCAAGCGGATGATCGGCTCCCGGCGCCGCAAGCGCCGCAAAGTAAAGCACGCGCGGATTGCCTGGTGCAAGGCGCAGCGCCTCCTTCAACCGATGTAATGACAGCCGCCGCAGCAGCGGCGCCTCGAGGGTGGCGCCCAGAGCTTCCCGGGCGTAACAAGCCGACTGCAACACCAGCGCTTCCACGTTGTGCGCATCCTGCCGCAGGATCTCCTTCAGCTCATCGACGCAGTTGCCGGCAGCATGCCCGCCAAGCCCTTGCTCGCGCGCGGTAAGCAGCGCGTGCCGGTAGGCGGCATGCGCTAGATGATAATGAAGCGCCGCGCCGCCCTCTCCCGCGGCGACCCGCGTGCGCAAGCCCGCCTCGATATCGAGCAGCGCATTCAAGTCCTCGGTCTGGTAGGCGTAGATGATCTGCGCCTGGAGGTCCCCGCCCGCCTGCGCCAGCGCCCCTAGCGGCATCCCCAGTAGCATCAGCATTATCGCTTCTCTTAACATCGACTCCGAACTCATGCGTGGCAGTACAATAATTGTGCGGACAATACCATACACAAAGGAGCCGACTTGACTTTGGACTTGATCGATATTGGCGCGAACCTCACGCACGCAAGCTTTGGCGCAGACCTGCCTTATGTCATGCAGCGCGCGATGCTCGCAGGTGTGCGCCGCCAGATTGTCACCGGTGCGGACTTGCCGGGCTCGAAACAGGCACTCGCGCTCGCGACACTTCACCCCGGGGTGTTGTGGAGTACCGCCGGCGTCCATCCGCACCTGGCTGGGCAGTTTGACCCAGCGCAAGCGCCGCAGCTCGCCGCCCTGCTGGCGCAACCTCGCGTGGTTGCCGTCGGGGAATGCGGGCTCGACTATTACCGCGACCTGTCGCCGCGCGCGGCGCAGCGCAGCACCTTCATCGCGCAGCTGGACCTTGCCGTGGCGATCGGCAAGCCGGTGTTCCTGCACCAGCGCGATGCGCACGCAGATTTTGTCGCAATCCTGCGTGATTTTGCGCCCCGGCTGTGCGGCGGGGTTGCCCATTGCTTCACTGGTGGCCCGGCCGAGCTCGTCGATTATGTCGCGCTCGGACTTTGCGTTGGCGTGACGGGTTGGCTTTGTGATGAGCGGCGCGGCGCGCTGCTACGCGAGGCGGTCCCGCGAATACCAGCGGATCGGATCATGCTGGAGACCGACGCGCCATATTTGCTGCCGCGCGACCTCACGCCTAAACCTGCCACACGCCGTAACGAGCCGGCCTTTCTAGTACATATCCTGAACACCGCCGCGAAGCTGCGCGGCGCAACGCCGCAGGCACTGGCGGCCCAATCCACCGCCAACGCGCAGCGCCTGTTCCGGCTCACATGCTCGTAAAGGCATGGGGACTCGGCCTTAGTTGCGCGGTCAGCCGATCCCAGCCTTCCCGGTAGCCCTCAGCGTCCGATATTGGGTCCGCCGAACGGTCAACGGCCAGGAATTCGACCTCAAGGCCGCCCTCCATCATCACCCACTTCGGTTTGCCCTTGGTGAACTTGCCGACATTTGAAAACATCAGCCGCCCCTCCACCGGCACATTCCCCACGAGCGCCTTGACCGACGCTACCCGGTCATAGAGAGCCGGCTGCGGATTCTCGAACGTGTAGCGCCGGTTGCGTGCCATCACGGTCCACTCGCTCATCTGGTCCCCACCAAAAATAAGGCCCGGTACGCGCCGCGTATCGAGCAGCAGGATACCCTGCGGCGTCAGCAACAGATGATCGACATGGATAAATCCTCCCATGCCATCAGGTACTTCCACCTGGTGCACCGCCTGCACCGCGATACGCTCAAGACGCTGCAGCAGCGCGCGTCGGCGCGCGCGGCGCCGGTAGGCTCGGATGCCAACAGCAGCGGCAGCGATGCCGAGGACAATGGCGATGCCGATCGCGACCCAGCGTGGTTCGATGACGACGGTGCTCATGCCAGTGCCGCGGCGAGCGAAGCCAGTGACGGTGCCACATCGGTACGGTGCTGGGGCAGGCTCAGCAGCTTGGCCAGATCGCCGGGGACCGCAATGGGCCTGCCGATCAAAGGCTCGACAATTTCATTAAACTTTGCCGGATGCGCGGTCGCGACCAGCACCCACGGGCGCTCCTGCCGGGCCTCGGCGGGCAGGCGCCGGTAGACTTCCGCAGCCGTGGCCGTGTGCGGACACCAAGTGCGCCCGAACTCGCGGTAATCAGCCGAAATCCGTGCGCAGATGGCCGCATCATCGACGCTGTCCGCGCTCAACTGCGCCCGCAGGCTATCAATTGCCGGATACATTGATCGGAGCCGCTCCATATTGCTTGGATTACCCACGTCCATCGCCGAGGCGAGCGTCGCAATACTTGCGCGTGGCCGCCACTCACCACTCTGCAGGTAGTCGGGCACAGTGCAATTGCTGTTATGCGCCAGCACGATCCGGTCGATCGGCAATCCCAGCTCGCGCGCCCAGACCGCGGCGAAAGCGTTGCCAAGATTACCTGCCGGAATGATATAGGAGCCGCTGCGCCCTGTCCGGCGTCGGATCTCGAGACTTGAGGCAATGTAGTACGCCATCTGCGGCAACAGCCGGCCAATGTTGATGCTGTTCGCCGAGCTGAATCGATGGCGCCGCCGTAATTGCGGATCGACGAATGCCTCCTTGACCATGCGTTGGCAGTCATCGAAGCTGCCTTCGACGCGTAGTGACCTGACATTCTCGCCCCAGCATGTCAGCTGCTGTTCCTGCCGCGGGCTGACTAAGCCCTTCGGATACAGGATCACGACTCGCACCCAGGGCCGGCGGTAAAAGGCCGCTGCCACCGCGCCGCCGGTATCGCCGGAAGTCGCCACCAATATCGTCAGTGGCAGCGGCTGGGCCGACTCGAGGCGCTGCAGGCTTTCGGCCAGGAAGCGCGCGCCAAAATCCTTGAACGCGGCAGTCGGCCCGTGATAGAGCTCGAGGACCGACAGCGGATCGGCACAGGCTTCGACCGCCGTAGTGGGCGCCGCCATATCGAGCGCCGCTTCGGTAATTCCGGCAAGTTCATACTGCAGCCGGTCGGCATAGAAAAATCCCTGCAGCGCCTGCCTTGCCAGGTCGGGCAGTCGGGTAAGGCCGCTGAACGCAGCAAGGTCCAGCGCCGGCAGGCGCTCTGGCACATATAGCCCCCCGTCGGGCGCGAGGCCGCGCGCAAGTGCTTCTGACAATGTCGCGCTGGCGGCAGCATTGCGGGTGCTGATATATCGGGTTGAGACTGTCACGGGTTTACGATTCTCGCGCCATCATTTTCGATGACCGAGATCCATGCATCGGAGTCGAGTCCGTGGGCCCTGAAGGCTGCCACCATTCCTGCCTGCACCGCGACCGTTCGATGGGTCTCCGCCCACGCAAAGATCGTGGGTCCCGCCCCGGAAATCGAACAGCCGAGCGCACCTGCGGCCATGGCGGCCTGCTTGACCTCGCCAAATCCGGGAATCATGGACTGGCGCTGGGGTTCGATCACGACATCATCAAAGGACTCGCGGATCATGTCCAGGTCGTTCGAGTAACAGCCACTGATGAAGCCGGCGAGATTCGCCGTCTGCCACACGAAATCGGAGCGGGTCACATGGGCCTTCAGGATCGCGCGCGCTTCGCGCGTCGCTAACTGCATGTGCGGATGCACCAACACGCAGCGCACCGATTTGGGTACCGGTATCTGCTTGACGCGCGGATGATCGATTCCCACCGTGAGGACCAGGCCGCCGAACAGGCTCGGCGCAATGTTATCGACATGCACGGCGCCACTCGCGATGATCTCGCCCTGGATGGCGTACTGCAGTAGTTGAAGCCGTGTCAGCGGCTCGGCCAGCAATGCATTGGCGGCGACCACGGCGGCAACCGCGGATGCAGCGGAACCGCCCATGCCGGAGGACAATGGAATGCCCTTGTCGATCGATAATTCGAATCCATAGGGAAGCTTCAACGCCTGGTGCATCGCCTGCACAGCGCGCCCGGCGGTGTTGCGCTCCGGTTCCACGGGCAATTCTCCGGCCACGCCGGTAATCGAACAGATCCGCACCTCCGGCGCCTCGATTCTTTTTATCCGCACCCGGTCGCCCACCGCTTCGACGGTGTGTCCCAGGATATCGAAGCCGATGGCAACGTTCGCGACCGTCGCCGGCGCAAACGCGGTCACATCGTCGTAAGCGGATTTCTTGGGCACGATGGCTGCTAAATATTGGCGCCGAGGTAGGCCGCGAGGCGCAGCAGGTCGGCAAACACGCCACCGGCGGTCACCTCTGGTCCCGCGCCGGGCCCCTGTACGACCAGCGGATTCTGGTTGTAGCGCCGAGTCGCGAAGCGCACGACATTGTCGGTCAATGCAATATGCCCGAACACATGGCTCGCAGGCAGGTGCACGAGACCCACGGTGGCCGTGCCCGCCGCATCGACGCGACCGACGTAGCGCAGCACCTCGTGACGCGCTGCCGACTGCGCAAGTGTCGCCGCGATCGCGGCGTCGAATTCCGGCATGCGCCGCATGAACTCCTCGACGCTGCAGCTCTTCAGCGCTTCGGGCACCAGACCCTCAATGCGCACATCGCTCATCTCCAGCGTCAAACCCATCTCGCGCGCGAGGATGATCAGCTTTCGCGCCACATCGAGGCCCGAGAGGTCATCGCGCGGATCGGGCTCCGTGTAGCCCTTTTCCCGCGCGGTTCTCACGATCGCGGAAAACGGCGTCTTGCCGTCAAACATATTGAACAGGTACGCCAGGGTGCCCGAGAATATACCTTCGATGCTGGTGATATCATCGCCCGTCTCGCGCAGATCGCGCAGCGTTTGGATCACTGGGAGGCCCGCTCCTACGGTGGCCTCGTACAGATAATAAGTGCCCGATGCGCGGCGCGCATCCTGCAGGGCGCGCCAGGCCGGCAGCGGGCCGCTGTTAGCTTTTTTGTTTGGCGTAATGACATGAATGCCGTTCGCGAGCCAGGCGCGATAGTTCGAGGCCACATCCACGCTCGCTGTGCAATCCACGATCGCGGTGTGCGGAATGTAATCGGCCTTCACGTGCTGGGCGAATTTCGCCAGATCCACGGGCTCGCCGGCGCTCTCGAGCCGCTGTTTCCAGTGCTTGAGGTCGATCGAATGCTCATCCAGCAGCATGCGCGTCGAGGTCGCGATGCCGCGGATGCGGATATCCACGTTCAACGCGCGCAGGCGCTCAAGCTGCGTGAGGATCTGCGCGATCAGCACGCGTCCGACCGTTCCCGGGCCAATCAAGCCGATAGACAGGGTATTGGGCGACAGGTAGAAACCCGCATGCACGGCCCGCAGGGCGCGCGCGGCGCTCCTGCCATCGACAACCACAGAAATGTTGCGCTCGGAGGCGCCCTGCGCAATGGCACGCACATTGATCGCCGCTCGTGCGAGGGATTTGAACACCTGCGCCGCCACGCCATGCGCGCCTGCCATGCCATCGCCGACCACCGCCAGGATGCTGAGTCCCCGGCCCACGTCCACGCTCTGGATATGCCCATCGCGCAGCTCCGTCGCGAACGCCTGGCGTATGGCTTCCTCGGCACGCTGTGCCTGGTTCTCCGGTATGGCGAAGCAGATGGAATGCTCGGAACTGCCCTGCGAGATCAGGATGACCGAGATGCCGGCATCGCGCAGCGCCCCGAACAGGCGGTGCGCCGTTCCGGGCACGCCGATCATGCCAGCGCCCTCGAGATTAACGAGTGCAACCGGATCGATCGAGGTGATGCCCTTGACGAGCAGCGCGGAGCTCGGGTTCGCCGTGATCAGCGTGCCGCGTTTCTGCGGTGCGAAGGTATTGCGGATGAAGATCGGAATATTGCGCGCGATCGCCGGTTCCATCGTCTGCGGGTGAATGACCTTTGCGCCGAAGTAAGCAAGTTCCATGGCTTCGTTATAGGAGAGCTGATCGATGACCTCGGCATTTGGCACGAGGCGCGGATCCGCCGACAGCACGCCATCGACATCGGTCCAGATGTGGATCTCGGCCGCATCCAGCAAGGCGCCGAATATGGAGCCCGAAAAATCACTACCATTGCGCCCGAGCGTGGTCTGCGTGCCCGTAACCGTCGTCGCGATGAAGCCCGTGACGACCAGCCGGCCGGTGAATCCCCCTGGCACGAGGCGCTTCAGATTCTCTTCGCTGCGCGCCCATTGCACGGCAGGCCCCAGCGGGCCCCATTCGATCACGATGACACGACGGGCGTCGATCCAGCTCACCTCGCCCTTGATCCGGCCCCGTGATTGCAGCAACGGAGCGAACAGTTTCGTCGACCAGATCTCGCCGTAGCCGGATATCAGGTCGCGCAGCGTATACGGGGAGGAGCGGATTAGCCGCACCGTCTGCAGCATGCCCGATATGTCGCGAATATCGGCGGCAAGATTGGAGCAGAAAATATCGCCGAGCGCCGCGGGCAGCAATTCTGCGGCCAGGCCCTGGTGGCGCTTCTCGAGCACGCGCAGTGCCGCTAGAAAATTGCCCTCCGGGTTTTCGGCGAGCTGGATCAGGTTCAGCAGCGCGTCGGTTGCGCCTTTGCAGGCGGACAGCACGATGGCCTCGCGCGGATGGGCCGACGCTTCCACAATATCAGCCACCCGTCGGATGCAGGCGGCATCAGCCACGCTGGAGCCGCCGAATTTATGAACCCGCCATTTATCCATCAGTCATTCTCGTGCAATCCTTGCAACAAACAGCCGGGAACTTTAATCGTTCAGCGGCGGATGCGCCAGCAGCCTAGAAGTTCGCCATGGGCTAGCATGACGCAGGCTGAAAAAGCGCGGCGCGAAGCGCGTCAAAGCCTGCTCATAGGTCAAGGTGTAGCGGATCATCGGCTGGCGCACGCCCCGCATCCGGGCAGTAGACCAAGAGACGGGGCTCGAGGGCGGGGGAACCGCGTGCGGCCGAGCATTGCTCGAGCCGGCGCGAGGCGAATGCCTGGTTCCACAGCTCACCTGAATAGTGGGCTGCAATTAGCTGCAGATTCGCCTTCCATCCGTCAAGGCCGGCCGCGTCCACGCGGGCGCGACTGTGGCACGGCAGGCAAGCCGGTGTGCTGCGTTCGAAACGGCAGCTTTCCGGCGCTCGGGCTGCCGGGCGTTGCACTGCGGCCAACCGGTTGGTAGGCCGGGATCAGATGCTGCCTGCCATTGCCGATCAAGTCCGCGCGGCCCATCCGCTTCAGCGCTTCGCGGATGACCGGCCAGTTCGCCGGATCGTGATACCGCAGGAACGCCTTGTGCAAGCGTCGCACCTTGATACCCTTCGGAACCACGACATCTTCGCTGCTGCGCGAGACCCGCTTCAGCGGATTCTTGCCGGAATGGTACATGGCCGTGGCGCTCGCCATCGGCGAGGGCAGGAAGGCCTGGACCTGGTCCGCGCGAAAATCATTTTTCTTGAGCCACACTGCCAGCTCCAGCATGTCTTGGTCGCGCGTGCCGGGATGCGCCGCAATGAAGTACGGAATCAGGTACTGCTCCTTGCCCGCTTGCTTGGAATATTTGTCGAAAAGTTCCTTGAACCGGTAGTAGGTGCCGACTCCCGGCTTCATCATCTTCGATAACGGTCCCTCACCGATCGCTTCGGGCGCGATCTTCAGGTACCCGCCAGTATGATGCGTCGCGAGTTCACGCACGTACTCGGGCGACTCTATTGCAAGGTCATAGCGCACGCCGGAGGCAATCAGCACCTTCTTGATGCCCTTCAGGCTGCGCGCGCGCTGGTAGAGCTTGATCAGCGGCGCATGGTCAGTCTTCAGGTTGGGGCAGATGCCGGGATACACGCACGACGGACGCCGGCAGGCCGATTCAATTTCGGGGCTCTTGCAGTGCAGGCGGTACATGTTGGCCGTGGGACCGCCCAGATCCGAGATGACGCCGCTGAAGCCCGGCACCTGGTCGCGGATCGTCTCGATCTCGCGGATGACCGACTCCTCCGAGCGGCTCTGGATGATGCGGCCCTCATGTTCGGTGATCGAACAGAACGTGCAGCCGCCAAAACACCCGCGCTGGATAGACACCGAAAAGCGGATCATATGATAGGCCGGAATCTTTTCCTTCCCGTAGGCCGGATGCGGCCGCCGCGAATACGGTAATTCATAGACCGCGTCCATTTCCGGCGTCGTCAGCGGGATTGGCGGCGGATTGAGCCACACATCGAAGTCGCCGTGGCGCTGCGTCAGCGCGCGCGCATTGCCGGGATTGGATTCCAGGTGAAGGATCCTGGATGCATGCGCATACAACACGGGGTCCTTGCTGACTTCGGAAAATGCCGGCAGGCGGATCACGCTGCGTTCACGTTGGGAATTCGGAACTTTGCGGTAGAACTTGACGACGTTGTCGCGCGGCGCTGGCACCACAGCCTGTGATTGCTGCTGGCGCTGCTCTTCGCTCGCGTAGGGGTCTATCGGAGGATTCAGCGTGCCCGGCGTATCTAACCCGGTCGAATCAATCTCGATCCAGTCATCCGGCGTGCCACGGCGCAGAAAGGCCGTGCCACGCAGCTGGGTCAGCGCGGCGAGGGGCTGGCCCGCGGCCAGGTGTGCGGCAATCGCGCCAATCTGGCGCTCGCCGTTGCCATACACCAGCATATCGGCCTTGGCATCGACCAGCACCGAGCGCCTGACCTGTTCAGACCAATAGTCGTAGTGCGCGATACGCCGCAGGCTCGCCTCAATGCCGCCGATGACGATGGGCACGGCGCGGTAGGCTTCGCGCAGCCGCTGGGAGTAGACGATTACGCATCGATCGGGGCGCCGGCCACCCTCTCCACCCGGCGTGTAGGCATCATCGCTGCGAACCCGACGATCCGAGGTATAGCGGTTGACCATGGAATCCATGTTGCCGCCGGTAACGCCGAAGAAAAGGCGCGGCTCGCCCAGAGCCTGGAACCCTTCCGTACTGCGCCAGTCAGGCTGCGCGATGATGCCCACGCGAAAGCCGTGCGACTCCAGCATGCGCCCGACGATGGCCATGCCGAAGCTCGGATGGTCGACATACGCATCGCCGGTGACGATAATAATGTCGCATTGATCCCAGCCGAGCGTATCCATCTCGGCGCGGGACATGGGCAGGTGGGGAGCGGCGCTAGGCATCCCCGGGATTAGAGCGGATTACGCGCCGTAAGTACAATTAACCCATGTCCACGGGCACGTAGATCTGCGCATCTTCCCGCTGTATCAGCAGCGCAACACTATGTCCTGCCCGGGCCACTTCGCGCTTCAGATCAGCAACGGTGCTGATCGTCGTGCCATTGACGCCCAGTAGCACATCTCCCGACTGCACGCCGGCTGCGAGCGCCGGACCCGTTACATCCTCAATCACCAGCCGCCCACGCGTGCGCAGTTCATGCTGCTCATTGGCATCGAGCGGACGCACCGCAAGGCCGAGCTTGCCACCGTCATCATCGCTATCATTCTTTGCGGCCTGCGCCGGCTCATCGTCCAGCAGGATCGTGCGCACGTTCAGCATGGTTGCCTTGTGATCATGCCAGACGCCAACGTGCGCTTCGCTGCCCGGCGGCAACACCGCAATGATTGACGGCAGGTCCGAGGAGTGCTCGATTTCCCGGCCATTGACGCTGGTAATGACATCCCCTGGCTTCATGCCGCTGCGCTCGCCCGGGCTTTTCGGCTCGACCGCACTGATCAGCGCGCCATGCGGGCGGGAAAGTCCAAAGGTGTGGGCCAACTGCTGATTCACTTCCTGCACGGCGACACCAATGCGGCTGCGGCTGACCTTGCCCGAGTGCAGCAACTGATCCTTGACGTTCAGCGCAAGATCGATCGGGATCGCAAATGACATCCCCATGAATCCACCGGTGCGGCTGAAAATCTGCGCGTTGATGCCGATCACTTCGCCGTTCAGGTTGAATAGCGGTCCGCCGGAGTTGCCCGGATTGACGGCTGCATCAGTCTGGATGAACGGTACGTAGTTCTCATCCGGCAAGGTGCGCGCGATGCCGCTGATCACGCCGGCCGTGACGCTGTTTTCATAGCCGAATGGCGAGCCAATCGCGATGACCCATTGACCGGGGCGGATATGGGAAGGGTCCCCGAAATGGACCGCTGGCAGGCCGGTCGCGGCGATCTTGATCAGCGCCACATCGCTGTGCCGGTCGACCCCGATGACCTTGGCCGAGAACTCGCGCCGGTCAGTCAGTTTGACCGTCACGGTCGCGGCGTCCGCCACGACATGCGCGTTGGTCAGGATGTAGCCATCCGCGCTGATGATGAAGCCGGACCCGATGCCATGGGCCGGAGGCATGTGCTCGGGCTCCGGCATCTGGTAGCGGCGGAAGAATTGTGACAGCGGATCGCCGCCCTCGCGCGCATCGCCCCCGGCTCCTGCCTTTAGGGGCTTCTCCAGCACGCTGATATTGACAACGGCAGCACCGTTTTCGGCGACCAGATCGCTGAAATCGGGCAATCCCGTGACCTTCGCCGAGGGCCTTTGAGCCGGTGCCGCCTGCTCGGCGTCGGCGCCTCGCGCGGGGGGCGACTCGGCGCTGGAGCGCTGGTGGGCGACCACGGCTACCATCACGCCGGCTATGGCTGCCAGGGACCAGGTTCTGATACTACCCATCTGTTAAATCCTCAAATTGTGAAATTCCGACATGCTATCGGGATGCACTCAGGACTAGCCTATCAGCAATGCAAACCTCCAGCGGACCGACCCTAATCGCCGTCGGCGGCGACCCGCAACGCCTTGAGTGGCTGAAACACCATATAACCAGCCAATGGGCGGATGCGCAGATGACCATGCCGCAGGCGGCCCTGGAGGACGAGCTGCGCCATCACATCGATGTCACCGACCCGGACGCTGTGTTTGTTCAGATTGATTTCAGCGTCGAGAGTTCCGCTAATACCGCCTTGCGGCAAATGGGCGGCTGGCTCGCGCAGCATCCGGACCTGCACTGCGTGGTGTTAGCGGAAAACGGTGATGAAATGACGGTGGTGCGGGCGCTTCGTGCTGGCGCGCGGGATTACCTGCCACTCGCGCGGCTTACGCGTGAGCTGCTGCTCGAGAGCGTCGAGACGGCCCTCGAGCGGCGCCGGGCGGCGACCCACGCCGCCAGCAGCGGCCATTCAGCGCAGGCGGGGCCCTTGCTCGAGGTGCCCGGCTACAGCATCGTCAAGCGCATTGCGACCAGCAACTTCTCCGCGGTGTTTCTTGCCAAGAGCGAGCGGTTGCGCCGCAACGTCATACTGAAGACCATGAGTCGTGGCACAAGCGCGCGCGAATTAGACGATGCCGAGCGCTTTCAGCGTGAATACGAGATTATTTCCAGCATCTCGCATCGGGCCATCGCTGAGATCTACGATTTCGGCACCTTGCCGCAGCATCTGTTCCTGAGCATGGAATATTTTCCCTGCGGCGATTTGCGCGCGCGTCTGCGCAACCCGCTGAGCACGACCGAAAGCCTTTATTACCTGCGCTCGATCGCCGAAGCGCTTCGCGTGATACATGTCTTCGGCGTTTTGCACCGCGATCTGAAGCCCGCCAACGTCATGTTGCGCGAGGATAATTCGCCGGTCCTCATCGACTTCGGCCTGGCGCGCCGCGCGGTCGATGACAACACCGTGACAGCGCATGGCCAGATAGTCGGATCCCCCTACTACATCAGTCCCGAGCAATCCATGGCGCAGGATGTCGATACGCGCACCGATCTGTATAGCCTCGGCATTATGTTTTATGAAATGCTGACCGGACAGCGACCGTTTCGTGGCAAGAGCGCTCTCGAGATCATGGAGCAGCATGTCAACTCGCCGGTGCCGCCCCTGCCCGCTGCACTGGCGGAACAGCAGCCGATCATTGACCGGCTCCTCGCAAAAAGCCCGCACCGCCGCTACGCGAGCACCGATGAGCTGCTGGCAGATGTGCCTCCGACGGTGGCGCCCGCCCCGGCGCCGCTCGCGGAAGTGTGAACTTAGTCACAGTCTGCCAGGCTGCCCTGACGACTTTCTCCCTGGCGGGCGCGTGCCTGTGATCCCGTTCGCGCCGCGATTTGACTGAAACTGGCACCCTCCCCGGGATGTATGCCATGACCGATCCTGTGGGGGCGGATTCGCCGGCGCCGAGCGACCCGCAGAAGGCGTTTCAGGAGCTGCTTCTCGCTAATATTCCACAGGGCCTCTTTGCCCTCGATGCCAAGGATACGATTGTTGCACCCCTGACGTCCTCGCTCGCCGCTTTATTCCGGCGCAGCGATTTCCTCGGCTTGTCATTCAGTGAGCTGCTCAAGCCGATCGTGTCAAAGAAGATACTGAATCTCGCGTGCAAGCACCTGGCGGCGCTGCGTACTGTGCACAAGCATTCGGTGCTCAGCGAGACCAATCCGCTGTTGGACCTTGAGGTGCGTTTTGCCACTGGCGATGGCACGCATGATCTGCTGCATTTCGCGTTCGAGTTCACCCCGATGAGCATCCCGGGGCAGCCCGGGACTTTGCTGGTGCGCGTGACCGACCGGACCACGCCGCTGCTGCAGGCTCGTGAGATCGAGGACCTGCAATTGCAGGTGCGCACCCAGTCGGACATCCTGCAGACGCTGCTGCGCCTCGGCACCACGCGCTTCAGCTCGATCGTGAACAGTATCGACACCGTCATGAATTCGATCAACGAGATCCTAGGGCGTCCCGCGCGCGAGCAACCCGCGTTCCGCGACAAGCTCGAGCAGACGCTGGCCGCCGTGGACAGAATCGGCAAGCAGGTCGCTGCGACCCAACTCGGTGCGCTGAGCCGCGCGGCCCAGCAGTTCGAATCCGCGCTGCTCGACCTGCGCAGCCGTGCGGTATTGAGCGGCAATGATTTCTTGCCCATCGCGGTCAAGCTCGATGAATTGTTCGTACAGTTCTCGCTGGTTCAATCGCTAACGAGGACCATCGATACGCCGCGGCCCCCCGATTTCGGGGGTGACGGCGAGGGGCTGAGCCGCCGCACGATTGCCGGCTCGGATCGCACCGTCGCGCCAAAGTTTGTGGCGCAGTTGCTGGAACGACAAGCAGCGGTAACTGCGCCGCCCGCGAGCGGCTCGGCCGGCACCCTTGCGCATACCTTCGCGCGCTTCACGGAAAATGCGGCGCACCAGAATGGCCGGGCTGTCGTGCTGCGGTGCAGCGGCCTCGATGCAATCCCGCGGGATTATCAGTCCACGGTGAAGAATGTCGCGATCCAGCTGATACGAAATGCCGTCATGCACGGCATCGAGCCGGGCGATGAACGCGCGACGCTGGGAAAACCTCCGATCGGACAGCTGGCGCTGGCGTTTTCCGCGCTCGCCGATGGCAGCTACGAACTGGTCTTCGAGGACGATGGGCGCGGCATTGATCCGGATACCGTGCGGGAAATCGCCATCTCCAAGGCCTTGTTGACGCCCGCTACCGCAGTCACGCTAGGCGACCGCCAGGTGCTCAAATTCATCTTCAAGGCCAAATTCACCACCCTAAAGCAGACGCCCGGCAAACAGCGACACGGAACCGGGCTCGCCTTCGTCAGGCGCTACGTGCACGATGTTGGGGGCCTGATCGCGATCGGCAGCGAGCCCGGGCGCGCGGCACGATTCAAGGTGAGCCTGCCGCCAGTGCCGGCGGACGCCAGCTCTGCGTCCGGCGATTCTGACTTCGCCCGCCAGCTCAAAGGATAAGCTCGCGCAGCGTGTCGCCCTCCCCGGGCTGATGCAAATGCGTGCTGAATGACACCATCGTCATGATCTGATTGCCGGTGTTGCGATACGCATGTGCGATGCCCGGCGGAATCGTGAAGCGCCAGACCGCGCCGTCAGGAACCTCCACGTCGCGCAGGCCCTGGGGTCGCCTTGTTTTCCATGGCAAAAGTGCCGCTAGAAAATGCGGGAAATTATAGATGCCGAGGTTGGTAACTCATTGATGAGGTACGTTTTTCTGCTACCGATTTCGCACAGGGCTCTGGTGCATCACGGGATATTTCGGTCATGTCAATGCCTTTGTGTTTCGAGCCTCTCTCTTATGCAAGCGCCGTTGCCCATTCATCTTTCCGCGACCAGCCA
>JANXZG010000095.1 GCA_025355645.1 Gammaproteobacteria bacterium | reverse complement strand
GCGAATGCGCCGCCGACCTTCCCGTGCAGGGCACCGCGGCTCGCAAGTTCGCCTGCCTGCTCGAGAAACCCAGCGACCGGCGCGGATAGCCGGCCGAATCGAGTCGGGCTGCCCACGATGAAGGCATCGTAGTTCACGAGGTCCTCGACCGTAGCGACCGGAACGTTTTTTCCGGCGTTGAACAGCATGCCCCTGTCGGGGGCGGCGCGCGAAGCTTCGTCCGCTACCCTCTTGATATCAACTGATGCACCTGCCGAGCGGGCGCCATCGGCTATAGAGCGCGCGACTACCGCTACGTAACCAAATGCGGAGTAATAAAGTACCAGAACCTTGGACTAGTGAACCTCCGACTCCTTGAGTCTTTGTGCGCGCAATCGGCGCCGGGTTAGTCGCGGATTTATCGGGGGCGCGCGCCTCCATCCGTGCCGGCAGTGAAAAAAAAGTTCCGTCGCGCCAGCTGGCGCGAGCCGGCCCTATCAGAACTTGTAACGCACGCCTATCGTCGGGTTGATATTGGTCGTGTTGAGGTAGCCGCTCGCGACACCCTCATGCACGCCGCTGTACATGGCGCCGAGGTAGGCGTCGAAGTGCTTGCTGAACCGGTAGTCGGCGTCGATGGAGAAGGCCTCGAACTTGCCGCTGCAAACGCTATGCGCGGACGTCGTACAGCCCCCCTGGCTGCCGGTACCGTAGGCATTCTGGCGATAACCGTAGTACGCCGCGGTCAGGTCCAAGTTGGGAATGACGGTATAGCGGACGCCCGTCCAGTACACCTGCACGGTTTTCTGGTTGGTGTAGGCGGTAGTGTTGACCGTGGCCAGTACGTAGCCGCCGATGTCCTCATACCCGACACTGAGCGGGGTCGCCGGATTGGCGTACGCGATGCGCATTAAGCCGCCGAAGAATTTCAACGGATCGGCCTTATAGAAGGCCATCAGCGAATACGTCGAATTGTCGGAGATGGTCGCCGCCACGGCATTCGATGGCGAATACCCCAATGCTGGAAGCGTTGCGACCTGGGCGGCGCTTAAGGCCGATGCCGTGATAGCGCTTTTTAGTTTTGAGTAATACGCATCGGCCGAAAATCCGCCAAGTTCGCCGCCGACATTCGCCTGGAATGCGGTATTTGCGCCGCCATCGGACCCATTGAACTTGTACAAAACAGCGACGTGCACCACGTCGCTGAAACTTAACGCGTATTTCGCCGTTGAATCGAGGCGGTTATATTCCTGGCTGCCGCCGCCCGAATAGGTATTGGATGCGCCAAGCAGCCCAAATGCCGTGGCATTGTAATTGGGGTCGTACTTGATCGTCCCTTCCGACAGCAGCGTGATCTGCCGGCCGAACGTGAGCGTGCCGAAGTGGGCCGACTTCAGTCCTAAATAGGCAGTCTGAAAGACCTGGCCGGCGGAGCTGCCATCCACGCCGATGCTCTGGGCGGTCTGGCTCTTGCCGTTGTTCGCCACCAGCGATTTCAGGGAATCAGCAAGCTCGCCGGACTGGGGGTTGAAAAATGATTCCACCTGGAAAACAGCTGACCACTCGTCGTTCAAGGGCTCATTTCCCTGCAATCCGATTCTGGACTGGCCCATGTTGCTGGGCGTGAGGCCGGTGACCGACTCATAGTCGTTCTGCCGCACGATGTTCCCACTCGCCGCCGGGCGATAGGGGCTGAACGGTGCGCTGTGCGTATCGTATTGGACGCCTATATCGATCACGCCGTATAGCGTGATGCCATGCCAGGTCAGCGCGTCATCGCCGGATAGGCCGGGTCCGGTTTTCTGCTGGGCGTGCGCAGGCACCGAGGCAATCAGCAGGCCGAGCAGCAGCAGCCCGCAGCATGCAAGTTTCGGCCCTATCGCATGGATAAAGGATGGGCCCGGCCTGGCTGAGCAGCGCAGGGAGCGATTCAGAAAAGTTCCGGTAATGTAGTTCATTGCTTATACCTTTTTTTGGCAGCCCTGCAGAAATCCCTGTAATTCATATTAATGCGATAGGGATTATATGAATTAAAACCGACCTGTCAACCACAAAATTGACATAAGTCCGGGAGGGCCCCGCGGCAGGCTGGACGGGAAATTGGCGCACCGGTTTCACTTAAGGCGTCGGCACAACGCTTTCAGTAACCCGGACGCCGAATATCTGCTGTTGACGCGAAAGGTAGTACAGTTGACCCATAAGAATCGCAATCGTAGGGGTGGAATTTCATGCTCAAGGCGATCGGATATTGGATTGGATATCTTGAGGACGACCAGCGGCCAGCGCCGCAGGAGCTGGTCGGCGCCATGCCCGCAGCGCAAAGGGAGCGCCTCGCGGATTACCTGGCGGCCGGCATGATCCACGAGATGTACCTTGGACCCTCCTGGTGCCGCTTTGGCTGCGGCATCGACACAGCGCAGATGGGCCGCCATGCGCTCTCGGATGACACCTGGGTATGGCCGGAAGGGCTCGCGCACTATGTGCGCGTCCATAGTGTCACGCTGCCGGAAGAATTCGTGCGCCACGCGCTGTCAAATCCAGATCCCGGCGAGCCGGGATGGCGGGACGACCCGAATTGGTATTTTTCGCGGCTCGCCAAAAACCTACAAGTAGATCACCGGTATTGGGAAGAATGGTGCGCATCGCGGCGCTCGCGCTCATTCGTCAATCGGCTGCAAGGCGCGCGCGGTGTCATCGAGGAACTGGTTGCGGAGGACGATGTGACGACCCGCCACAAGAGGATCACAATGCAGTCCGGCGAACGCGGCCCGACCCTTATCCGTTGCGTGTGGACCGGATGCCCCAGTCACGCACTTCCGGGTAGCTATATCTGCGCGCGACACAGCCTCGGGGATCCGCACTCGGATCCGAAACAGCGCAGGGGACCGGCGCTTGAAGCGGTGCTTGGCGATATGTCGCGGGCGATCGGGCTCGAG
Source organism: Gammaproteobacteria bacterium (assembly GCA_025355645.1). Taxonomy (GTDB): domain Bacteria; phylum Pseudomonadota; class Gammaproteobacteria; order Steroidobacterales; family Steroidobacteraceae; genus Bog-1198. The sequence goes on along the minus strand of JANXZG010000095.1, from coordinate 81,608 downwards.
CCCTTCTTTATTACTCCCGACATCACCGCGATTACCCGGCTAGGGCCAAGGCTCGAAAACAACTATTGATAGGCTATCGGGCCTGGCCTCCCGGGCAAGGATTTAAGGCGGTCAGTCGTACCAGGCGGGCGATTTACGCACCGTACGGAAGAAATCCATGCTGTGGCCGATCCAGAGCTTCGCGCCGGTCCGCTGCAGCAGTTCGTCGATTTTCTGCCGGGACTCGACCGTGCCCATGGCCTTCTCTTCCTCCGGCAAGCGATTCAGGCCGCGCTCCTCTGCGTAATGATAAAGATCGCCTGACAGCACCACGGGTCCCGTGTTCTTCAGGCGCACCAGTAGTGAGCAATGCCCTTCGGTGTGGCCGGGCGTTGCGAGTATGACGACCGTACCGTCGCCAAAGACGTCCCGGTCGCCCTTGAGGACCGTCGTCCGGCTTTTCTCAAGCGCTGAGTATTGGTTGAACCAGGCGTAGGCGCGCGCCTCCTTGCTGAACATTTGGTCGTGGTCGCCCTTGTAGACGAGCCACATTGCGCCGGCAAACTCGTTGGCATTGCCGATGTGGTCCCAGTGATAGTGGGACAGCACGAGGTAATCGATATCGACTGGCCTGACGCCAATGTCGGCGAGCTGGCCGATCAGGGTGTTGAATTTGATCTGCCCATAGCCGTCAACGACATTCTCATACAGCGGCCGGCCGACCAGTCGGTCACTGAGGCCCGTGTCGTAGATCAGCAGTCCCTTCGGGTGAATCACGAGGTAACAGGTGACGCCCATGTTGGTGTCCTTGACCTCCTCGCGCTTAAGGTTGTAATCCTCGGGCTTGTTGTTGATCAGGGTGCCGCAGTCGAACACGTATAGCCGGGGGCTGCTGACCTGGGGCAGGGGCGGAAGTTCGGCGGCAAATGAGGCGCGCGCAAGTGTCGCGCCGGCAGCCAAGCCCAGCAGCAGCAGCGCCAGGAGCTGGCCGCAGCGGACTTTTCTAACGCTCCCGCACTTCGCAAACATGGAGCACCTCTTGATTACAATATGAATCGCCCGTGGCATGACAAAAAATACACTGGCGGCGAATGTATATCATCTGACAAAGACTGCCGACTGACTGATTATAGGACCTGCGCGTCAATCAAGGACGCCACAGAGGAGATCGCAGTCTATGTCCGGAACACCGGTTAAGCATTACCTGCTCGCCTCTGATTTCGATCAGACGCTGAGTTTTAACGATTCGGGCCTGATCCTGAGTGAATTGCTGGGCGTCACAGGATTCGAGGAACGAGTTGCGGGGCTTGCCCGCAGCAATCTTGTGCAGCAGGGCGGCGAGCTGGCCTACCTGATTCGCCATGATCCGGAATTTCGCGGCGTGCGGCGCGAACACCTGGTGGAGGCGGGCCGGCGCGTGCGCCTAAAAGGCGCCATTGCAGCGCTGGTCGATTTTCTGCGTCGTGGCACCGGCAGCTACCGGTTTTCCTTCTTTGTGATATCGGCCGCGCCGCGGGAAATCGTGACCTCCGCGCTTGCCGGGATCGTGCCGTGCGAGTGCATCTATGGCACGCGGTTGGAATTTGACCCGGGTACGGGCGAGGTGCGCGCGATCAAACGTGTGCCCGCGGGCTACGGCAAGGTCGCGGTGATCGAGGAACTCGAGCGTCGGCTTAACATTACGCCCGATCGAATGATTTACGTTGGCGACGGCAGTTCTGACATTCATGCCATGCTGAACGTCAATAGTCGGGATGGCTTCACGATTGCGGTCTCCGAGAACCGGCAGCTCGCGCAGATTGCCAGGAGCACGGTCCTCAGTGATAGTGCGTTCAGCATTCTGGTGCCGATCCTGGATCAGCTTCTGCACTGGCAGGCGGGCGACATCCGCACTTTATTCGAATCCTACGGATTGACGCTCGATGGATGGAAGAAGGCGCGGACCGATCGCGTACTGATTGGAGAATTCCCGCGCGACAGCCCGCTCGCGATCATGGAGGCGACATGAACCTCGCCTGGATCGACTGGCTCGGTTGGGTTGCAACTTCGGTTTTCGTGGGCTCGTATTTCCTCAAGACTCCCTCGCGCCTGCGCGCGCTGCAGATGCTGGGTGCGCTGTTGTGGATCACTTACGGGACACTGATCAAGGCATCGCCGGTCATCGTCGCCAATGCACTGGTGTTTTCCGCGGCTGCCTGGACAGTCCTGCGCCAATCCTCAGCGCGCTGATTCAACGCCCTATTAGGGCATCAGCGTCCGGCGCACCGCGACGGCAATGTCATCGGCGTCGTAAACCGGCGTCGAGCAGGCGCCATTCGCGCAAGCAAACGCTGCCGCACGGCCCATGTCGGGATATTGTATCACCGGATTCGGCAGCTCACCTTCCGCCCGATCGAGCCAGTCGACCTGCAGATAATCAGCGGGGTATCGCAAGGCTGCCGCATGCAGGCCCTGCGCTGCCGGGTCGTGCTTGCTGCCGACGATCGAAATATGAATCGGCGCGTTCGAGAGTTCGCGATCAGCCAGCAGTATTTCCGGCAGCAGTAGTTGCTCTCCAGGCGCCGCAATCTCCGACAGGAACTTCATGCCGTGCAGCGCCATCTCGTGGTAGCGCGCATTTCCGCTGTAGTGATTCGCCATGTTCGCGACCCGCACCAGCGTGGCATTCTGATCCGGCAGTCGCACCGGCTCGCTGAAAACCCCGCGCGCCCGTGGCTCGATCGGAGCGGCGATGTAGCCGGCTTGGGAATTGCGAAAACTTGCATCGATAAAATTCAGGGTATCGGTTGCGTGCGCGAGCCAGGAGCGGTCCCCGGTCGAGCGGTACAGAGCGAGGAAGGCCTGCGTCATCGCCACATTGTCATCGAGGAAGGGGCCCTGGCGATCCTGCTGGTCGTGCCGGAATCCGCCATCCGTTAATTTTCGATTGAGTAGCGCCCAGCGCGCGCCATTTTGCGCGAGCTGCAGCGCCCGTTCGTCGCCGGTCACATCGAAGTACTTCGCGAGCGCCCGGATCGCCCAGCCCGTCTCGCGCGCGTAGCGATGCTGATCGATCGGAGGCATGCCGAGCTTGCGCCGTGTCGCATCATCATGGGCATAGAACTCATGGCCCGTCAGCGCGCTGGATACGTCGGCATCCTGGCTGGCATAGAAGCTCCCGTCCGGCGCCGCCAGAAATGTCTGGATATACGTGAACAGCGCGTTGGCGGCAGCGAGGTACCGTGGGTCATGCCAGCGCGCATAGGCTTCGGAGTACAGGCGCAGGTCATCCGCCTGGTAGGACATCAGCTTCTCGAAATGCGGCGAGCGCCAGTCGACCTGATCGGAATATTGGAATACGCCGCCCCAGACCGGATCGAGCAGCAGCAAATTCCGATCGAGTGTGGTTCGCGCCCGCTGTGTGCCCACTTTCCTGAGTGAAGGGCGCAGTGAGTCGGCATCGACGTAAGCCAGCTCCATCGAGTCCGCATCGATATATTTATGGACAGTGCCCCAACCACCATTGCCGCGGTCGTACCCCAGGTTGTAGACCTTGAGCAGCGCGTCGCGCTGTGCCCGGCTCAGTTGCGTGCTGCCGGAGTTGCTAGGCGCCGTCGCATTCTGGACCGACGGACCCGGCGTCGGATCATCGATGATGGCTTGCAGCATGGAGGCCATCTGCAGCGGCGGCAGGTAGCCGCGACGCTTGACGATCTCGGTACCGTCTGCGGCGAGCACGATGGTCGCCGGCCATCCCCAGTTCCCGTAGCGGCTGGTCAGGTCCGGATCGCTGTCGGCATCAACGCTGACCGCCACGTAGCTCTTGCCGATCAGGCGCGTGACTTCCGGATCAACGTAGGTCGTCTGATCCATCACATGGCACCAATGGCACCAGACGGCATGAAGATCGAGCAGCACCAGCCGGTGTTCCGTCGCAGCCTGCGCAAAAATCGCATCACCCCAATGGGTTTGCCAAGCAACTGAGGGAGACGCAAGGATCGGAGTCGCGATGAGGCCCGCCAGGGCGGCCACGCCGATTCGAATCCACTGCAGGCAAAAGCGACCCATGGGACATCTCCGGAAAACTGCTGGTTCAGCCGGATCTACGGGCCAGGAGGGCGCCTGGATGCGCCAAAAACCCTGTTTTCCTGGCGATTACTTATGCCAGATGCCGAGAATGGCGCCCATCACGGTGAACACGACGACCTGGTAGCCCGCGTTGATCGCCCAGAGCCTGAAAGAGCGGAATTCGAATAGATAGGAAACGCCGAAAGCCATTGCGACGAAGGTAAACCCCGCCATGAATCCAGCAAACAAGCCATTCTGCAGATCTGCCGCAGGGCCAATGAACATCGCGAGGCTGGTCGCAACCACGAGGTTCAGCAGCAAAGTCGTGCCGTAGATTTTGACCATGTTAGCCTGCTTGGCGCGTTCCGTCGTGACGCCGGTTTCGGCCATCCAGGCCTTGCCGAATAGCGGCCCATACCAGAGCATACCGATCGGAAAACCAGCGATCGCGGCCACGATGACGGCGATCCAGTGGATGCTAGCAATTCCTTGTGATGTATCCGTAGTCCCCCTGATATATTGCTGTTGTCGGTCAATGGCCTATCAATTGTCTACCCCGCCCCGCGCGAATGCGACCTGCTTTCTGCCTGATCCCGGCACGCGGTACCATACTGGCCATTCAAGAACCGCAAGGATACGCATGTGATATATCCGATGTTTGCAATGGTGCTGCTGACCTTTGCGGTGCTCATAAAGTTGTTTCGCGCGCGAGTGCGTGCGGTTCGCGAAGGCTTGGTACCCGTGACGTATTTCCGGCTCTACCAGGGGCAAGCAGAACCCGAGTTCGCGGCCAAACCAGCACGCCACTTTGCCAACCTGTTCGAAACCCCGGTGCTTTTCTACGTCGTGTGTCTGGCGGCCATGATCACGCATTTCACTGGCATGGCAATGCAAGTGCTGGCTTGGGCGTATGTCGGTGCGCGGCTCGTGCATGCATTCGTGCACCTGGGGGCCAATCGCATAGGCAAGCGTGCTCGCGCCTACTTCGTCAGCTGGCTGATCCTGCTCGGCATGTGGTCCTATCTCGTCGCCGGCATCAGCCTGGGAATTTGAGTACCTTCACATAGCGCACATGGGGCAGGGCACGGAGCTTTTGCTGGATCGCATCGGGCACGTCCTGGTCGACGCCCACGATCGCGATCGCATCCTCACCCACCGCTTGACGGCCCAAATGAAAGGTCGCGATGTTGATGTTGGCTGCCCCCAGCAAGGTGCCTAACGCGCCGATGAACCCGGGCTTGTCGAGGTTGTTAATCAGCAGCATGACCGGGCGGAAGTCCGCCTCGAGCGCCACATCCTTCACTTCGACGATTTTTGCAATGCCCGCGCTGACAATGCCAGCAAGCCCGCGCCAGCGTCCCCCGGTCATGACCTTGATCCTGATCAGCGACTCATAGGTCGGTGAGGAATCACGGCGCGACTCGGTCAGCGGCGTGCCGTGCTCCTTCAGCACGACGGGTGCGGATACCATGTTCACGTCTGGCATCAGCGGGCGGATCAGTGCAGCCAGCGCGGTGGCCGTCAATGGCCGGGTATTCAGGCGTGCGACTTCCCCTTCGTATTCGATTTCGATGGCCTCCAGGCCATCGTCGGCTATCTGCCCCGCAAAAGTCCCGAGCTTATCGATCAGGTCGACGAATGGCCTCAGGCGCGGCGCTTCCTGGGCGCTGATCGAGGCCATGTTCAGGGCATTGGCGACCGCCCCGGTCAACAGGAAGTCCGACATCTGCTCCGCGACCTGCAGGGCGACGTTCTCCTGCGCCTCGTTGGTGCTTGCGCCAAGATGCGGCGTCGCGATGAAATTCGGCGCTCCAAACAGCGGGCTTTGCGTTGCAGGCTCCGTCGCGAAGACATCGAACCCGGCGGCGCCCACGTGCCCAGCATCAAGCGCAGCGCGCAGCGCCACCTCATCGACAAGCCCGCCGCGCGCTGCATTGACGATGATGACGCCGCGGCGGGTCCTGGCAATCGCTTCTGCCGACAGGATGTTGCGGGTCTTGTCGGTGATCGGTGCGTGCAGAGAGATGGCATCGGCGCGGGCGAGCAGGTCCTCGAGCTCGACTTTCTCGACGCCTAGCTTGACCGCGCGCTCGGCCGACAGGAAAGGATCATAGGCGAGCACCTTCATCTTCAGCGCGAGCGCCCGCTCGGCGACCAGCGCGCCGATATTGCCGCAACCAATCAGCCCCAGGTTCTTGGCGTAGAGCTCAACGCCCATAAAGCGGTTTTTTTCCCATTTGCCGGCCTGGGTGGATGCATCGGCCGCGGCGATCTGGCGGGCCGCGGCAAACAACAGCGCAATCGCATGCTCAGCCGTCGTAATCGAGTTTCCGAATGGGGTGTTCATGACCACGATGCCACGCGCGGTGGCGGACGGGATGTCGATATTGTCGACGCCGATGCCGGCCCGCCCGATCACCTTGAGCCTGCTGCCGGCCGCGATGACATCCTTGTCCGCCCGGGTCGTGGAGCGTATCGCGAGGCCGTCGTAGCCCGCGATGATTTTCAGTAATCCGGGCTTAGCGAGGCCGGTCTGGACATCCACCTCGACACCACGGCTGCGAAAAATGTCGATGGCCCTGGGGCTCAGTTCATCGGCGATCAGCACCCGGACAAGTGTCGTCAAGTCATACTCCCATCCTCACAGATGAGCGTCCGCCGTTGGGAGCGGATGGCCCGCGCGCTAGGATAGGGATTAATCCGGATCTGTCAAACGGCAGGTGCACCATCGAACCGCCTTTGCTAGGGTGCCAACCATGAAAAGAAGGTCGGCGGAACTAAAGGCGGCACTCGACGCAGCAGGGCAGGCGGCCACGATCGCCCGTGCGCTCTACCGGCAAAACCTGCAGGTACATATCAAGGCCGACAAGACGCCGGTCACCCAGGCAGACGTGCGCTGCGAGACAGCCATTCGTGAGATCTTGGAGTCGCGATTTCCAACGTTCGGATTTTACGGCGAGGAGACCGGCGCGCGCGATACCGGCGCTGAATCCGTTTGGCTGGTGGATCCCATCGACGGCACCAAAGCGTTTGTCCGGGAATATCCACTGTTTTCGACGCAGATTGCGCTGATGCGCGCTGGCCAGATCATCCTCGGCGTCTCGAGCGCCCCGGTCTACGGCGAACTCGCGCAGGCAGAGCGGGGGTGGGGCGCCTACCTGAACGGCCGGTCCCTTGCGGTCAGCAGCACCGCGACACTGGAATCCGCCGCGCTCTCGGCCGGCAACCTGAAGTCGCTCGCAAGTGGGGCCGGCTGGGCCCGCTACGGTCAGCTGGTTGCGAAGGTCAACCGCATCCGCGGCTACGGGGACTTTCTACACTACCATTTACTCGCCGCCGGGAAAATCGATGCGGTGATCGAGTCGGATGTGAATATTCTTGATATCGCCGCATGCTTCGCCATCGTGACGCAGGCGGGTGGGAGCTTCACGGAGCTCGACGGCGCGCCTATTACGCTCAATAGCACCACGGTGCTCGCGACCAATGGTCCCTTGCATACGCCCATGCTCGAGGCGCTAAGCTGCGCTTGACGATCACACCGATCAGGGCGCTTGTTGGCCGGCTTGCTTCAAAGCGGTGTCGAGCCACGCTTTTGCGTCGCGACCGCTGTGGATCGTGCCGCAATGCCGGCAGGTGCGGACCGCCGCGCTGGAGTCATAGAACTGGCTATATAGTTTCGGCAGGTCGCTGACGATGCTGACGAGCTGGCACTCGAGCCGGTGCACCAGCGATGCGCAGCGGGCGCAGTACCACTCGAATGCATCCAGGGTGCCGATCGGTCGCGCGCGCTCGATGACCACGCATAGCGTGTCATTCCCGGGCCGCTGCGGCGAATGCCTCACGTGCGCTGGCAGCAGGAAGACATCCCCTTCGCGCAAGTCCACCCGCGCGAACTTGCCGCGGTCGAGAATCAGCACGAATGCATTTCCCTTGATCTGGTAGAAGAACTCCTCGTACGGGTCATCGTGGAAATCGGTGCGTTCATTCGGGGACCCCACGACCGTCGTGATCAGGTCCGCGTTTTCCCAGATCTGCTGGTTGCCCACGGGCGGGCGCAGCTTGTCGCGCACCTGGTCGATCCAGGCGTTTAGGTTGCGCGGCATTCCGTAGCTGAGCATCGCAGGCTCTCCTTCAGGCAAAGGCGATCAGTTCCGACGGGTAGGCGAGCGCCCTTGCGAGGCTGCCGACCGTCAAGCGGGATGTCTTGGGATTATCGGGCAGCGCAATGCCGGAAAGCTCCATATGGAATTTTCCAAATGCACCTTGCGCCTCTATCCGGTGCAGGTTTTCGCTGATCGAGGGATCTGCGAAAAGCAGCACCCGGGTCCTGTCGAAGCCAACGCCCGCCAGTGCGATCGCGGCGGCGACATTCGCGTTCTGTGGAAAGCGCAAGGCCGCCTGCCTCGCCGTGCCATCAAAGATCATCGCGGCGCTGCCGGAGATCTTCACGAGGTCGACTGACTGCTCGGCCGCGGTGCCGCGCCACGCGACTGGCGGCTTGCGGCCAATGTAGCGGACCTCGGCGAGGCCTGCATGACGGGCGGCGCCGAGCGCATCGAGCCCGCCGACGGCGCCGGCGATGAGCAATGCCCGGCTGCCTCGCTGTGCGGCGGCGCTGCGCAGGCTCTCCTCGATGGCCTGATCGGCGAGCGCGCCCGTGGAAGCGACGAGCAGGTCAATTCCGGCTGCCAGTACACGCGGCCCGAGCGTGCGAAGTGCTTCGTGCCCCGCGCACTCGACAATGATCTCAGGATTAAGCGCCAGCAGCTCATGGAGGCTCTGGCACCTAGGTAACCCTTGCGGTGCGGCCGCGCTGGTGCTCCTGCGCAAAATGCCGACCACGGTCCACGGCGCATCCTTCGAGGATTGCAGCAAAGCCCTGGCGATCGCGCCGTAGCCAATCAGGCCGATGCGACGAGCGGCGCTCATGTAAGGCCGCAGCGGCCGAATTCGGCGCGGATTTTCTCGCGCTCGCCGCCCGTAAGATCCATGAGCGGCCGCCGTACAGGCCCGCCAACCTGCCCCAGCAGCTCAAGCCAGTATTTCTGCTGCGCATGCGGCGTGCCGCGGGTGCGGCTCATCTTCAGTGCGTTGCGCACCGGATCGAGGCTGTCGCGGATGCGGCGCGCTTCTTGGACCTCGCCGGCCCAAGCGAGCAGGCTGTAGTCGCGTAGGCGCCGGTCGCCAGCTGTCTGGTAGAGCAGCGGCGGGATCGAGCACAGATAGACCCTCCAGCCCAGTTCGACGATGTTGTCGAACCACTCGACCTCAGAGGAGCTGCTGACGATCAGCTCATGCCCGGCCAGGCGCGTGAGCCTGATGTAGTGATCACGAGGCGCGCTGTACTTGATCGCGACGACACTCGGAATGTCACTGGCGATTCTCGCGCATAGCTCGGGGCTCATGACGTACCCGGCGTCCGGATGGCTCCACATCACGAGCGCAATCGGCAGCGCGTCCGCGAGGTAACGATAATACTCGTACACCAGCGTGTCGACGTCGCTTGCGAAGTGCAACATGGGGCTGTGTACCACGACATAATCGGCGCCGATGCCCGCGGCATGCCGGCCAAGCTCCAGTACCGTGTCCATGTTCTGGTCGGAGCAGGAAATCATCGCGCCGGCTTTGCGCTGATGGCCGTTGCACGCCTGCACGGCGGTCTCAGCCAGCAGCTTGCGTTCCGCTACGGACATCGAGAAGAATTCGCCCTGCTTGCCGCCCACGAAAAACCCGTCGACCAGCAGATCGTCGATCCAATGCCTTAAGTTCGTATCAAAGCCACCGGTATCGAGCGACAGATCCGGCAGGAACGGCGTCGGTGTTGCGGCCCAGACACCCAGAAGGTGCTCGCGCGCAAAATCCCGGGCTTCAGATTTCTGGTACTTCATCCAGCGGATCCCGAAAGGGAGGCGTCAGGGGCGGCATGGTCGGCCCAGTATACCCACTTGAACCGGGTCTCGGTTCCGCAGGCACACAGAGAACTCGTGTAAGGAGCATGCAGAAAGTCGGCATGATCGGGACTCACTATGCGCCGAGGGGCGCGAGTTCAGCACTGATCATCGCATCGATATGGGGGTAATCCAGGTGATCGAGGTCTTGGTGTCCGCGCAGCGCCTCTACGAGGATGCGCTGCTGGATCGCGCCGCGCCGCTCGGCCTCAGAGTAGGGAATTTCCGCGTGGAAGCTCACCATCGAATAACGGGGAATGAACCGGTCGGGATGGCGGCGTTCGAGCTCGAGGCTCAGTTTCTTCTGTAGCTGAAACGAGGCATCGCGCACTGTATTGCGCATCTCCTCGTAATTGTCGACTGCCATGCGAGCGATCGACTCGGTGTCCGGGTAGCGCTGTTCGGCAAACTGCGCAAACGCAGCAATCCAGTCCGACTGGTCGTCAAGCAGGGAATCGAGCACCCGGCAATCCTCGAATGCGCAGTTCATGCCCTGGCCGTGGAAGGGCACGATGCCGTGCGCGGCATCACCCAGCAGCAGCACACCCATATCGTGATGCCAGCGGTTCACATGGATCGTGCTCATGTTGCCCGGGGGGTTGGCGAGGAACTGCGTCGGCAAATCCGGCATCAGCGCCGCTGCATCGGCGAAGTCCCGCTGCATCAGCGCATTCACATCGGCCGCATTCTTCAGGGTCGCAAAGCTTGGATCGGCGCCGGCGCGCTCGAGGAACAGGGTTGCGGTGAAGCTGCCATCGATGTTGGGCAGGGCAATCAGCATATGGCTGCCGCGCGGCCAGATGTGCAGCACTTCGCGCTGCAGCTGGTAGCTTCCGCCGGGACCGGCCGGTATCGTCAGCTCCTTATAAGAGTGACTCAAGGGCTCCTCGCGCAGCAGGGTCTGACCTGCCGCCTGCAATGCGGTCCTGACCGCCGAACGCGCGCCGTCGGTTGCGATCACGGGGTTCTGCGGCGAGAACGCCACGTCTACGCGCTGGCCGGAGCCATCCTCAATATGCAAGGATCCCTTGCCGAAGTCCGCCCCGATGCAACGATGCTGGAAACGCAAGATGACACCTCGCTCCTCGGCGGCGCTCAGCAGGCGCTCATTGAGCTCTCCCCGTGAGATCGACCAGATGAACTCGTGCGGCAGACGCCCATACGGCAGGAAAGTCTGCGCGCCGTCCGGCGCATGGACCAGGCGCCCGCGCATCGGCACCAGCAAGTCCTCGATCGCTCCGCGCAGACCCGCGGATTCCAAGGCGTTCAAACCGCGCGCTGCGAGCGCGAGGTTTATCGAGCGCCCGGCTTCACGAAAGCCTGCTCTTGGATCGCGGCGCCGCTCATGCAGGGTCACAGCAATGCCGCGCTTCGCCAGCAGCGCCGCAAGCAGCGGACCTGCGCAGCCGGCCCCAACCACGGTCACGCTCGCGCTCATGCGCTTGCCATTATTTCTGCGAGGTGCCGAAGGCAGGCGGCGACCTCAGCGAAGCTGTTGTAGAGCGGGTGCGGCGCCAGGCGAATGACATCCGGTTCGCGCCAGTCGCCGATCACGCCGCGCGCGCAGAGCGCTGCAAACACCCGGCGCGCCCGCTCAGGACCGCCCTTGACCCGCAGCGACAGCTGGCAACCACGCTCGTCAGGGGCGACTGGCGTGATGCATTCGATCTGATCACGGAGCAGCATCGCGATACCGGCCTGCGCATACCCGGTTAGCGCCGCTGATTTCTCGCGAAAGCGCTGCGATCCCGCCTCCTGGTAAATTGCCAGCGAGACTGCCAGCGGCGCAGTCGAGAAGATCGGCGGATTTGAAAGCTGCCATCCGGCCGCCCCCGGCATGGGGTGAAAATCCGGGCCCATTTCAAAGCGGGTCGCCGGATCGTGTCCCCACCAGCCTGCGAGTCGCGGCAGATCGAAGCGCTTCCGATAACGCTGGTGCACGTACGCGCCGGCGGTCGCGCCGGGGCCGCCGCATAAATACTTGTAACTGCACCACACCGCAAAATCTATATCCCAGCCTGATAGGCATAGCGGTGCGTTGCCGACCGCATGCGCCAGGTCCCACCCGACGATAGCGCCAGCAGCTTTTCCAGCTGCGCTGATGCGCGCCATATCCAAGACCTGCCCGGTGCGGTACTGCACGCCGGGCAGCATGATCAGGGCGAGCCGCCCGGCATTCGTGTCGATGGCCGCGAGCAAGTCCTCGGTGCGCAGCAAATCCTCGCCCTGGCGCGGAGCGATCGTGACCAGCGTTTCATGGGGATCCAATCCGTGGAAGCGGATCTGTGAGTCGACCGCGTATTTATCCGACGGAAATGCAGCCTCTTCGATCAGGATCGCGGATCGGGCCGCCGTCGGTCGATAGAAGCTTGCCATCAGCAGGTGCAGGTTGACGGTCAGCGTGTTCATCAGCACGACATCCATCGGATCAGCGCCCACGAGACTTCCCAGCAGCGGTGCGATTGATTCGGCGTACGGTATCCAGGGCCGCGGGCCATCGTGATGTCCGCGCACGCCTCGATGCGCCCAGTCATCGAGAGTTTGCTGCATGAGCTCGCGCACGCCCCGCGGCATGGGGCCGAGGCTGTTGCCGCAAAGATAGATGGCGGGCGTGCGGCCATCGCCCTGTTGCGGCAGCTCGAAGCGCTCGCGGACCGATCGCAATGGATCGGCGCGGTCGAACGGGGCGGGATCTGGAAGGGTGGCGGCCGGCATGGGATGTAAGGGCATAATACAATACCCCTTGGCCAGCAGTGCGGAGCGCAAGCGGATGAAAATCCCCGAGATCCTGATCATCGAGACGATTCAGCGTCCGGGAAGTCTCGCGAGCGTCCTGCAGGTCATCGCCCAGCACGGGCTGATCATCGAGCACCTGCACGCCCTGAAGCGCGAGCAGGGCAAGACCACGTGGGAATTGACGCTGGAGATGGACGAGACGACCGATCGCGGATTGTATGCGCAGATTGACGCGCTGCCCGCCGCACGCTTTGTCGGCAAGTCCGATCGCGTGTTCAATCGCCATCGCGGCGGCAAGATCCGAACCACTGCAAGCCTGCCGATCACCTCGCAACAGGTGCTGCGCGATGTATATACCCCCGGGGTGGCGCGGGTGTGCCTTGAGATCAGGGAGCGGCCCGAGGCGGCCTGGGATTTTACGAGCCTGGGGATCACCGTGGCGATCGTCACGAACGGCACTGCAATCCTCGGCCTAGGCGACATAGGGCCGCTCGCGGGCTTGCCGGTCATGGAAGGCAAGGCCGCGCTGTTCGCATCGCTCGTGGGCATCAACGGCGTGCCGATCCTGATCGAGGACAAGGATCCGGCGAAGGTCATCGATATCGTGATGTCGATTGAAAAGTCCTTCGGGGCGATCCAGCTCGAGGACTTTGCCGCGCCGGCGTGTTTCGAGATCGAGACCGAGCTGCGTCGTCGCCTGAAAAAGCCGGTGCTGCATGATGATCAGCACGGCACCGCCGTGGTCGCGCTGGCCGCATTGCATAGCGCGACGCGACGCGTCGGTCGCCAGCTCAAGGACAGCGTGATCGGGCAGGTGGGCCTCGGCGCAGCGGGCCTGGGCATCGTACGGCTGCTGCGTGCGTTCGGGGTCAGCCGGGTCCTCGGCACCGACCGGCAGGAGGCGGCGTTGCAGCGCCTGAAGAACCTGGGCGGTGAGCCGTCGAGCCTCGAGGGCATCATGGCGGCCTGTGACATCGTGATCGCAACGACTGGCGTGCGCGGGCTGATCAAGCCTGAGCTCGTGCGAGCGGGGCAGGTAATCCTCGCGCTGTCGAATCCCGATCCCGAGATCGAACCGATCGTCGCCCTCGAGCGCGGCGCGGCGTTTGCCGCCGACGGCAAGGGCATCAACAACGTACTCGCATTTCCCGGCCTGTTTCGTGGCGCGCTCGACGCGCGTGCCCCGGGCTTCAACGATGCGATGCTGATGGCCGCGGCGCGGGCGATTGCCGACATGGCGCCCGGGGATGACCTGGTGCCCGATTGCCTGGATATCCGGGTGCACGCAGCCGTTGCAGCAGCCGTCCAGGCTGCGGCTAGCGAAACGCCTTAAGTTTCAGGCCAGCGTGAACTTCAGCTCGCCGAGCTTTTCGATGGAGCTGGTGACCTGATCGCCGGCTTTCAGCCATACCTGCTTTTCCTTGGGCATGCCGGTGATCACGCCGGCGGGTGTGCCGGAGAAAATGATGTCACCGGGTTCCAGTGACCACAGATTGCTGATGTACGCGACGATCTGCTGCGGGCTGAAGATCATGTCACCGGTGTTTGATGACTGGCGCACTTCGCCATTTACGTAGGTCTCGATCTTCAGGTTGCTGGCATCGCCCACGACATCTGCCGAGACAAAGTAAGGGCCGATGGGTCCGAAATTATCCAGCGTCTTGCCGACCATCCACTGGCCGCCCGGCAATTCGGACTGCAGGTCGCGCGCCGAGAAGTCCTGGCCAGTGCAGTATCCGGCTACGTATTTCAGCGCATCGGCGGCACTGACATTGCGCGCAGCTTTGCCAATGACGATCAACAGCTCGGTCTCATAGTCGAATTTGTATGAGATGTCCCGCGGCGGCAGCTTGATCGTGCAGTTATGCGGCGCAAGGGCATTGTTATATTTGTTGAACAGGATCGGGACCCGCGGCGGCGTTGCATGAGTCTCGGCCGCATGCGCGCGGTAGTTGAGACCAATGCACAGGATTTTCCCGGGCCTCGCAAAGAGCCGCCCGTGCGTGATGCCGGACTCTGCAACCGTGACCGCCTTGGCATGCGCAGAGCCGCGCACCGCTTCTGCAAGCTGGCTGAGGCCACCGGCATTGCCCCCCTGCAGCAGTTCATCGAGGGTCAGCGGCGAGGCGATATGCAATAATTCGGCGGCCCGGCGCACATCGATGACACCTTCCTTGCCCTTGAGCCCCAGGGTCTCGGTGCCATCGGCGTTCCTGATCGACAGTAGCGTCGTATTGGTGGGCATCTGGTGTGGGCCCTGGTACTTCATGGCGGCCTCCCGTTGCGCGGCGCCTGTTGCGCTGGTGGAAGTGGACACGGCTGCGGCACCCGCGGCGAGTAGGCCGGCGGAATTCAGGAAACTGCGTCTGGTTGTCATGGCTGTATAATACGGCCACAACATTAAAAGAGCATCCCTCCGTGCGCACTCTTCAGCATTTGGCCTTTCTTCTGCTATGGGTCCCTGCGGCCTTTGCGGCAACGGACTATGACCTGATTATCGAACACGGCCATGTCATCGATGGCACCGGGGCCCCTTGGTATGCGGCCGACGTGGGCATTCGCGCCGGGCGCATTGCCGCGATCGGCAGGCTAAAGGGCGCGACCGCGGCCAGGCGCATTGATGCCAGCGGCAAGGTCGTAGCGCCCGGCTTCATCGACATGCTCGGGCAATCGGAATTCACCTTGCTGGTCAATCCGCAGGTGCCGTCCAAGATCTTCCAGGGCATCACCACGGAAATCACCGGTGAAGGCGAATCGATTGCGCCGCTGAATGACGAGGTCGCCAAGAACCTGGCGCCGCAGTTCGCGCATTTCGACCTGACCCATGACTGGACGGATTTCGCCGGATACTTCGCCCGGTTGCAAAAACAGGGCATCGGCATCAATTTCGGCAGCTACGTCGGCGCGACCACCGTGCGCGAGATGGTCGTGGGCTATGGACAGCGAGGCGCGAGCGCCGAAGAGCTGCAAAAGATGCAGTCACTGGTGGCCGATGCCATGCGCCAGGGCGCAATGGGCGTGTCGACGGCGCTTCAATATGCGCCCGCTCCTTATGCCAGTACCGAGGAGCTGATCGCGCTGTCCAAGACAGCGTCCGAATACGGCGGGATCTACGCGACCCACATGCGCTCCGAGGGCGATGCGATATTTGCGGCGCTTGACGAGACGATACGCATTGGGCGTGAAGCGCATATCCCCGTGGAAATCTGGCACCTGAAGACCGGCGGGGTCGCGAATTTCGGCCTGATGCCCGAAGTCATCGCGCGCATCAACCGCGCGCGCGCTTCTGGCGTCGAGATAGCCGCGAACACCTACGCCTATACGGCCTGGTACAACGATTTTTCCGCGTTTATTCCGGCCTGGGCGCACGACGGTGGTGATGCGCAGCTGATCGCGCGGCTGAAGGATCCGGCGATGCGTGCGCGCATCCGCCAGGAAATGCAGACACCCTCCGCGGCCTGGGACAATGAGTGGGACGAAGTGCCGGGCCCCGAGGCGATCCTGGTCACGACCGTGTTCAGCCCGAAGCTCGCTGACATCCAGGGCCACAGCCTTGCCGACATCGCCAAGGCTCGCGGCACGGACCCGATCGACACGCTGTTCGATATCCTGATCGAGGACAACGCGAAGACCGAGGCCGCGATGTTTGCAATGAGCGAGCCGGACGTTGCGCTCGCCGCGGTGCAGCCGTGGGTATCATTCTGCAACGACAGCGCGGGCACCGCTCCCGACGGCCTGCTGGGCAAGGAATTTCCACACCCGCGCGCCTATGGCACCTTTCCGCGCGTGCTGCGCAAGTATGTGCGCGAAGAGCAGCGCATGAGCCTCGAGGAGGCGATCCGGAAATTCACCAGCCTGCCGGCATCGCGCATGCGCCTCGGCGATCGCGGCGTACTGAAGGCAGGGCTTTGGGCGGATATCGTCGTGTTCGACCCGCAGACGATCGCCGACCAGGCGACTTACACTGCGCCCAAGCAGCTATCGGTCGGCATGCAGTGGGTACTCGTCAACGGTGTTCCGGTCATCGCGGATGGCGTAGCGACGCAGGCTCTTCCGGGGCAGGTGCTGCGCGGGCCGGGCTATCAGCCGTCGAAGGGGAAGGCCGCAACCGGGAACTTTCACTCCGGCACCTCGTCTTTAAATTGACGACTTCTAATATTGCAAGGAGGGAATTACCTACGAAATCCGCAGCTCTCGCTGCTGGCCTCGCCATCGCAATGGCGGGTGCGCCGGCATACTCCCAAGTCAGCATCGGCGTCGGTTTGCCGAGCGTCCAGATCGGCTTCAACGTATCGGCCTATCCGCACATGGCTGTCGTTCCGGGATTCCCGGTCTATTACGCGCCATCGCTTGATGCAAATCTTTTTTTCTACGATGGCCTCTACTGGTCCCTGAGCAATGACACCTGGTATTCGAGCAGTTGGTACAACGGCCCGTGGTCAGTCGTCGCCGTCGATGCCGTGCCAGCATTCTTATGGCGCATCCCGGTTCGCTACTATCGACGACCGCCAGGCTATTTCCACGGCTGGGGCGGCAGTGAGTCACCACACTGGGGTGAGCACTGGGGACCGGGTTGGCAAAACAGGCACCAGGGCTGGGATCACTGGGACCGGCATGAACTGCCGCATGCCGCGCCGTTGCCGGAATATCAACGCAATTATCGCGGCGAGCACTATCCGCGTCCGGAAGAACAACGGACCATGCACCAGCAGAATTACCACTATGAGCACCAGGACCCTGTCGTGCGGGAGCGCATGGGTAGCGCACCGCGGGAGGGGCATGACAACGACCGCGGGCATGAAAATGAGCGTGGGCATGAAAATGAGCGTGGGCATGATCAATAATGGTTAGCGGCGCGCGCAAGTGCGCCAAGTCGATGCTGGCGGCGACGGTACTGGTCATCGGGCCGCTCGCCGCCAGCATGAGCGCCGCGCAAACGCCCGAGCAGCAAAGCGCCTGGGATGCTGAGCGGGCCAAGTCGGTGGTGGAACAAAAGGCACGCGCCGCGCGCCTCGGCGCGGAGCGGGCCGCTCGCCAGGCGGACGTCATGGGCTGGGTACATACCCTCGATCCGATGCCCTCCGGCGGGTGGGAGTTCAGGGCGGCAGCGGGGGACGCCGCCTGGGCCGCCTACAGCACGGATCATCAACTAAAGCGTTCAGGCGGCTCCGTTATTGTGTGGCTGCGCCAGGAGTTTTCCGAACCACAGCAGGATCCGCGCGGGGGCAGCTACCTGAGCTACGTGCAAAAGGTCGAATACGACTGCCAGAAAAATCGTGTCCGCCCGAGCCTGGTGATTTATTACTCGGACAATAACCTTCGCGGCGTCACGCAGTCGATCGATATGGACCCCAAGCAGACACAATGGGGCTCGATCGTTCCGGGCACGCTCGATGAAACCAACTTCCAATGGGCTTGCGATCCAGAGCGCGCAAGGAAAGCGCACTAGCGACGCGCGCCTGCGCCGCACTGGCGCAGGCCCCGTATACTCCGCGCCCCTATGCCAATTGCCCGCCTCGACCAAGCCTCCTTGAGCTTTGGCCTCAGGCCACTGCTCGATCATGCCGACCTGTTGATCCGCAAGGGCGAACGGGTCTGCTTGCTGGGCCGCAATGGCGAAGGCAAGTCCTCCCTGCTGAAGCTGCTGACGCGTGAGATTGCGCCTGACAGCGGCGAAGTATGGGTGCGTCCGGGCACCCGGGTCGCCATGCTCGAGCAGGAAGTGGCGGCCGATAGCGAGCGCAGCGTGCGCGCGGTGGTCGCAAGCGGCGTCACGGCAAGCGAGGAACACGAGGGCACCTGGCAAAGTGATCTGCAGGTCGAGCAGGTCATGGCAAGGTTGCAGCTCGATGCGGATTCGGCAATGAGCGCGTTGTCTGGCGGTTGGCGACGGCGCGCGATGCTGGGCCGCGCACTGGTCTCGGCGCCTGACCTGCTGCTGCTCGATGAGCCAACCAATCATCTGGACATCGAGGCGATCACCTGGCTGGAGGAGATGATGAGCGGGTTTCGTGGCGCGCTGCTTTTCATCAGTCACGATCGCGCCTTCGTTCGCCGCCTCGCCACGCGCATCGTCGAACTCGACCGGGGAAAGCTGCGAGGCTGGCGCGGCAGCTACGATGATTACGTCGTGCAAAAAATGGCGATGCTCGACGCCGAGGCGACAGAACAGGCACTGTTCGACAAGAAACTCGCGCAGGAAGAATTGTGGATCCGCAAGGGGGTCGAGGCGCGTCGCACGCGTAACGAAGGCAGGGTGCGCGCGCTGAAGGCCCTGCGGGTCGAGCGCAGCGAGCGGCGCGACCGCATAGGCCACATGGCGGTGCATACGCAGGATGCCGCGCAAAGCGGCAAGCTCGTGTTTGAGGCGCAGGGCGTGACGCATGCCTTTGGTGCTGAACCGCTGATCCGCAATTTCTCGACCCGCATCATGCGCGGCGACCGCATTGGCATCATTGGGCCGAATGGCTGCGGCAAGAGCACGTTGATCCGGCTGCTGGTCGGTGAACTCGAACCCAACGAGGGAAAGATCCAGCGCGGTACCCTGCAGCAGGCCGCCTACTTCGATCAGCAGCGCGACCAACTCGATCTGAACGCCTCGATCCTGGACAACGTAACGCGCGGCAGCGGCGATACCGTCACGATCGACGGGCGGGCGCGCCATGTATCCGGTTACCTTCGGGACTTCCTGTTTGCGCCCGAGCGCCTGCGCGCGCCGGTCAGCATGCTCTCGGGCGGCGAGCGCAATCGTTTGCTGCTCGCGCGCCTGTTCGCGAAACCCAGCAACCTGTTGATCATGGACGAACCCACCAATGATCTGGATGCGGAAAGCTTAGAACTGCTCGAAGAGCTGGTCGCGAACTACTCCGGAACCCTGCTGCTGGTCAGCCATGATCGGGCATTTCTCGACAATGTAGTGACCAGCACGCTGGTCTTCGAGGGCAATGGCCGACTGGAAGAATATGTCGGCGGTTACAGCGACTGGTTGCGTCAGCGAAAACTACCGTCGCAGGCGCGGGCTATGGCGGCAGCGCCCGCACCGCCAGCGCCTATGCCACCCAAGGCGCGGCGCATGTCATACAAGGACCAGCGGGAATTATCGATGCTGCCCGCCAGGATCGAGGTACTGGAAACGGAGCAGACGGAGCTGCAGGGGCGCATCGCGGATGCCGTGTGGTTTCGCGCAGACCCAGGGCGCGCGAACGATGTCCTGCAGCGGCTGCAGGCGCTCGCAGCGGAGCTCAGCGCGGCCTATGAGCGCTGGGACCTGCTGGAATCCATGCGACAGTAGGCCGCAGCTAGCGGCGCGGTCGACCGCCGCCGATCAGGCCGCCGCCGGGGATTCCGCCGCCGGCGCTGTCGGGAATGACCAACGAGGAGGCCTGTTCGCGGCGCATCTCCTGCAGCTCGCGCATCGTTTGCTGCACGGCCTCGGCGGCCGCTGCGCCAAACAGCGCGATCGCACCATCGAGCGTTGCCGACTCGAGATCGAAGCTGAGTGGCAGCGCGCCCATCGGGGTCATGACCTGCGCCTGGCCGACGAACAGCACCGGGCGGGTTGTATCATCTTTCCCGTCTGCGGTTACCGGCGTCAGGCGCCGGATGGTGCCGACCTTGCGGTCGGTGAAGGTGTCCTCGCGATAAATCTGCGTGACATCCATGCTGGATTGCTGGCTCTGGGGGGCGGAACTCATGGCGGGCGTCGTCCTCTGGCGAATACATTAAAATGGTAACGCCAACAGTTTGCGGTAACCTTATCCATCTTGCAAAAAGACATCAAAAACCATCCGCCTACCCGGAGCAGGATGCCCGCATGGCCCACACTGGTGGGGCTTGCGGTATTCGTGCTGGTGCTGTTCTGGCTGCATCGGCTGCTCGGTGAGTACCACTGGCATGATGTGTTTCGCAGCATGCAAGGCATCCCGCGCGAGACGCTGTTGCGTGCCGCGGCGCTCGCCGCCGCCGGCTATGGCTGCCTGAGCCTGTACGAGATCCTCGCGGTCAACTTCGCCGGGGCGACGGTGCCGATCCGGCGCATGTTCTCGATCTCACTGATGGCATACGGCATCGGCCACACGTTTGGCACGAACACCCTCAGCGGTGGTGCAATCCGCTACCGCGCTTACACGCTGCTCGGGCTTCGACCGACGCAGATTGCAACGATCATCGCCTTCGGTACGCTGACTTTCAGCCTGGGCGCCGCGGTACTGCTCGGCGCCTCGCTGCTCGCTGAGTCGGAATTATCGGCGCAGATCCTGCATCTGCCCGGTTTACTGGTGCGCTTCGCCGGGCTCTTCCTGCTAGCCGCCGCCGCCGGATACCTGGGGTTTGTCCTGTGGCGCCGTGACCCCCTGTGCATACGGGGTGTCACGCTGAAAGTCCCGAAGTTGCCGGTCGCTCTGGCGCAGGTGGTGGTGGCCTGCGCGGATCTGCTGTGCGCAGCCGGCGTGTTGTACGTGCTGCTGCCGGGGGAGGCAAAGATAGGATTTCTGAGCTTTGCGGGCGTTTACCTGCTCGGCATCGCCGCGGGCATCATCAGCACGGTGCCGGGCGGCGTGGGCGTGTTCGAGTCGGTGTTGCTGCTGCTGCTGAGTGCAGCGCCGCGCGATCGCCTGCTGGGTGCGCTGCTCGCCTATCGAGCCATTTATTATCTTGTGCCCTTTGCGCTGGCCCTCGCCTTGCTGGCCTGGCATGAGCTGCGCGCGCAGCGTGGCCCCGCCGCGAAGATGGTGCAGCTCGCCCGCACCTGGTTGAATGCCGTCGCGCCTCAGGCGATCGCAATGGCGGTATTCGGTGCGGGCGCCATATTGCTGTTCTCTGGATCCACACCCGGACTTACGCATCGGGTCGCGCTGTTGCGTGACCTGTTGCCGCTGCCCGTGCTGGAGCTCTCGCACATGCTGGGGAGTGCCGTCGGGGTTGGCTTGCTGGTACTTGCGAACGGCCTGTACCGGCGCCTCGATGCAGCGTGGTGGCTGACGCTTTGGCTGCTGGTGGCCGGCGCGCTGTTGTCGCTGCTGAAAGGATTCGATTATGAGGAAGCGCTGGCGCTCGCGGCGGTGGCCGCACTGCTGCTTGTCACGCGTTCGCGATTTGCGCGACGCGCGTCGCTGATCGAGCAGCGTTTTTCGACACCCTGGCTGGTCGCGCTAGCGCTGACGTTCAGCGCGACGATGCTGTTGGTGGGGTTCGCGTACCGGCATATCCCGTATGGCAACGATTTGTGGTGGCAGTTCGCCTTTGAAGCCTCGGCGCCGCGCAGCCTGCGCGCCTTGCTGCTTGCGCTCGTCGTGGCCGCCGCCTACGGATTATGGCGCCTGCTACGCCCTTCGCCACCCACACTCGTGCGCCCCGATGAGGCGGACCTCGCGAGCGCGCGACAGGTGATCCAGGCGAACGAAGACACCACGGCCAATCTTGCGCTGCTCGGCGACAAGAACCTGTTGTTCAATGCCGGGCGCACTGCCTTCATCATGTACCAGGTATCGGGTAGCAGCTGGGTTGCGATGGGAGACCCGGTCGGACCGGCCGCGGCGCGCGAGGAGCTTGTTTGGAATTTCCTCGAGCGTTGCGACATCATGGCTGCATCGCCGGTGTTCTACCAGGTCACGCCGGAAAATCTGCCGCTGTACATCGACCTCGGCTTGAGCCTGACGAAGCTGGGCGAAGAAGCACGGGTTCCGTTGGCCACTTTCGCGCTCGAAGGCGGCGCCCGCGCGGACCTGCGCCACGCGCATCGGCGCGCGGCGCGTGATGGCGCCTCGTTCGAGGTCGTTGCGCGCGAGGACGTTGCCGAAATCCTGCCGCAGCTCGAAGCAATATCCGACGCATGGCTTGCTGACAAGGCAGGCAGCGAGAAAGGCTTTTCGCTCGGCTATTTCGATGCAAGGTATCTCAGCAACTTCGATTGCGCGGTGGTACGCAGCGGTGGTGGCGTGGTCGCCTTTGCCAATCTCTGGCGTGCAGGCTCAAGCGAGTTGTCGGTCGATCTGATGCGCTACGGTGAAGGTGCACCGAAGGGTGTCATGGATTACCTGCTGATCGAATGCATGATGTGGGGCAAGGCGCAGGGAATCGAATGGTTTAACCTCGGCATGGCGCCTTTATCCGGGTTGGAGGAGCATCCGCTCGCGCCCGCCTGGCATAAGCTTGGCCGGCTGGTGCAGCGCTACGGCGAAAAGTTTTATCATTTCGAGGGCCTGCGCAAATTCAAGGAAAAGTTCTCGCCGATATGGCGGCCGCGCTACCTCGCCGCGCCGGGCGGCCTGGCCTTTCCCGGCGCACTGGTGGATGTCACGACGCTGATATCGGGCAGCGCCGCTGCCAATATCGACAAGGATCTTAAATGACATACCGGCGACGCAAAATCATCATGATCGCTGGCCTGTGCCTGCTCGCGCGAGGCAGCCAGGCCGCGGAGGCTGCGCAGACGCAGAACTACGGCCGCTTCGGTGCGCTGACAATCTATCGCCCGGCCGGCGAAGCGAAGGACTTCGTGGTCTTCCTGTCGGGTGATGGCGGCTGGAACCTGGGCGTGCTCTCGATGGCCACGCGCCTGCAGGAGAAGGGTGCGATCGTCGTCGGCGTCGACATCCGCCATTACCTGGCTGAGCTTGAGAAAGCCGCTGACAAATGTGTCTCCCCTGACGTCGATTTTGAAAACCTGAGTCATTACCTGCAATCGAAGCTGGGCATCAAGCAATACCTGCAGCCGACGCTGGTCGGCTACTCCTCCGGCGCGACTCTGGTGTATGCAATTCTTGCCGAGTCCCCGGATGGTTTGTTCAAGGGCGCTTTGAGCCTGGGGTTTTGCCCGGACCTCGATCTCGTGAAACCCCTCTGCAAGGGTTCAGGCATCGAGGCATCCACGCAGCGGGATGCGAAGGGCGTGCTGAAGGGCGTGAACTTCCTGCCGGCCAAAAAACTTTCGGGGCGCTGGATTTCGCTGCAAGGCGAGAGCGATGAGGTGTGTCCCGCGCCGGCGACGCAGAAGTTCATCGGCGATGTTGCGGGCGCAGAAATCGTCATGCTGCCGAAGGTCGGCCACGGCTATTCGGTCGAGAAAAACTGGATGCCCCAGTACGAGGCCGCCTATGCGCGCCTGACTGCAGTTGCGGCGACAAAGCCCGCTGCCGTGCTCGCCGCACCGGTCGCGGATCTGCCACTGACCATCGTAGCGGCGCTGGCCGGCCAGGCGAGTCCCTATTTCGCGGTATTCCTGTCGGGCGATGGCGGCTGGGTGGGCCTTGATCGCGGCGTCGCCGATGCGCTTGCCCAGCATGGCATTGCGGTCGTGGGCTGGGATTCGCTGAAGTACTTCTGGCAGGCACGCACACCGGAACGCGCCTCTGCGGACCTTGATCGCGTGCTGCGCCACTACGCCGCAGCCTGGGGCAAGACCCATGCGCTGCTTATTGGGTATTCGCAGGGCGCGGATACCATGCCCTTCATGGTCAACCGCCTGCCCGCGACGACGCGATCGCTGGTGGATCTGACCGCGTTGCTCGGCATCAGCGATAACGCCCTGTTCGAGTTTCACGTGTCGAACTGGATTGGCCAGGCGGGCGGTGGACTGCCGACGCGCCCGGAGCTTGCGCGCTGGAGCGGCTCGCCCTATGTATGCATCTACGGTGCGGAAGACGGGGACTCAGTGTGCGAACAGCTGGCAGGCAAGGATGGGACTGCAGTCAAGTTGCCAGGGGGCCATCATTTTGGTGGCAGTTACGCGGAGATCGCGGCCGAGATACTGCAGCATCTGCCGAAAACCTGAATTCATCAATCGCGGAGGCATCCCATGTTTTCCTACATCTGCCTTGGCACGGCGGACTTGATCAAGGCCGGCCTCTTCTACGACGCCGTATTCCATGCGATCGGCGTGAAGCGTTGCGACACGCCGGGCGAAGACTGGGAAGGGTGGATCGGCTGGGGCGACTATGAAATTGGCGGCGCGCGGGAGATGGCGCTGTGGGTTGGCAAGCCTTTCAACGATCAAGTCGCGAGCGCGGGCAATGGCACGATGGTCGCGCTGAAGGCGAGCACCTGGCAGCAGGTCGATGACTTCCATGCAGCAGCTATCAAGAACGGCGGCACGTCGGAGGGCGCTCCCGGATTACGCCCGCAGTACAACGCGGACTTTTATGCCGCATATCTGCGGGATCCGGACGGCAACAAGCTGGCCGTCGTGTGTCGGGGAAGGACGCGTTAGCTTACAATTGCCGGCATGCCAGAAGCAGTTAGCATCGAAGTCGCCATTATAGGCGCAGGCCCCGTCGGCCTGTTCCAGATATTCGAACTGGGGCTGCTTGGCATCTCGGCGCACATCATTGACAGCCTCGCGCATCCCGGCGGGCAGTGCACGGAGCTCTATCCGGACAAGCCGATCTACGATATTCCGGCCTTACCGATCGTCGGCGCGCAGGAGCTCGTTGATCGGCTGCTACTGCAGGCGAAGCCGTTCCATGCGACGTTTCACCTCGGCCAGGAAGTCGATGAGCTGCAACGGCGGGCCGACGGCCGCTTTTTGATTGGTACGACGGCCGGCACCGAACTAAACGCCGGCGCGGTCGTGATCGCGGGTGGGCTCGGGTCATTCCAGCCGCGCCGGCTGTCGGTTCCGGGCATCGAGCTGTACGAGGGCACCCAGGTGTTGTATCGCGTCCAGTCGGCCGCCGATCTGCATGGCAAGGACCTGATTATCTGCGGCGGGGGAGACTCGGCGCTCGACTGGACCGTCGCCTTATGCGAAAAAGCGCGCTCGTTGACCCTCGTGCATCGCCGCGCGGAATTTCGGGCAGTGCCTGCGACCGTGGCGCGCATGCGCGAACTGGTGGCGGCCGGGCGCATGCAGCTGGTCGTCGGCAACATCATTGCGCTGCATGCGCAAGGTAACCAGGTGCAGGCACAGATTCACGGCACTGACGGGCATGAGGAAGCGCGGCGCGCAGATCACGTGCTCGCCTTCTTCGGCCTGCATCCGAAGTTGGGTCCGATCGCGGACTGGGGCCTTGAGCTTGATCGCAAGGCGCTAAAAGTGGATCCCGAGAAATTCCAGACAAGCCAACCCGGTATATTCGCGATCGGCGATATCAATCACTATCCGGGAAAGAAAAAACTGATCCTGAGCGGCTTTCACGAGGCGGCGCTCGCGGCCTTCGCGATCCAGCATCACCTATTCCCGGATAAGCGCCAGTTCCTGCAGTACACGACGACAAGTCCCATCATGCAAAAGCGCCTGGGGATCACGTGAACCAGCTGCTGCAGGATCTGATCAGCGTACTCACGCTCGAGCGCCTCGAGATCAACCTGTTTCGCGGCCAGAGCCGCGACATTGGCTCCGCCCAGGTTTTTGGCGGACAAGTGCTCGGCCAGGCACTGGTCGCCGCAAGCGCCACGGTTGAGGGGCGCATGGTGCATTCATTGCATGCTTATTTCATGCGGCGCGGCGATTTCCATGCACCGATCGTCTACGAGGTCGACCGGGCGCGCGACGGCCACCATTTCTCTACGCGCCGCATCGTAGCGATCCAGCACGGCGAACAGATCTTCAACATGTCCGCCTCGTTCCAGATGGCCGAGCAGGGCCGCGAGCACCAGGCGGCGATGCCGGAGGTGGCGAAGCCGGCGGCGCTGAAGGATTCCAGCGAGTATTTTCGCGATTTGTTGCCGAAGTTTCCCGAGAAGCTCAGGCGCTTGCTCGAGCACAAGCGCCCGTTCGAGTTTCGACCCGTCCAGCCGCCCTCATTTCTGAGCGAGCAGCCGCAGCCTGGGTTGTTGCAGATCTGGTTTCGCGCGATCGATCGACTGCCTGATGATGAGGTTCTGCACCGCTGTCTGCTGGCCTATGCATCGGATTTCAACCTGCTGAATGCCGCGATGCGCCCACATGGTTTGTCGCATGCGACCCCCCATATGGCGATCGCCAGTATTGATCATGCGATGTGGTTCCACCATGACGTACGCGTTGATGACTGGCTGCTTTACTCGATCGACAGCCCGAGTGCCTCGGGAGCGCGAGGATTCGTTCGCGGCAGCATTTTTCGTGCCGACGGCCAGCTGCTGGCAAGCACTGCACAGGAAGGCCTGATGCGCGTGGGCACAAGCTAGCGTTTATGCGCGTCGGCATCCTCATTGTCCTGATCGTCGTGGCTGTGCTCGTCGGCGGCCTGTTTGTGCTGCGATCGACGGCGCGCACGGGGATGCCGGATCAGGACGTGCTGAAGCGCGCGAAGGATCGTGCCCGTGAGAATGATCAATCAGACGACACGCAGCGCTAGGTCAAAATCCCCATTTTAGTCAGCAGCAACCTAAAGCGCGGGCCTGCATGGCATGCCCCTGAACAGGCGCCCGTCTTTTACGTTCAGCAGGTCTGGACCCCGCGTGCCGATTCCCAGACGGTGCGCGGCAGCGTGTACAGGTGGCAATCCCACCAGCGATTCTTGGCGCGGCGGTGCTTGCGATAGACCGCTTCCCAGCGCATGCCGATCTTTTCAAGCACACGGATCGATGCGCGGTTGTTGACATCGACCGTCGATATCACCCGCTCCGCGCGCAACTGCTGAAATGCCGCGTCGGTCAGCGTCAGCGCGACTTCCGTCGCATAGCCCCGGTCCCAGTAGCGGTGCCCCAGCATGTAGCCGAGATCGCAGACACGGGTCTCGATCAACGATAAATCGCAGGCGCCGATCAGCACGCCGGAGCTTATTTCCGTAATCGCCAGTTCAAAGCGGGTCCGGGGCCGCTGGCGCTGCGATGCCAGCAGGTCATCGAGGTACTCCGCGGTACTGTCGCGGTCGCGCGGCCCGAAGAACAGGTAGCGGGTGACCTTGGGGTCCGATGAATAGCCGAAAATTCCGTCAAGGTCCTCGCGCGTGAATTCGCGCAGCTGCAACCGGGGGGTATGTATCGGCAGTTGCAGGTTGCGCATCGGGCAGGGCAGGGCAGCGGCGCTACAGCAGCACTTTGCCGGGGTTTAGGATGCCGTTCGGGTCGAGCGCTTTCTTTATGGAGTGCATGACCGCAAGTTCCGCAGCGTTCGCACGCTTTGCAAGTTGCGGGGCGCGCAATTGCCCGATGCCATGCTCGGCGCTGAAGCTTCCGCCAAGCTCGCCCACCAGGTCGAACATTGCTTCTTCGAGAACGGCCTTGCGCGCCAGGAAAGCCTTCGCATCGGCACCGCGGCGCTGGCTGACGTTGAAATGCAGATTGCCGTCGCCTAGGTGTCCGTAGGAGATCACTTCGCCGTCGGGCACTAGCTTCTCGGCGAGTTTCGTGCCGCGCTCGATCAGTGCCGGCAGCGCCGTGGTGGGCACCGAGATATCGTGCTTCAGGCTCTGACCATGGCGGGTCTGCGCGGCGGCAATTCCCTCGCGCAGCTTCCACATTGCCTGGGCCTGCGCGATCGAGTTCGCGATCAAGGCATCGATGACGACGCCATCGCCCGCGGCCGACTCCAGCTGCGCGGTCAGCAAATCATTGAGTCCCTGCCCAGCATTGGGCGAAGAGAGTTCCGCCAGCACATACCAGGGCGCCTGCTGCGTAAGTGGATTCGCAACCCCCTCGATATGCTCGACACAGAGTTCGACTGCCCGTTGCGGCATGATTTCGAAACCCGTGACCTGATCCCCGGCCGCGTCGCGCAGGCGCACCAGCAGGTCCAGGGCGCGCTGCACAGAGGGCACGCCGATCAGCGCCGTGACCACGTCGCGCGGCAGCGCAAAGAGCTTCAACGACGCGGCCGTGATGATCCCGAGCGTCCCCTCGGCGCCTATGAATAAGGACTTGATGTCATAACCCGTGTTGTCCTTGCGCAAGCTGGTGAGCCCCGGGATCACGCGCCCATCGGCGAGCACTACCTCGAGCCCGAACACGAGGTCGCGCATCATGCCGAAGCGAAGCACTGCGGTACCGCCGGCGTTGGTGCTCAGGTTGCCGCCAATCTGCGCGGTGCCCTCGGACCCCAGGCTCAGGGGGAACAGCCGGCTCGCTTCGCGCGCGGCCGCCTGCACACCGGCGAGCGTGACGCCAGCCTCGGCGATCATCGAATAATTGGCCGCATCGATGCTGCGCACGCGGTTCATGCGTCGCATCGCGAGCACAATCTGCGTGCCACTCGCATCCGGTGTCGCCGCGCCGCAGTAGCTCGTATTGCCGCCTTGGGGCACGACGGCGACCTCGCGTGCGTTGCATATCGCCAGTATCGCCGCGACCTCGCTCGCGCTTCGCGGCAGCAGAACCAGCGGACTTGCGCCCTGGTACAGGCGCCGATGATCGGTGAGCAGCGGGGCAATATCCGCCGGCGTGTCCAGCCAGCCACCGCTGCCGACGATTTCCTTGAGCTCAGCCAGCGTTTTGGGTTCAGGTGCTCGGGGCATGTACGGTCGCAATGATCGGGCGCCGCGCTTGCGGCTTGGTCAGCAGCATCTGGACATCGCCCAGGTGCCGCTCCTCGAAACCGCCCTCACAATAGCAAAAGTAATACTCCCACATGCGTATAAAACTCTCGGGGTATCCCAGTGCGCGCACCTCGGCGAGCCGGCCCATGAACGCTTCGCGCCACAATTTTAGCGTCCTGGCGTAATGCGGTCCGATGTCTTCCAGGTGAGAGAGCTTCATGTCGGTCGCGCGTGCGATCGAATCGACCAGGCTTTGCACCGAGGGCATGAAGCCGCCGGGGAAAATGAATTTCTTGATGTAGTCCACCGAGTGAAGCGCACGCTCATAGTATTGATCGGCGATCGTGATCGACTGCAGCAGCATGGCCCCATCAGCGCGCAACAGATCGCTGCACTTGCGAAAATACCCATCGAGGTATTGATGGCCCACGGCCTCGACCATCTCGATCGACACCAGCGCATCGTACTCGCCGGTAAGCTCCCGGTAGTCCTCGAGCAATAGCGTGATCCGATCCGAGAGGCCCGCGCGTGCGATGCGCTCCCGGGCATAGTCATATTGCTGCCGGGAGATCGTCGTGCTCGTGACCCGGCAGCCATAATGTCTTGCGGCATGGATCGCAAGGCCGCCCCAGCCCGTGCCGATCTCGAGCAGGCTCTGGTTTTTCTTGAGCGCCAATTTTGAGCAGGCGGCATCGAACTTCGCGCGCGAGGCCTGCGCCAGGCTTGCCCCTGCGCAAGGAAAGATGCCGCAGGAGTAGGCCATTGTCTCGTCCAGGAACAGCTCGAAGAAGCGGTTGCCGAGGTCGTAATGCGCTGCGATGTTGGCTCTGCTGCCCGACTTGTCGTTGCGATTGAGCCAGTGCGCCGCTTTCATGAGCACGCCCGCCAGGCGCGACCAGCCGGTATCCACATCGGCCATCATCGCGTCGTTCGCGATGAACAGGCGCACGAGGTCGGTCAGGTTGTCGCAAGTCCAGTAGCCGCGGATGTAGGCCTCGCCCGCGCCAACGGTACCCGCAAATACCGCCTCCGCGTACATGCGTTGATTGCGGATACGCACGGTGACATCGTACGGGGCGTCCGGGCTAGCCCGGCCGAAGCTCTGGCCAAGGTCTCCGTCGATAAGTCTCAGGCGCCCGCGGCTGATCTTGCGCAGCTGCGTAAGCAGCAGGCGCTTGGCGAGCCCGGTCAGCGCCGAGACGGGCTCCGCAGGGTCCTGGGCAGCCTCCTCCGGAATGATGCTGCTTTTCATGTCGCCCGCGGATGGGCGTAGAACGGCGTGCGTTTCAAAAGCAACCGCAGCGCCTGGAAATGTATGGCCGTGACGACCTTAAGCGTCATCAGCGGATACCGCAGAAGTGCGCCCATGAGGGCGCCGGCGCTGATAGGTTCCCGCCGTAGCGTCAAGGTTGCATCGAACAGGAACTTCTGTTCGCGGAAGTTTCGCATGTGCACGAGAAGCCGGCCGGAGGGCTCATTGAAGCTCCAACGATAGTGCATATCCATCGGCATGAATGGGGAGACATGGAAGCGCTTGTCGAGTTCAAAACGCTTCAGCGGCGCGCCTTGTGCGCCTGCCGGCAGCACATACTGGTGGCGCTCGCCCCACGGCGTGTTGGTGACTTCCGCCACGATCGTCTCGAGCCGCTGTCCGTCGGCATTGAAGCAGTAGTAAAAACTGACCGGGTTCATGCAATAGCCAAAATAGCGCAGGTGCGTCAGCAACCGGATCGGCCCGTCGGGACGCCGCCCGGTACGCCGTTCGACCAGCTGTCGCACGGCCTCATCGAGCGAAAGCTCTGCCGGCGCGAGATAATCGGCCCTGCGGAACCACGCGAGTGCCGGGCGGCGCGCTGACCAGAAGGGCGTGCCGTCGAACAGCGCCGGCAACTCCGCAAGATCCACATACAGCATGAACAGCCGGTAGCGAAAGCTGTTGTGCTTCGGCGCCACGCGCCGGTGCCTAACCCACCCTTTGTAGATGCAGCTGTGCATAATTGCGCCGGTTGAATTCATTGAGCGCAGCGATGGCGCTGCTGACGCCATCTTCGTGGAAACCAAAACCCCAATAGGCACCGCAGTAATAAGTGCGCCTCGGGCCACTGATCTCATGCCTGCGTGCCTGCGCAGCGAGCGAGGCGCTTGTGATCATCGGGTGGTGATACTGGAAGCTGCCCAATACCTTGCCCGGATCGATGCCCTCGTGCCGGTTCAGCGTCAGCAGGAACTGCACGGGCGCTGAAAGCCGCTGCAGGATGTTCATGTTGTAGGTGACCGCCACGCGCTCGTGGGCGGCTGCCGGAAGATGGCAATTCCAGGCAGCCCAGGCGAGCCGACGCCGCGGCATCAGTCGCTCATCGGTATGCAGCAGCGCCTCGTTAGCCTGGTAGGGTATTGCTGAGAGAACCTCCCGTTCCTCGCGCGACGCATCGGCCAGTATGGCCAGGGCCTGGTCGCTGTGGCAGGCGAAGAAAACCTGGTCAAAATGCTCGACCGTGCCGTTCTTCAGGCGCAGCAGGACATGCTGCGGATGGCGCTGCACACCGGCTACCGGCGTGTTCAGGTGTATGCGCGAAGCGAGCGGCCTCGTAATTTTTTTTACGTACTCCCGGGATCCGCCGCGGACTGCGCGCCATACGGGGCGCCGGTTGACCGTCAGAAGTCCATTGTTCGCGAAGAAGCTGACCAGGAACCTCGCGGGAAAGCGCAGCATGTCCGCCGGGCGCGCGGACCAGATGGCCGCAACCATCGGGATCATGAAATGCTCGATGAACGCGCGTGAGTAACCGCCGGCTTTCAGGTACTCACCCAGCGTCAGCTCGGCGTTGTCTTTGAGCAGCAGCATCGGGGCGCGTGCATGGAATTTCAGGATGTCGGCAACCATGCGCAGGAATGTGGGCGATAAAATATTGCTGCGCTGGGCGAACAAGGCATTGATAGTCGTGCCGTTGTACTCCAGCCCGCTTTTATCGCAGCGCACGCTGAAGCTCATCGAGCTCTCCTGCGAGGCTACATCGAGCTCCTCAAGCAGGCTGATGAACTCCGGGTACGTCCAGTCGTTGAATACGATGAACCCGGTATCCACCGCAAAGGTCTGTCCGCCATGCGCGATGTCGACGGTGTGGGTGTGGCCCCCGACGTGGCTTCCCGCCTCGTACAGCGTGACCTCATGCTCGGCGTTCAGGCGGTACGCAGCGACCATGCCGGATATTCCGGACCCAATCACCGCGATGCGCATGCTAGTAGCGCTTGCCGGCGCCTTCGCGCATAGCGGCCGGCACGGCGTGCAGGTCCCAGATCAGGCCGAAGAACGACAGACACTTCAGCAGGTAGAACGTCAGGTCAACCTCCCACCAGTAAAACCCCTGGCGCACGGTGGCCGGGTAGTGGTGGTGATTGTTATGCCAGCCTTCACCCAGCGTGATGATGGCCAGCAGGAAATTATTGCGGCTGGTATCCCCGGTCCGGTAGCGTTGCCGGCCGAACACATGGGACAATGAATTGATCGTGTAGGTGCCATGATAAAGGGCCACGGTAGATACAAAGAAACCCCAGATCAGCATCTGCCAGCCGTTCGTGCCAAGGCCCGGGGCCACGTGCTTCAGCAGCACCCCGAGCAAAAACACCGACACGCCAAGCACGGTAGGCACCGCGACATCGAAACGGTCCAGGAAGCGAAGTTCGGGATAGTTAAGCAAGTCCTTCACCCGTGACAGGTCGGCCGCGAAGAATTTCTTCGACAGGAACCAACCCATATGGCTCCAGAAAAAGCCATGTTGCACGGGCGAGTGCACGTCCTCCGGCCGATCCGAATAATGATGGTGATGGCGATGATGGGCGGCCCACCAGATCGGGCCGCGCTGCGCAGCGGAGGCGCCCAGGATACCGAAGATCAGTTGCCCGGCGCGCGTGGTCTTGAAGGTCCGATGCGAAAAGTAGCGATGATAGAAGCCGGTGATCGCAAACATGCGCACGAGGTACAGCGCGACGCACACGCCAAATGCGGTCCAGCTGAATCCTACGACAAACACAAACAGGCAGATCGCATGCACGAGCAGGAAAGGGACCGCGCGCGCCCAATCGATGCGGCGCGAGTTCTCCACCGGCGCCTCGAGCGCCGTTTCGTGCGAGGCAAAGGTGCGGTTGTTAAAGTAGCGCGACACTCCCTGGCTGAAGCGCACCAGCGCAGAGAGCGGGCGAGTGCCTAGCGCCGCAAGCTGCGGGCTTTTCAGCGCTTCATCGGGCGGGGGCATTGAGCGCTGCAATTCGTTCGTCAAGTGGCGGATGGCTCATGAACAGGCGCATCAATCCTTCTGAAGATCCGGTGTTGATGCCGAATGCCTGCATCTGCGCGGGCATCGGCTCGCCCTGGCCGTGCTTGAGCGTCTGCAGCGCGCTGACCATGTTACCGGTGCCGGCCAGGTTCGCCCCGCCGCGATCGGCGCGGAATTCCCGGTAGCGGGAGAAGGCAGCGACGATCATGCTCGCAAAGATCCCGAGGACCACCTGCGCGACCATCGTCACGACGAAATAGCCGATCCCGAAGCCGTCGCGGTCGTTCCTGAATACCGCCCGGTCGACAAAACTGCCGATGACCCGCGACAGGAAAATCACGAAGGTGTTCACGACGCCCTGGATCAGGGTCAACGTCACCATGTCCCCATTGGCCACATGGGTCATCTCATGGCCAAGCACCGCCTCAACCTGGCTAC
Organism: Gammaproteobacteria bacterium; assembly: GCA_025355645.1. Lineage (GTDB taxonomy): Bacteria > Pseudomonadota > Gammaproteobacteria > Steroidobacterales > Steroidobacteraceae > Bog-1198. The sequence goes on along the minus strand of JANXZG010000095.1, from coordinate 47,795 downwards.
GCGACATGCCGCGCAGCAGCCCGCTGCTGACGGCGACCAGCGCGGCGTTGCGCCTGGCACCCGTCGCAAACGCATTCATCTCGGCCGAATCGAATATGCCGACCTCGGGTATGCCGACGTTGGCCTGCTGGGCAAGGCGCGTGACCGTGCCGATAAGCCATTGCTCGGTCTCGGTGCGCGGCTGTCCGATGACCGCGACGCCCATCGTGCGCTTGGCGATCCACTTCGACATCAGCAAGGATATGAATGCCCCGCCGAACCCGAACACTGCTGCCATGACCAGCAGGCTGCCCAATCCGCCCTGGCCCAGGCGCACGTGGAAGACCTGCTCGAGGACCATGACCACGAGGCTCAGCAGCGCAAGCACTGCGAGGTTAGTCAGGACGAACAGGAATATGCGTTTCATGGGGAGCTATGGTCGGGACAGCGGATAATCATTTCAAGGACTATATACGCAGCCGGAGCGGTTCCGGATGCAAGACCGCTCGATTGGTGCGATGCAACATTCAGTTTGAGTTATAAAGACTGGCATGAAATTCAAGGACTACTACAAGACCATGGGGGTCGAGCGTACGGCAAGCCCCGACGAGATCAAGGTCGCGTATCGCAAGCTCGCGCGCAAATATCATCCGGATGTCAGTAAGGAGAAAAACGCCGAGGAAAAATTCAAGGATGTGCAGGAGGCCTATGAAGTGCTGAAGGACGCCGAAAAGCGCGCCTCCTACGACCAGCTCGGGCAAAACTACCGCGCCGGTCAGCAATTTAGGCCGCCGCCGGGCTGGGAAAGTCGATTTGGCGGCGCGGGCGCCGGCCCGGCCTTCCAGGACGTCAACGGTTTTAGCGATTTCTTTTCCTCCATTTTTGGCGCCGCCCCCGGGGTCGGGGCCGGCAGAAGGCGCCGGGAGAATGAACCCGAAGTGGAGGCGGGGCAGCTCGAGGTCAGCATCGAGGATGCCTATCGCGGCACGCAGAGACGCGTCAGCCTGAAAGAGCAGGGCCATGAGCGCACGATCGATGTGCAGATTCCGGCCGGCATCGCCGATGGGCAGGCGATGCGCATTGCCGGGGAGCCGGGCCGGCCGGGGATCCTCGTGCGCATCAAGTACCTGTCGCACCCCTATTATAGTGTCCAGGGCAAGGATGTGACGATCGAGCTGCCGCTCGCGCCCTGGGAGGCAGCGCTGGGCGCCAAGGTTGAAGTCCCCACACTGGGTGGCAAGGTCGACCTGCGGGTACCGGCGGGCGCCCAGACTGGCCAAAAACTGCGCTTGAGGGGTCGGGGACTGCCCGGCAAGCCTGCCGGGGACCAGATCGTCGAAGTGCGCATTGTCACGCCGGCCGCCGAAAGCGCCAAGGCCCGCGAGGCTTATGAGCAGATGCGCAAGGAGTTTGATTTTGATGCACGCGCTGATTGGCCCTAAGCGCTTGAATCTTCTGGCACCCGTCCCCACAGTAGCAACCCATGGCTAAAGCAAAACCGGTAGAAACTCAGGCAGAAACCAAGGAATTCCAGGCGGAGACCCGCCAGGTGCTGCGCCTGGTCATTCACTCGCTCTACGCCCACCGGGAAATCTTCCTGCGGGAGCTGATCTCCAACGCCTCGGATGCCTGCGAAAAGCTGCGCTTCGAGGCGCTCGCGCGCCCCGATTTGCTCGGCAGCGACACCCTCTCGATCACCTTGATACCGGACAAGGCCGCCGGAACGCTGTGCATCCGCGATAACGGCATCGGCATGAGCCGCGCCGAAGTCATCGACAATCTTGGCACGATCGCGCGCTCCGGCACGAAGAAATTCCTCGAGACGCTGAGCGGTGATGCGGCGAAGGATGCGCAGCTGATCGGCCAGTTCGGTGTCGGCTTCTACTCCGCGTTTATTGTTGCCGACCGGGTCACGGTGCTGACGAAGCGCACGGACGATGAGCCGGTTCACTGGGAATCCGACGGCGAAGGATCCTACGAGATCAAGGCCGGCCAGAAGAGCGAGCGCGGCACCGAGGTGACCTTGCACCTGCGCGATGAAGATAAGGAATTTCTGGAAGAATCGCGCCTGCGGTCCCTTGTGCGCAAGTACTCCGATCATCTCGGCCTGCCGATTATCCTGAAGGCGGGCGACAAGGACGATACGCTGAACCAGGCGAAAGCGTTCTGGACGCGCCCGAAGTCAGAGCTCAAGGACGAGGACTACCAGGCGTTCTACCATCACCTGACTCATGACCCCGATGATGCGCGCATGTGGGCGCACAACAAAGTCGAGGGCAACATCGAATATACCTCGCTGCTGTATTTGCCGAAGAGCGCGCCGTTCGATTTGTTCGAGCGCGATGGCGGCGGTGGCATAAAGCTGTACGTCAAGCGCGTGTTCATCATGGACAAGGCGGCGGAACTGCTGCCATCCTGGCTCAGGTTCATGCGCGGCCTGGTCGATTCATCCGATTTGCCGCTGAACGTCTCGCGCGAGCTGCTGCAGAGCGATCGTACCGCTGGCAAAATCAAGGCGGCGCTCGTCAAGCGCACGCTCGACCTGCTTGAGGACCTGGCTGCATCAAAGCCAGTGGAATACGCCGAATTCTGGAAGACCTTCGGCGCCGTGCTGAAGGAAGGCGTGATCAAGGACATGAGCCAGAAGGCGGACGCGTCGCAGTCGGAGCGCGTCGCGAAGCTGCTGCGGTTTCACTCGACTCAGAGTGCCGATGAGGCGGCCTCGGTCACGCTCGCCGATTACGTCGGGCGGATGCAGGCGGACCAGAAGTCAATCTATTACCTGACCGCCGATACGCTTGCCGGCGCGCGCAACAGCCCGCATCTGGAGGGGTTTAGGGCCAAGGGCATCGAGGTACTGCTGCTGGTCGACCGGATCGACGAGTGGGTCGTCGGGCACCTGCATGAATTTGATGGCAAGACCCTGGCGAGCGCCGCAAGCGTCGCCCCGGATCTCGGCTCGCCGATCGAAACCCCAGAAAAAGCCGCGACCGAGTCAGCTTACAAGGGCACGCTGGAGCGCCTGGGCAAGGTGCTGACCGGCAAGATAAACAGCGCGCGCGTATCCACTCGCCTGACCGATTCGCCGGCCTGTCTGGTCGCCGGCGAATATGGCATGTCGCTACGCATGGGCCGTATCCTGAAGCAGGCGGGGCAATCGAATCCATTCGCGACCTTGCCAGTTCTCGAGGTCAACCCGAAGCACGTGCTGATCGAGCGATTGCGCGATAGTGCGGAAGAGGCGGCTTTTGCCGACCTCGCCAGTGTGTTGTATGACCAGGCGTTACTGGCCGAGGGCGGCGAGCTTGAGGATCCGGCGACCTTTGTACGCAGGGTCAATGCCCTGATCGTCGCGGGGCTGCCGGCGAGCGGGAAGATTCTGGTCGGGTAGAAACCCATGCTGATGAAGAAAATTTCCGGCCAGTCAACGTTTTACTATAAGCGAGTGCTGCCGGCCCTGCTCTTTGGCGTCCCGCTGTTCATCTTGTGCGTGACCCTGTTTACCTCACCCACACGCGTGCCGCCGCTGGCTTTCCTGCCCCCGCTGCTGCTAATACCGTTCTTTTTTCTGATGTTTCGCAAGCTGGTATGGGACCTCGCGGACGAGGTCTGGGACGGCGGCGATCACCTGGTTGTGAAAATCGGCGACCAGAGCGAATCAGTGCCGCTTGGGAGCATCATGAATGTCAGCGCCTCGACGCTTGTCAATCCGCCCAGGATCACGCTGCGCCTGGTGAGCCCCGGGCGCTTTGGCCAGGAGATCAGTTTCTCCCCGCCGCGCAATTCGATGTTCAATCCATTCGCACGAAACGCCGTCGCCGATGACCTGATCGAACGCGTGCACCGCGCGAAGGTATCGCGTTAGACCACCGGTCGGGCGATCCGGATTGAGGGTGAGCGGCGCACGCTGACGGAAACCAAAGGCAGTTAATGTTCATCAGCGATTTGCTACCTCGTTTAACTACGCACCAGCGACTGCAATCGTCACAACGACGAAGCTGATAGGTGTCAGCTCAGCGTGGACGCGAAGTCGAGTAATGGCAGTAATGCGACAGAATGGCAGGCGAACGAGAGTCCTTAATCAGGCCGGACTCTTATCGGCGCGCAGTCGCCGGAACAGAAGCACCAGAATTGGCAGCGAGCCGGCGAACTGGACAATATCGGCAAGCCACACCCACCAGGGGAATATCCCGCCGCCATTGATCGACGCAAGGATGAGCGGAATCTCAAACAGTGCCAGGATCAGCAGCGCAACCGACACGGACACGACGACGCTGGAGCGGCCGCATGCTCGGGCGATCATCCAGGCGAACGGCGCTGAGAGGAGCAACACCACGATGAAGTGCGAGCTCAGAATCCACGCGGCGGCTGCGCCATGGCGGGTGGAAAACATCCCGCTCCACAGGGCGGGTACCGGCAGCGCGGCAACCAGCCCAATGCCATATACCAGGGCGAGCACGTAAAGATAGGTAAGCCCTATCGCTACGATCCCGAGCAGGAAGTTACGGCGCACCGGGAACTCCCTGCATCTGGTAGATATAGAGCCGGTTGCGTACTTGCGGCTCGGCGAGAGGCAGCGACTGGAATGCCGCGCCTTCCTTCAGCAGCGACCAGCGGGTCGATGCGGTCAATGCGGCGATTTCCGCGGCAAAATCCGGCTGTGCCACGTCGTCCCGCAGCGAAAATATCGCATAACCGCCAGGGCGAGTAATTCTTGTCAGTTCACGCAACGATACTGCCGGCGCGTGCTGCGGCGTGAAGGCACCCGCGACTGTGAAGGCATCGAACTCGCCGCTCCGATAGGGCAGCGGGTCACCCAGGGCCGCTACGGTCAGGCTCTGGAATATGTTCTTGCGCTGTGCGACCGCGATCATGCCGGGGGAGAGGTCGAGTCCGTGCAGGTCGTTAAATCCGAAACGCTTAAGGTGTTCACTGACGAGGCCGGTGCCACACGCGGCATCCAAGATGCGCGCGCTGCGCGGCAGCAGCCAAGCGGCGAGCCCGGCCATGATCTCCGGCATTCGCCAGTCATGATCCTCAATCAGCGCCGCGTCGTATTTTTCGGAGATGCGGTCGTATTCAGCGGTCAGTTCGCTCGGATTGCGCGCCGCGTACACGCGGTCGAGGTCGACGTCAGGGGCCATACGTCCATCAAGAGTATCTGATACGGCGGTACTTCATGAATGAACGTGAAACCGCCTGCGCGGGGCCTACGCTAACAGCCAGCAGGCAACCGCAAGCGCGACAATAACCGTGCGCGCGTTCGTAAATTAGAATTCCTCGATCAGAACGGGTCGAACGACGCCAGGCCTGCGCGCCTGCACTTTAAGACCAGTCGCCCCCACCGCCGCCACCCCCATCCCAGCCGCCGCCATCGCTGACGCCAAAGTCGTTCCCGCCCATGTCGTCATTCGATACAGCCGTGTCGGGGCCTGCAGGCGGCGCGCCGTCGTGATGATGATTGCCATCGAGAAAATGGTGTGCAACCTCTTCGCCCGCGGCGACACCCGCGCCCAACGCGAGGCCCGAGGCGAGTCCTCCGACAATACCGGAGCCCAAGCCGCCGCCCATGGGGCCCGGGGAACCGCCCCCCGGATAGGGCCCCGTGCCCATGGGTGCTCCGGAATAAGGGACGGGAGGCGCGCTTCGACGTCGCACGATCGCCCAAATCAGCAATCCGAGGCCTGCGAGAACCATTCCGGGTAACCACGAAAAGCTGTGCGGCTGGGGGCCTAGCGCCACTTCATGTCCGCCCGCGCGGCTCGTGCCCAACCCGGCTCTCAGCGCCCGCACCGCCTGCGGGTTTGCAAAATTCAAGCCTGGATCAATCTGTTCGGCTTGCTGAAGCTGGCCGCGCGCGACGCCGAGGTTGCCGGCCCGGGAGGCAAGCTCAGCCGCAACGAAATGCGCCTTGGCGCTACGTGGATGATCCACCAGCACCTGGTCGATCATTTGCTGTGCCTGATCGAGATGGCCGGCCCGTGCCTGGTCGTATATTTGCTGCAATGTTGCATCGCTGTCGGCGTGAATCGGCGCGGCAAACGCAATGCTCGCGGCTAGTCCCAGGAATGCAGCGCGTAAATTCGGCATGACCAACCCCTTCAAGGTGAACTGTTCCGATTGAAGGTTGGATGGGGCCTGCGGCGGGGAGTTCAATGCCGGGTTGCATGTAGGCCCGCCCAGCGTTCAGACTGCCCCGCATGGAAAATTGCGCCAATTGCGCCAATTGCGCGGCGCCCTTGAGTGGCCCCTACTGCAGCGCCTGTGGACAACGCGCGCTGCACCATGGGCTCGCGCTGCGGGAGTTCCTGGGCGATGCGGCCGAGGTCATCACGCATGCGGATTCGCGCTTCTGGCGCACGTTCGGGCCCCTGCTGTTTCGTCCGGGGTACCTGACACAGCAGTACGTCAAGGGGCGGCGGGCGAGCTTCCTGCCGCCGTTTCGCCTGTACCTCGTGCTCAGCGTGGTGTTTTTCCTGCTAATTCCACTGACTTCCAGCTCCCCCGTGTCCGGCAAGACCGCGCCCCAGATTTCAACTGCCGCGCAGGTCCGTGCGGCGCTGCAAAAGGAAATAGACCAGAGCGAAGATCCGCAGGAAAAGGCCGAGTTACAGAAACAACTGCTGCAGTACGACACGATAAGCACCAAGCTGGTGCCATCGCTCATGGGCAAGCGGGTTGACTGCGCCTCGTTTGTTGATGCCGGGTCATTCAGGCCCTGGCTGCACGGGCGGCTGATGACGGCATGCGACCGGATTCAGTCCGATCATGGGCGCGCGCTCGGGCTCAACCTGTTGCATAACCTCGGCCGCGCAATGTTCGTGTTGCTGCCGCTGCTCGCCGCGCTGATGGTGCCGCTGTATTGGCGCCAGCGGCGCCAATACGTCGAGCACCTGCTGCTGCTATTGCACAATCACGCCTTCATCTTCCTCGCGCTATCGGTGCTGATGGTCTCGGAGCACTTTATCCTGTCGGACACCTGGGCCGGATGGGTTGGCACCGCCTTGTCACTCTATATGCTCTTCTACCTGTACCGGTCGATGCGCCGCGTCTACGGACAGGGACGGTTCAAGACGATCCTGAAGTTCTGCGTGCTGAGCTGCGCCTACCTGTTCTGCGCGGCGCTGATGTTCATACTGACCATGATTTACAGCGCGGTCACGCTCTAGCCAAGCCGTTCGATGGCGGCGAGCAGGTGATCGAGCTCCGCCTGGGTCGTGTACATCGAAATACCCGTGCGCAGCAGGCCGCTTGCGGGTGCGAGCCCGAGGATCTCGACCGCACGCGCCGCATAAAAGTTGCCGTTCCAGACGCAGATGCCCTGCTTGCCGAGTTCGGTGGCAGCCTGGTCCGGCGTATGATTTTTAAGCGTGATCGACACCGTGGGTGCGCGCGCGGCGCTGGTAAAATCCGGTCCCCACATGCGCACGCCGGGAAGTTTTCTTACGTGGGCATGGTAATAGGCCGCGAGGCTATGCTCGTAGCGCGAGATGGAAGTCATCGCATCGACCACGCACTCGCGCAAGGTCGCGCCGCGTCCAAAGCTGGCGATGAAGTCGATCGCCGCGTGCACGCCGGCAATGGCAGCATGATTTAAGGTCCCGGTCTCTATGCGGTAGGGCGCCGCGGGGTCTTGCGTGCTGAGCCGGTCGGTCGGCAGGCCATCGAGCGCGCCGGGGCGCGAGTACAGGATACCGACGTGGGGCCCATAGAACTTGTAGGCCGAGCACAACAGAAAATCGACTCCCAGCGCCTGAACGTCCACCGGAAAATGCGGCGCATAATGCACCGCATCGACGACCAGCAAGGCATCCACCGCCTTAGTCAATCGCCGCGCGAGCGCGATGTCATTCACGGTCCCCAGGGCATTTGAGGAGGCGCCCAAGGCGAACAGGCGCGTGCGCGCCGTGATCTTCGCCGCCATGTCAGCGCTATCGAGCACGCCGGAGTCGAGCATCCGTACTTCCTGCACGCGCACGCCGCGCTCGCGCAGGTTCAGCCACGGTCCGCGGTTGGCCTCGTGATCGAGCTGCGTGATCAGCACTTCGTCCCCGTCTTTGAATGTCTTGACCAGCGCATTCGCGAGCGAGTAATTCAGGGTCGTCATGTTCTGCCCGAACGAGATGCAGCTGGCATCGGGCGCGCCCATGAACGCCGCGACCGCGCGCCTGGCCGCGTCCATGCGCCGGTCCACTTCCTGAGAAGGCCCGAAATTGCCATGCGTATTGACGTTGCAGGTCGCATACACATCCGCGATCGCATCGATCACGCTTTTCGGCACCTGGCTGCCTCCGGGGCCATCCAGGTATGCCAAGGCAGGCCCGGCACCCGAGCGGTTCAGGGCCGGAAAATCACGCCGTGCGCGCAGGCACTCATTCGCGGAGTAGGACATGGATCGCCTAGGATATATCGAACGTGAAGTCGTAGCCTTCCGGCGTGCCGGCTCGGGTATGCAGCAGCATCGTGCCCCTGGCACCTGCGTACTTGCCGGTTCCGCCGATGATCGACAGCGTCGAATCGCCGGCGTCATTGAAAATGCCATCGACAGTGATCATCCCGTCCTTGAGCTGGTTGGTCCAGTTGCAGTGCCAGCTCTTGCCAACGACGGTGCGGATGCAAAAGCCCTGGTCGGTGCCGATCTGCGCCTTGTTGCTAGCCTCATACAGTGGATTCGCGAAGCTCAGGATGTCGCCCGGGCCATCGATCTTGGCGCCGATATGCGCGGTGGTTTCATTGATGGGCCGCTCGACGATCTTGATCTGTTCGGCCGCGAGCACAGGCAGGGTGAGCAGTGCGGCTGCCGCCGCGAGAGCCAGTTTTACGGAAACGTTCATTTAAATCTCCTATGAGGTGCTTGTATTAAGCGGGGGATGAAAAATCGGCGGCCAGGATCTCGATCAGCGTGGGACCTTCCACCGTGAGCGCCTTGGCGATCGCGCCGGTCAAGCTTTTCGGATCTTTGACCTGCACGGCGGCAACGCCATAGGCCCTGGCGAGTTGCTGGAAATCGGGATTTGGACCGACGACGCCAATTGGCGGGATGCCGGCCGCGATCATGTCATCGCGGATCTGGCCGAGCGCGGCGTTATTCCACACGACGATCGGCAGGTTCATGCGCGCCTCCACGGCCGTGATCAACTCATTGATCGTGAACTGCAGTCCATAATCGCCCACCAGCGCGATCTGCGCACGCGCAGGCATCGCGATCTTGCCACCGATCGCCGCTGGTAGCGCGAACCCCAAGGTGCCGTAGCCCGACGGGTGGAACCATAGACCCGGCTCGTCAGCGCGAAACGCGTAATTGCCGTGATAGGCGATCTGCGTCATGTCGCTGAACACAATCGCATCCGCAGGCAGACCGGCCTGGATTGCAGCAATCGCGCGCTGCAGGGCCCGGGCTGCGGGACTGAATGAGGCTTCGATTTTCGCGCGGATCGCGCCGGCACTGCCATTCGTGCTGCGCCAACCGCTGCGCTTCTGGATGCCGCGATTGATCGCGGCGAGCGTCGACTTGGCATCTCCCCAGATCGGTACTTCCGCCGCGTAGTGATCGGCAAGCTTGGCAGGATCCAGATCAATACGGATCAGCTTGCCGCTGCGTGGCAGCTGGAACGAAGTATAGAGGTCGGTCTCGCCTATCTCGGTGCCGACTGCAATGATCAGGTCAGCGGCAAGGGCCAAGGCCTGCGTTTCAGGGTACGGAAGCGAGGTGCCCAGGTTTGCCGGGTGCGCATCCGGGATGACGCCCTTGCCTGCGGCGCTCGTGACAACGTAGCCATCCATGATCTCGGCCATCTGCCGTATTTCCGCACCCGCGCAGCGCGCGCCGCCACCCGCGATGATCAGCGGCCGCTTCGCGCCAATCAGCAGGTCTACGGCCTCGGCAACCTGGCGGATCGCGGCGGAGGCGAGTGGCGCCGGGGGCGCGAAGCGTTCCGCGACCAGCTCGGTTTTCTCAGCCAGCAGGTCAAGCGGCACTTCGAGATAGGCCGGGCGCGCCCGGCCGGTGCGCAGCGAAGCGATGCAGGCGCGCAGGTGATCGCGCACATCGGCGGCGCTGCGCGCGGCGCGCGCGACCCCAAAGATGCCGCTGGCGATCAGGCATTGGTTGCGAAGCTCATGCAGCACGCCCCAGCGCTTACCGAGGGTTGCGCGATCGGGGGTGCTTGCAATCACGAGCACCGGTACCGAGTCCGAATAGGCCTGCCCTATCGAGGTCAGCACATTCGTGAGGCCCGGTCCCGAGATGACAAAGACGGCCGCCGCACGGCCGCTCGCGCGCGCGAACCCATCGGCCGCAAAGCCGGCGCCCTGCTCGTGGCGCACCAGCACATGGCGCAGTTCGGATGCGGCAAGCCCGCGGTAGACCTCGAGATTATGGACACCCGGTATGCCGAAAACCGTGTCGAAGTCATTGGCGGCCAGCAGGTCGACGAGGAAGGTTCCGACGGTGACCGACATGTCATCCTTAATTATTGTTGTGCACGGGGCACGTTGAATATGAAAGTATGCAAGCCATCTAAAGGCGATGCAAGGCTTCAGGGGACGGGGGCGGGATGGGGCAACGGAACGATTATTCGGAGCTGGTCGCACGCGTTGCAGGCGAGGGTGCGAATGCGTGGGATACACATTACGACGCCCTCGCGGCGCGCGAGCGGGGCGAGGATGTCGTGATCCTGAGCGTGGGCGACCCCGACATCGACACCCCGGTGCCGATCGTCGATCGCGCGGTTGCGGCGTTGCGCGGCGGCGATACGCATTACGCTCCGCTCGCGGGGCGCGCGCCGCTGCGGGCTGCGATCGCGAACCTGCATGAGTCGCGCACGGGCCAGAAGGTCGGCAGCGAGAACGTTATTTTCCTCTCCGGCGCCCAGAACGCGCTTTTTGCCGCATCGCTATGCCTTGCCGGCCCCGGCGATGAAGTGATTTCCTGCGAGCCGATGTATCCGACCTACCCGGCGACGATCGAGGTATCCGGCGCGAAGCTCGTGCGAGTGGCGGCAGGCGCGGACTTTCGGGTGGACCTGGACGCACTCGAACGGGCGATCACCTCGCGCACGCGTGCGCTCTTTATCGCGACGCCCAACAACCCGAGCGGCGTGATCCTCTCCGAGCGCGACATGGGCGTGATCGGCGATCTTGCGCGCAAGCATAAGCTATGGGTCGTGGCGGACGAGGTCTATGCTGGTCTCGCACCCGGTGGCAAGGTGCCGGGCCTGGCAGCGCAACTCCCTGACCAGGTAGTGACGGTCAGCAGCCTGTCGAAAAGCCACGCGATGACGGGCTGGCGCGCCGGATGGATGGTGGGACCTGCAGCGCTGATCGGCCATGTTGAGTCGCTCGTGCTGTGCATGCTGTTTGGCCTGCCCGGCTTTGTGCAGGAGGCATCGCTGACGGCGCTTGGCATGGCGGTAGAAGCCGAGGCGGCGACGCGTGCCTACTGCGGATCGCGGCGTGATATTTTTATCGAGGGCCTCATGGGCGCAAAAGGGCTGCGCTGTCATGTGCCGGATGCCGGTATGTTCACGCTGGTCGATGTCAGCCAGACGGGCCTCACGGGACGGGAGTTTGTGAAACAGTTGTTCGCCGCCGAACGGGTCTCGGTACTGGATGGGGCGATGTTCGGCGAGGCGACGCGTGGTTTCGTGCGCATCTGCTTCGGCGCGGAACCTGCGGCACTGCGCGAGGCCTGCGACCGCATTCAACGCTTCACGGCAAGCCTTGCGAAAAAAGTTTAAGGAGACAACATGAGTAAAGCAGACCAGGACTTTGGAATCACCCTGCGCGCGCCGGGCGGGCCTGAGGCACTCGAATGGGGGCCGCTCGACATCGCATCGCCGGGTGCGGGGGAGGTATTGATCGGGCATCGGGCAATCGGGGTTAATTACATCGACACGTATTTTCGGACCGGACTGTATGCGTGGCCGCAGACGCCGATGATCCTGGGCAGTGAGGCGGCCGGCGTGATCGCCGCGATCGGCGCCGAGGTGAAGGATCTGAAAGTAGGTGACCGGGTCGCCTATTGCGGTCCGCCCGGTGCATACCGGTTGCGGCGCGTGATGAACGCCGAGCGCGTGGTCAAGCTACCGGACTCGGTCGATTTTGTCACGGCTGCATCCGTCATGCTTAAGGGCATGACGGCGCAGACCCTGGTGGATACCTGCTTTAAGGTCATGCCCGGACACACCGTGCTGGTGCACGCCGCCTCCGGCGGGGTGGGCCTGTTGCTCGGCCAGTGGCTGAAGGCGCTCGGCGCGCAGGCCATCGGCACGGTGGGATCCCCAGAAAAAGCCAATGTCGCGCGGTCAAATGGCTATGCGCATGCGATCGAGTACCGCAACGAGAATTTCGTCGAGCGCGTCGCCGAGATCACGGGCGGCAAGGGATGTGATGTCGTGTACGACTCCGTGGGCAAGGACACCTGGCGCGGTTCGCTCAAGTGCTTGAAAAGGCGCGGCACGTTCGTGACCTTCGGCCAGTCTTCCGGGGTCATCGCAGACTTCAAGATTTCCGATCTTGCCGCCGGGGGATCGCTGACGGCCATTCGCCCGACGCTGTTCGATTACATTGCGACCCGCGAAGACCTCAAGCGCCGCTCCGCGGACCTGTTCTCCCGCATGGCTGCGGGTACGGTGAAAGCGCATGTCGGGCAGCGATTTGCGCTCAAGGATGCCGCGGATGCGCATCGGGCGCTCGAGAGCCGCGGCACCACTGGATCGACGATACTCGTGCCCCCGGAAGGGGCTTGATATCATTAGCGCATGAACGATACCGTCAAGCGACCTTCATTCGGTGCGGTGCTGACCTCGCACATGGCCGTTGCCAACTTCCAGGATGGCCAGTGGGGGCCATCCGAGGTCAAGCCGGTCGAGCCCATCACCTTAAGTCCCGCCGCGCACGTTCTGCACTACGCGAGCACCTGCTTTGAGGGCTTCAAGGCGTTCCGCCAGCCCGACGGCAGGGTGAAGATCTTCCGCATGGACATGCATATCCGGCGCATGCAGCAAAGCGCACGCCAGCTGACGCTGCCCGAACCCGACCCCGAGCAACTCGCTGCCATGGTGCGTGCCGTGATCAACCGCTGCAAGGACGAAGTGCCCGAAGCCCCCGGGGCGCTGTATCTTCGCCCGTTGCTGATTGGCACGATGGCCAATATTGGCGCCGCGGCAACGCCGTCCTCAAGCGCGAGCCTGATCGTGCTGGCAAGCCAGGTATGGGATTACTTCGCCGGTGGCATGAAGCCGCTGCGCATCCTGGTCGATGATGTCAATACGCGCTGCGCCGCGCATCTCGGCGTCGTCAAGACGGGGGGCAACTATGCGGCCGCGATGGCGCCGACGCGCGAGGCGCGCGCAAAATTCAATGCCGATCAGGTACTGTTCTGCCCGGATGGCGAGGTGCAGGAGACGGGCGCTGCCAATTTCCTGCTGATCCGCGCAGGGCAGATCATGACGCGAAGCCTGGACCTGACTTTTTTACATGGCGTGACGCGCGATTCTTTGCTGAAAATCGCCGCAGAAAACGGCTACAAGGTGACCGAGCGGGTTTTCAGCGTGGCCGAGATGCTCGAATGGGCCAAGACCGGAGAGGCAGCGCTATCGGGAACCGCAGCCATCCTCGCAGGCGTCGGCACGCTGATCCATCGCGGCATCGAGCATAAGGTGGGCAGCGGCGATGTGGGACCGCTGACCCGGGCGCTGCGTACCCAGCTCGTGGCAATCCATCAGGGTCTGGCGCCCGACCGTCACGGCTGGCTGCAAGACAGCTGAGGTTAGTTGATTCGAGCCGCGTCCACCTCGCACGCCGCCATACGCTCGAGTAACAGCTTGCGCTCGCGCACATTGCGCGCAAGCGAGGCGGCATGCGAGAACTCCGCTCGCGCCTCCTCAAGGCGCCCCAGCCGCTCGAGCAGGTCGCCCCTGACGCTCGGCAGCAGGTGATACTCGCGCAGGCGTGATTCATTGCGCAGCGCATCGACGATCTCCAGCGCAGCGGCGGCTTCATAGGCCATCGATACCGCAACAGCCCTGTTCAGGCTCACAACGGGCGAGGGTTGCAGCTCATGCAGCGCATCGTATAAGGCCACGATGCGCGCCCAGTCGGTATCCCCTGCCATGCGGGCAAGCGCATGACAGGCGGCAATCGCCGCCTGCAGGGCATAGGGACCGAGCGCGCCGTCAATAGACTGCGCGCGCTTCAGTGCGGCGAGGCCGCGGCCGATCAGCAGCTGGTCCCAGCGGCTGCGGTCTTGCTTCAGCAATAGAATAGGCTCACCCGATGCACTGGTGCGTGCCGGCGTGCGCGAGGCCTGCAGTTCCATCAGCGCAACGAGCCCATGGACTTCCTGCTCTGCGGGCGCGAGTTCTGCCAATATGCGCCCGACGCGCATGGCTTCTTCGCAAAGGGCAGGGCGCATCCACTCCTCCCCCGCCGTGGCCGCGTAGCCTTCATTGAAAATCAGGTAGATGACTTCCAGGACCGAGACCAGGCGCTCGGCACGTTCCGCGGGCCCCGGGATTTCAAAAGGCACATGCGCTTCCCCAAGCGTGCGTTTGGCCCTGACGATGCGCTGCTGGATCGCGGCTTCCGTGGTCAGGAATGCCCGCGCGATCTCTGCGGGAGTCAAACCGCCCAATAGCCTTAAAGTCAGCGCGACGCGTCCCTCCATTGAGAGCACCGGGTGACAGGCGACGAAAATCAGGCGCAGCAGGTCGTCATCTACATCGTCGGCCTCAGCGCTTGCCAGGCCCGTGAGGTCGTGGGTGCCGATCAAATCAGGGTCGTGCGACATGACGGCACTCTTTCGCTGCAGCAGCTTGCGGTGCCGCAACTGATCAATCGCCTTGTTTTTGGCCGTTGCCATGAGCCAGGCGCCGGGGTTTCCCGGAATGCCGCTCTCGGTCCACTTCTCCAGCGCCGCAACCCAGGCATCCTGTGCGATCTCCTCGGCGAGGCCCACGTTACGCAGCATCCGCGCGAGTTTTGCGATGATCGCTGCGGATTCGATGCGCCACACGGCTTCGATCGTTCGCTCGATGTCGTCGCGGCTCACAGCATCTCCTCAACGGAAGGCTCGATCAGCCGAAGCAGGGCCCAGTTTCGCGCACCTCGATGGTCGCCCACTCGGCGGCTGGGCACTCGCGCGCAATCTGGATCGTCTGCTCGCGCGACTCGCAGGTCAGCAGGAAAATGCCACCGATCATTTCCCGGGCTTCCGCGAATGGCCCATCGCGTACCACGGACTTCTGCGTCCGGTGGGTTACACGTACCCCGGCCGTATCGGTCTTCAGGGACTGCGTCATAGTCAGGAGCCCACGTTGCTTCAGGTCCTCACTGAATCGCAGCATGCGATCGTAGAGCGCGCGACCCTCGCTATCGGTTCGTGCCTCGCGGTCGCCCGGGTTCTCAACCACTAGAAGCATGTATGACATCGGCCTGGTCCTCTTAATCTTTGCGCTGCTACTTCGCGTAGACAGCCTGCAGTTCGCCATTGACGATCCACGGCGTACCGAATTTGTCCGTCAGCATGCCCCAAATCTTGGCCCAGAACATCGGCTGCAGGTCCATCGAGATCGTGCCGCCCTGGCTTAGCGCTTTGAAGGCCACCGTGGCTTGCTCGACCGTATCGAAGTTCAGCGTAAGCCCAACGCCATGTATGCCGGGGTACTTCATTTGCGGCGGGCAATCGCCGCCGAACAGCATGCCGCCACCCGGCAGCGCCAGGCGGGCGTGCATGATTCGATCCGCATGCTCCTTGGGCGACTGGGCCGCCATCGGCGAATCGGAATTCTTCAACAGCAACTCGAGTTTGCCGCCGAGCGCTTGCTCGTAAAAGCGCATGGCCTCGGCGCACTTGCCATCAAAAGACAGATAGGGAATCGGGATTGGCATGACAGGGTCTCCTTCGGGTTGATGATCAGGTATCAGGCGTTCTGGTCCGTGCGGCGTCGTCGCTCCTCGTCCCCGGCCCGAAACTCAGGGCTAATCGCGTCCCCAAAATCTTCGAGCCCGAAGACCGGACGGATCTCGATCTCCGAGTCGGTCAGCATGGGATTCGGGCAGCGCTTGACCCACTCGAGCGCTTCTTCGATCGAGCGGACCTGCCATAGCCAAAAACCCGCAACCAGCTCCTTGGTCTCCGCGAACGGGCCATCGGTCACGGTGCGTGACTTGCCCGAGAAGCGAACGCGCTTACCCTGACTGCTTGGCTTCAGACCCTCTCCGGCCAGCATGATCCCGGCGTTCACCAGCTGGGTATTGAACTCGCCCATCGCGTTCAGCAGCTCAGTCGTTGGCATCACGCCTGCCTCACTATCCTTGGTGGCCTTGACAAAAATCATGACTTTCATGTGGCATCCTCCATTAAATCAATAGGTTGCGAAATCGCATGCCCGGCAACGTAGCGAATTTCCGGCTCTTACACTCCTACGACGAAGCAGGCACCCGAAAATCGACGAACGCGCGACATTTTTCTGACCGGTATTTGGCCGCCGAGTGCCGCTCTTCCGCCGCAGGTCGATATCGACGTAACTCACTCGTCGTAAGAATACGAACCCACCAAACGGAGAAGTCCATGATCACGTTCTTAAAAATCGCAGGCCTAGCGCTCCTCACGGTCATCGCGATCGTGCTGATTTATGCGGCAACCCGCCCAGATCAGTTTCGGATCACGCGCAAAGTGATTATCAAGGCGCCCGCGGAGGTCATTTTTGCGCACATCAATAATCTGCGGCAGTTCAATGAATGGAATCCGTTCGCTGCGGCGGACCTTAGATCTTCTATTCCTTATGGCGCGACGAGTGCAGGGGGGGGGCGGCAGTTACAGCTGGGACGGCCGCGCCCAGTCAAACAAGGGACGCATGGAAATCATCGCCGTGGACGCGCCGCGCCGCGTCGAGATGAGCCTTCATTTTGATAAACCGATGAAGGCCAACAACGACATCGTGTTTTTGTTGCAGCCCCAGGGCGACGGTACCGAGGTCTCGTGGCAGATGTCCGGAACCTATGGCTTTGTGCACAAGGCCATGGGGCTCATCTTCAATTTTGACAAAATGGTCGGCGGCGAATTCGACAAGGGCCTGGCGCAGCTCAAGTCGCGAATTGAGGTGCGCTGAGGTGCAGCTGAGGGAAGACTAAAGTACGCACGGGGCTGCAGATTGCAAGCCGACGCTCGCTAGCACGCGGATAGGCATCCCTGCGGTACACCGGCGCGCGGGGTCGGGGGGTCACCCGAGGGTGACCCCCGCAGCCCGGGTCAATTGCAGTAAACGGCGGGAACCGTCAGCGACGTGGGAACGGGGAACGTATACCAGCCGTGATACGCGCTCGAGGGCACTTGGTCCGTGAACCATTGCCAGAGCACGAGTTGCTGCAAGTGGTAGCTGACGCCACCGACTTGCGACACAAAAGTCGGGAAGTCAGCGAACGTCGGCCCGTTGCCCTGCGGATCGCCCACTTCCAAAAGCGGATTTCCTGAGCAGACCGTGGAAGGATCGCTCGGCGGCGGGTAGAACCAGTCGGGCGCCCGGTTATTTCCGAACGGGTCGTTCATCCATTCGAGGAGTTCGTGGTTGAACGTACTGACATCGGCGAACAACGGGTCAACCAGCGCCGGATCGAGCCAGCTGGTGTAGGCAAACGTCTGCAGTCGCGTGTTTCCCTGGTCATCCTTGACGGTATACGCGGTGTGATAACCGAGCGCCTCGGCCGTCACCTGGTCCGTCACGAAAATCGGCAGCGTGTCGAAGCCCAGGTTCAGAAACTGCAGGATCGTCTTGATTTCAGCATCCATGAAATCGATCTTCACGTCGCCGAAGGCATTTCCGGCCGAGTCCCGCGACAATGTGCCGGTCTCCGGCGTCACTTCGATGTCAACGGTCGGGGCCATCACGGGATCATTCATCCGCAGGTGCCAGCGGTGATTGCTGTCCATCTGGTTCCAGAACGCGGCGCGCTGCATCTGATCACCGAACTGTCCGGTGCCGTTAGGAAATGCGGCGGGCACATACTAAAGGGGAACCGATGATATTGGCGACGGCGGGTGAAGGATCAAAGGTGTGACTGATACGGCCCTTGGTGCCGAAGCCCACGAAGTTCATGCGCAGCGGGATGATGATTGAGTTGATCGCGGCAGGCGTGCCCGAGGCAGGCGGGTTGCCAATCATCGTGAACGGATATACCTTGCCCCCCACCGAGAACGAGGAAGAGAAGTGCGGGAAGCCGCCGCCCTGCCCGGTGTCCTGCTGGACGGTGGCGCTGTCGATGCCGCCCCGAACCTTGTAGCCGAGCTCGCGCAAGTGGTTCGTGGGCGTTTGCGAGTCGGCAAACGTTACGATGTCCGCCGCCGGCGGATTGCTCGTCGCCGTGGCCTGCTGTGCGAGGACTATCAGCAGCCCCGCGAATAGAGAAAGGCGAGATAACATAACAATCCCTCAGTTGTTTTCGGCCGTGTTACACGCCGACCGTTGTTTTGGACTATCGGCCGGGCCACGACGCCTGTCAAACGAAAAAATAATTTCGCGACGAAGCGGATTTCGCGCGCCAATCAATGCGCGGCCTTTGTCGGCGGCTCGCGTCAGGACGGCCAGATGATTGACGAGGAATTTCGCCAGGGCGTCCGATCCGACACCCCGTGAGCACGGGCGCGCGCAAAAGGATCAGGGCTCGCAGGACCCTTTGCTCGCGCCGGGGAACAGGCGGCGAGTCTTGTGCGATGGACCCTGTCGTCGTTCAGGGACTCAATATTCCTCGCGATCCTCGTCCTTGTCATCATCGTCCTCGTCATCATCATCGTCGTCCTCGTCTTCTTCATCTTCCCAATCTTCCTCTTCCTCCTCTTCATCCCGCGCGGCCTTGGAACCTGACCAGCCTTCCGGCTCAGCGGTCAGTTCCAGGTCCATCTCCGCCCAGCCGTCGACGTCCAATTCTTCGAGATCGCCATCCAGGTGCTGGATTTCGATGATTTCCTGGTCTTCATCGACCTTCAGTACCTGGAACGTCTCTTCGTTTTCCAAATCCTCATACCACTGCCCAACGGTTGGTTCGTATTCTCTTCCCACGGCGCTCATCCTCTATGCGTTATCCGATGTTCTTCAATGGCGAAGTCTAGGGGAGGGTGGCGAGACAAGTAAATGGGTGCGCCTCACCGATTACGATGGCGCTAATATTGCATACTTTATGTCGTCCAACGCCCACAAAACCGCCGCTCGCCGACTGACCGATGCCAAACGCGTCGTCGTCAAGGTCGGTTCCACCCTGCTGGTCGATGCTGAAAAGGGGCGGCTGAACCGCGCCTGGCTCGAGACCTTCACGGCCGATGTCGCGCGCCTGCGAAAACGTGGCCAGGAAGTGATCCTGGTGTCCTCGGGATCCATTGCTTTAGGGCGTCGGCATCTCGGCCTCGGTGCAGGGAAGCTGAAGCTCGAAGAAAGCCAGGCGGCGGCCGCGGTAGGACAGATCCGGCTCGCTCATGCCTACAAGGAACTCCTGGATCATCACGAGCTCACGGTCGCGCAGATCCTGCTAACGTTTGAAGATACCGAAGTGCGGCGGCGCTACCTGAATGCCCGCGGCACGCTGAATACGCTGCTCTCACTGGGCTCGGTGCCAGTGATCAACGAAAACGACACGGTCGCGACGGCGGAAATCCGCTACGGCGATAATGACCGCCTCGCGGCCCGCGTTGCGCAAATGATTGGTGCCGATTGCCTCGTGCTGCTATCCGACATTGACGGGCTCTACAGTGCCGATCCGGCCGAACAGCCAGATGCAACATTCATTGCCGAAGTGCACGAGATCACGGCGCAAATCGAGGCGATGGCGGGCGGGGTCAGCAGTGCCATGGGCTCGGGCGGCATGCAGACCAAGATTGCCGCAGCGAAAATTGCTATGGGCGCCGGGTGCCACCTGTGTATCGCCAAGGGTGCCTACCAGCATCCGCTTAAGAGGATTGAGGACGGGGCGCGCTGCACCTGGTTCGTGCCCTCATCTACCCCAGTCGCGATGCGCAAGCAGTGGATCGCCGGGTCCCTGAAGCCCGCGGGCGCCGTACGGGTGGACGAGGGCGCGGTGAAGGCGCTGCGCGGTCGAAAAAGCCTGTTGCCCGCTGGCGTCACTGGCACCAGCGGCTCATTCGGGCGCGGCGATACCATCAGTGTCCTGGGGCCTGACGGGACAGAGGTCGCGCGCGGCATTTGCGCGTACTCTGATAAAGATGCCGCGCGCATTATGGGACGCAAGTCCCGGGAAATAGAGGCGCTGTTAGGGTTTAGGGGCCGCGATGAAATGGTGCACCGGGATGATCTTGTGCTGATGACAAATTAGATGAATGGCGAACCCAAAATCGCTCCATCGGTGCCGGAACTGATGCTTGCAATCGGCGCACAGGCTCGCGCGGCGGAACTTGTGTTGCGCACCGCATCCACCGCGCAGAAAAACCAGGCGCTGCTAACAGCCGCCGCGGCGATCAACGCCAACCGCACCAGGATCCTCGCCGCGAATGGGCAGGATATGCAGGAAGCGCGCGAGCGCAAGTCATCCGCGGCCTTGCTTGACCGGCTTGAACTGGATGACAAGCGCGTTGGCTCGATGGCGGCGGGATTGAAGGACATCGCGTCGCTCGGTGATCCGATCGGATCGATCCTCGCCGAATGGCAGCGCCCCAATGGCCTGACCATCCAGCGCGTCCGGGTGCCGCTCGGCGTCATTGGCATCATCTATGAGAGCCGCCCGAACGTGACGGCCGATGCCGGGGCGCTCTGCCTCAAATCGAGCAACGCGGTGATCCTGCGCGGAGGGTCCGAGAGCACGCGCTCAAATGCTGCGATCCACGCCTGCCTTGTGCAGGGACTACTTGCCGCTGGGCTGCCTGGGACCTGCATCCAGCTGGTGCCGACGGCGGATCGCGACGCGGTCGGCTACCTGCTTGCCGAGATGGCGGACAGCATCGACTGTGTGGTGCCGCGCGGGGGCAGGAGCCTGATTGAACGGGTGCAGCGCGAAGCCAGGGTACCTGTCATCGGCCATCTCGAAGGCGTCTGTCATGTCTACGTCGACAAGGATGCGGATCCTGCGATGGCAAGGAACATTGTCATCAATGCGAAGATGCGCCGCACCGGCATTTGCGGCGCCGCCGAGACGCTGCTCGTGGACCAGGCGGCGGCAGGACAACTTGCGCCCCTGGTCCAGGCGTTGCTCGAGGCCGGATGCGAGGTGCGTGGAGATGCGGCGACGCAGAAAGTGAATCCGCGCGTTCTGCCCGCGACTGAGGCTGACTGGTCCGCCGAATACCTGGATGCGATCATCGCGGTACGCATAGTGGAGGGCGTAGAGGGCGCGATCGCGCACATCGCCAAGTACGGCTCGCAGCACACGGATGCGATCGTCAGTGCCAATGCAGCCACTGCCGGGCGCTTCCTGCAGCAGGTCGACAGTGCGATCGTCCTGCACAATGCGTCGACCCAGTTCGCCGACGGCGGCGAGTTTGGCATGGGCGCAGAGATCGGCATCAGCACCGACAAGTTCCACGCGCGCGGGCCGGTTGGCGTCGAGCAGCTGACGAGCTACAAGTACCTGGTGCGCGGCGCGGGACAGGTGCGGCCGACCTAGGGTCCAGCCACCCTAGCGAATGCTGCGTCAAGGGTATTCGCGCTGCTCGCAGGTTCGGCGCCGCAAACGGCGCGGCCCGTAAAAGTCGCTAGCGCGGTACTTCCATCCAGAATGGCTTACTGGGGTCGACCTGTGTGCTGCTGCCAGGACCTTCGCCGATGACCTGCACAACGACGGCATCGTTGCCCCCGGCCCCGTCCCAGTGAGCGGCCCGCCCGGGGTGCAGCATGACGCTGCCCGCTTTCAGTGGAACTGCCTTCGCGAAGTCAAAGGTCTCGCCGGTGCCCGTGTACCAGGTACCCTCCAGTACCGTCACATAGCGATCTTTCGGGTGCCAATGAGGTACATCCATGATGTGCGGCGGGAACCTGACCCGCACCACATAAATACCGGATTTTTCCGGGTCCCCGAACACTACTGCCTGCTGTACGCCGTGCCCATCGCGGACGTCCCGCCATTGAATATCTGCCGGCGCGATCCTGACAAACCGGGGAGTGTCCTTTGCATCGCCAGTGACTGCTGTGGCGATGAACCCGACGATAACCCATGAAAAGGCAAATAACCGAACGGTGTTTGGCTTCACGGCATCCCCTTAGTCATTTGAAGATTCAGTCAGTTCCTTGAACTCGACGGCGACCGCACAGGCTTGCCCGCAGACCCTGGTCAACGATTGTTCCAGGGAAAGCCCGTGAGGATCGTCATCTGATCGTTGACAGGAAAACGTCGAGGAAAAAATCCAACGCCATGCGAATCCCCGGAGTCGATCGCTGCAAGCGCGTGGTCCAAATCCTTGAGATCCTTCATGGTTAGCCACGGCGCCGATATTTTCTCGTTGTTTCGGCAACAGTGGGCGGTCCAGATCCGGGTATCGGTCGGCAACATGGCCAGCAGCCGCTTCGTGGTAGCGCGATAGGCAGACAGGCTTGAACCCGGCAGGAAGGCGTACAAGGTCGTCGGGTATATAAAGTCGCCGGAGAAGAGCTGATGCGATGCAGGATCGAACAGTGCGACCGAGGTCGGTGTATGCCCAGGGACTGACAGGACCGTCAGCACGCGACCTCCTAAGTCAACGGTTGATCCCGGCCTCAGCCATTCGGTGACTGTAAATGTGGGGGGCGTTAGTCCATCGCGCATGCCATGGAATTCGTAGCGGCCAATTGTGAACTTTCCATCGGTGACGTCGGCGCGGGTCTCGGGCAGGTCGATCATCGCAATCGACTTGAATGGCTTAATGCCGCCCGTGTGATCGAAATGCAGGTGCGATGGCATCACTGTGACAGGCAGCTGTGTGAGTCTCGCGACAATAGCGGCGATGTTGTCGCGCGTGCCGGAACCTGCATCGAACAGCAGCGCGCGGCGCTCGCCGGCTATCAGGTAGGCATAGTTCTGCTGGTAATAGCGCGGCTCGCCGATGGCGGTGGTATTCGCATCGATAGGCTGCACGGCCCAGTAGTTATCGGCCATCTGCCCTGCGGCCAGGTCAGGCTTCGCCGAATCAACGATGTCGTACGAAGAGAACAGGCCCGAGATCTCCGGGATGGTGTAGGGAGCAAAGTACAGCACGACGGTCGCCACAATCGCCAGTACCGAAATTGTGTAGAGAACGATCGGCGTTTTTTTGCGATTCATATTCAAGCGGCGCGATCCATGTGTTTAAAGACCTTTTCAGTAGACTCAGGTTTGCCGTTTTTTAGCCGTTGAATCGGCAAAAGCGGCGAGGCGCGCGGCCGCATCGCGCAGCGTCGCGTCGCTCTTGGCGAGGCATAGGCGCAGCAGCGTCATCCGGGGCGCCGCCGCATAAAACGGCGATAGCGGTATGGTTGCCACCTTCGCTTCGCGGATCAGTCGGTCAACGAAATCAACGTCACTCGCCTGGCTCAGGGCTCCATAATCGACGAGCTGAAAGTACGTGCCCGCGGGCGTGATCGGCTTGAACGCCGTTCGCTCTAGAAGTCCTGTCAGCAACGCGCGCTTTGCAGTAAAGAACGCCGTCAGGCCCTGCCAGCTCTCCGGATGCTTCTGCACATAATGCGCAATTGCATGCTGTAGCGGGGCTGCAATACTGAAGGTGTTGAACTGATGCACTTTGCGCAGTTCTGCGGTCATTCCGGCAGGCGCGATGCAGTAGCCGGTGCGCCAGCCGGTCGCGTGCAGTGTCTTGCCGAACGAGAACACCGTGAAGCTGCGCTCACGCAGCTCCGGATGCGCGAGCGCGGATACGTGCTTGCGCCCGTCATAAACAATGTGTTCATAGACCTCATCGGAGAGGACCGTGATCGGCTTGCCGCGTATCAGATCCGCGAGCGCCTGCAAATCCTCAGCAGATGCGATCGTGCAGCTGGGATTGTGCGGCGAGTTGATGATGATCAGGCGCGTGCGCTCGCTGATCGCGCGCTTTACCTCGTCCCAGTCATAGCAGAACGCCGGCGGCTTCAACGGGATGTGCACGCAGCGCCCGCCTGCCAGGCGAATCGCGGGGTCATAGGAGTCATAGGCGGGGTCAAATACGATTGCCTCATCACCCGCGCCGACGACCGCCTGGATTGCATCAAAAATTGCCTCGGTGCCGCCACAGGTAATCGTGATCTCGGTATCTGGATCAAACGCGTGGCCGTAGCTTGCCTGGAGCTTTTTGGCGATACCTTCGCGAAGCGCTGCAACGCCCTGCATCGGTGCGTATTGGTTATGGCCATCCAAGATCGCGCGTTGCACGAACTCGGCCAGCCGCGGATCGATCGGATAATCAGGAAACCCCTGGCCGACATTGACGGCGCCTTCCTCCGCCGCGCGCCGCGAGATGACTGTGAAGATCGTCGTGCCGACGTCCGGCAGTTTGCTCTTGAAAAGCATTCCTCAACCCTTCGGTGGCAGTGCAGCGAGGCCGCCTGCCATTGACTTGACCGCGAACCCCCGCAGGGAAAGATCCCTGGCGGCGGTGAGACTGCGTTGTCCGGACGCGCACAGTAACAGATAGGGCCCACCGATCTTCAACGGTGCGGGGTCCGCGAGCAGCGCGTGCATCGGAATGTGCTGCGTCCCGGATCCGCACTCGGAAACTTCTGAAAGGTTGCGTATGTCAATGATCGTAAATCCTGCCCGCATTGCATCCTTCAGTGAGGCGAACCGAAGCTCGAGGTCCACGCCCTCCGGCGCAATCCCGTGGATGCGGGCGCAGGCGGGCGCCCTGCACTCTGCGCAGCGGGGCGCCTTGATCTTCAGCATCGAGACGGTCGCAAGGTCCACGAGCAGCAGTTCACCTGCGAGCTGCCCGTCTAGCCCTAACAGCAGCTTCAGCGCGAGCAGCGCCTGCAAGGTCCCGAGTACTCCCGGCACCGGCCCCAGCACGCCCGCCTGTGCGCAGTTTCCGACGATGCCATCCACGGTCGCATTCGGCCACAGGCAGCGCAAGCAGGCGTGGCCGGCCTCGGGTCGGTAGACCTGCAGCTGGCCTTCGAACTGGTAGACGCTGGCGAACACGGCACTTTTCTGCGCAAGCACAGCGGCATCATTGACCAGGAACTTGGTGTGGAAGTTGTCGCTGCATTCGACCACGAGGTCGAACCGGCTGACTAAACTTAAGGCGTTGGCTGCGCTCAGGCGCTCATGCAACGCCTCGACCTTGACGGTCGGGTTAATGCAGGCTACAGCGGCGCCCGCGAGTGCGCTTTTCGGCTGGCCAACGTCGGCAAGCGCATACAACGGCTGGCGGTGCAGGTTGCTCGCCTCGAGCGTATCGCCATCGATAATACCCAGGCAGCCGACGCCCGCGCCGGCAAGATACTGCAAAACGGGGCTGCCCAAGCCGCCCGCGCCCACGACAAGCACGCGGGCCGCCGCGAGCCTGGCCTGCCCCGCGGCGCCGATTTCTTTTAGGATTTGTTGCCGGGAGTAATCGGGCTGCATCGAGGCATCAGCTGCGCGCCAGCGTGTGGCGATGGCCGGCCTTATCATGATGGACGGTGTCAGCGCCAGGCGCTGCGCAACGCTCGCAGTTGACCCACCCGCTGTCACCGTTCACGTAGTGCTCTTTTTTCCAGATGGGCACGCGGTGCTTGACCGCATCGATGATGTAACGGCAGGCCTCGAACGACTCGGCGCGGTGCGTGGAGCTCACGCCGACCCACACCGCCATCTCGCCGATCCCGAGTTCGCCGACCCGGTGCAGGCACAGCGCATGCTTGACGGGAAAGCGGGCGAGAGCCTCAACAATGATGCGCTCGCCTTCCTTGACGGCAAGCGCGTCAAAAGCCTCGTATTTCAGGCGCTTGACCGCGAGGCCCTCGTTATGATCGCGGACCCAGCCTTCGAAGCTGACATAGCCACCCGCGCTGCCGTCCAGCAGCGCCGCGCGGCCGGCCGTGGTATCGATCGGGGTCATCGTGAAGCGAAATCCCACGCTAGCCTCCCGCGACCGGTGGAATGAACACAACCGCATCGCCCGTGCGGAGCGAGTGAGCGAAATCCGCGAACTCGCCGTTGATGGCAACCTTTAATTGCTCAGGCGCCAGCGTGAATGGATAGCGCTTGGCCAGTTCCGCATACAAGGCCGCCGGTGTCGCGGCGCGCGTTTCGAGCGACTCGTTCGGCCTGCCTGCCTGCTCACGCAGGATGGCGAAGTACTGGAGGTTGATCAGCATGGGGGCGTCAGCGCGATTCGAGCGCGTATTTTGCCGCGCTGTACTCCTCGGGGGTGTTGACGTTGTCGAGCGCATGCGGATCTTGCGGCTCGAGCAGCAAGGTATCAGAGCCCAGCAGGAACTTGCGCGGGCAGTTTCGCCCCTGGTCCTGGGCAGTCGACAAAAGAGCGGCGGCCTTCGGTTCGAATATCGCGCACAAAGGTTCCGGCAGGCCATCGTGGGCACTGCGATAGGCGGTTGCGATGCGCTCTGGGTCGCGCGAGCGAATCAGGTGCTCGAGCACCGCATCGGACAGGAACGGCAGGTCGCAGGCGAGCACGAGCCAGGCGACATCGGGCGCTTGCGAGAATGCAGACCGGATGCCGACCATCGGGCCCTCGCCCGCAACCGAATCGACGATCAGGGCGCGGGTATTTCGAGTCGGATCTTTGGCCTGCGCGGCGCGCACCGAAACGAACACTGGATTAACGTGCCGGGAGGCGAGTTCCATGGCCCGGTCGAGCTGGTTTTGGCCCCGGTAAGTCAGCGCGGCCTTGTCGCGGTGCATTCGCGAACTTCTGCCGCCGGCAAGGATCAGTCCCTGGATGCGCGCTGCGCCGCTCATATGCTGACCTTCAGGATGTGATCGCTTTTGCCGCCTTCCTTGGAGATCAGCCGGGTCGGGCCAATCACGATGTCATGCGAGAGCGCCTTGCACATGTCATAAATCGTCAGCGCCGCAATGCTGGCGCCCGTCAGCGCTTCCATCTCGACGCCGGTCTTGTGATGCACGCTGACCGTGCAGCGGATCACCGCGGTGTCCTCCTCCAAGTCGATCGCGATGTCGCAGCTTTCGAGTCCCAGCGGATGGCAGAAGGGGATCAATTCATGCGTGCGCTTGGCGCCCATGACACCGGCAATGACCGCCGTATCAAACACCGGCCCCTTGGCGGACCGGAAGGACACGTCCCGCAGCGCCTCGGCAACCAGCGGCGGGAAACTTACGCGCGATTCGGCAGTGGCGCTGCGTCTGGTCGGCGTCTTGTCGCTGACGTCGACCATGGTCGGATGATTTTCCGAACTTAAGTGCGAAAAGCTCATGTCATCATCCGCCGATGTAGAACATCTCGATCTTCTGCTCGTGAGTTCCCGAGCGGCGCAGCTCCTCGCGCTGCTCGCTGTAGCGATCCGTGCGATTCAGCCAGGTTGCCCGGATCATCTGCAGGATCTGCGCGTCGCTCGCCCCCTGGCGAAGCGGCGCGCGCAGGTCGAGCCCCTCGGTTGCAAACAAACAGGTGTAGAACTTGCCCTCGGAGGAGATGCGCGCGCGCGAACAAGCCCCGCAGAACGCCTTTGTGACCGAGGAGATGAAGCCGATCTCGCCGCTGCCATCCGCAAGCCGCCAGCGCTCGGCGACTTCGCCGCTGTAGTTCTCGGCAACCGCATGCATTGGCCAGCGCCGGCGCAATCGTTCGACCAGTTCGCGCGAAGGCACGACCTTGTCGGCGCTCCAGTTATTACGGTTGCCAACGTCCATGAATTCTATGAAACGCACGATCACGGGGCGGCCGCGAAAGCGCTCAACCAGCGCCTCGACGGTGTGATCATTGACACCCCGCTCGATCACCGCGTTCAACTTGACCGGCGCGAGACCCGCGGCAAGCGCCGCTTCGATGCCGCCGAGCACCGGCGACAAGGCGGCAAATCCACCGCTCATTTGCTTGAAGATGGCCTCATCGAGCGTATCGAGACTCACGGTCACTCGCTTAAGGCCGTGCGCATGCAGGTCGACCGCATGCTGCGCGAGCAGCACGCCATTGGTCGTGAGCGCGATGTCCTCAATGCCCGGAATCGAGGTCAGGTCGCCGACCAGGTCGGCAAGGTTTGCGCGCAGCAGCGGCTCACCGCCGGTTAAACGCAGCTTCTTGACCCCCAGCTGCGCAAAAAGCCGTGCCAGGCGTGCGATTTCCTCGAAAGACAGTCTGTCGGTGGATTTCAGGAACCGGTAGTGCTCATGGAACAGCTCCTTCGGCATGCAATACGGGCAGCGGAAGTTGCAGCGATCCATGACCGAAATGCGCAAATCGTGCAAAGGCCGACCCAGCCGATCGAGTGGATTTTGTGCGCCGCGGATGTCCTGTACCGTTGTCATAGGACAAGGTTACCAGCGAAAAACCGCCGTCACGAACCCTTTCGGGTGGGTATTCGGTCCGGGTGGAATTTCGGCAAACCCGTCCGTTCCGGACAGGCTCAGGAAGTCCCCGGAACCGTTGGTTGGCTTCGGATCCGCCCAGGCGCGGCCCCAATCGTCGGTTTGTATCGTTACCGGCAGGAAATACGTTAACGCGGTCTCCACGGTCACGGGCGCCGCGAGCGCAAGACGCTGCGAGGCCTCGCGTTTTGCACCCATCGCCGCCGCGATACCCGGCAGGACATAGCGGATCAGGCATACGAGCGTGGAGACGGGATTGCCGGGCAGTCCAAATACGGCCTGACCCTGCGGACCGATGCCGAACCACATTGGCCTGCCGGGGCGCTGGGCAACCTTGTGGAATACTTCCGTGACGCCCAAGTGCGTCAGCACCTTCGGCACCAGGTCATAGCGGCCCATCGAGACACCGCCGCTCAAGATCACCACCTCATGGGTTGTCAGGTGCAGGGCGAGGCGTTCCCGCAGCGCCACTTCATCGTCCAGCACATGATCATCGCCAATGCGCCCATAGCCGCGCTGGCGCAAGGTCGCGCCCACTGCATAGGCGTTCGAGCGGCGCACCTGATACTCCGCAATGGGTTCTCCGGGCTCGATCAGTTCGTCGCCGGTCGAGATCACCATGATCGCCGGCTGGTGACTGACACGGACCCTGGCCATGCCGGCGGATGCCGCAACCGCGACTTCCGGCGCCCGGAGCAACGTGCCTGACTCCAGCAGTAGCGCGCCCTGACGGCCGTCCGAGGCGCGGCGGTGCACATTGAGGTAGGGCGTAACCGGTGAGGATGCATTGATTTGCGCGGACCCGTCCGCGATCGTCAGCTGCTCGACGGGCACGACGCAATCGCAACCCAAGGGCAGTACCGCGCCGGTCATAACCTCGATTGCGTTGCGGGGCCCGGAGATTTTCATGGGCGGCGCGCCCGCGCCCTGGGTACCTTCGATAAATAATCGCCGATCTGAGCGCAGTCCCGAACTGTCGAAGGCGATGCCGTCCATCACGACGCGATCGAACGGCGGCTGGTCCCGCTCGGCGTAGATGTTCTCGCGCAGCGTCGCGCCGACGCATTGCGTCAGGGGCAGGGATTCGATCGGCAAGCATGTCAGCCGGGAGCTGATGGCGTCATCGGCCTGGCGCGGCGTAATCAGCTGGGCAGGCGGCATAAAAGAGGAGGGCGGCGGGCCATGTGCCCGCCGCCTGGGAGCTTAGGGAGCCGGCGTCGCCGTCGATGGCGCTGCGTGGGCGGCCTTATAGGCCTTTAGCTGTTCATTGAAGCGACCCACGACCCCCTGCAGTTCATCAACCGCGGAGTTGTTCTTCGCCACGAGCGCCTTGACCTCGGCGTCGTTCTTCTTTTTCTGGTCCGCCGTCAGCTTTGACGCATCCTTCGGCGTCAGCTTGTCCTGGGCTGTCTTCAGGCAATCCAGATAGACATTCATCTCCGTGTTGTAGCGGGCCGTATCATTCTTGGCCGCAACCATCTGCTCTTTGGTCGCCGTAGCGCCATCTGGCGCAGGAGCGGCCGCAGACGGGTAAGTGCAGTTCGGATCGGCGGCGAGCGCAGCGGTGCTGAGCACCAAGCCTAACGAGAGTGGTATCCAAGCCTTCATCGTGAGTCCTCGGGTTTATTGTGGGAGTGAAGCCAAGATCTTACGGCGATCCGCTGGTAACGGCCAGCGCCCGGAGGCGCAAAATGTAAGCAATTGATTAATTACAAGTCATGGCCATGAGCCCAGGCCACCACGAAGCCGCCCCGCTGTCGCTCCGCCGGGGAGCGGGCGTGTCGTTGCACGCCCCGCGCGAAGCCTAACCAAACTAAATCAATGAATTACGGTCGGTCATCAGCCGCCTCTGCGACGCAACCAGGTCGTTTCCGGGCATAGGAGAGCGTCCGTTTCGCACACGCGATCCGCAGCCTTTATCAGATTCGAGAGTTCCGCGCGCGAGTAGTGCGTCGTGATTCGGCCGCTACGGTGCCCGAGCAGGTCCTGCCGATCTTCAAATGAAACACCAGCCGCCCTTAGCCGGCGACCGAAGGTATGCTTCAGATCGTGCACCCGGATTTTCCGAAATCCGGGTGCTGCCGGCTCGCCATGCTGGCGTCCCCAGTTTTCCGCGGCGCGTTTTCGCGCCGCTTTCCAGGCCGTGTTGTTCATCCTGCTTACTGGCCGCAGATGCCCTTTCCCTGGCGCGTAGGCGAATACGTACTGCGTATGCATTCCGCGCGCGCTCTCGATCACCGACTTCGCGACCCGATTGAGCACGACAAGACGCTCCTCGCCGTTCTTGACGTGATCGCCGGGAATCAGGAAGACCGAGGTATCGAGTTCCGGTACCGTCACCTCATAGCCCCACTGCAGGCCGCAGACTTCCTGCTCCCGTGTTCCCGTGTTTACCTTGAAGAGCGCCATGCGTGCGAGGTGATCGGGTAGTTCCTGAAAAAGCAGTCCCTGTTCCTCGCGTGTCAGCGGATAAGGAGAGCGGGCGTCCCTGACGGGAAACAGTTTTATCCTGGGTGCGGTCTCGAGCCAGGTATTGCCTTGTCTGTCCATCCACTCGGAGGCGGCGAGGTTCATGACCCTGCGCACAACCGCGAGGGCCGCGTTGATCGTCTTGGTCTTGACCCCATCCCTTCGCCGCTGCGCAATGAATGCCTGCAGGCTGCCCATGTGCACCTGCTTCAGTTCTAGATCCCCAATGTAGCCGTCGAGCAGTTTCAGGTGCAACGCGTCATCCTGGATGCGCTTGTTGTGCTGGTACTCCTGCAAGAATCTAGCCGCCGCATTGCGGAACAAGCGCACTTCACAGCTGCCGACGAGCCCGATCATGCGAATCTCGGTCACCCGTTTAGCGAGGTATTCCTGGGCTTGCCGCAAATTTCGAGTCCCCGTACTTTCATAGAGCGGCTCTCCGTGCAATGTCTTGTCGATGTGCCAGAATCCGCCACGTTTGGTGAGGCCTGACTTTCTTTGGATCCCCATCGAATTCCCATTCAATTGGCATTGCGGAATGACCGTTACGCCGGGTCGCGTGCGCGACCTCGAGAACACACCGGTCAATGACTCCGCGGCGCCCATCGGTATTGCCGACAGGAGCGCGCACCTCACGGCTGACCCGATTCCGATCGATCGCTAAAAAGCCGGGGAATCGCGGCAGATCCTGCGACTTGCCTGTTCAACCGCGGAACTTTACGAACCGGGTCCGGCCGTTCCGGGCTGTTGCCGGGTACCAATTATCTGCAGGGTGCACGGAAAAGTCAGTATGAGTAACCGCGCAGAATGCAGCGAAACAGGTAAATCGAGTTCATGCGAACTGCTGGAAAGCGCGCCGGCAGCGGTGGATGCGACCGCGCTGGCGCATATCTGCAGCAACGCGATAGAAACTCTGGCTGGAGTGCCTCCAATAAACGGCTTCAACCTACTCTGCGCCGATGGCGGTGTGCGGCCCGCCCGAGGCCAGTGGCGGTGCTGCCAGCGGCGGATTTTCCATCCTCAGCGCCTTTTCACCGGAACTCCGCGGATCGGCGGCCAAGGCTCGATTTCAGTTACTATCGCTCGCCTGCGCCCGTAGCTCAGCTGGATAGAGCACCTGGCTTCGAACCAGGTGGTCGGCGGTTCGAATCCGTCCGGGCGCGCATCAAATATCAATAAAAATCAATAAACTACAATCCGCTGGGTCAGCCGTTCGTGCGCCGAAGCCAGGTGGTTGCGGGACTTTTGCGGGACTGCGCTGCGCAAACCTTCTCCGAAGCCTCGATGAGGTTCGTCAATTCGGCCTGGGAGTAGTGCGTCGTGATGCGACTACTACGATGTCCCAGGAGGTCCTGACGGTCCTCGAACGAAACCCCTTCGGCACGCAGTCGTCGCCCGTAGGTGTGCTTGAGGTCATGAACGCGGACGCGCCGAAAGCCTTCCGGCGCTTGCGATCCGTGCTCCTTCGCCCATTCGTCCGCCGCACGCTGCCGCGCATGCTTCCACGCTGAGTTGTTCATCCTGATCATGGGGCGCAATTCGCCCTTCCTATGCAGATGAACAAATACGTACTCAGCATGCCGCCCTCGCTGGCTTTCGATCACCGATTTCGCCACCCGATTGAGAACGACAAGACGCTCGTCGCCGTTCTTGACGTTCTCACCCGGAATGATGAAGACCGATGTGTCGAGCTCCGGCACCTTGACCTCATACTCCCACTTCAGTGTGCAGACTTCCTGTTCCCGTGTACCTGTGTTCACTTTGAACAGCGCCATGCACGCGAGATGATCGGGCAGCTCTTTAAAGAGCTGCGTCTGCTCTTCTCGCGTCAGTGGATACGGTGGCCTGGCATCCTTGACGGCAAACAGCTTGATTTTCGGCGCTGCTGGCAGCCACGTCTTGCCAAGTCTGTCGATCCACTCGGAGGAGGCGAGATTGCAGATTCTGCGCACGACACCGAGTGCCATGTTCAGAGTCTTGGTCTTCACCCCGTCCTGGCGCCGCTTTGCGATGAACTCCTGCAGCGAACCCATGTGCACCTGAGCCAACTCGAGATCCCCGATGAATCTGTCGAGTAGTTTCAGATGCAACGCATCATCCATGATGCGCTTCTTATCGGCGTTCTCCCGCAGGTACTTGGTCGCCGCGGTCCGGAACGAGCGCTTCTCGCGTGCGCCATAGATGCTGATCTCGCGAAGCTCGATCAGACGCTTCGCCAGGTACTCCTCGGCCTGCCCGAGATCGCCTGTTCCAGTGCTTTCGCAAATGCGTGTTCCTCGGAATGTTTTGTCGATATGCCAGATCTCCCCACGCATGATGAGACCTGACGTCCTTTGGTTTCCCATGACTTTCTCCTTACAGGTTGAGTCGCGGGATGCCCGTTGCGACTCCTATACTCGTCCGCCCAGGAGTCGAGGTCAAGCCGGTCAAAGGCGATTCCTTGCGTGCCGATTGGTATCGCCAAAAGGTGCGGACGGACCTCGCGATTGAACCGGTTCTTGTCCATGCCAAGGTACGCCGCGGCATCGCGAATTCGGATGAAGCGCGGTACTAACGCAATACTGGGGAAGCCCGTACGGGAGCTTTCCGACAACGTGCCGGATGTAATGGATTGGGTGCTCAACAACGACCTGCCTGTGGTTCCGGTCGTTCGGAGACGAGTTGTCACTCCATAGCCATTGTCGCAGAAGTCCGCAAGCGCGCATATCTGAGTTTCGCGGAAAATTCCGCGATACTGTACGGCTTAAAAAACGTTGAGGGGAATTGCGGTGATACTAAAGCTATGCGCGACTAGCGCTTAGACGCCGCGGAGAAAAGCTCGTGCAATGTGGTATCCAGCTTCAGGGCAATGGCAAACAGTGTCAGCAATGTAGGGTTGTATGAGCCGCGCTCAAGGCGCCCGATCACATTGGTATGGACGCCGGCCAGATGCGCTAATGCCTCCTGGCTTAGATGATGCTGCCTACGGCGCTCGCGGACTTCCTCCCCGATTTTCTGAAGGATACTTCTTGTGCGCATGCAGCAAGAGTCGACCCTTGAACAGTAAAGTGTCTAGACACTATACTGTCTAACTTCGTGACCATATTAGGTCCCGCGTCACAGAGCACTCCTTCGACCTGGGCGAAAGTTAGCACTAGGAACGTCATGGACAAACCTGCAAATTATGGTGTCCCGGCTTCTACTGGAGTCCGACCGTACGTGTTCCTGTGGTTCCTATGGCAGATAATACGACAGCCGGTCGTCTTCGTTTTGGTGCTTCTGGAGCCTCTCATAAGGTTCGCTTTCATTGCCCTCGCTCTACTCGGTATTTTAATGACTATATTCTTTAAGCTTTACGGCATTCCGGAAGAATTTCCTCTCTTTAAGATGCTCGCTATCTCGGTAAGCTTCGGGTTGATGCCATGGGTGTACGGCGGCCTCCTGCGGCTAGTCGCGAAGTAAAAATCCGGGCGGCCGCTCAATTCCGATGCGCGCGTGAGTAGCGAGCGGCGCGGACCAGGGCGTAGCCGGCCCGGGCCTTTACGCGCGGGCGACGGAACTTTCCGATAACGCCCGAACAGCGGAATCATGCCCCGCACAGTGAACGCAAACGTGTATCGGCAATTCCAGCTTCAACGACAGAATCATGCACTTGCAAACCCTGCAATTAGAGATTTCTAGCAGAACGCCCGCTTCAAGCTCCCTCGCAAGAAGAAGCAGCTCCTCGAAATCGAAGGTCGAATGCGGAATGCAGGTTCGAAACGCCTCAAATGCTTCGCACAATCGATCCGCGATATCCAGGCGAGGTTGTACACCCGCTTGGCAATGGAGATATCGAGGTAGCGCCCCAAATGCGATGCATATTGAAACGATGGCAGCCCCCTCGCTGCGCGCGCGAGCAGTACGAAGAAACAACTCGACCGACCGCGGAGGAGGGCCACGTCGGCGAGTACCTTCTGATACGCACCAGCGTCTGCGTAAGGTCGCAAGTCGGTTACGGGTCAAGCTCGTATAGTCGACAATGGTCTGAGTCCTTACATGGTGCGAGACCATTCGGCGAGCGACCTCAATACGTTTGAGATCACGACTGAAAGAGTCGTACGTGTGCTTCATGTAATGCTGTCCTTGATCAATATTCTCCGCTACCACTATTCGCATGTGTTGTGCGCCAATGTTTCACTTAGTATTCAGCGAAACCGTACAACCGGACGAGAGTTCTACGCATGCTTCCCGGCAGATATTAACTTTGATGCCGCCGCGTCTAACGGCGCCCTATTTCTTGCCAAAAAACATAGTTAATAAATTTGACAATTTTTTATCACAAAGTTAAGTTCGACACCACACACTAAACTGTGTATTTGGACCGGCGTTGAGAATTATCTGGATGCACACCGTATGCGCCAAAAGAAAGAAAAATATTCTGGTGAAGCCCTTAACCTATCGCACTGGGCTGACTCGCGTAGTTTCGAGATCGCTCGCTGCCTTAATGAAAGATCCCTTCAGTGGCTTGCGCGAGTTGCGACAACGGAAGAGGCTCATCCGCTAAAAATATTTCGCCAAAATATGGAGCTGTGGAAGAGCCTTGATGCGCGGGCGTGCTCTCGAGCCGCTCGCGCGCCGATCTTTCTCTTGAACTGCAATTTTCAATATCCGGACTGGTGGGCAAGCGTTGTCAATCGTGGTGTGCCCACAATAATCGGCAAAGGCAGTAACGGGTCTCCTCTCGCTGACGGTGCGCTGTTCATGCTGCGTGAGATATTGACGGAGGCGAGGACAATTGCAGTTTCCGAGCCAAGCATTGCAAATCTGCTCCTTGGCGCCCCCTCAACCGTAGTTAAGTTGCTTACCTTTTTGACGCTGGCGGATATAGATTGGATTTCCGAGAAATACGCTCATGAGCTGTCGCCGAGATGGGCAGACAAGTCGGTGTTCTGGCGAAATCTCCTATTGGCGTCGTCGGAGGAGATCGGCGAGCGGATTTCAGAGCTTTACTGTCACAGTCTGCAGTTGCTTGGAAGTGACATTCTTACTTCCAGAGGGAATTGATCTCAGGAGAACCTTAAACATCCCTGGGTGAAGAGCAAGCCGGTCAGACTGAATTAGTTTCGCTTATTTTACTTTGATACTCCAACAACGATTGACGCTTCTCGATGATTTCATGACATCCCCGAACAACATCACTATGGGGATGCATGATGAAACAAGGTTATTGCGAATGGAGCCGGCTTGTGGTGCTCACGGCACTGCCAGTCCTAATTGCGCTATTTCCCGACCTCGCCGTCGCACAGACGTCGACGTCACCTTTTTTGACGGGTGCGACAGCGCTGCAGTCCAACATTCTTGCCTGGCTAACGCCAATCGCGATCATTTTGATCATGGTGCTGGGCGGGATGGCTATGGCAAACCGAATGTCTTGGGGCTGGTGTATAGGCGCGATCCTTGGAATCGCGATTGCCTTCGGAGCACCGCAGATCGTCACCTGGATCCGCGGGATGTTCGGGGTTTAGTGCGCCGTGAGTGAACGAAACGCTGGGCTGACCGCCGACATACTGTTCGTGGCCGTGACGCGACCACCCATGAGGTGGGGCGTCACCTACGCGGCCCTTCTCTTCAATCTTGTCTTCACGATGGAAGTTTTCCTGGTTACCAAGAACCTACTAACCCTGCTTATTGCGATCCCAATACACGGCATCTGCGCATTGCTATGCGCGCGGGACGCCAGGGTTTTTGATCTGATCCTTCTGTGGGGTAGGACCAGGATGCCGGCGTACTTCGGGAACTTTCGTCTCTGGAAGGCCAGCAGCCATAGTCCGCTCCTGCTTGACCAGCCCAACATCGCCGGGCGCCGGCGAGCACCGACTTGCGCACGTGTCGCCCATCGGGAATCACAGGCACCTTCCAACGCGGTGGCCGGGCGGCGTGGTGGCGGGAGGAAGACATGAGGTCCTCAGCTCGTCGGGCGGCCATTTCGCGAGAGTCCCCGGCGTCTCGCCGAATTCCCTATGCCGCGCATGTGGGTCCTGAAATCGTCACCACGAAATCCGGGGACTTTATACAGACATTCCGGTTGGGCGGCGCGAGTTTCGAAAGTGCAGACGATGAAACGCTCAATAATTGGCATGAGCGGCTTAATGTCACCTGGCGCAATATCGCAAGTCCCAATCTTGCCCTCTGGTCGCACATTGTTCGCCGGCGGTGCGTCGCAGGTGATCAAGAGACAGGCGGAGCAGGCTTCGCGGAGAACCTGGCGCAGCGCTACCAGGCGCGCCTCGCTGCCGAGACGATGATGGTGAACGAGCTGTACCTTACGGTGCTTTTCAGGCCCGTCGCTGGTGCTGCCCCTAATCTGGTATCCAAGCTTATATCGAGGCGTCAAGCGGGCGGAACCCATACCGACATTGTCGATGCCCTCGATGCATGCGGAAAGCTCGGTCAGACAATCGCCGCGTCCCTGGCGCGTTACGAACCGGAGCGATTGGGAGTCTACCTGCGGCGCGGTCGGCAGTACTCCTCTTTACTGGAATTCCTGTCTTTGCTTATCAACGGAGAGCCATCCCCATTCCCGCTCCCCTCGGCCCCGCTGTCGGACGTTCTGGCGCTGAACCGGATGCTCTTTGGTAGTGAGACCATCGAGTATCGCTCGGCGACGGAAGTTCGGCTCGGCGCCATGCTTGGCATTAAGGAGTATCCGACACCGACGGCGGTCGGCATGTACGACACGTTACTGTCCGCACCATTCCCCTTCGTG
The DNA here is from genome assembly GCA_025355645.1 of Gammaproteobacteria bacterium. GTDB lineage: Bacteria > Pseudomonadota > Gammaproteobacteria > Steroidobacterales > Steroidobacteraceae > Bog-1198. Next base: position 10,186 of record JANXZG010000095.1, on the reverse strand, counting down.
CTGACTCAATCGTTCACATTCCTCGCGAAGGCTACCGGACAGAGCTTGCTGCAGCGCCAGCATGCCCGCATGGCGAATGCCGGGGACTTTGCAGTCTCCCAAGCGCAGGAGCTGATAAATGCGCTCGATGCCCTGACCAGCAATGAATTTGTCATGGGGGAGCATCATTTCTCCCTCCACGTGCTGGCCGATGCGCCGAAAGGCAGAGGCAAGGACGATCAACTCGCGGTGTTGAATGACAACGTAGCGCTTGCGCGAACTATTCTGGCCGATACGGGGATGACAGTGGCCCGGGAGGATTTAGCGCTGGAGGCGGCGTTCTGGGCGCAGTTGCCTGGAAATTTCAGCGATCGGCCGCGCAAGGCGCCGATTACCTCGCGCAATTTCGCCGCCATGGTGAGCTGCCACAATTACCCCTGCGGGCGCGCCACCGGCAACCATTGGGGTGATGCGCTTACGCTCCTGATGACGAGTTCCCGCTCTCCGTATTACTTTTCTCTGCACGCGTCTGATCCAAAGGATCCCGACGGTGGCAGCCGTAAAGACACCGGTCATACTTTCATCTGCGGACCGACGGGCTCAGGTAAAACCGTATTCGTTGGGTTTATCCTGGCAATGCTCCACCGGCAGGGCGTGTGTCAGGTGGTGTTCGACAAGGACAGGGGACTAGAGATACTGGTGCGGGCGTTGGGCGGTTCCTACCTGCCGCTCAAGAACGGGGTAGCGACGGGCATCAATCCGCTGCACCTCGCGCCAACTCCGGGCAATGTGGAATTCCTAAAGCTCTGGCTCAGGAGCCTTGTCCGCACCGCCGCGCCTCTGTCCGTACGCGAAGAGGCGGATCTGGATCACGCGCTGCATGGCACGCTCGCACTGGAGCCCGAGGCACGACGACTGTCACGCCTCATTGAGTTTACCGATGCGACCCGGGGCGATGGGGTTCATGCGCGCCTCGCGCGTTGGTGCGAGGGAATGGGCGGCGACTACTCTTGGGTTTTTGACAATGCGACCGATACTTTCTCCTCGCAGATGTCGGGAGCTGCGCTTTTCGGCATTGATGTGACGGAGTTTCTCGATAATGAGGTCACGCGCTCGCCACTCACCCTTTATCTATTCCACGCGATCCGAACGCTCCTCGATGGCCGCCGGTTTGTGTGCTGGGCGGACGAATTCTCGCGCCTCCTTGCGGATCCCAGCTTCGAGCAGTTCGCGAAGGACGGACTCAAGGTTTGGCGAAAACTCAATGGTGTACTCGCGGCGGCGACCCAGAGCCCGAGCGATGCACTGGGAAGTGCCATCAGCCGCACGATCATCGAGCAGACGCCGACCAAGATCCTGTTTCCAAATTCCGATGCGAAAGCAGAGGAATACATAGAAGGCTTCGGGCTGTCGGAGCGTGAATTCAAGCTCATCAAAGAGCAGCTCGAACCTGGCTCGCGGATGTTTCTTGTCAAGCAGGGACATTATTCAGTTGTTTGCCAGCTTGATCTCAAAGGGTTCGATAGCGAGCTGAAGGTGATCTCCGGACGGGCAAGCTCCGTCGAGCGCCTGCAGAAGATTATGGCCAGCGTCGGTCCAAATCCTGCCGCATGGCTCCCCTTGTTTCAAAGTGACGATTAATTGTCCAAACCTTAGGAGGAATGCGTCATGCGAATAAATCGATCTGCTATGGCTCTCATTTCGAGTGCCGTGTTGTTGGGCCTATGTCCGACTGCAAACGCGCAGTGGGCGGTCATTGATGTTGCTTCGATCAAGCAACTGGCCATGGAAGTCACGACTCTCCAGCAGCAGCTCAGCACTGCCGAGAGTGCACTCTCGCAAGCCCAGGCCCAGTATCAGTCCCTGACAGGCGGCAGGGGCATGCAGAATCTCCTCTCCGGCATTACCTATAACTACCTGCCGGCCGACTGGTCATCGCTGGTTGCCGCCATCAATCAGACCAGCACGAACTACACCGCGCTCTCATCGAGCATTCAGTCAAATCTCAATGCCAATGCGGTCTTAAGCTCCCGGCAGATTACCGCGCTGTCGCCAGCGGAAACCAGTCAGTTGCAGGCGGCACGCCTGTCTGCGGCAACCTTGCAGGCGCTTACCCAACAGGCACTCAGTACCACCAGCAGCCGTTTTGCCTCCATCCAGCAATTGATTGCCGCCATCGGGTCGGCAACCGATGCGAAAGGGGCCCTGGATCTCCAGGCACGGATTCAATCGGAGCAGGGCCTGCTGCAAACCGAAGGGACGAAGCTCGGCATCCTTTATCAGGTTGTCCAGGCAGAGGAGCTTACGCGCAAGCAACAGGCGCGAGAGAACGCGATTGCGGGCATCGGATCCTTGCGCACGCTTTCGCCCCTGCAGCTCCCCTAAGGAAATAGATCATGAAGTTTCGGCCCGGTGCATGGCGTGAGCGGTTCTGTTTGGAGACTGTTGTCACGGTCAAAAGCGCTGCCGCGCGTGCACCGGTGCCGAATCAGGAAATAAAGAGGGCCGGCAACGCTGTTGCCCTCCGGGCAGGTCGGGACGACAAAGGTCTGTACACCGTTTGGACCCAGGGAGGCTAGCTGCCATGGGATTCTTTGCGACTTTCAGCACCTGGCTTAACGGCATTCTGGCGAACTTTGTCAGTGATCACACGGCGCGACTCGCCGCGACGCTTGAGCCAGCGATTATTGCGCTTGCAACGGTGTACGTGATGGTTTGGGGTTATCTGCAGCTCATGGGCCAGACTCAGGAGCCCTTTGTCTTAGGGATCAAACGACTCGTTACGCTTGTCGTAATTTTGGGCTGCGCGCTTGATCTGTGGCTGTATAGCGATCTGATCGTCGATACTTTCTCGGTCGCGCCCGGGGAGCTCGCAGCCTCGATGATCGGCGCGTTTGACTCCGTCGGCATCGTGGATCAGATCATTTTCACCGGTGGCGATGCGGCCAATTTGCTGATCCAAAAGGGTGGATTCCTCGAAGGGGATTTCTCCTTTTACATTGCCGGATTTGCGATCTATCTGATCGTTGGTATTACCGCGATCTACGCCATGTTCCTGCTGACCCTCTCCAAGATCGCCCTGACGATACTTCTGGCGCTGGGCCCCTTGTTCATCGCCATGTTGTTCTTTGATTCAACCAAGCGCTTCTTCGAAGCCTGGATCGCGCAAATGTCGAACTACGCCTTCGTCACCATCTTAACCGTCATGGTATCGGCGCTGATGATGAACGTCGTCTCAAGTGCCGCCCAGCAGGCGGCCGCCCAAGGCGGAGGTATTCAGATCGCGGATGCGGTACGGGTGTGTCTCGCCTCAGGACTCACTTTTTTGGTGATGCGTCAGGTAATGCCGATGGCGGCAGGGCTCGCGAGCGGCCTGGCGCTAAGTTCCTTCGGGATGGTAAGTGCGCTCCTCGCCTGGGGATTTGTAGGGGCCACTCGTAATGTCTCGCGCCATAGCGGTCAGTTCGCGCGCGGATTGTTAGTGGATCAGGAAACTTCTCGCTGGGACAGCCTGCCACGAAAGGCGGGGTTCGCGTTGCGCCAGCGACTTATTCGACGCGAAAACGTGATCAGGAGAGGGGCATGACGCACATTACTAGAGCCTGCATGGGCATTGTCGTGCTCGCAACTTCGTTAGCGCTTGTCGGCGGATGCGCATCGAATAAGAACAAAGTGAAGTGCGATGGGCGCCTGGAGCCGATCAATAAGCCTGCACCGGTGAAAAGTGCACGGTCGACCCAATTGTCGCCGTCCGTTGCCACTACCGCTCGCACATCTGCTCCACAAGACGAATCGGAGGGCAAATGAGCCAGGATCCCGCCATGAGTGCGTACTTTGCGGAGGCGGCCTCATGGGATGCAGATCGAATCGCGATGAAAGAGCGCAGCGTGCGCATTGCCTGGCGCATTGCTGTCGTCGCAATGCTCGTTGCCGCACTCGCGATCGCGGCAATCATGCTCCTGATGCCCCTGAAGCGCGTCGATCCTTTTGTTGTGCGAGTGGATAGCACGACGGGACTCGTGGATGTCGTGCCGGTGTATGCCGGGGATGCGGCGATGCCGGAGACCGTCACGCGATATTTTCTGGACCATTACATAACGGTGTGCGAGCGCTTTAATTTCTCGACCGCCGAGAGCGACTACGAGGAGTGCGGTGCATTCCATACACCGCAGCGTAATCAGCTCTGGTATCAGGCGTGGGCGAAGACCAACCCCGAATCGCCGCTAAACGCTTACAAGGATGGTACGACGGTACAGGCGCGAGTGGTCTCGGTGAGCTTTTTCACCCGTGCGGACGGGGTAGCGGACCTTGCACAAGTGCGCTACATCAAAGCCAAACGCCAGGCGGGAAGTGCCGAGGAGCAACGCACCCACTGGATTGCGACCATTCGCTATGCTTTTGCGAAGCCCTCGACCGAACCCGCCACCCGTCGCTGGAATCCCCTCGGGTTCAAGATTGTCGATTTTCGCCCGGAGCCCGAAGCCCTTGCCGAGGGCTCTGATTCTTCTACGGCCAATCCTTCGAAGACGCTTTCTGGCGGGGAGGCCCGATGAATACCCCGCACGATTTTTTGCGCTGCGGACAGAAGTTCCTGCTGCTCGCCGTGACAACTTTTGGCATTGCTGTATGCGCAAACGCGGAAACATTGCCAACCAAAGGCCTCATCGATCAGCGAATACGCACCGCCTTATACAGTCCCGACGAGGTATATCGGCTGTATGGATTCGTGGGGTTTCACCTAGATCTGGAATTTGAGGAAGGTGAAACTTTCGTAGCCCTAAGCGGCGGGGACTTAGGCGCGCTCACCTATAGCGCGCATGATAACGTCCTGACTTTGAAGCCCAAAGTGGCGCGCACCGAGATGAACCTCGCCGTCTCGACCACTAAGCGCCGGTACTATTTTGAGTACTCGGCAACAGCACAAGAACCGTTCTTTTCGGATTCGGCCATGTATGCCGTCAGGTTTACCTATCCGGCGCGACATCCGACAGCGGCTGATGGGCTGACCCCCGAGGAGCGCGTACGCCAGGAACTCGCACGCGCCTCCGCAAATCGGACGCAGAACATTGATTATTGGTTCTGCGGCAATCCGTCAGTCAGACCCATAGCCGCCTCAGACGATGGTATCCACACGCGCCTCACCTTTGCGCCCAAGCGGGAATTGCCGGCGCTGTTTGTAAAGAATGACGACGGCAGCGAATCGCTGCTGAACTTCAGCCTGGAGCAGGGCGATGTGATCATTCACCGGGTCGCCGCTAGATTTCTGGTGCGGCGAGGCAATCTCACCGGCTGCATTGTCAACAAGGGCTTCGTGGGCAGTGGCGAGCGCCTGGGGTCCGGCACCGTGGCGCCCGACGTGATCCGGGAGCGCAAGGAGATGCGGCCATGAGCCTGCGTCAAAGACTGGGATTGGGCAGCCCCAACGATGAAAATCAACCCGGCATGCTTACATCTTCGTTTGAAGCGGATGGGCGTGCGGGGTTGGAAAAGGAATCTGGGCATGCCTCTCCGGACTCCGGCGTCGCGGAGGAGGCCTCGTACATCGCCGGTGAGCGCGGGGCGAGCACATTATCTGGCGTTCGCTCTCTGCAATCCCGGGTCACCAACACCCTGGCGATCGCGCTGATGTCGACGCTCGGCGCAGGCCTCCTGGGCTGGTACTACGTGCGCACAGCGTCCCGGCCGCAAGCAGCGAGGCACGTAGCCCTTGCGACCGCGCAATCCAAGGCTGAGGGCGATTTGCGCCTCCCGCCATTGGGGCGGGTTGATCCACCCGTTCCGCCCATAGTTCAGATGCTGGGACCCGCGCCGGCTCCGCCGCCCGCAAATGCTGACCCCCAGCCGGTCTCCGGGACAACGCTGACCCAAGTCCCGGCCGGAGCCGGGCAGCCACAAACCAAATTGCCCTGGCAGCTGGCCCTTGAGCGCCGTCTCGGTGGCCCCGTATCGGTGTCGGGGTCCAACAATGGGCAGGCTTCCGCAACTTCTGGTGGGGATGCCTTGTCTGGTTCTACGTCAGGCGGTTCCGCGTCAATAACTGGCATCAGTTCCGAAGGACCCATAGGGACCGCCAGGATCGGCGCGATGGGCGCTTTAGGTGAGACCACCCTCGCGTCGCGTCTTCATCCTACCGTCACGCCGGCCGCCGCCGCTGAAGTTTTGCCCACCCAGCGATTGCTGTTGCCTAAGGGCGCTTTCATCGACTGTACGCTGGAGACCGCCATCAATTCAGCGCTACCGGGACTCACTACCTGCATCACAGCAACCGATACGTTCGGGGCCGATGGCCAAGTCGTGCTGATGGAACGCGGTACCAAACTGGTTGGGGAGACCGTCGGGACTGTGCAGCAGGGTGCAGCGAGGGTATTCGTATTGTGGACCGAGGCGAGAACGCCCACCGGCGTCGTGATCCCCCTCGCATCGCCTGGCACAGATGAACTCGGGCGTGCCGGACTCACGGGCAAGGTGAATCGACACTTCTTCGAGCGCTTCGGTGCGGCGATCCTGGTCTCGATGATCGATGGGGCGGTGCAGGGCGCCGTCGGCTCCCAGCGCTCCACGGGCGCCGTGGTCTACAACCCTTCCGCCTCGCAAGACATCATGACGGAACTTCTCAAGAGCACGATCGAGATACCCCCGACCGTTGATGTGCGCAATGGCGATCGCATTCAGGTCCTGGTTGCCAGGGACCTTGATTTCAGGCCGGTCTATGAGCTTAGAGCTGCTACCGTCTCCCGATAAACGAGTCGTCGCGCTTCCGACGGCTCACCAGCGGGAAGCCTCCGCGCTCGAACTGACCTTGCGCGCTCTGCAGCCGTACCTCTCGCGCTCTGATGTCACTGAAGTGTGCATCAATATGCCCGGACACGCGTTTCTTGAGACCCGTGCAGGATGGGAGCGCGAGGAGCTGCCCTTTGCGAGCTTCGAGTGGTGCCGGCGGCTTGCGAAGCTCGTTGCGAATTTCACCCGACAGCGGATCGATGAGGAATCCCCGCTCTTATCGGCATCTTTGCCGGGCGGGGAGCGGATCCAGATCGTGCTGCCACCGGCGACCACCACGGGCTGTGTCGCGATCTCGATTCGCCGACCCTCTGATCAGGTCTGGTCGATTGAGGAACTCAGCCAAAGTGGCATTTTTCGCGCCGCACGGCGCTCCTCACAGGGGCTCGATACCGCGGAGGAGGAGCTACTCAAGCTGCTTGGCGGCGGGGAGTACCAGGCGTTCATGCAGCTCGCCGTGAGAAGCCGCAAGAACATCCTTGTCTCCGGGCCCACGGGATCTGGCAAGACGACCTGGACCAAGGCCCTCATTCGCGAAATCCCTGGGGATGAGCGCCTGATTACAATTGAGGATGCGAAAGAGCTCGTGCTCGATCGGCATCCGAATCACGTACGCCTGTTCTATTCCAAGGACGATCAGGGCTTGGCCCGGGTGACTCCAAAGCAGCTCCTGGAATCCTGCCTGCGCATGAAACCGGACCGGATCCTGCTTGCCGAATTGCGTGCCGAGGAGGCGTTCGACTACCTGCGTAATGTGAACTCAGGTCACCCAGGCTCGATCACGAGCATCCATGCGGCGAGCGCAGAACTTGCCTTTGAGCAACTCGTGCTGCTGGTCAAGCAAAGCCGTGGCGGGCAGGAGTTGCCGCGCGCGGATATCAAGAACCTCCTCTATCTGCTTGTCGATGTCGTCGTGCAGTTTGGAGTTGAGCGTCACGAGCGATTCATCAAGGAAATCTGGTATGACCCCGAGCGCAAGCGCCGTAGCCTGGCGAGCGCCGGCTGACCGCACCTGGCGCCGGCGCGCGCTTAAATTTCTCGCCGCGGGTACCGTGACTCTGGTCGCGGCGCAATATCTTGCAGGATTCATTTTCCTGCATTGGTTCGGGCTAGATCCGCGCGCGGCCTCGCCACTGACAATCTTTCGCTATGCGTACTATTACCCAGATCTCAATGAGGTTCAGAATCGCGCGGCGCTCGCCTCCTTGATGGGTTTAGGTCTAGTCACTGCAAGTCTGGGCGCACTTCTATTGCCTAAGCGCCGCTCACTGCACGGTGAGGCGCGCTTCGCGCACCGCTCAGAAATTGCCGCGGCAGGCCTCTTCGCAAAGCACGGCATTTTCCTGGGCCGTTACGGTAGGCGGTCCCTGATTCTGGCTGGCCAACAAGGCGTGCTGCTCTCCGCCCCGCCCAGATCCGGCAAGGGGGTCGGGGTCGTGGTGCCAAATTTGCTGATGTGGACCGGGTCGGTGGTTGTCACCGATATCAAAAGGGAGAATTGGACCTTGACTGCAGGCTATCGCAGGTCACTTGGCCAGGAAGTCCATCTTTTTGATCCGCTCGCCGAGGATGGGCGCACAGCGCATTGGAACCCGTTCTTCTATGTCTCCGAGGATCCGACGTTAAGAATCAGTGGCATCCAGCGCATCGCCGGCATGTTCTATCCGGATCCGCCGGGCGTGGATCCCTTTTGGTCTGCGAGCGCCCGCTCACTCTTTCTCGGGATCAGTCTGTATCTATTTGAGACCCCCTCTGCCACGAAGACCATTGGCGAGGTGCTGCGCCAGGGCATGGCGAATGCCGATGAAGGGTTCGGCGCGCATTGGAAGCGGGTTATTGAGGGCCGAAAGAGCGGCGGTTTGCCGCTCTCACCGCAATGCGTGCGCGCACTATGCGATGTCATCGATCTTGCGCCCACGACCGCGAGCAGCATCCGCAAGACATTTACCTCGCGCCTCGATCTTTGGTTGAACCCGATCCTGGATGAGGCGACTGCGACAAACGACTTTGACCTGCGTGAACTGCGCTCTCGGCCGATGTCTGTTTACGTCGGCGTGAGTCCCGATGATCTCGAGCGCTTAAAGCCGCTGCTTAACCTTTTCTTCGAGCAGGCCATTGGCCTACAGACCCGGGAGCTTCCCGAACACAACCCGAAGCTCAAACATCAAGTGCTGATGCTGCTCGACGAGTTCTCGACCATGGGTCGCATTCCGGTCATTGCCAATGCGGTCGCGTTTCTGCCCGGCTACAACGTGCGCATCCTGATCGTCATCCAGACCCCCTCCCAACTACGGGAAGTCTATGGCCACGACGCCGCGGACACGATCCAGAAGGCGCTCGCCACGCGCATTGTCTATGCACCCAAGGACTATAGCGATGCCGAGGAAATCTCAAAGGAGCTTGGTAATACGACCGTGAAGGTCAAATCACACTCGAAACCGTTGTCGGGGTTGGGCGCAAAGGGCGGGCGGTCGCGCAGTGTCAATGTCAGCGAGCAGCGCCGCGCGCTCCTGTTGCCGCAGGAGGTGCAGCACATGGGGCGCGAGCGGCAGATCATCTTCTACGAGGGTCTGCGTCCGCTCCTGTGCCACAAGAGCCGTTATTACCGGGAGCGCTTCTTCCGGGTACGAGTTCTTCGACCGCCGGCACGTGGCGCGCGTTGCCCCGCCCTCAAGGCCGGCATTGACGAGGGCACTTCGCCTATCGGGGCCGGATCCGCGGACATCGCAGCGGACTCGGATTTTCGGGAGCAAAAGCCGCGCCGAGAATCTGCCGGCACGAATCGGGACCGTGCGCAGGCTGCTGTGCCGTCGGTGTCGGCGTCAAAAGTCTCCCAAACCCGAGAAGCCACGATTGCCGACATCGAGCGAATCGAGGCGCTCACCCTCGAGGATTTTGCAGCGGACTTAAGCCAGGTGAAGCCGCCCGACGCGGAGCGCATGAGTGAGCGCGATATGGATGAGTTGGTAGACAAATTTCGCTCGGCCTTTCAGGAACGCTAGGAGATATTCATGGCAACATCGAAAAAAAGCGCCGGTAAACAGAGCGCGAAAGGCAACTCAGTGCGGCCCGGAAGCAAGGATCAGGCGCCTAGCGCAAAGGACGCAGGTGACCCTGTTGCGCTCAATTCCGTTAGCCCGGCGAAGCCCGCCACACAGGAGATCCCGCCCAAGCCTACGCAAGGATCGAACGCAAAGATCAAACCGGCCACGGATGAACGCCCTCGTGATCGAACCAGGGAGATTCCGGAGGACGTCCGCCAGCGCTTTACCCAGGTGGGGAATGAGTTCTTCTTCCCGGACGGCACGCGTGCATTTACCGATCGCGGCGGTCGCATCACTTCACCATCGGAAAATACCGAAGTCATACGGAGCCTGATCGCCATTGCCGAGGCGCGTGGCTGGACCGACGTCACGGTGAGAGGCAC
>JANXZG010000086.1 GCA_025355645.1 Gammaproteobacteria bacterium | reverse complement strand
AGTTTTTTTGCTGCCGCTCTGCGCGAAATAGGTCTCCCCATCAGGCCCAGCTGCCCGAGCGCCCACTCGATATGCACCCGATACGCGGCGGCCCGTTCCATCGCAAGTTTGGTCAACGCAGCTCTTCCTAAGGCACTGACTTGTCGCTGCCACCTCTTCGAACGGCGAGCAAGCCCAAATTTCCTGCTGTGGTCCGCAAAAACTCAATCAAGCCACAGCGGCTGCCAGAAAATACTCATGATGCAGCCCGCCGAGGATCGATTTCGCGCGCACAGAGTAGTATTCTCCGCGGCGGTGCCGAGATTCTGGTCGAATGTTCGTTGCAAGCGGCGAGGGTGGATCGGGGACACCTGGACCGAGGGCAGAATGCGGGCGGCCCGTATTGTAGTGACGAACCCACGATTTCAAAATCGCCCGCAAATGCGATTCCGAAAGCGGAATGAGCCAATCGAGGCACTCACGGCGGATCGTGCCGATGAGTCTTTCACAGATCGCATTGGCCTTAGGACAGCGTGGTGGCGATGTTAGGATATCGACGCCGAGGTTGTTGATCGATTCGTCGAGGTGTTTGGCGAAGATTCGGTCGCGATCGTGAAGGAGATACCGGCAATCGCGGTCACCGCCAAACACTTCACGTAACTGCTGAAGTGTCCAGGCCGCCGTTGGATGGGCAGTAACATTGCAGTGAACAAGCCGGCGACTGCCATGCTCGATGACGATGAACACATAGAGCAGGCGGAAAGTCGCGGTGACAGCAACCGCGAAATCGCAGGCGATGATCCCTTGGGCATGAAGACGCAGGAAGGCCGACCACCGCATACCGTCCCTCGGCCTGCCGGGCGCCCGGGGCGGCAAGTACTTCCGGACTGTACGCGGGGATACCTGGATTGCGAGTTTCAGCAAGAGCTCGTTGGCAATTCGCTCTTCACCCCAGGTGGGGTTCTCGCGGCCCATGCGCCGAATGAGAGCCTGCAAGTCCCTCGGGATGGAGGGCCGACCGGGTCGAGACTTCCATCGCCAGAACAGCCTCCACCCCGCCCGATGCCATCGGATCATCGTTTCGGGGCGCACCACGACGAGAGCCCCTCGCCAATCGAAGAATCGAGACAACAATGCAAAGGAAACTCGAGAGACGAAGTCGATGCGCCGGGGCTTTACACCCCGCTCGACGTACTGGGCGAGCTGCCGACGTAAGAACAAGATCTCGATTTCAAGTGACTTTCGCGGCCGAACGACTAAAAAGAGCCACGCAATCAGGTCGGCGACGATTCCGCCAAGGATGTAAACAATGTTGAGCACGAATTGATCATGCCATAATCACGACCAGCTCGTGAAAATCCGACAATCGAGTATTTGCGGAGCACAGCCGTCTCCAAGAATGATTATTCGCTGGAGAGCTATGTCCTTGGCACCAATCATTTCCAGATCGAACTGCTGGCCAATCTTGACCAGGTTCCGGAGGCGGGTGCGCTGGTCCTGGTGACCTTCCCCAAGCCGAAGAACGGCAGCGGATTCCCGGCGCGCGTGGTCGCCCTGGTGCCCCCGCGGCCCTGATCGAGGCTTTGAGGGCTGCGCCGAGAACGTCAAAACAACTCCAGTAACGGAGTTGATGCGCCGCGGCTTAACGCCCCGCTCGACATGTAGAGCGAGCTGTCGGCGCAAGAACAGGATCTCGAACTCTTTAGAATCCCGCGACCGTATTGCCAGACCGATCCAAGCGATCAGGTCGGCGAAGGATTCCGAACAAGATGTAAAAAAGCGAGTACGGATTGATCATGCCATAATCACGCCGAGCTCGTGAAAGTGGCTCTAGTGCATCACGGGATATTTCGGTCATGTCAATGCCTTTGTGTTTCGAGCCTCTCTCTTATGCAAGCGCCGTTGCCCATTCATCTTTCCGCGACCAGCCACGGCGCCGACGGCCACGACCGAAGGAGAATTGTCCCTTGCGAATCCGATGGGTAAGCTCGATGCCGGCGATCGTGATGGCCGCGTTCCTGAGCGACTTGAAGCCAGCCATCGACGCACAGCGTCGTTTGATCGCCCGATGATCTTGCTCAATCAGGTTGTTGAGG
>JANXZG010000019.1 GCA_025355645.1 Gammaproteobacteria bacterium | reverse complement strand
CCCGCGATCAGACCGGAAACCTGAGGTGAAGCGAAGTGCCCCGGCCGGCCCCGTCGCTCGTGGCCCAGATGTTGCCGCCGAGCGCGACTATCGCATTGGCGCACCAGTGCAGGCCGATGCCCTGGTTGGTGTCGCGCGATTTGGTCGTGTAGCCTTTTTCGAAAACGGCCACGAGTTTGTCCTGCGGAATGCCGACACCATCATCCTGGCATTGCAGATGCAGGTTGTCGCGGCCATCTTCCCGGACGATTTCCGCCAGCACCCGCAGCACGCCTTTGTCGCGACCTGCATCGCGCACAGCATCCGCGGCGTTGATGATCACGTTCTGCAGCACCATGCGCAGCACGGTGCGCGCCAGGCGAAGTGCGCCAATTCTCTGCAGGGACTCGTCCATCTCCAGCTGCAGTCGTCGGCGGCTCGCGTCGGGCACGATATCCAATGACTGGGTAATCAGGTCGGGAAGTTTTACCGACTCCAGAATGGGCGCCTTGTGGCTCGCGCCATGCATCTGCTCGCTGAGCGATGCCTGCATCAGCGAGGCCTGCCGCTGCATTAGCTGGATGTCGGCGGCTGTATCTTGCATCGACTGGACCATTTCGCGACAACCGAGCGCCATGAATTCGAGCAGTTCGGCATGCCTAGCCGGATCCCCCTCGGTCTTCGAAAGTTCAGTGACGGCAAGTTCCAGGTCAGCTGCCGGCGATTCGCGTAACCGTTGGTCCATTGCGGAGAGGCGCACGCCCATCGGTGTCAGCGCATTGCCGAGGTTGTGCAACACGCCCTTGGCCATTTCCGCAAAACCGGCCTCGAACGATTGATCGACGAGGTCGCGACGGGTCTGCGCAAGGCGCAGAACCATATCGTCGAACTCGCTTGCCAGCTTTCCGAATTCGTCTTCCGACTTGAATCCCAATGGCTCAGTATTTTCCGGATTTTCACCGATGGCTACCGCATGCCGCGTGAGCCTGCTCAACGGCGCGAGCACATAGCGGTTCAGGAGTGTCATCAGCAGCACAAGCGTCACCATCGCAGCGCCGACAAGGGAGGCGGCCGCGATAAGAATCGCCCGGCGTCCATTGGCAGTAATGTCGCGAGGCACATCGACGCGCAGCGTCATGACGGGATTTCCATAGACGTCCGGGAAGGATCCAAAGATCTGTGTCAGTGAGCTCGAGGTCACCACGCGGTCATCCGACCCCGGCGGGGCGTCAGTGACCATTGCAAACGTGGTCTCGGTCTGCGCCTCTGTTCGCTGTACCAGGGGCCTGGTCAGCAGGCGCCCCATGATGACCATGCCGCGAACCGGGCCTGCGCCGAACCCGTCCAAGATGGGTGCGCTCGCAATCAACAGGACGCCAAGGTTAGTCTTTATGAGTCCCCGGGCCGGTACATCCTTGCCGAGATACTGGCGCCACGGAAAATCCTGGCGCAGCTCATTGCGCGACATTATTGCGCCGACCGTCACCGGCGATGACAAATGTTCGCTGGAGCAGAAGACGACATGGCCGTCCAGGTCGACGATCAGTAGCTCATCGATCTGCAGTTGCGCCAATGAGCTTTGCGTGACGTTGGCCGTCGCGAAGGCGGAATTGTGGTCTCGGACGTAATCGTAAATGTCTTTCCAGTTGGCCCAGTCCTTCGCGTTGACCTCAAGGGCTTCGAGATTGCGGTCCATCGCGTGGCGCACGCGGTGCATCGCAGTCGACGCATTGGTCTGCTCGAGACGGGCGAAACTCGGCATCACGACCCGCTCCTGAATCAGGATCGCGCCGGCGCTGAGCAAGACGAACACCAGCGTCAATAGGATCATGACTTTGGGACGAATATTCATGCCCGACCAGTTAACAGAATGAACCGTGGCATATCTGGTAGCCGCGCACATTCCCCCAGGTAAATTGTTTCCCCAGCCAAGATATATGACGCCGGTCACAGGTCGCTCCGGCCCCGGGTCCGCGCCCGCACGTCCGCACCCTGTCGGGGCCGCTGGTATAGTGCCCCGATGCTTCCCGCACTTCTCCCGTCGCGCATACCGATCGACGGTCGCTATGTGCAACTCGAACCGCTTGCGCCACGGCACGCAGAGGCTCTGTTTGAGATTGGCAGCCATCCCGATCGGGAACGGATTTACCGTTATTTGCCCGAAGCCGGCATCGGATCGCTGGCTGACTGCGGCCGCTGGATCGCGGCGAAACTCGCTTCGAACGATCCACTGTTCTTTGTGTGTGTCGACAAGAAAACCGGGAAGGTCACCGGACGCCAGGCATTGATGCGGATCACGCAAGAACATGGCGTGATTGAGATTGGCAACATCCTGTGGGGGGCACAGATGGCCGGGTCGCGCCTCTCGACCGAGTCTTTATTCCTGATGGCACGCTATGTGTTTGACGAGCTCGGTTATCGACGCTTCGAATGGAAATGCGATGCGCTGAATGAGCCATCGCGGCGGGCAGCGTTGCGCTTCGGCTTTGAGTTCGAGGGTATCTTCCGCCAGCACCTGATGGTCAAGGGAAAGAACCGTGACACCGCGTGGTACGCGATGCTGGATGGCGACTGGCCGCGATTGCGGGTCGCGTATGAGCGCTGGCTCGATCCACGGAATTTCGATGCGGCCGGGCGCCAGCGTGAGGCGCTCGCCGCTGCCCGCGCCGAAGGGCAATGATTGCTGCATGACCAGGCCCGGGATAGTTCGTGCGCTGCTGTTCGACCTTGATGGCACGCTGGTCGACACCGAGACGCATACCGACCGGGCCATCGAGGCGGTGGCGGCGCGATACGGCGTCAGCAATTTCTCGCTGCCTCACACCGAGACGCGTGGCCGTACTTGGCGGCATATTGCCGACATGATCCGCGCGCAGACCACTGTCAGCATACCGGCCCCGCAGCTTGCCGGCGAATTGCTTGCGCTCTGGAACGATGCCACGGCGGATGTCAAAACCGTTCCGGGTGCGCCGCAGGCGCTGCGCGCCGCAGCCGCATGCAAACTGAAAATCGCAATCGTTTCCTCCAGCCCGCTCGCCGTCATACAACGGCTGATCGCCAAATTGGGAGCTGAGGCGCTGGTCGATGCAGGCGCCTGCGTCGGTGGCGATGGGGTGCGTAAGGGCAAGCCGGATCCGGAGGGGTTTCTTAAGGCGGCGCGCGCTTTGGGTGTGGATCCTGCTGAGGCGCTGGTATGCGAGGACAGCCACGCCGGCCTGCTCGCGGCCCGGGCCGCTGGCATGCGTTCATTGTTCGTCATGTGCTGCGCCTCGGACATCGCTGGAAACTCCGCACTGGCGACCTGCTCCTGCACGAATTACCGCACTTTGCCGCCCGGATTCTGGGAACAGCTCGCTGATGGAACGGGGGATTTTGCCGGCCGGGCGTTCACATGAATTCCGCCAACCCCTCGCTACTGCGCCGCCACAGGGCACAGCTGTTCACCGCAACCTGGTTATCGTATTTCGGCTTTTATCTTGTGCGCAAGATCTACGCGGTCGTCAAGAAGCCGCTGAAGGACCAGTTCGGTCTCGATGATGTCCATGTTGCCTATCCATGGACGATCTACCTGGTCACCTACATGCTCGGCCAGTTCTTCGCGGCGTGGCTTGGGCGGCGCATGCAAAGCAAGAAAATACTGCTTTATGGCATGACCGCTGCTGCGGCCTGCAACATCGTATTTGGATGGCTAGTCCAGACACACGGCGCGAACGCCTATGTTTGGATGTGCGTCACGATGGGTATTCATGGTTTCGCGCAGGCCACTGGATGGCCACACAACGTGGGCCTGTTTGCGAACTGGACCAGACGGGCGGAACGCGGAACGCTTTTTGGCATCTGGGGCACGTGCTACCAGTTTGGCGCGGTGGCCGGTAAATGGCTGGCCGCTTTTCTGCTTGGTTGGCTCGGCATGGCCTGGTCGTACTTTGGCGCGAGCATCGCGCTGCTGGCGCTGACCGTGTTGTTTGCATTCTGGGCGCGCGAGCGGCCGCAGTCGGTGGGCCTGTCGCTTGAGGATGAAGCCGAGGCGGACGTGGAGCACACCGGAGCGGGCGCCCAGGCCAGCGCGAAGCCGGAGCGATTGCCGATCGGCTGGGTCAACTCGCTCATCGCCATGGGCATGATTTATTTTGGCTTCAAGTTTTTGCGCTATGCCCTCGACAGCTGGTCTGCGTTGATCCTGTCGGACCAGTTCGGCATGTCAGCGACACGCGCTGGCTACTGGTCCGCTGCATTCGACTGGATTGGTTTCCTCGGAGTCATTGCCGCCGGCATCTGGTCGGACCGGATAGGGGCCCGGCGAACCCCTGTGATTTTCTGGATGACGCTCGCCTGCCTCGGATTCACGTTCCTGATGTGGTTTGTGGGTCTGACCTCGCCCGTGTTTTTCATTGTCCTGTTGGGCCTTATCGGCTTTACAGCCATGGGACCGGATGCATTGCTGTCCGGCGCGTGCGCGATGGACGCCGGCAGCCGCCGTCAGGCTGCGCTGGCCGCCGGGATCATTAATGGGCTGGGTTCCATCGGTCCGATCCTGCAGGAGCCCGTGATCGGATGGCTGAAGCAAAACGTTGGCATCAATTCGGTATTCGCTTTACTGCTGGGCGTGGTGTTCCTGACCACCATTGGCACCTGGCTGCTGATGCGATATGAGCGTGGCCGCCTGTAGGCGCTAGCGCCGCCCACCGCGAGAAGTTGTGTGAGCTTCGTTGCGGATTCACCATCTGCTTCTGCCTTATGTCAATTGAACTGCTTGTGCGCGTTGAATAAGCGGTCCACGGCCAGTAGCCTCGATCCGTTGTGAATACCGTTCAGAAAATATTCGCCTCGGCGCTGGCGCTCGCCGTCGCCAGCGCGTTCGGCCAATATGCGAATGCTAATGCGCGGACTATTGGCCCAGCAGCCGCGGCGGTGCGGGCAACGGACCTGGGGAAACTGACTGCGCAGCCGGACCCGGAGCCGATATCGGTCACGATCGCGCTCGCGTTGCGCAACCTTGCCGAGGCCGAAGAGCTGATGCAGGAAATCAATTCGCCCGGGAGCGCCCAATTCCATCACTTTCTCTCCGCTGCTGAATTCGTAACGCGGTTTGCACCGACCAGTGCAAGTGTTTCACGGGTTGTAGAGGACCTTGCGCAGTACGGACTGAGAAGTGAGCGAATTGGCGCGACCACGCTGAAGGTAACCGGAGCGCCCGAGAATATCGAGCGCGCCTTCACGGTGAACCTGCATCGCTACGCCGTTCCCGCCCACAATGATGTCGCAGGCTTCACCTTTCATGCGCCGCAGGGCGCAGGCAGACTGCCGCCGGGGCTTGCGGGCAAGGTCACGGCTGTAGTGGGCCTCGATTCGCGCCCACGCATGCGGCCGCATCTTTATGCCGCGCCGGCGCAGTTCTTGCGGGCTGAGCAAAGCACGGCGCTGGGGGCGGCAGGCAATCCGATGGGAAGCCTGACTGTAGCGGACTTCGCCAGCCAGTATGACGTGCGGCCGCTCTACAACCAGGGGGTGCTGGGGGCAGGAAAAACCATCGGCATCTTGACGTTTGCGAGCTTTACCCCGTCCGACGCGTTTGCGTACTGGAACGCGGTCGGGCTCGCGGTCAATCAGGATCGCCTCACGATCATCAATGTCGACGGTGGCGCCGGTTCGCCGAGCGACGCGGGCGGTTCGGAGGAAACAACGCTCGATGTTGAGCAGTCGGGCGGCGTGGCTCCGCTGGCCAATATTATGGTGTATCAGGCGCCGAACACGAGCCAGGGATTCGTTGATCTCGTTGCCAATGCCGTCGAGGACAATCTCGCGGATTCCATCTCGATCAGCTGGGGCGAGTGGGAATGGTTCGATAACCTTGCAAATTCGCCGGTGTCCGATCCGTCCAATGGAAGCACCGCGGGGGTTACGCAGGCGGTCCATGAGTTGCTCGTGCGGGCCGCTATGCAGGGCCAGTCGGTTTACACATCCGCAGGGGACAACGGCGCGTACGAAGTGAACGGTGACCTGAATTGCTACGGACCGTATTCGCCTGCGGTACCCAAGAGCTGCAGCCTGACCCTCAGTGTCGATTATCCGGCGAGCGACCCCGCGATTACCGCCGCGGGCGGTACCACGCTGCCGGGCGCGCAGTATCATTGTATTGATGAAACCTGTACCCAGACCTATTCGGTCAACCTTGCGCACGAACAGGTATGGGGATGGGCATATCTTGATGGCCTATGTGCCGCAAAGGGGACGCCGGACCGGGTCGCCTGCGGCACTTATGGAATTGGCGGCGGCGGAGGCGTAAGTGTCATCTTCGGCGTGCCTACCTACCAGGCCGGCACGCGCGGCGTCCTGGCCAGCCAGCCACGTCAGATTTTCCAGGCCGGCGATTACTTTGTAGCCAATGACGCTATGCCGGCGCTCTATGCGCTGCCGGCGCATTTTTTCGGCCGTAATGTGCCGGACATTTCATTCAACGCCGATCCGAACACTGGCTATTCGGTGTACTACACGTCCAGCAACCCTGGCAGCGCGCTCGGCATCGCGACCTTCGTCGGGGGAACCAGCTTTGTTGCGCCACAATTGAATGGCGTCGCGGCTCTGCTGGGCCAGTACCTAGGCGGCCAGCGTATCGGACTGTTGAACGGCTCACTTTATAACCTCGCCGCGTCGGCACCGCGCCGGCGCACGCCCGCCGGCGCGGTGATGCCCCTGCATACCATCGCGTACGGCAATAACTGGGCCTTTGCTGCCCGCAATGGCTATAGCCCGACCGCGGGTCTCGGCACATTGGATGTGGCGCAATTCGCGCAGTTCCTTAGCGCGGCATTCTGATCTGCTGCCTATGGCGATCGTAGGCGCTACTTGATCTTCGCCACGCGGCCCTTGACCGGGTATTTCTCGAACTGCATTCGGTCGTGGCCTGGCACCACCCGGTCAGGTGAGCCCGCAAGCTCTATCATGCGCTCCTGGTTTTTGATGTTGGCGGGCCAATCCGCCTCACTAAATGTAGCGCTGGCCCTGTGTTCGGTCAGGTTGCGATAAAGATAGAGGTTGTCCGACGCCAGCACGAAAGGCGGGCTGCCCGCGATGCGCAGGTACTGGGAGGCATAAGTGTGCCGCGCTCCCGTATAGGCACGTATGCCGGGCATTATCTCCACGTCATCGCCATCCACGAGGCGCAGACGTCCCGCGGTGTTCAGCCGCACCAGCTCGCGGACGTCCTCAGGATCGATGCCGTCATGCTCGCCGCCCGGCTGCCAGACATCCGTCGTGTAATAGCGATACTCCTCTTTCTGTATCCACACAGTGGCCTTGGGGAACAGGTCGATACCGCCCATATGATCCCAGTGCGCATGGCTGATCACGATATCGGTGACTTGTTCGGGATTAACTCCCGCTAGCAGCACGGCCTTATCGGGGCGCAAGTAGTCGCTGACGGTGAAATACCTGAACCATTGCGGACGATGAAAGCCGCTGTCGAAAAGAATGTTTTTTCCACCCCCGCGAACCAGCCAAATGACAAAGACCGCATCGACGTTTTGATCCTTCGGTCCGCCCATGACCATGTCGGCAACTGAAATCTTTGGTGCGTTCGCGTAACGTATGGCGTCGATAGAATATTCCGGGGTTGCGGCCGCTCCCATCAGCGTGGCAGCCAGCAGCGCAAGCAGTATTTTCTTCATAGATGATCACCTTCGACGGGCAGCCCCTCGGCCCGCCAGCGCAACATTCCACCAGAGAGGTTTGCAACCTGGGTGAGGCCAGACTTCTGCAACATTACGGTCGCCTGGGCTGACCTTGCGCCGGCGCGGCATACGGTGACGACGGGACGATTCCGGTCGATTTCGCTTATATGCGCCGGCAAAGTGGAGAGTGGGATCAGCTGGGCGCCAGTAATATGCCCGAGCGCATCGGTAAATTCGCTCGCTTCGCGCACATCGACGACCTGGACCGCGCCGCGCAGCTCCGCCAGCGCATTCGGCTCGATTTCCCAGATACCGCCAAAGGTGAATGTGAGTGGCGCCCACGCCGGTTCCTCAGGCAAGGCAGTGCTGTCTGAAGGGCGGCCGCAATTTAGGTTGGCAGGAACGGCCACGTCCATCAATTTCGGATGCGGTAAGCCGAGGTTATTCATGAACCCGGTGAAATCGGCTTCGTTGATCTTGCCGCCGAGTCGCGGGTTATAGCCCAGTTCCTCGGCGACGCTGGTGACCGTCAGCCCCCGGTAGTCGTGTCCCGGATACAGGAGGCACCCCGGCGGCAGGGACAAGATCTGCTCGCGCACTGAGTGAAATAGCGTCGCAGCGCTGCCTTGCTGGAAATCCGTGCGCCCGCAACCGCGAATGAGCAGCGCATCGCCCGTGAATGCCATGCTGTGATCGTCAAGCACGTACGTCAGGCATCCACTGGTATGACCTGGCGTTGACCGCACATCAAGATGCCGCGATCCGAAGCTGATCTTCTCACCATGTCGCAGCAGCCGGTCTGCGCCATGGGCTCCGGCGTTTGCCGCGACGGCAATCTGGCTGCCACAGCGCTGCCGCAGGAGTGACGCGCTGGTGACGTGGTCGGCGTGCACATGGGTCTCTATCGTATAACGGAGCTTGAGGTCCAGTTCCCTGATCAAAGCGGAATCGCGCCTGACATGCTCGAACACCGGGTCGATGAGCACGGCCTCGCGCGAACGCCCGTCGCCGACCAGATAAGTGTAGGTGGACGACACAGCATCGAAAAGCTGTCTGAACAGGATCACGCAGTTCTCTCCGCCACCATGCTTAGGGTTACCCCTGGCTAAGCAGTATATGCCCTGAACTAATTGTCACCGACAGGGCTAAGTGTTCATGCCGCCGCTTTCACCGCGCTGATCCGTGCCTCGCGCCGACTATCTGTCGGGCTCGGCGGCTGCGCTGAAATCGATGGCTCATTCCCGCTGACGGACGGGGAGCACCTCCCCGCGAAGAGGACGTTAATCGCAGCATTGACGTCTCGGTCATGGGTCACACCGCACCGGCTGCAAGTCCAGCTCCTTACAACAAGATTGTCCAGTCCTGCAGGGCCCGTGAGGGCCTTACAGCTGCTGCATTCCTGCGTAGTGTATCTTTCATTGACGATCCGTACGCATCTGCCGGCGTTCTCGCCCGTATACTGCAATCGCGCCTTGAGCATGCCCCAGCCCGCATCGAGTCAGGCATATCCCTCGCGCTTTACCTTCAGACGCAGGGTACGAACGCAATAGCGGGAGCCGTCAGCCATCGCAAAACGCTAGCTGACCTGCCCATCGGCGGCAGGTCGAATATCTACCCTTTTCGTATAAAGATGCGCAAACTAACGTGGCATGAACCGAACCTTAGGTGCATCTGGCGGCTCTGCTTCACGTCGCTACGCAACCGCCGCCGGTGGGTCGCGTCATCCTTGACGCTGCGTTGCGCGAGTATATTTGCCAATCGCCCCATGAGACAGCAAAAAAAAAAGCAACTGGATCGATGCTGAGTGCCGTCCCCCGTATCCTACCGGGCGTCCTGCTGTGCGCCGGACTGACGCTAACCGCGGCAGCCCTTCAAGCTATGGAGGAGCGATTTGCCGGCCAGCCCTATATAGAAGCACTCGTGCTCGCGATCCTGCTCGGCGTTGCAGTGAGAAGTGTTTGGACGCCGGGCGGGCGCTGGTTGCCGGGTATCAATTTCTGCGCGAGGTGGTTGCTCGAGACCGCGGTCATGCTGCTGGGTGCGGCGGTCAGCGCGCATACCGTAATGCAGCTCGGCCCCCCAATGTTGCTGGGCATCATCCTAATCGTCGCGGTCGCGATTTGCGCGAGCTACCTTATCGGTCGGGCTATGGGACTGCCGCAGCGAATGGCGATACTCATTGCCTGCGGCAACTCGATTTGCGGCAATTCGGCCATTGTCGCGGTCGCACCGGTGATCGGCGCGAGTGCCAATGACGTTAGTTCCGCGATCGCCTTTACCGCCGTGCTGGGGGTGGCTGTGGTGCTTGGCCTGCCGCTGCTGGCGACGCCGCTTGGGCTGACGTTGCCGCAATACGGATTCCTGGCCGGCATGACCGTATACGCCGTGCCGCAGGTCATGGCGGCCACGCTCCCAATCGGCGCTCTGGCCAATCAGGTCGGCACGCTGGTAAAGCTGGTGCGTGTGCTTATGCTGGCACCGGTCGTGGTCGTGCTGTCCTTGCTCGCCGGCCGCCTGTCGCAGGACGGCCCGGCGCCGGTGATGCCGAAACTCCATCGGCTGGTGCCCTGGTTCATTTTTCCATTTCTGTTGCTGGCCGCAATGCGAAGCTTTAATCTGATCCCCGCGATGCTGCTCGAGCCCATCGCCTATCTGACTCGGGGCTTCACGACGATTTCCATGGCCGCATTGGGTCTCGGCGTCAATGTGCGCGTCATCGCGAAGACTGGCATGAGCGTGTCTGCGACGGTAATTTTTTCATTGCTCGTGCTGGGAGTAATTACGATGATTTTGATCCGGTTCGTCTCGCCGTGAAAATCAATGCACGCCAGGTCGGCATGCTGGTGGCTGCCTGTGTAGGGGCGGCCGCTGAACTGTGCGCTGCCGACGCACTGGCAGAATCGCAACCGGCCGATGTCGTTTACCGCAACGGACACATCTACACCGCTGACCCTGCGGACTCGGTGCAGCAGGCCGTCGCGATCGCCAACGGCCGATTGATTTACATCGGCAGCAATGCCGGAGTCGCAGCCTACATAGGCCCGACGACAGCGAGCGTGGACCTGCATGGACGCACGCTGATGCCAGGCCTCATTGACGGCCATATGCACCCGCTCGAAGGGGGAGCGCATCTGCTGACTTGCAACCTGAACTATGAGCAACTGACGATCGAGCAGTTCCAGGCGCGGATCCAGGCCTGCCTTAATGCGACGAAATCGCGCGAACCGGACGGCTGGCTGGATGTTGAAGCCTGGTATCAGCAGGGGATGCTGCCAACGGGTGCGCGCATGTCACGTGCAACCCTGGATGCACTGAATACCACGCGGCCAATCACGGTCAGCGATGGATACGGGCATACCGAACTCGTGAATTCGCGGGCGCTGCAGCTTGCAAAAATTAGCCGTAGCACCCCTGATCCCGTCGGCGGCGCGATTGAGCACGACCCATCCGGTGAACCGTCCGGGGTCTTGCAGGATGCCGGCTACGCCGGCATTGACGCGCTGCTCCCCAAGATGACAAAGCCACAGGCCGAGGCTGCCGCGCGCCAGGCACTTCGGGCAATAGCCCAACAGGGGGTCACGAGCTTTCTCGACGCTGACGCGCCGGAGCATGACATAGCGGCGTTCGAGGCCGTGCAAAAAAGCGGGAAACTGACCGCACGGGCACACTTTGCGCCGCGCATCGATCCGGTAGAGGCTGAGGATGCACGCAAGGTTGTCGCAGCGATCGTGGCCCTGCGCAATACCTACGATCAGGGGCCGTACACGCCGGCGCCGACCGTCACGGTGCGAAATGCCAAGCTGTTTCTCGACGGTGTGATAAATGGGCCGGCATTTACCGGCGCACTGCTGAAACCCTATCTGGTCAATCACGGAACGCCTGCAAAGCCTGATTGGGCGCCAGGCCCCTCGCGCGGGCCTGATGTGTATTTTCCCGCGACGAAGCTCAAAGCCGTGGTGCTGGAACTTGCCAGGGCCGGAATAGATCCACATATGCACGTCGATGGTGACCGGGCAGTGCAGGAGGCGCTCGATTCGATTGCCGCAATGCGCAAGGCGATGCCCGGTGCCGATATACGGCCGGGTCTTGCGCATTGCGAAATGGTCGCTCCGGAGGACTTTGCACGCTTTGCGCAACTGAATGTATTCCCGGTGCTATCGATGCAGTGGGAAGGGCCATCCCCGGACAACATCAACCAGCTGCGGGACTATATCGGCCCCGAGCGCGCGGCTATCGCCGAGCCGAACGGCCTGCTCGCTAGGGCCGGTGCCGCAGTCGCGTTTGGCAGCGATTGGCCGGTCGATCCTTTGAACGAGTGGCTCGCACTGAAGATCGGCGTCACGCGTACCGCTTCACCGGCCATTGCCGCAAAATATCCCGGGCGGCTGGGCGCGGATCCGGGCTTGAGCCCGATCCAGGCGCTGCGCGCAGCGACCATAATTGCTGCGCAGGAATTACATGAGGACGATGTCATCGGCTCGCTGGAGCGCGGCAAATTTGCCGACCTGATCATCCTCGATCGCGACCCTTTGTCGGTGGCGCCCGAGGACATCGCCAACGTCAAGGTATTGCAAACAACGGTCGGCGGCCGCATCGTCTACGAGGCCCCTGGAATGTCAAAGGAGTAGGGCTGTGCACGCGGATATCAACGTCAATGACCGCAGTTATCAATGGATGGATCGTCCCTTGGTGGTGGTATGCGTGGATGGCAGTCAATTCGAATACATCAGCGCTGCAGTGGAGGCAGGGGTGGCGCCATTTCTGGGCCGCTTGTTGCAGGGCGCGGGCACGGTACTGACTGCGGATTGCGTGATGCCGAGCTTCACCAACCCGAACAACCTGTCGATCGTTACGGGCGTTCCACCATCCGTGCATGGGATCTGCGGAAACTACTTCTTCGATCCCGACCGCAAGGAGGAAGTCATGATGAATGATCCGCGCTTCCTGCGCGCCGGCACGATCCTCGCGGCATTCTCGGCTGCCGGCGCCAAGGTGGTGGTCATAACCGCCAAAGATAAGCTGCGTAAGCTGCTCGGCAACCAGATGCGCGGCATCTGCTTCTCGTCCGAAAAGTCCGACCAGGTGACCATGGCTGAGAATGGCATTGAAAATGTCCTGGAGCGTGTAGGTTTGCCGGTTCCCTCGGTATACAGCGCGGCCCTGTCGGAGTTCGTGTTCGTTGCCGGCGTCAGGATCATGGAGCGCGAGCGACCGGACATGATGTATCTGTCGACCACCGATTACGTCCAGCATAAGGCGGCACCGGGGACTGCGACTGCGAATGAATTTTACGCGATGATGGACCGGAACCTGGCGAAACTCGATGCGCTTGGCACGACCATCGTTCTGACAGCCGATCACGGCATGAACTCGAAGCACTCAGCAGATGGCCAGCCGAATGTAATCTACCTGCAGGACAAGCTCGATGGCTGGCTCGGCAAGGACAAGTCGCGGGTGATCCTGCCGATTACCGACCCCTACGTGGTTCATCATGGGGCGCTCGGCTCCTTCGCGTTGGTATATGTGGGCGATCCGATCGCGCAACGCGAGGCGGCCGCGAAAATATCGGCGCTGTCCGGCATCGAGATAGTTCTATCGCGCTCGGATGCGGCGGTGAAATTCGAACTGCCCGCGGATCGGATCGGCGATCTGATCGTCGTCTCGAAGCAGGACACGGTGATAGGCACGAGTCGCGAACGTCATGACCTGTCGGGCCTCGAAGTGCCGCTGCGCTCGCACGGCGGCTTGTCGGAGCAGAAGGTTCCGCTAATCATGAACCGCAAAATAGCGAAGCCCCGGCAGTCCCGGCGCTGGCGCAATTTCGATGCGTTCGACCTAGGCCTGAACCTTGCCATACGCAGCCCTTAAGGCACTATTTATGTCCGTTACCACCCGCCCCTCTGCGGCGCGCGAACCCCTGCATGAATCGCTGCGAATAGCTGGCGAAAAGGTAACGCGCGACCGCGTCATCGAAATCCGTCATCCCTACAGCGGCGATGTGGTAGCTACGGTTCCGCGGGCCACGCTAGATGACGTCAAGCGGGCGCTGCAGATTGCGCGCCGTTTCAAATCGAAGTTGACGCGATACGATCGCTACCAGATCCTGATGAAGACCGGCGTGATTATCCAGGCCCGCAAGGAGGCGATGGCGCGGCTGATCACGCTCGAGTCGGGCCTATGCCTGAAAGATTCACTGTACGAAGTCGGCCGGGCTTCCGATGTATTGTTATTCGCTGCGAATCAGGCGCTCGTGGACGACGGCAGCGTGTTTTCCTGCGACCTGACGGCACATGGCAAGAGCCGCAAGGTCTACACGATGCGTGAGCCGCTACAGGGGGTGATCACGGCGATCACGCCCTTCAATCACCCGCTTAACCAGGTCATTCACAAGGTGGCGCCCGCGGTGGCGACGAACAACCGCGTGGTCCTCAAACCCAGCGAAAAGACCCCGTTGACGGCCTTGGCACTCGCGGATGCGTTTTATGAGGCCGGGCTACCGCCGCAGATGCTATCGGTGCTGACTGGGAACCCTGCCGAGATCGCCGATGAACTATTGACCAGCCCGGACGTTGATCTCGTCACCTTTACGGGCGGAATCGCGGTCGGCAAATATATCTCTGCCAAGGCTGTCTACAAGCGACAGATCCTAGAGCTCGGCGGGAACGATCCGATCATCGTGCTCGAGGATGCGGACCTGGAAGAAGCAGCGACGCTTGCTGCGGCCGGTTCCTACAAAAACTCCGGACAGCGCTGCACCGCTATCAAGCGCATGCTCGTGCAGATGAGCGTGGCTGATCGATTCGTCGAGCTCCTGCTGGAAAAAACGCGCGCGGTCAAATACGGCGATCCGTTCGACGCCTCGATGGACATGGGTACGGTCATCGATGAGGCATCCGCCCAGCGCTTCGAGGCTGTCGTCAATGAGGCGATCGCCGATGGCGCTCGCCTGCTGCATGGCAATGTCCGGCGCGGGGCGCTGTATTCGCCGACGGTAATCGACCAGGTGCGTCCTGAAATGGCGGTTGTGCGAGAGGAAACCTTCGGCCCTGTCTCGCCGGTCATCCGTTTCGACACCGTTGAAGAGGCGATACGCATTGCCAATGGAACAGCGTTTGGCCTGTCATCATCGCTATGCACGAATCGCATGGATATGATTACCCGCTTTATCCAGGAACTGAATGTCGGCAGTGTGAACGTGCGCGAAGTGCCGGGGTATCGGCTGGAGATGACGCCGTTCGGCGGCATCAAGGACTCCGGTCTTGGCTACAAGGAAGGGGTGCTCGAAGCCATGAAGAGCTTTTGCAATGTTAAAACGTATTCGCTGCCCTGGTGAGAGTCGCCGATGATGCGCGATGGTCCGAACGGCCTTAGGTTCATCGACATCGAAAATGCGCAGGCGAGCGCAATCATCTGCACGCAGGGCGCGCAGCTGACGCACTGGCAACCGCGCTCTTTGCAGTACCCCGTGACCTTCATGTCCGCGGCAGCGCAATACCATGCCGGCAAGCCTGTTCGAGCGGGAATTCCCATTTGCTGGCCGTGGTTTGGCCCTCATTCCACGGATAAGACGCAGCCCAATCATGGCTTTGCGCGAAATCTTGTATGGAGCGCCACGGAGCCGGTGCCGAGCGCGGGCGCCACGCGGCTCACGCTCGTGCTCACGGACAGCGATCAATCGCGCTCGATCTGGCCACATGCGTTTCGCCTCGAATGCCGCATGTCGGTGGGCGAGACGCTCGAGGTTGAACTGGCAACGACCAATACCGGATCCGTCCCATTCGTCATCAGCGAGGCACTGCATACCTATTTCCTGATCTGCGATATTGGTGCGATCGAAGTGCAGGGACTCGACGGCACGGACTATGCGGATAGCGCAAATGGCGGGCGACGCAAGCGGCAAACTGGCGCCGTGACATTTGCGGACGAAGTGGACCGGGTATTTCTGAACACTGAAGCGAGCTGCAACATTATTGACCCGCTCCTCAGGAGGCGAATCGAAATCGCCAAGAGCGGCAGCCGCTCGACGGTCGTGTGGAATCCATGGTCGCAAAAGGCCGGGCTTTTCGCTGATCTAGGATCTGCTGAGTCAGCGCGTGGCAGCTGGCGACAGATGGTCTGCATCGAAAGTGCCAACGCACTCGACAATGCACTGACGCTGGCGCCCGGGCAGCACCACAGCCTGGCGGTCAAGTACCGCGTTCAGGCTCTGTAGCGCTACCAATGTGCCTGATCCTGCTGGTATGGCGCGTTCATCCGGAGTACCCATGCGTATTGGCGGCAAATCGTGATGAATTTCACGGCCGCGCGACAGGGCCTGCTGGGTGGTGGCCGGATCGGCCGGATTTGCTGGCTGGACGAGACTTGGCCGCGGGCGGCACCTGGCTCGGGGTCACGCGGACTGGTCGATTCGCCGCGCTGACCAATTACCGTGATCCGCGCCTGATGCGCGAAGGGGTTCCGAGCCGCGGCGCCCTGGTCACGCATATCCTGGAATCAGGTGAATCGGTTGCCGCAAGCCTTGAACATCTGCGCCGCGTGGCTGCGGCCTACAATCCTTTCAATATTATCTTCAGTGACGGCAAACACCTGGGAGTTTTCGAGAGCGTGCGCGGTGCAGGCCGTGAGCTCACCGCCGGCGTATACGGGCTATCCAATCATCTGCTCGATACGCCATGGCCCAAGGTGCGCATTGCGAAATCGCGTATGACGGACGCTCTGACCCGCCTGGATGACGAAACCGCGATCATGAGTCTATTGCGCGACGATAGCCAGGCGCCCGACGAGGAATTACCTCAGACCGGCATTACGCTCGAGTGGGAGCGGTTGGTCTCGAGCGCATTTGTGCGCGCAGGCGATTATGGCACGCGTTGCTCCACTCTTTATCGGGTAGACCGGTCTGGCAGGGCGGCATTCGATGAATGGAGCTGGGCTCGGGATGGTACGGAGAATGGCAGAAAAAACTTTCACTTTCAGTTGGCCGCGCCGTAACTGATTCCTCAGCGGTCGCGGCGCTTATTTCCAGCCGCCGGATTCGAGGAGCACTTTCGATCCCGCCGGAATTGACGGGTCTGGCGTATTGACGTCCACCCGCAACTCATAAGCCTCGCTCGGCTCCGCGTCAAAATACGATTCGTATAGGTCATGACGGTAAACGAAAGAGGAATTGGTTTTGGGCTCTGGACTCCAGTTCAAGCTGCGCAAGGGCCCGGTGATGATCAGCACCTGGCCCAGATCTGTGCGCATCAGTTGAAGCGCGACATCAGCAACCAGAGTCGAGTCGGGCGCGCCCCCTTGGTTTGCCGGGAGAGGAATCCGCAGCCCGACAACAAAGTGTGCCTGCGGCAGTCCGCTGAAACGATAAGTAGTCGATCCGCGCTTGGTCAGGTCAAGGTCACCAAGTTCGATAACAAAGTGATGGTCCGGGTCCCACCAACCATTGTTGATCAATCGGCCCGGCCCCTTGTACGCTATGTCGGGCGAGCACCCGGCGACTAGCATGCACGCTGCTGCCAGCAGCGCAGTTCTCAGCTTGTTAAAGACCATGTCTTCCCGGTCCCAGTGCCTATAATGCCCTTCATAGGGAGAACTACAGTATGTCACTCATAGATTTGATCCGGAATGCCGCAATTTGTTCCACGCTTTTCTTGCTCGCGAGCGCTGGCGCGGCCGTCAGGGAACCAACATTTTCCGAGTACTTCGACTCTGCGTGTCGGGGCGATGGCATTGTCGGCGCGGCCTACGTGCTCGTGCACGACGGCCGCCTCGTCGGCCACCACGAATTCGGATTCGCGGACCGTGAACAGCGCCTACCGGTCACCGCGCAGACGATCTTCCACTATGGATCCATCACGAAAACTCTGACGGCCATCTCCGTCATGGAACTCAGGAACCAGGGACGGCTGTCGCTCGATGACCACATCACGCAATACATTCCCGAACTGCGGCTGGTGCATGATGCCTACGGATCGATGGACAACATCACGCTGCGTATGCTCATGTCACATTCGGCTGGATTCCAGGACCCGACCTGGCCGTACAAGCAGGGCAAGCCGTGGGAGCCATTTGAGCCGACGACGTGGAATCAGCTGGTCGCGATGATGCCGTACCAGGAACTGCTATTCGAGCCGGGATCACGGTATAGCTATTCGAATCCCGCGTTCATCTACCTGGCGCGCGTTGTTGAGTCCTTGAGTGGAGATGCATGGGAGGCCTACGTCCAGAAGAATATTTTCAATCCGCTGGGGCTTTCACGTAGCTACTTTGGAATGACGCCGCCCTACCTCGCGGCTGACCGCTCGCACAATTACACCCGTCTCAAGGACCCCGCCGGACATGAGATCGTCGCCGACAATGGGGCGGATTTCGACCCGGGCGTCACAATTCCGAACGGCGGCTGGAATGCGCCGCTGACGGATATGGCCACTTACATGGGATTCCTGACCTATGCAACCCACGGTGATGCGGCCACGCAACGGCTCTATGATTCGGTCTTGCCACATGCGGCGCTGATCGAGATGTGGCAGCCGGTGCACATGACGAACAATGCCGAGGCTGCCCCCATCGAATCGATGGGTATGTCCTTTTTCACAGCCAAGTCAGGCGGAGTGACGCTCGTCGGCCATACCGGCAGCCAGGCGGGATTTCTCGCCTTCATGTTCCTGAATCCGTCTACCGGCGCAGGCATTATTGCGGCCTTTAACACCGACAGCGACCTGCCGGCGGGCAAGGAGCCGGACGCATTCCATCGAATATTTGCACAGGCATTGCAACAGATCCGGTGAGCGTCATGGACCCCAATGCCGATCGTCCGCTGCGCGTCCACGGCTTCACCGGAAGCGCCGCGCAGATTGAACAGCAGTGGTATGACGAGGTGTATCTTGGTCGCGGCGATGTCATGGCGCAGCTGACTTGGCGTGCCGTGCTGATCGGCGCGGGAATTGGCGGCGTCCTGTCGCTGACAAACCTTTATGTCAACCTGAAAGCGGGCTTCGTATTCGGCGTAACAATCACTGCCTGCATCCTGTCCTTTGGCCTCTGGTCGGTGCTCATGAAGGCGGGACTGGCAAGATCGCAGTTGACCATACTTGAGAACAACTGCATGCAATCGACGGCGAGCGCTGCCGCTTATTCGACAGGCACGACGCTGTGTTCGGCGATTGCTGCGTATTTCATGATCAATGGCCATCCAATTCCGCTCGGCCAGACGCTCGTCTGGGTATTTTTTCTATCGGTACTTGGCGTGACCATGGCGATCCCGCTCAAGCGGCAGATGATAAACATTGAACAGCTGCGTTTTCCGACCGGCATCGCATCGGCGGAGATGCTGCATGCGCTCTATAGCACCGGGGGCCGTTCGCGACAGTCAGCGCGAGCCTTGACGCTGGCGGCCGCTATCGCCGCGGTCAGCGAGTTTTGGAACGACGGATTGGTTCTCGTAAGCAGTACGCTTGCGCCTTTTGGAATTGGCGCACTAGCCAACAGAATGAGCGCCGCTGTGCTCGGGCCCGCCTGGATTACCCGCACCGTCGCATTCGCCTGGGACCCTGTCTTCGTAGCCGGCGGAGTGCTGATGGGCCTGCGGGCTGCAGCCAGTATCTTCGCGGGTAGCTTATTGTGCTGGTGCGTGTTCGTGCCTTACCTGCAGGGGCAGGGGATCATCACGGGCAACACCTACCGCGACCTGATTCAATGGACGGTGTGGGGCGGGGCCGCCTGCATGGTATCGAGCGGGCTGCTGACCTTGGGCTTGCAGTGGCGCAGCATTACGCAAGCTTTGAGCAGTTTCCCGGCTCTGTTCGGCAAGCGTGCTTCTACTCTGACGGCAATCGACGCCATAGAGACGCCAATGTCCTGGTTTCTAGCCGGCCTGCTCATCTCCCTGGTGGCGCTTGCCTGGCTCGCCAAGACGAGCTTTGACATGCCAATCTGGCAGAGCATGCTGGCGGTCGCATTGTCATTCCTGCTGGTCTTCGTCGGGTGCCGCGTGACGGGCGAGACCGATACAAACCCCTCAGGCACGATGGGCAAAGTCACCCAGCTTTTATTTGGCGCATTGAGTCCTGGCAACATTAATATCAACCTGATGAGCGCCAACATCACCGCAGGTTCGGTCAGCGCATCGGCCGATTTGTTGATGGACATGAAGAGCGGATACCTGCTTGGCGCGAACCCGCGCAAGCAGTTCCTTGCACAATTTGCCGGCATTTTTGTAGGCGCGGTGACGACGGTTCTCGCCTTTCACGTGCTGGTGCCCAACGTCAGCGTGCTGGGCTCAGCCCAGTTCCCGGCACCCGCGGCGCAGTCCTGGCGCGCGGTTGCGCTGGTGCTCAGCCGCGGCCTTGATGCGCTCGAGCCCGCCAAGCTCTGGTCCATTGGCATCGGCGCACTGGTGGGCGCGAAATTGACGCTGTTGTCGCGCTGGTTTCCACGCTGCTCGACATGGCTGCCCTCGGCATCGGGTCTTGGACTCGCGTGGACCTTTCCGTGGTACTACGGGTTCCTGTTCTTCATCGGTGGGCTGATCGGGTGGTACATGGAGCGCCGACACGCGGCGAGCGCGGAGTTGTATAATTTTCCGGTGGCGGCCGGCGTGATAGCCGGCGGATCGCTGATGGGAGTGGCCATCGTGTTCTGGCAAAACGGGCCGGAAGCGCTGCGCCAGTTGCTGGGTCACTAGGGTGGGAGGGAGCCGAACACCGTTCGGCCGCCTATCACAGTCATGAGCACGCGGGTTGCACCAATCTCATTTCCCGGCACTGCAAAGATGTCCTGCGACAGCACCACAAGGTCGGCAAGCTTGCCTTTCTGCAGCGTGCCGACCTCGGTGTCGCGAAAGGCCGCGTAGGCGGCGTCGCGCGTGAAGGCGTCAACCGCCTGGCGTACGGTGATGCGCTCGCCGGGCGTATAGAAGGTTCCGGTCGCTTGCGCGCCAGCTTGTGCCGCGCCATCCAGGGGCTGATCGACGATCCCCGCGGTGTCAGCGGACACCCAGATCTCGCGGGTCACGGCCTGCTGGATATTCAAAAACGGATTATCGGGCCACGCGCATGGCCAGTCGCTGCCAAGCACCAGCACCGCCGCGCTATTCTCCATCGAATTCCACCGATCGCTCGGGTTTGTCTGCAGCGGGTCATAGTTCTCGCCAGTTGTGCTACAGCAATAAATCGGCTGCATGGACGCAATTACGGACTGCGTGGCGAAGCGGGGAATGTCCGCTGCCGCGGTGACGTCGGCGTGCTCGATCCGCAGGCGTCGGTCGCGCGGACCATTCAGGCGCGCAGCCTCAGCGTAGGCATCGAGCACCATGTGAACTGAATCGTCACGTTCAGCGTGGGTCATAAGCTGATAGCCCTGCCGGTCGAGCTCGGTGACAATCGCGCGGAAGTTCGCCGCCTGATAAACAAGCGGCGGGATGCGACCGGTGCTCCCGTCGGCAAAGAACTTCACCAGGTTTGCCGCCAGCCACTCGTCGTGGAATTGCCGGCGCGCCTGCTCCAGGTTGGACAGGAACTGCGGCGTCAGCTGGTGGGGTACAGCGACGGCGCCGAACGCGCTGCGTATGCGTAGGGTGAGTTCCCCACGATCGCGCAACTCGCCAAATCGGCGCAGTTGCGCGAGGTCCCCCGCTGCATCAACCGCGCTGGTGATGCCAAAGCGGTTCAGTTCGCGAAATGCTTCTCGCAACATGGCGGTCTGCGCCTCGTCTGTGAGGGTCCTTTGCACCGCACGTTCCATCAGTTGCATAGCGGACTCGATCAGCACGCCGCTCGGATGCCCGCTGGCATCGCGGTACACAAACCGCTCCTCCTGCGGATCGGCGACAGGCTCATCGGTGATGCCGGCAAGCTCAAGAGCCTTGGCGTTGAGCCACATCGCATGCTCGTAGGTGCCGTGGATAACGACCGGGCGGTCGCTGACCGCCCTGTCCAGAAGTTCGTGGTGCGGCGCGTAGGGTTCGGACGACGAAAAATCCGCCCGCCCGAACAGGATCTTGTCAGTCGCATGTTGCGCGGCGTATTCCCGGATGCGTTCAACCAGCAGGTCGCTCTTGTCGGGGGTAATGCTCTGTGCTGCCGTCGACAGATTGAAGCCGTGCAGTGCCATCGCCCCAAAAAATAAGTGCAGATGCGAATCAAAGATCCCGGGTATCACTGTGCGCCCGTGCAGATCGATGAGCCTGGTCCTTGTGTTGCGTCGCTTAAGGATCTGGGAATCGGTGCCCACCGCATCGATGCGCGCGCCGCTCAGCGCGATCGCCTCGACCCAGGGCGCTGCGGGTACCGCCGTATATATGCGTCCGTGTACATACAGTACGTCACTGGCCACAGCGGGCCCAGGCAAGGACAGGGATGCCAATATTATATAGGTCGCCGCGAGCAGAGCCTGGCAGGTCAAACGCGGACCCCCGGACTTACCTGTTCGGCCAGCGTTCAATGTCGTGAAATTTCCCATAGTCGAAGTGGACCGTGCCATCGGCCGCGACTTCCATGATGTCGCGGAATGATGAGTTCCAGTGAATGGCACTGCCAGGATACTCATGGCGCGCCATCATGACCTGTCCCGTGGTTTCATCGGTGCCGCTCAGGCTGAGAATGAACATGGCGCGCGAGTCGCGCAGCGATTCCACGGATTGGCCGTGCAGCGGACTTGTCTCATCCAGCACGTGCATGATGTTCCAGCCGAGGGCGAATAATGGGTGCTGCGCGCGGATCAGCGCCAAGTCGACGATCCTGCGCAGTCTAAATCCCTCCGATGTTACATCGTCACGCATCATGCGAAGTTGCGCCGAAGCTTCCTGCACGATGTTCTGGCGCGCATTCGCGGCGCGAAACATCAGTGTCAGCTTGCCGTCGATATGACGGACGACGCCGCGGTCTGCAAACAGAAACCGCGCGCGTGGTACCGAAAAGCGCGCAAACATGATGCCGGTTATCAGCGCCATCGACATCAGACCTACAAAAATCTCCACCATCGAGACGATGTGCCCATAGAGGGACGCCGGGTGCATCTCGCCATAGCCGACCGTTGCGAGGGTCTCCACGCTGAAGAAAAATGCTCCGGCGAGGCCCGGCGGATTCAGGTTGGCGATACATCCGGGAACCAGCGCATAGGCGAAGCCAAACAGCAGGTCGAAACACAGGAAAAATCCCGCAAAAGTCAGAAATAGCTGCGTCCAGCTAACCGTCATGAAGTAGTGGAACAGGTCCTGGAATATGACCCGCGCCAAGCCATGCGTGATGATGTCCCGTTGCCCAAATCGCCGATGGCGGCTGGAGCGGCTCAGGTTCGGTGACGGGGTCGTGGTCATTACATCAGCTACCTTTAGAAATGCGGCGCCGCAGGACCGGCGCCGTCGTGCTTTGCCGGCGGTCCGCGCTGGGAGAACAGCCCAGCATACTGCGATACAGGCGGCAAAAATATTCCGGCGACGCAAAACCACAAGCGAGCGCGACCTCCGTGACCGGCAATGGTGTCTGCTGCAGCAGCTGATGGGCCTTCCCTATACGGATCAGTAGGTATTGCTGCAGTACCGAGGAGTGAACCCTGTTCTTGAAGCGACGCTCGAGTTGGCGTAGCGACAACCCTGTACGCCCGGCGAGCTCAACGCAGGATAATGGCTCCTCGATATGCTCGGCCATGATAGCCCTGGTCCGGGCAATCACCGCATCGGGCGGCGGATTTGCCTGGGCCGGCGCAAACCGCTGCGGCGTCGTAGCGGGGCGGGCGCGGCCCAGGAGCAGGTGCTCGGCAACTTCCTCGGCGAGCCCGGCGGCGCCATTCCAGCCCATCCACGCGATCATCAGGTCAACAACGGCCGCTGCGCCGGCGCAGGTAATCACCTTCCCGCTGCGTGCGTAGAGTTCGGCGACCGGAGTAGTGTCAGGGTAATGCTCCCTGAAGCCGATGATGTTGTCCCAGTGCACGGCGACCCGCCGGCCGTTCAGCAAACCGGCCTCTGCCAGCAGGATGCTGCCGTTTTCGATGCCTACCAATTCGGTGCCGTGCTGATGCCGGCGTTTCAGCCATGCAATGACTCGCCCGTCGCGCACGACTGCGTTCGTATCGAAGCTCGAGAGCACAAACACTGACTGGCAGGCTGATGCCGCTTCAAGCCCGCCATCGACCGGCATGCTTTGCCCATTGCTGGCGCGTACGGGTTGGCTGTCTCTCGAGATGATTTTGCAGCTAAACACGGGCGCCTGCAGCAGCCAGTTTGCGACAAATAGGGGTTCGGTCGCTGCAGCTAGGCCTAAGTTCGAGAACTCGGGGCAAATGAGAAAGGCAATGTTGTGCAGGCAGCGCTCCGGTAGGGCGATAGTCGTGGGCGTTGTTAAAACGACATCATGATGACGTTTTTTAGCAGGCGACGCCAGTCGCTGGATCGTACGTTAGCGGGCAACACTAAGGAGACCCCATGGCCCTAGCAAAGTCCGATTGGAGCGCCGCCGACCAACAGGCAGGCTTTGGGCTACCTGCGCGCTATTACTACGACGGCGCGGTATTCGATCAGGAGAAGCGCAATGTCTTTTTGAAGTCTTGGCATCTGGTTGCGCATGTCAACGAACTGCGCGACTGCGGCTCGTACGTGACGTTCGAGGTGTTCGACCAGAGCGTGCTGGTGGTACGAGGCCGGGACGGGGAAATTCGCGCATTTCATAACGTCTGCCAGCATCGTGGCAACCGCCTCGTTGGTACGCGCTGCGGCAAGGTGAACCTGCTGACCTGCGCGTATCACGCCTGGACCTATAGCATCGATGGCACTCTGAAGGCCGCGCCACATACCGAGCGGCTGGCCGGGTTCGACAAGGCGGAGCATGGCCTCAGGGGCGTGTCTGTCAACATTTTTGCGGCGTTCGTATTCATCAATCTCGATCCCCAGGCAATGCCGATCGCCGCGATGGCGCCCGGCGCTGAAGCAATGATACGACGCTATGTCCCGGACCTCGACCGGTTGGTCTCGATTGAGGTGTCAGATGTGGCGGTGCCGGCCAATTGGAAAGTGATCCAGGAGAACTCTATCGAGGGTTACCATTTCGATTTTGCGGGACCGGCGCACGCGCAACTGGTGAGCCTGATTGATTTTCAGCACTATTCGCTGCGGCCGCATGGCAATTGGTGGACCTACATCGGGCCGCCCCGGAGCGATGCCACGCACGCCTATGGCGTGCCGCTGCAGGGAGCCACCTGGCAGACGGATTCC
Organism: Gammaproteobacteria bacterium; assembly: GCA_025355645.1. Taxonomy (GTDB): domain Bacteria; phylum Pseudomonadota; class Gammaproteobacteria; order Steroidobacterales; family Steroidobacteraceae; genus Bog-1198. The sequence continues at coordinate 140,258 of JANXZG010000019.1, read as the reverse complement.
TTTTTTAATTTCGGACTGTGGCCCAATACGACGCTGTATGTGTTCCCGTATGCGGATGTGCTCGGCACGTTCATCATGACGCCGACCGGACCCGAGGAATCAACTTTGCGATTTGCCTATTATGGCGCGGAGGGCAGGGCGCTGCCGGACCTTACCCGGGCCTGCATACACTGGATGAATGGGGTCCTCGGGCCAGAGGACATCAGGCTAAATGAATCGACGCAAAAAGGCCTGAGATCGATGGGATTCGAACGTGGTCGGTACGTGATCGGTGACGAGAGCGATAGCCGTGGGGAACATCTGGTACGGCATTTTCACAAGCTCTGCTACGACGCAATCCATGCCTGACATGCCGCGCGATCAATTCGACGTCATCATCGTGGGCGCGGGCTCTGCCGGCTGTGTACTGGCCGCGCGTCTCAGCGAGGATCCCGCGCGGCGGGTGCTGCTGCTCGAAGCGGGCCCGCCGGATCGCAGCTGGCGGATAAACATGCCAGCCGCGGTCGGCAGCCTGCTCAGGAGCGAGCGGTTCAACTGGAATTATGTCTCCGATTCCGAGCCGCATCTGGACGGCCGGCGCCTGTCCCACCCGCGTGGCCGTGTCTTAGGGGGCTCATCATCGATAAACGGCATGGTGTATGTCCGCGGACACGCGCACGATTACGACGGCTGGGCTGCGCAGGGTCTAAGCGGGTGGAGCTATGCGGAAGTCCTGCCTTTCTTTAAGCGGGCCGAGCGCCATCTGCATGGTGAAGATGCCTATCACGGTGCGAATGGGCCTCTCGCAGTATGTGCGCCCGACCTGAACCGTGCACCACTCGCTGCGAGCTTTGTGCGCGCCGGAGAACAGGCCGGCTATGGAGCGCCCACCGATGTAAATGGCGAACGGCAGGAAGGATTTGGGCGCATAGACCGAACGACCTTTAACGGTCGCCGCTGCAGTGCCGCCCGCGCCTATCTCGATGTTGCAGCGACACGACGTAATCTCACTATTCGAACGGAAGTGCGCGTATGTCGCCTGCTGCTGGATGGGCAGCGTGCAACGGGCGTCGAGTATTCCGATCGCAGCGGTGTGCATCAGGTGAAGGCTGAGGGCGAAGTGATCGTCGCGGCAGGTGCAATTAATTCGCCTCAGTTGCTGCAGCTCTCCGGTATAGGACCTGCGCGACTGCTTCGCAAGTTCGGCATTGCGGTGCGGTGCGAATTGCCCGCCGTCGGCGAGAATCTCAACGACCATCCGGATATCGTGATCCAGCATCGTTGCTTGCAGCCGGTGTCGCTGTTCGGCGTAAATCGCCGTATCGCGAAACTGCTGGTGGGGCTTCGCTGGTTCGCCGGCATCGAGGGTGTTGCAGGCTCGAATCATTTCGAGGCCGGGGCATTCTTTCGCAGTCGCGCCGGCATCGAGACTCCCGACATCCAGCTGACGTTCATGCCGCTGGCGATCAAGCCGGGGACCGTCGAGGACGTCGGCGAGCATTCGTTCCAGGTGCACATCGACCTGTTGCGCCCGCGAAGCCTTGGCCGCGTCGCGATCTGCTCGCAAGATCCGGAAGCGGCGCCGTCGATCTGCTTCAATTACCTGGCTGATCCCGAGGATCGCACCGATCTGCGCGCAGCGGTACGCCTGACCCGTGAAATTCTGGCCCAGCCGGCGCTCGACCATGTACGTGGCCAGGAACTGAGCCCGGGCGCAGCCGTTACCAGTGATGCCGACATCGATGCCTGGATCAGGCAGTTTGTCGAGACTTGCTATCATCCGGTAGGGTCTTGCCGCATGGGGCTCGATCCGCGCACGTCTGTCGTCGATGCACAGGGACGTGTTCATGGAGTACGAGCGCTTCGCGTAGTCGACGCGTCAATCATGCCAAGTATCGTCAGCGGAAACACCAATGCGCCGGTGATCATGATGGCCGAAAAGATCAGTGCGGATATCCTGGGTATGGCGCCGCCGGCGCATTACCCGGCCGCCGTATGGATCCATCCGCGTTGGGCGAGCGAGCAGCGATGATTGGACCGATGGACCATGCGGCCGAACGCATCGACCTCGCCGCCGCATTCCGTTGGCTCGCGCGGCTGGATATGCATGAGTCCGTTGCCAATCACCTGAGCGTTGCTGTATCCGCGGACGGTAAGCAGTTCCTGATTAATCCGCGCGGCCGGCATTTTGGCCGGGTGTGCGCAAGTGAGCTCTTGCTGCTCGACGCGCGCGATAGCGCCACCCTCGAGCGTCCGGAGTCGCCCGACCGGACGGCATGGTACCTGCATGCGCACCTGCATGCGGCGTTGCCGCGCGCGCGCTGTGTGATGCACGTGCACTCGCGCTACGCCACGGCGCTCGCGTGCCTGCAGGATTGCACGATGTACCCGGTCGACATGAACACGATGAGGTTTTTCAATCGCGTGGCGGTCGACAAAGAATTTGCCGGCATGGCCTTATCCCATGATGAAGGCATACGCGTGGCGCGCCTGTTGGTCGGCGGCACAACAGTCCTGTTGATGGTGAATCATGGTGTGCTGGTAACGGGCATGAGCGTCGCCGCTGCCTTCGACGAATTATATTATTTCGAGCGCGCTGCGCGGACGCTGCTGACCTGCTACGGCACGGGAAAGCCATTGAGGATAGTGTCGGACAGCGTCGCGGCCCAGACTCAGCGCCAGTGGCAAGATTATGGCCAGCTGGCGGTCGATCATCTCGACAGCATCAAGGCGATTCTGGACGAAGAAGAGCCGGCCTATCGTCGTTGATGAGTAGGCTAGAACGAATAGACCAGGTTAACCGTCTCCAGCGAATCCAGCTTCTTCAATCCCGGCGGCGGGTTGGAATTATTCTGAATGCTATAGCCGAGGCTTAGCGCGAGCTTGCCGGAAACCTTCACCACGAGCGCCAACGTATTCGTCGTCAGCGTATCGTTGGCCCCGGCTTCAACCAGCAGTTTGTCCGTCAGGGTAGTCGTCGCCGTTAGCTGCTGGAAGTAGTTGGCGCCGAATGTGAACACTGCGCTGCTTTCGCCGGGCTCGAGCGTTCGTGAAGTTACCTCGCCGGCAGCGTCTTTGGTCAGTTCCTCGGGGCGGAGCTTGCGATAGCCAGCGCCCGCCTGTACATCAAACTTTGTGTTCGCGCTATCCGCGATCTTGTAGCCGATACCACCGGTCGCGCTCGCCTGGTACTGGAAACCGCTGAACATGTCGTGCGCATAACGCAGCGCGCCAAACGCAAACACCTTCTTCGAGAGGCTGTAATCGGATTCCCAGCCAGTGTCCCAGCGCTCGGCTGAGACGATTTGTGCGCTTTCGCCGTAAAGGCCGCCCACATGAAATGCATGTTTCCAGTCGCCATTCACGAGCGCCATGTCGAGTGCAGCATTTGCGGTCTGCGCCTGCGTATTGCCCTGCGAGGCGACGAACCCGGCTTGGCCTTTTCCTGTCCAGACGTCCTGCGGCGGAGCCGGATCATCGGCCCATGCAACGATCGGGGCTAGCATCGTCAGCGGCAAAAGCAATTTATGCAGGTTCATGCGATTTCCTTCTGTAAAATCCGGGCGCTGCACCAAGCCGTCGGCCTGGTCGGCAAGCATTAGGGGGCCAGTGTAGATAATCGATGGAAATTATGGATTACAATAAAGCCAGAATGGCCTCGCTCGCCGGCATCCTGCCCCCGGTTTCCGGTCGCTTACGCGCTCGCCTCGTCCTATGGAGGCAAGGAATCGCAGCGGACAACTCGCAGCGGCCGGGCTTGGTGATAGTCTCCCCGAATAGGGGTGCATTGGCATTTCCTGCCGTTCACCCATCGAGCGCCAGCTAGGGCGTATCGGGGTCACCAGGATGGACCGCAGCGGAAATTAGATATTCGCGCCTGCCGTCTTTTCACGGTGCCACACCCCGACTCGTTGTTCACCCGAATTCGACGACGGGATTTCAGCGTGACGACATTGACAGGCCCTGAACACACCTGGCCGCGCACGGAACTTTGGCAAGATTTCCAAGGTCTGACAGCCGGCACGCAAGAACATGGAGAGCCCGAAGAATGACTGATCCGGCACCCGCAACGCGCGCCCACGATGCTTTCGTGAGGCTGCGCGATTATTTATCGAGTCAGATCATCGGCCAGTCCGTGCTCGTGGAGCGCTTGCTGATCGCACTGCTGGCAGATGGCCACCTGCTGGTAGAAGGCCCTCCGGGCCTCGCCAAGACACGTGCGATCAAGGCGCTGGCCCATGCCGTCGAGGGCGACGCCCAGCGCGTGCAATTCACCCCAGATATGTTGCCTGCGGATCTGACCGGGTCGGAAATTTACCGTCCGGAGGAGGGCACTTTCCGCTTTCAGCGCGGGCCGCTGTTCCACAATCTGATCCTTGCTGACGAGATCAACCGAGCACCGGCCAAGGTGCAATCGGCTCTGCTCGAGGCGATGGGCGAGAGGCAGATCAGTGTGGGGCAGTCGACCTATCCGCTGCCGCGGCTGTTTCTGGTAATGGCGACGCAAAATCCGATCGAGCAGGAGGGCACTTATCCGCTGCCGGAAGCGCAGATCGACAGGTTTATGCTGCATGTTGCAATCGATTATCCCGACCGGGCAACGACCTTGAAAATCATGACGCTCACGCGCAATGAAGCGATCACCCAGCGCGAGCTGCCGCCGCCGGAACGGCGCCTGACCCAGGAAGAAGTGTTCGCGGCGCGCCGCGAAGTGTTGGGGCTCACCATGGCGGATTCCATCGCCGAATACATCGCAGCGCTGGTTGATGCCACGCGTCGGCCTGAGCCTTACAGTGCGCAGCTCCGCGAGTGGCTGCGATGGGGAGTCAGCCCGCGCGCGGCGATTGCAATGGAGCGAGGCGCGCGCGCGATAGCCTGGCTTGAAGGGCGTGACTATGTGACACCGGACGATGTGCAGAATATTGCGCCCGATGCACTGCGCCATCGCCTCCTGCTCGACTATGGCGCGCAGGCGCGCGGCATAAACGTACAGGCCTGCATTGACGAACTACTGCGCCGGGTGCCGGCGCCGTGAAGCTTCCGGATCTAGCGGACCTGCTGGCGCTGCGTGGCGCGTCGCGAAGTCTGCAGCTGCGAGCGCGAGGCGCGGCACGCGCACTGCTGCTTGGCAGTCACCGCGGTGCGCATCGGGGCCGCGGGCTTGAGTTCGAAGAGGTAAGGCCTTACGCAGCCGGCGACGATGTGCGCAGCATAGATTGGCGGGTCACTGCGCGGCGCGGCCGCGTGCACACCAAGTTGTTTCGCGAAGAGCGCGAGCGCCCGGTATGGCTACTCGTCGACCTACAGCCTGCGATGTTCTTCGGCAGCCGCAGGCAGATGAAATCCGCGGTGGCGGTGCGCGCATCCGCGCTACTCGCCTGGATCGCGATTGCGGGCGGCGATAGGGTCGGCGCGGTAATAGGAAATGGCAGCCACACGCGCTGCCTGCCGCCGCGCACCCGCGAAGCGGGGGTGCTGCCGATCCTTACTGAATTGCTCGCGCTGCAACCTCGTTCACCGGCGATGCCTGTCGAAAACAACCTGCGAGAGACTCTCGGCCAGCTTCGTCCCCTTGTGCATCCCGGAAGTCTAGTGCTCGCGCTCAGCGACTTTGCCGAGGCAAGCAGCACTGATCATTCCCTCTGGTCGGCGCTCGCCGCGCATGCGGAATGCCGGTTATTCTGGATCACTGATCGGCTCGAGCGCGAAGGCCTGCCCGACGGCCGTTTTCGCGCCGGCTTGCCGCGCCGCCTGTTAGTGCTTGATGGCGTGGCGAGCCGCCCATCCTGGGTTGCAGCTTGGCAGGAACGTGAAGCGCGTGTCGCCGGCCTGTGCCAGGGCTTAAGACTCGAACTCACGCACCTGGACACCGGCGTTGCCGTCGAAACCGCCATGCAACCGTCGCTCCGCCGGAAATCCTATGCGGCGTGATCGCTGGCAGCGGGAGCTCGGGCTCAATGGATAAGGACTGGCTGGCGCAACTCGCGCCGGAGCACGCCCCGCTTATTCCGGCCTGGTGGCCGCCGGCGCCGGGCTGGTGGATGTTGACCGTGCTGCTGCTGGCGCTCATATTTGGCGTGGTTTTATGGTGGCGCCAGCCACGCCGACGCCTGCGCCGAATCGGCCTGCAGGAACTGCGCCGTATCAGATCCGTTGATGCCGATATTCCACAAACAGCGCAAACAGTGCAGAACCTGTTGCGACGCTACGCGCTGGCGGCCTTCGGGCCCGATCGGGTCGCACGCCTCAGCGGCGACGCATGGCTGCAATTCGTCGCCGCCCGCGGCGCAGCCAGCCTCGGCGGGAATCTCGGGAAGTCACTGCTGGTTGCCAGTTTTGGCGGTAAAGTAACCAGTCAACAGCCTCAGGACCGCGACGCGTGGTGTGCGGCAGCCGAGCAATTTTTACGCCACGCCGTCCGGCAAGACCAGCGGGGCGGTCACGTATGATGCAGCTGGCGTGGCCGTGGATGGCAGCCCTGCTGCCCCTGCCGTTGCTTCACTATCGCCTGCGCGCCGTCGCCGCGCCCGCGAGCGCCGCATTGTTTCTACCGTTTGCGGCCGCACTCGGCGCCCGCGGCGGCAAAGCGGCATCCGCCGGGACCATGTGGCGTGTTGTGTTTGCAGCGCTATGGTGTTTGCTTGTGCTTGCGGCAATGCGCCCGCAATGGCTCGGTGATCCTTTGCCGGCGCCGACTACCGGCCGGCGCATCATCCTTGCGGTCGACGTGTCAGGCTCGATGTCGACCCAGGACATGGCGAACAATGCGAGCCGACTGCAGGTCGTGCAACAGGTCGCTGGGAAGTTCATCGACGGACGCCAGGGCGATCAGGTGGGACTGATCCTGTTCGGTACCCAACCGTACGTACAGGCGCCGTTGACACAGGATCTGGTCACTGTGCATCACTTTCTAGATGAGGCGGTCGTTGGGGTTGCCGGGCCGCAGACAGCTATTGGTGATGCGATCGGCATGGCGATCAAGCGCTTACGCGCCGAACAGCGCGAGTCCGAGGGATCCGTCGGCGTCTCCAACATCGCGCCTGCCAACACGGTGTTGATCCTGTTGACCGACGGGCAAAGTAACGCCGGAGTCGTGCCGCCGCTGCAGGCCGCAAGGTTTGCGGCAGATGCGGGTCTGCGCATTTACACCATCGGTGTCGGCGCTGCAGCGGCCGCGGGATTTTTCGGTCCACGCGGTAACAATGACCTGGATGAGAATACCTTGCAGCAGATAGCCAAGACCACAGGCGGCCAGTATTTTCGCGCTACCGATGCCTCGGCGCTGCAGGCCGTGTATCGGCAAATAGAGAAGTTGGAACCCGTGGCCGCACGCGCCCAGTGGCTGCGGCCGGTAGAAGAATGGTTCTGGTATCCGCTGGCTGCCGCGTTGATGATCAGCGTGCCTTGTGTCTGGTTTGGAATGCGTACCTGGGCATGAACGGACTGCATCAATTGCATTTCCTGCATCCGGTATGCCTGCTGCTGGTGCCACCGTTGCTGTTTTTGGCCGGCTGGATGCGCATGCGGCAATCTCGCACGGGTGCCTGGTCGAAGGTCATGGACGCCGAGATCATGGCGGCACTGCGACTTGAGTCCATCGGCAAATCGAATGGTCCATGGCTGCTTCTTGCACCCATCTGGATGCTCTCGGCACTGGCAATCGCAGGTCCCGCGTGGCAACGCGAACCGAGCACGGGGTATCGCGCGCCGCACGACTGGGTCATCGTGCTCGACCTGTCCCCCTCCATGATGGTGGCCGATGTCGCGCCAGATCGCGTGACGCGCGCGCGCTTTGCTATCGATGATCTGCTCGGTGCCGCGCACGATGCGCGCGTGGGACTGATCGTCTTTGCCGGCGAAGCACATACAGTAGTTCCCCTGACATCCGATGTGTCGACGGTACGTGGCTTGCTGCCGCCGCTAAGTCCCTCCTTGATGCCGGAATCCGGCGATGCCTTGGGACCGGCGTTGGCACAGGCGGGACGGCTGCTGCGACAGTCTGGTAGTCGTCACGCCAGCGTCATTGTGCTCTCCGATGGCTTCAGTGACCCATCTGAAGCGCTCAGCACCGCACAACAGCTTGCCACGCAAGGGGCCGAGGTTCAGGTAGTCGGTATCGGCACGGCCGACGGCGCTCCGCTGAAGGATGCCAAGGGCGCGTTTATCCACGATTTGCAGGGACGTAGCGTGCTTGCGAAATTGCCGATCGACGAACTGCAGCGCATCGCCGTCGCCGGCCATGGGCAGTATTGGGCGCTCGAACAACTCAAGCAACTCATCGTGGCGCTCGAAGTGCGCCGTGCGAACCCGCTGCAGGATGACGGTAGGGCCTCCGAACAGAGGGTCGAGAGTTGGCGCAACGAAGGGATCTGGCTGATGCCGCCGATTCTGTTGCTTGCATTGCTGCTCGCGCGCCGGGGGTGGGTGTGAGGCGCATTCTGGCAGTTGTACTGCTCAGCGCATGTGGAAATGCGCACGGCATGGGCTGGGCGGATCTTTGGTCGCGCCCCGAGCAGCAAACCCTCGCCCAGCGCGAGCAAGCTTACATCGAAATACAAGGCCAGCAGTATGCCGCCGCCGCGCAGCGCCTGCAGAACTTCAGCGATCCGATATCCCAATACAACCGGGGCAACGCCCTCGCCCACACCGGCGATTTGCAGGGGGCCATTTCTGCCTACGATGCGGTGCTACATGGCGGCACGACAGACGCGAACCTGAAGCGTGATGCACAGCACAACCGCGACCTCGTCGAACAGCAAGAAAAGTCGCACCCAAAGTCCAGCAAGCCGGGAGACAAGGACGGAAAGGACCCCAAGGATGGCAAGGACAAGGATGCCAAGGATGGCAACGATGGTAAGGGCACGAAGGACGACAAGGCATCCAACGCCGATAACGGCCCAAAGGAAAAGGACCGCGGCATCCCGCGAAATGAACAGGGTCGGGGTAACAAGCAACAGAGCGAAACGGACCAGGACAAACCGATCCAGGACCAGAAAAATCAGTCCGCAGGCGATGCCAATGCACTGAGTGCGAAACCTGCGCAGCCAGCAGAACCGAAGCAGCGCAGTCATCAGGAGCAAGAACTTCCTGACCGGCCTGAGGGGAATCCTGCCAACGCTCGCCCCGCAGATATCCCGCCACCGCCCCCGTCCGAACAAGCGCAATCTCTCGATCAATGGCTGCGCTGGATTCCCGATGACCCGGGCGGCTTGTTGCGACGGAAATTCATGATCGAGCACATGCTAAATCAGCGCGAGTGGCAGCAGTGAAAGCACCGCTTTGCGCGCTGCTCGCGCTGTTGATGGCAGCTAGCGCGCTCGGCGCCGTCAGGGCAACGCTGGATGCCAACCACGTCGGCGCCGGCGAGCCCGTGCGCCTGGTGCTGCAGTACGAAGGGCAAACGCGCGATCAGCCAGACCTCGCGCCGTTGCAGCAGGATTTCGACATTTTGTCGACCAGCCGCAGCAACAACATGCAGATCATCAACGGCACCGTGTCATCGCATACCGAGACACAAATAATAATCGCCCCTAAGCGCGCCGGGCAAATTCCGGTGCCGCCGATCACGTGGGCCGGTGAGGCCAGCAATCCGCTTACCCTGAATGTCAGCGCCAAACAGACAGCGCAGCTGGATAGTGTGTTTCTTGAGACGATCGTCGATCAGAAACAGCCGTACGTCCAGGCGGCTGTCAATGTCACGATACGTGTGTACGCGGGCGAGCAACTGCTGCAGGCGACGCTGGAGTTTGCCGGAAATGGCGACGTACTCGCCCAGCAGGTTGGACTCGATCGCAACCGGACCCTGGAGAAAAACGGCCGCCAGTACGATGTCGTCGAGCGTCATTACCTACTGTTTCCGCAAAAGAGCGGTGATCTTAAGCTCCCGGGCCCGCAGCTGGCGGGGCAGGTCGTGATGCGTGCAAGACCCGACCGGCTCAGCACTGACCCCTTCGCCGACCTGTTCGGCGCTGCGGGCGGCCTCGCCGGTGCTGCCAAGCCGATTCGGGTGCATGGTGATGATGTCGCGCTCAATGTTCGAGCGCGACCAAACGGCATCGATGAACGTTATTGGCTGCCTGCGCAGAAAGTGACACTTACCGACAATTGGCATCCGGGCAATGCAGAAGTTCATGTCGGTGACCCGATTACCCGGGATTTGCATTTACGCGCTGAGGGAGTAACCGCCGCACAATTGCCTGACCTCGCCGCGCTGATCAAACTTCCCGCCGGCCTCAAGGCTTACCCCGATCAGGCAAAGTTAGACAATGCAGCACTGGGCGATGTCGTTACAGCGAAGCGCGACCAGAGTGTCGCCATGATTGCCGATCGCCCGGGAAAATTCGAGCTTGCGCCACTTCGCCTTGCCTGGTGGGACACGCAGGCCAACCAGCCGCGGGAAATAATCCTGCCGGGACATACCCTCACGATTTTGCCAGCGATGGGCGCGGCCAACCCAGGCCCCGTGCCAGCGGCGAACCCCGATGGTGCCAGCCGAAATACCGCGGCGGCACAGGATAGTCCAGCGCGCTTGAGTACCACCTCGCTGCGTGACCCATGGCTGTGGATCAGTCTGATATTTGCCCTCCTGTGGCTGGCCACGATGCTGGCCTGGCTATTCTCGCGCCGCGCACCGAGAAAGGCTGCGCCGCTAAGTGCCGCAAAGGCGCGAGTGCAGTTCCAGACGGCATGTAGGCGCAACGATGCATCCGGCGCTCGCAGCGCACTGCTCGCGTGGGCCGCGACGGCGTGGCCCGAATCGGCGCCGCGCAGTATCGCCGCGCTCGCCAAGCGGTTGGCGGACGACAGGATCAGTGTGCTGCTCCTTGAGCTGGGCCGTGCGTTGTATCGTGGAGCGCCCTGGGATGGCGCGGCGCTCGCTTCTGCGATAAGGGACTTGCCACCAAGAGGCGACGTGACAGGCGGCGGCAAGCCCGGCGGCGGGTCACTCGCACCGCTATACAGCTGATGCCGCGCTTCGCTGAATTATAATCACGGGCATGCAAATAGAAATCATCACGACTGGCGGCACGATCGACAAAGTATATTTCGACGCCAAGGGGGCCTACGAAGTAGGGCCGCCAATGGTTGAACAGATACTGAGCCGCGCCCGGGCAAGTGTTCCAATTACCGTGACGCAATTGCTGCGTAAGGATAGCCTTGAAATGACCGATGCGGATCGGGCGGCCATCGGAGAGGCGGTGTCGCGCAGTAGGTCGGCCAGGATTATTGTTACGCATGGCACCGACACCATGGTCGCTACGGCGCTCACGCTTGGTGGCATATCCGGCAAGACCGTCGTGTTGACTGGTGCTCTAGAGCCTGGAAGGTTTACGGATAGTGACGCGCCGTTTAATCTTGGAATGGCAGTGGCTGCGGTTCAGACGCTTGCCCCTGGCGTGTATATCGTTGCGAACGGCCAGGTGTTCGATCCCAAGCGAGTGCGCAAGAACCTCGAACTCAATCGATTCGAAGCGACCGAAGGACCAAATTGACAGCGCGGCGCCGGCTCGACGGGTTTCTTTGACCAAGCTTTGGATCCGCCTAGTAAAAGCGTCGATGCGACCCGGCTACATCTCGCCTTCGCGTGCGAAGTTCTCGCGGGATGCAAACTAATTTCAGGGATTCTGCCCACAGGTATAACCTGGCGTAACGGCGGTCGGTAATAAAGCTCGCCGGCAACCTGAATGCGCGAATCGCTCCCGGCTCTAGCGCGGTCGTGGCCACAGCGCGCTTTTCTGCACGGACACGGCAATTAATCCGGTTTTCCGCCGCGCATCGCCAATCCAAACTCCGTCCCGCCCCTCAAACATCGGACGGAGTATGGCAATGAATAGCTTTACGCTGATTGCGGTCGGCACCCTGGCAAAAGACCCGGAGCTAGTACTCAAGGGCGAAACCGCCTATACGCGGATGTGCCTGGTGGGCAACGATTTTGCCGGGAAGGACACAGGCGGCCATTCGCGTGCGGTTTGCATCACTGTGTGGTTTATCGCCTTCGAAAGTTTAGGCGAGGCAATTGCAAGGAACGCACGCAAAGGCGACCAGTTGATAGTGCAGGCGCAGATCCGCGCAAATCACTGGACCCATCGAGATGGAGAAAAGCAGTACGACCATTCTTATGTAGTCCAAGGCTTCCGCTTCGGCGCTCCGGGTAAAGCCAAACGCGAAGAACGAGCCTTGAGAATAGCTCCCCAAGAAGCTGGTGCGCTTAAGACTTAAATAGAGTTGCTGCCGAGACCCTACATTCTCTCTGCCGGAAAAGGAATTCCAGATGCATTCAACATCCCGCGCTTTTGTTTCGCGTCTTCTCGTCGTTCTCCTATGCTTGCCAGGATTGGCAGCCGCGCAGACGTCGCCGTTCCTGACAGGCGCCACCGCGCTGCAGACAAACATCCTCGCTTGGCTGACGCCCGTTGCCATCATTCTTGTCATGATCCTAGGCGGCATGGCAATGGCAAACCGGATGTCTTGGGGCTGGTGTATCGGCGCCATCCTGGGAATCGCGATCGCCTTCGGTGCGCCCCAGATAGTGACCTGGATTCGCGGATTGTTTGGCGTCTGAGCAGACGGCAATGCGCGACCGTAACCCAGGGCTGTCGGTGGATCCGCTATTTGTCGGCGCTACGCGTCCGCCCATGCGCTGGGGCGTCACGTATTCGGCGTTGCTCTTCAATATGATCTTCATCATGGAAATTTTCCTATTGAGCAAGAATCTGCTAACGCTCTTCATGTGCTTGCCGATTCATGGGGTGTGCATGCTGTTATGCGCCCGCGACGCCCGATTTTTCGACCTAACGCTACTCTGGGCACGGACCAGGCTACCCGCGGCTTTGGGGAACCTGCGGGTATGGAAGGCCTGTAGTTACAGCCCCCTTGCAATCGACTTTCCGGACCGCCGAGGGGCGAGACGCCGTCGACAATCCGAGGTGGAAATCCGATGTATATGCGACGGGGCCAGGTCATGCTGAAAGCGACGCGTGAGCGGGCGGCGCGTCGCGACTTGAACGCGGCCGAACGAATTCCGTACACGGCCCATGTGGCGGACAAGGTAGTCAAGACCACTCAGGGTGGCTATTTGCAGGCGTTTCGCCTCGGCGGCGCAAGCTTTGAAAGTTGCGACGATGTGCAGCTGAACAATTGGCATGAACGTCTGAACGTGTTTTGGCGAAACGTGGCCAGCCCGCGGGTAGCGATATGGACCTACGTCGTTCGCGGACGCGACAAGCTGGTTTCCTTGCATCGTGATTGCGAATCGAAACCAAGAAGCGTCCAGGGTTTCTCAACCATGCTGGAGACTAAGTACGCACAGCGATTGTCAGTCGAAACCCTGATGTCGAACGAAATTTACCTGGCAGTCGTGTATCGACCCACAGCCAACATGGCGAGCGGATTGTTTGCGAAGATTCTCGCCAAGTCACAACCGGACAGCGCCCGGCTGGAAACCAGAGAAGCCCTGGATGCATGCGAGAAAATCGCGCAGCAGGTATGTGCATCATTGGCGCGCTACGAGCCCGAAGGCCTGGGGGTTTATTGCGTCGGGGATAACCGCAATTCTTCATTGCTGGAATTTTTGGCCATGCTCATAAATGGCGAATGCCGCCCCGTTGCGCTTCCGCGCGGTTCGCTGAGCGACGCGTTAGCCGGAAATCGACTTTTTTTCGGGCACGAAGCCATTGAGTACCGGCTGCCCGGAGCCACGAGAGTGGGCGCCATGCTGGGCATCAAGGAATACCCGACGCCAACGAGCGTTGGAATGTACAACCGGCTGTTATCCGTATCATTTCCGTTCGTACTGACTCAGTCATTCACATTTCTAACTAAGTCCAGCGCGCAGTCGCTACTGCAACGTCAGTTCAACCGCATGGTAAATGCGGGAGATTTTGCGGTATCCCAGGCGCATCAACTCAAGGACGCACTGGACGCGTTAACCAGCAATGAGTTCGTGATGGGCGACCATCATTTTTCACTTCAAGTTCTAGTTGATATCACAGATCCTGGTGACCAGGCCTCGGAACGCGGTCGATTTAGGCTGCTAAATGATTATATTGCGCAGGCAAGAGGCATTCTCGCCGATACGGGAATGACCGTCGCCCGCGAGGATCTGGCGCTCGAAGGTGCGTTCTGGGCCCAACTGCCCGGAAATTTTCCCTTTCGTCCACGCAAGGCACCCATAACATCGCGAAATTTTTCGGCGATGTCTCCGTTCCACAATTTTCCGCGCGGAAGGGCCCGGGACAATCACTGGGGCGATGCGATAATTGCGCTGATTACCAGTGCTGCCTCGCCATACTATTTCTCTTTACACGCGAGCGACCCTGCGGATGCCGATGGAGGCAGTCGCAAAGACATCGGCCATACGTTGATCTGCGGGCCAACCGGATCGGGAAAGACCGTCTTTATTGGCTTTCTAATCTCAATGCTCAGCCGCCAAGGCGTTACGCAGGTGATTTTTGACAAGGACCGCGGCCTGGAAATTCTTGTGCGGGCGCTGCACGGTGAGTATCAGTCACTGCGAAATGGGGTGCCCACCGGATTCAATCCACTGCAGTTGCCAGCCACGCCCACCAACATCGAATTCCTGAAGGCGTGGCTGCACGAACTGACGGGGCCTAGGGTTGCCTCCTCGAGGCAACCCCATCTGCGGGCAAGCGAAGACAAAGATCTTGAGCAAGCCCTGCACGGAACCCTAGCGCTCGAACTTTCGGCGCGCAGGCTGTCACGCTTGGTGGAGTTCCTTGATTCCACCGACCCCGACGGGTTGCACGCGCGGTTGGGGAGGTGGTGCGAGAACTGTCGAGGAGACTATTCATGGGTATTCGACAATCCACATGACACCGTCCTATCGCGAACAGGCGCCGGGGCCGTTATTGGTTTCGACGTTACAGAGTTTCTTGAGCACAGGATTACGCGCACGCCCGTTACGCTCTACCTGTTTCACCTTGTACGTCAACTCCTGGATGGCCGGCGGCTGGTTTGCTGGATGGACGAGTTCTGGCGCCTGCTCGCTGACCAAGCGTTCGAGAATTTCGCCAAGGACGGCCCGAAAACCTGGCGCAAACTCAACGGCGTTATGTGCCTGGCCACCCAGAGTGCCAGCGACGTGCTGAAGAGTCCTATTAGCCGGACGCTCATTGAGCAGACTCCCACCAAAATATTCTTTCCAAATGCCGACGCCAATCCGCAGGAGTATATGGAGGGCCTCGGCCTATCGGAGCGGGAATTCAAGCTGATCAAAGAAAGCCTAGAACCAGGGTCGCGCATGTTTCTTGTAAAGCAGGGCCATCGCGGCATCGTTTGTCAGCTTGATCTGAAGGGATTCGATGCCGAGCTCGCCGTAATTTCTGGCCGGGCATCCAGTGTCCGGCGCATGCATGAGTTGATAGAGGAAGTCGGTGCGAATCCGGACGCGTGGTTGCCCCGGCTCATTACCGAACATATTTTCAAAGGGGAATAACCATGAAACCGATCAGAAAAATCGCACTCATTGCCTGCACGGCCTCGACGGTTGTCGCGCTACCCTCTCAAGCCCAGATGGCGGTTATTGACGTCCCAGCGCTTGCCAACATCATTCAGGAAGTGCAAACAACGCAGCAGGTGCTTGCGGCCGCGAATAGCCAATTGGGGCAGGCCGAGCAGGCACTGCAGACGATGACTGGAAACAGGGGCATGCAGCTGCTGCTAGGCAACGTTATGCGCAATTACCTGCCGACCAGCTGGACACCGTTGAGTGGTGCACCTCAAGTTCTTAACAACATGTATCCGGCGTTGGCCACAAGTGTTCAGACTTTGGTTAGCGGCAATGCAGTGCTGTCGCCGCAGTCGCTCGCTGCGCTATCGCCGGCCGACCAGCAACGGATTGTCGCCGCACGAAATGCGGCCGCAACCAATCAGGCGTTGTCCCGGGACGCCGTGTCGAATGCGAGCGGACGCTTCTCTGGTCTGCAGGGCCTGATCGGCACTATCGGGGTAGCTAATGATCAGAAGGGGATTCTTGATCTGCATGCAAGGATCAGTGCCGAGCAGGGCATGCTTCAGAACGAGCAGACAAAGTTGCTAAGTCTTTTTCAGGCCAGCCAGGCCGATGCCGCGGCCGCCCATGAGCAGTTGCAGGAGCAAGTAGTCGCGGGCCATGGCCAATTTGCTACTCGGTTTCAGCCCACTCCGTAACGAGGTTTTTCCCTGCAAAGGAATGCTATGGGATTTTTCGCAACATTTTGGGGGTGGCTCAACAGCCAGTTGTCGACCTACGTCGGTGATAACACCGCCCGTTTGGCCACCATTCTTGAACCGGCGGTCGTGACCCTTGCAACGATCTACATAATGATCTGGGGCTATATGCACCTGACCGGAAAAATAGAGGAACCAGTCGTCGCGGGGCTAAAACGCATTGTCGTTGTAGCTATCGTCCTCGGCACAGGCCTGCGACTTTGGCTGTACAACTCCGTAATTGTAGACACTTTTTACAACGCCCCCGCGCAACTTGCCTCAGCTCTTGTCGGTGCGGCAGACCCGGTTGTGACCCTCGATGCAATTTGGCAGAGCGGCGGAGCAGTGGCTGGAAATCTCTGGGCCAAAGGAGGCTTGCTTAGCGGCGACTTTGGCTTTTACCTTGCTGGCGCGATTGTATGGGTCCTGATCGGCACACTTTGTATCTATGCGATGTTCCTTATCGCGCTCTCTAATGTCGCCGTGGCGATTCTGCTCGCTCTAGGCCCGCTCTTTATCGCACTACTGTTTTTCGAAACGACAAAAAAATTCTTCTCGGCCTGGATCGGCCAATTGGCCAATTACGCGCTGATTACGATTCTCACGGTGATGGTTGGTGCGCTCCTGTTGCAAATAGTGAACAGCTATGCCGCCCAGACAGCTGCGCGCGGGGCCGCGATATTGACAGTGGACGCGCTAAATATGGTGCTTGTCGCGGTCCTGGTATTTTTGATGATGCGTCAGGTAATGCCCATAGCGGCAGCGCTAGCGGGCGGGATCGCCCTAAATTCTTTCGGCGCGTTTAGCCGGGCAATCAGTTGGGGCGCGTCCGCAGTGGGCGGGGCGGTGCGGCCGGGCGCCGCATATCTCTACAACAAGGCGGGGAGTGGCATCGGCGCGGCCGCGGACCGGTGGCGAATGTTTCGCGATTGACAGGAACGATGCATACCAAGGAGGGTATATGCACATATGGCAGGTCGCCTTTTTATCAGTGTTGTTATCAGCGTGTTCAGCACGGGAAATACGCTGCAACAGTAAATTAACCGCAATAAACCCGCCGGGCGGGCAGGTACTGTCGCATGGTGTCGCGGGACGAAAACCATGAGCACTTCCGGGGAGTTGCACGGCTACTTCCTCGAAGCGCAGACCTGGGATGCGGATCGAAATGCACAGCTAAAACGTAGCCACCGTACAGCGTGGACGGTGGCTGGGGCGGGTTGGAGCTGCGCAATCGCCGCATCACTTGCATTGGTTTTTTTGATGCCGCTCAAGCGCGTCGAGCCATTCGTCATCCGTGTCGATAATACAACCGGAATCGTCGACGTAGTCCCCACATATACGGCTACCACCCAGCCGGATGAAACGGTTAGCAGGTATTTTCTCACGCACTACGTGACAGTCTGCGAGCGCTTTAGCTTCGCTACGGCTGAAAGCGACTATGAAGAGTGCGGCGCATTTCATTCCGCCCAGCGAAACCAGGCTTGGTATGCCGCTTGGACGACAACCAATCCCGCTTCACCTCTGAACGTCCACAAGGACGGAAGCAGTGTGAGAATTCAGGTGCAGTCGGCCACCTTCTTTACGCGCGCCAGCGGGATGTCAGACCTGGCACAGGTAAGGTACGTCAAGGCGCTGAGTGCGGGAGTCGGCGCGGAGGAAAAATTCAGCCATTGGATCGCCACAATTCAATTTGCCTATACGGATCCTGCCACCGACCCAAAGACGCGCCGGTGGAACCCACTTGGATTCAAGATTATCGACTTCAAAACTGAACCTGAGGTGTTTTCGGAGCCGGCGAACCAGGAACCAAAGACATGAAAAACAAAATCGTTCTTGGGCTGGCTGCGCTCGCTACGCTGCATGCCGTTGACGTTGCATCAGAATCCTTGCAGGCGAAGGGAAGCCTCGATAGTCGCTTGCGGGTTGCGCCCTACAGTGCCGACCAGGTTTATCACCTGCGCGGGGTTATCGGCTATCAGATCGATCTGCAGTTTGAAGCGGGTGAGAGCTTTGTTGGCCTGGGCGCCGGTGACATCGAGGCGGTGTCATTTGTGGGGCAGGAAAATCACCTGTTTATTAAGCCGAAGGCGGCGCGGGTGGCGACTAACCTGACCGTTCTTACCACCCGGCGCCAATATCAGATCGATTACACGGTTACCGGAAATCATCCTGGCTCGGGCGATAACGACATCATATATGCGCTGCGCTTCTCCTATGCATCACCCCAGGCGCGGGGGCTCGCGGAGGCAACCGAAGCTCATCTAAACTCACGCTTGCAGGAGGCCTCCCTGACCGCACAAAACAATACCGATTATTGGTATTGCGGTGAGCCCTCGCTAAAGCCGATTGCCGCGTCGGACAATGGGATCCACACGCGGATTCGCTTTAGCGCGCAAGCTGAACTGCCGGCAATTTTTGTCCGAAACGCAGATGGCATTGAGTCCTTGCTGAATTTCAGCGTTGCCGACGGCGATGTAATAGTTCATCGGGTCGCGCGACAATTCGTGGTTAGGCGCGGGCGTCTGACCGGCTGCATCGTCAATGCGGCATTTACCGGCGGTGGGGAAAGGCTTAAGTCCGGCACAATTTCCCCGGACGTCAAGCGTGAAACGAACGGAGCGATGCCATGAGCGACTCCGGGTCTTCCGAGCTACGCGGTGAGCGTGCGGCGCCGGCAATCGCCCGAGAGCGCGCTATGTCCTCACGCATCAGTTCCATTCTTGCAATCACCCTCATGTCGGCGCTGGGCTTGGGATTGCTGATCTGGTATTACGCAAACACAATTTCGCGGCAAACAGATGCCCGCCATAACGCGCAGGAGTTGGCCCGGCACCGCGCACAGGGCGACCAGCCATTGCCATCCCTTGGGCGGCTCACTGCGCCGCAACGGCCGGACGTGGATTCGGTCGCTCGCGTGGCTACCGTCGCAACCCCGGATTGGCCTCCTGTGGCCGTGGCTCCGCAACCGGAGCTGCCGGCCGCTGGTCTCGCGCCCGGTACCCCTCTCCCCAAGAGCGCCAGCCAGCTCTTGCTGGAACGCCAGCTGTCGGGCGCTGCATTTGCTGCTCAGTCTGCAATCTCCTTGCCGATGCTTGCATCGGGATCAGATGCAAGCAGCCCCGCCCCGGACGACAGCAAGCATGAGGCGGGGACTTTGTCCGCACTGCTGCGTCCTGGGTTGTCGACATCGGTGCATGCACAGTTATTGCCTTCCATGCGGCTGCTTTTGCCGAAGGGCGCTTTTATTGATTGCACCCTGGAAACGGCAATTGATTCGACCCTGCCCGGAATGGCCACCTGCATCACTGCCACCGATACGTTTGGGGTTGATGGAAAGGTCGTACTGATGGAGCGCGGCACCAAACTCGTCGGCGAGACGCGCGGTCAGGTGCAGCAGGGTTCTGCGCGAGTGTTTGTCATTTGGGACGAAGCTAGAACACCTACCGGCGTCGTTGTGCCACTGGCTTCGCCCGGTGCGGATGAATTGGGCAGGTCTGGCCTTCCCGGGGAAGTGAACCGCCATTTCTGGGGCCGATTCGGCGCGGCAATGCTGATTTCGGTGCTTGACGGTGCAGTCCAGGCCGCAGTGCAATCTTCACGAAATGGCGGCAGTGCGGTGGTCGTCGACCCGAGCGCGTCGGAGGGCATTGGAACGGAGGTGCTGAAGAGCACGGTAGCCATCCCACCGACCATACAGAAATCCCAAGGCGATCGTATTCAAGTCGTGGTGGCCCGCGATCTGGATTTTCGGGCGGTCTATGCATTGCACGCTGACGCCGGCAAGCCCTGACGTGACAACCGACGCAACAGCGCTATCGCTGAATCTGCAGGCTTTGCGACCGCTTCTGGCAAACCCCGACGTCATGGAGCTCTGCATAAACAGCCCAGGCGAAGCATATCTCGAAACGCATCAGGGATGGCATCGTCACTCGATACCGTTCGCTGACTACGAATGGTGTCACCGGCTCGCAAAGCTTGTCGCAAATTCCACCCAGCAACGCATCGACGAGACCTCCCCGCTGTTGTCGGCATCATTGCCCAGCGGTGAAAGGGTACAGATCGTGATCCCGCCGGCCACGAGCGCCGGGTGTGTCGCCATCACCATCCGTCGCCCTTCCGATCAACTATGGACGATCGAAGACTTGGCAAAAAGCGGAATATTCCGGCAGATAAAGCGCTCCGTCGGCGCACCAGAGAAGATTGATGCTGACCTGCTTCACCTGTTGGATGCAAAAGAATACGAGGGATTTATGCGTCTCGCAGTGCTGGGACGCAAGAACATCCTTGTATCCGGTCCTACAGGCTCCGGCAAGACCACTTGGACCAAGGCCCTGATTCGGGAAATTCCCTCGGACGAACGCCTTATCACGATCGAGGATGCGCGCGAGCTGGTGCTCGATCGGCATCCGAATCATGTCCGCCTGTTTTATTCGAAGGATGATCAGGGACTGGCGCGCGTGACCCCGAAGCAGTTGCTCGAATCCTGCTTGCGCATGAAGCCAGACCGAATATTGCTGGCTGAACTTCGTGCCGATGAAGCGTTTGACTATTTGCGCAATGTAAATTCAGGGCATCCCGGCTCCATTACCAGTGTGCACGCCGCCAGCGCCGACCTTGCGTTTGAACAACTCGTATTGCTCGTCAAGCAGAATCAAGGCGGCCGGGAACTGGCGCGGCGGGATATCAAGAACCTTTTATACCTGCTGGTAGATGTCGTGATCCAATTCGGGGTTGAGCGGCACCAGCGCTTTATAAAGGAGATCTGGTTCGATCCCGCCATTAAGTACAAAATCCTGCGCGCGCAGGAGAAAGAACTGTGATCAGTCCGGCGTTCGCTCATGGCTGGACGGGCCTCGCGGTGGGATATGCAGCCGTGCAAGGACCCATGATTGCGGGCCTGATTCGCGGGCGTGCACATGTCCGCAACTATCTCATGGCTCCGATCGCGAGCGCCCCGCTGACCCTGGTGGGGGCGGGCGGCGCGGCACTTGTCGGCACTCTTGCACCGATTTTTGGATCAACTGCTGCACCGCTGCTGCAGGTGGCTATAGGAGCGGCAATTAGCGGTGCCATTGGCTATGCCGGTGGCCGCGTTATGGCACGCGCCTGCGAACCGGACTATAGGCACGTTAGGGGAGCCCGAGTTCTCGTTGGATCGGTCGCAGCGCCAGATCGGACAGCGTTGGAAGCACGGCCGCGTGAAATTTCCCTAGCCGGCGTTACGGTCCCCCATTCTGATGAGGCCAAGCACTTCAAGCTGATAGGCACCACCGGCACTGGAAAGAGCACCGCGATCGCGGAGCTGATAAGCGGTGCACTGGACCGTGGCGATCGATTGGTGATTGCCGATCCTGACGGTAGTTACCTGCGGCGATTTCATGATATCTCGCGCGGCGATGTCATCCTGAACCCATTTGACGCACGTTCGGTCAAATGGGACCTGTTCGGGGAAATTCAGAATTCCTATGACGTCGAGCAGCTGGCCCGAGCACTGATCCCGGATCATGCGGGCCAGGATCGCAGCTGGCGAGCCTATGCGCGAACATTTTTTGCCGCAGTAACGCGGCAGATGAGCGATTCAGGATCAAAGGACACTGGCGAACTCTATCGGCTCTTGGTGGTCGCGAACCCCGGTGAACTCCGAACTTTGGTACGGGGAACGCCCGCGCAACCGTTTCTGAATGAACACAACGAGCGGATGTTTGATTCGATTCGCTCTGTGACGGCATCGGCAATTGGTTCGCTCGAGCATATCACGCAACAGAAGGGCAATCCCTTGTCAGTGCGCCAGTGGGTCAGGGAAACCAAAGCCGGGGCGTTATTTATTCCTTACGAGGCGGGGCAAATCGCTGCCCTGCGTTCGACGATATCCGCGTGGATGCGGCTCGCGATATTCGAGACGATGAGTCATGGCGAGGAAGGTGGCGGTTGCAATGTCCGTCGCACATGGTTTGTCGTAGATGAGCTTGATGCGCTTGAGCAGATCGATGGGTTGAAAGACGCACTTGCGCGACTGCGAAAATTTGGTGGCCGCTGCGTCCTTGGGTTTCAGTCCATCGCCCAGGTCTCGACGACTTACGGCCAGGGTGACGCACACACGATCGTCGAGAACTGCGGGAACACCCTGATCCTGCGCTGCTCGGCCAGTGAAGGCGGTGGAACGGCGAGATTCGCCTCGCAGCTTGTCGGAGATCGGGAGGTCTTGCGGACAACAACTTCCACCAGCCGGCGCTGCGGCGAGTTCATTGGCGCACGAACGCGCAGCGAACATCTCGCCTTAGAAGCGGCATTACTGCCTTCCGAAATTGAGCAACTGCCGGATCTCGCCGGGTACATCAAACTCGCATCCACGCCGCATTGGCGGCGCGTCGCACTTGCGCCTTCGCAACTTACACCCCGCTACGATCCACCCATGCCGGCGGCATCTCGTCAGCTGGCACAGCCTAAGTTCGTTCGGGATTCCCTGGAAATTTAATGACAATGGCTCCTGGCATGCCGGATGACACACTGAAGCTCGGGCTGCTGATGGAAAGCGCGCAGTTACATCAGGCACTCGCTGCGGAAAACCTGCAGCGCCTGCAGGCTCACGTACGTGACCTAGATACAGTCGTTCGCGACGAGATTCGTCGCACTCTTCTTGATGAATTGCAGGCGGTGCACACGGAGAGCCAGGCGGCGGTCCGGGCGATGCGCCGGGCCGCGCGCTTCGCGCATACCCGGGTGTTGACCTGCGGGTTCGCACTCATATTGCTGGCAACTGCGATTTCCATTGGCGGTATTGCCTGGCTCGTCCCGTCGGCAGCGGAACTGGCGGCGCTACGCGCCCAACGCGCCGACATGGAGAGTTCATTAGTTCGCCTGAGGCAGCAAGGCGCGCAGGTTGAGTGGCGACGCTGCGGCGATCAGCAACGGCTATGCGTGCGAATCGACAGCAGAGCGCCTGTGTTTGGCGAGCAAGCTGACTATCGAATAGCAAGGGGTTATTGAAGTGCCACAACCGGCTTTATGGCTGCATTTTATCGAACAGCGGCGAATAAGCGTAATCGCGCTGCTGTTGGTGCTCGCAGCATTGGCAATGCTTATCGGCAAACGCCGCATGGTACGCCCGCTGCACCGGCGCGGGGTGCTCGTGACCGACGGCAGGCGCGCTCAGCGAAGGTCGGCGATGCGCCTTAAGTGGCACACGGACTTCATAACGGTCGCGGGTGTCGAAATTCCCCGCCTGGATGAGACCAAGCATTTCAAGCTTGTCGGCACGACCGGCACGGGAAAGTCGACGGCCATCCGCGAGCTTCTGGCGCGGGCTATAGCGCGTGGCGACCGCGCTGTCATTGCCGATCCGGATGGGGGTTACCTGAATCGTTTTTATAGTCGTTATCGCGGCGATATCATCCTGAATCCATTCGAGCGCAATTCGGCGAAATGGGACTGGTTTGGCGAGTTGCGGAATCCCTATGATGTCGAGCAACTCGCCGCGGGGCTCATACCCACCTCCGAGGACGCCTCGACGCAGGAATGGCGGGGTTATGCGCGAGCGTTCCTGACAGCTATCGCACGCCGATGCCAACGCGTGGGATGCTCCGACAGCGCAGAATTATGGCGCCTTCTGACGGTCGCCGGCGCCGATGAGCTTCGCCCCATCGTCGCGGGCACACCTGCGCAACCGTTCCTTGACCCGGACAACGCGCGAATGTTTGGTTCGATTAGGTCGGTGGTCGGTTCTGCAGTTGCGCCCTTCGAGCACATTCAGGCCCAGCGCACCTCATTATTTTCGGTTCGCTCCTGGGTCAGGAACGAAGATTCATCGGCAATACTTTTTATTCCATATAAGGCCGGACAGATTGCCGCGTTACGCACAGTGATTGCCGCGTGGATGCGGCTGGCTATATTCGAAGCAATGAGTGGCGCCGAAGATCAGGATCAGCGGCTGTGGTTCGTCGTCGACGAACTTGACGCCCTGGGGGCGATAGACGGACTCAAGGATGCGCTCGCAAGGCTGAGAAAATTTGGCGGCCGATGCGTTCTTGGCTTTCAATCGATTGCCCAAGTTTCATCGACCTACGGGGCGGGCAGCGCGCAAACCCTGGTCGAGAATTGTGGAAATACGCTGATACTGCGCTGCGCCGGCAGTGAAAATGGAGGGACATCGCAATTTGCATCCAGGTTAATCGGGGAGCGGGAGATCCTCCGGCGCCATACTTCACGCGGTCGTGACAGAGAGGGAATCTTCGGGGCGCGCGGCTCCAGGCGCTCAACTAATATCAGTGAGCAGTCGGCGACGGAAACCGCGGTTTTATCGTCCGAGATTGAGCAGCTGCCGGATTTGAGGGGATATCTGAAGCTTGTGTCTTCACCAGCATGGATGAAGGTCTCGCTGCCAAAATCATGATGCTGCTTCCAGACGAAAAACGGATGAATGTCCGTTCCGATCGCTATCTGCTGTTACAGGCAATTGCGCCCTGCCTGCAATGTTCGCAGCCGACTTCGGTTTTTTGTCTTGGACTTCTGCCTGGCCATGAACGGCGCCTTGAGGATCAGTGGGCTTCGGAAAACTGCGAAGCGCTTTTGTTTTATGTCGAGTGCCTGTCCAAGCAAGTGCTCTCGCTGGTCCGCGAGTTGGCGCCCGGGCTCCGGCTTGACTTCAGCGCGGAAACCAACGGCGAGTACTGGCTGAATCATTGCCAGCATTGCGGAGCCCTGCGTGAAGACCACGATTTGCACTGCGAACCCGATGGCGCCTTTCTTCCTACCGGCGCCGATGATGCCGGGCGAATTCAGAAAGTCGCGATCCAGGAGCCGCTGTCGGCACTTGCAGCAGGTTTTTCAGAAGCTCCGTCTTTTTTTGCGTCCATGCAAACCGTGGCGTAAGTCAGGTGGCTGTGTATTTTCTTTACATGAAGACTTTTGGCCGCGGAAACGGCAGCAGCGCGACCAGCGCAATCGCCTACCGGGCCGGCGAACGAATCCGAGATGAACGCACCGGCAAAGTGTTCGACCATTCCGATCGGCAAGATATCCTGCACAAAGAAATCATTTTGCCGGCTAAATGGAACGATGCCGATATGAGCTGGGCCGAGGACCGGTCAAACCTTTGGAACACAGTCGAGGCGGCTGAGACGCGGCGAAACGCGCGCGTTGCACGGGAGTTCCTGGTCGCCCTGCCAGCCGAGTTGTCGCGCGACCAGCAAGTGGAGTTAACGCGAGGCTTTACTCGAGAACTCGTCGACAGGCACGGCTTTGCCATCGATATGGCCATTCATGCGCCCCGCACGGACCCACGAAACTTTCATGCGCATGTTCTCGCCACGACTCGCGAGATCCACTCGAGCGGATTTGGCGACAGGACCGCCCTCGAAATCGGCGACAGCGCACGAAATAAACGTGGGCTCGAGCCTTTCGTCAGGGAAGTGATCTACACGCGCGAGCGCTGGGCCACCCTGGCCAATGTCGCCCTCGAGCGCGCACATGTCGCAGCGCGCATCGACCATCGCAGCCTTGAAGCGCAGGGCATAGCGCGGGAGCCACAGCCGGTATTGCCGCGCGCGGTCTTTGAAATGGAGCAACGCGGCCAATACACGCAACTGGGTGAGCAAATTCGCGCTGAATACCGCGACCGGGTTAATTTACGCGCAAGACAAATCGTCCCCGAGAGCCTGGAGGATATCCGTCGCAAGGCGCGTGAGGAATGGATGCAACTGCGCCAGGGGAAAACGGCAGCAACTGATGAATCGGCGAAGAGCGAACGTTTCTTTGACGATGATCTTGCGCGCTGAACATCGACCGGCACCCGCCATTTCTGTTCGTCGATCGCATTTTTTCGGGTCAGCGCTTGTGGCTCTCGGGGCGCCCTTCCGCTAATCGCGACGGTCCTTAGGCTTCCGCGGCAATTTGGCACGATTCCATCCGGATCAATGGGTTACAATACGTAAACCATTGCTCGGGGAGCTCGATCATGAAGACAGGATCATTGAAATTCCTCCTATCTGCGGGTCTGCTATTAGCACTCGCCGCATGCGAGCCGTCTGCCCCTCCCCAATCAGCCAAGCCATCGGCCGCGACTCCCGCCATGCAATGGGCCACCCAGCGCGATCGCTTCATAGAAGAGTTCTTCCAGGCGCAGCCATTTGCTGCCGTAGAGGCCGGCCGCCACGAATATGATGGCAAAATGCCCGACCTCAGCAGCGCGGGACTTGCGAAAGAAGTCGACCGTCTGCACGCCACGCGAAAAGTCATCGACGCGGTAGACCTGGCCACGCTGCCGGCGCAGGAGCGGTTCGAGCGTGACTATGTGCTGCGGGTGATCGACAACGAACTGTACCAGCGCGAAAAGGCCAGGCTGCCTTTCACGAATCCTTCATGGTACATCGGCTCGATCGATCCTGATGTCTACCTCAGCCGTGATTACGCACCCCTGGACGTGCGTATGAAGGCCTACATCAGCTATGCCCGCATGATCCCTCTGATCGCCACCGACATCCGCGAGAACCTTTCCGGCCCCTTGCCCAAGAGCTACGTTGAACTAGCCATCAACGGCTTCGGTGGCTACGCCTCGTTCTTCAAGGACGAAGTTTCGCCAATTTTTGCGGCGGTGAAGGACGCGGACTTGCAAAAGCAGCTTGCCGATGCGGATGCGGAGGCCGCGACATCGATGGCATCACTCAAGGATTATTTCGTCGGGCAGCGCCGTACGGCCACGGAAAAATTTGCGCTGGGCAAGGAGCTGTTCGAGGCAATGCTCGAGGATACTGAACGGGTGAATGTGCCAGTCGAGCAGATCGAGGCCGCTGGCAAGGCCGATCTTGAGCGCAACACGGTCGCGCTGAAGGCGGAGTGCGATCGCTACCTGCCCAAGGCTACGCTCAAAGCGTGTATTGCCAAGATGGAATCAGTCAAGCCTGAGGGCGGCCCCGTCGTCGGCGCGCGAGCCATGCTGGGCCAGCTCAAGGACTTCATCGTCGCGAATCACGTGGCCACCATCCCGAGCCAGGAAGAAGCGAAGGTGGCCGAGGCGCCGCCCTATAACCGCGGCAACTTTGCCTTTATCCAGGTGCCGGGCCCTTACGATAAGGGCGTGGCCTCGGTTTTCAATATCGCGCCACCGGATCCAAAATGGACCGCGGCCGAGCAGGCTGCCTATATACCTGGCGTTGCAAGGCTCACATTCACCTCAGCGCACGAGGTCTGGCCAGGGCATTTCCTGCAGTTCCTGCACTCGAACAGCAATCCTTCCAAGCTTGAAGGGATCTGGGTGGGCTACGCGTTCGCTGAAGGGTGGGCGCACTATGGTGAGGAATTGATTGTCGAGATGGGCATTGCCGACAATAAGCCAGACCTGCATATCGCCCAGATCAAGGACGCGCTGCTGCGCGACGTGCGCCTGCTATCGGCAATCGGGCTGCATACTGAGGGTATGACCCAAGCGCAGTCCGAACGGATGTTTACCGACAAGGCCTTTGCGGACATCGGCAATGCGCGCCAGCAGGCTGCGCGCGGTACCTATGACCCGGAATACCTGAAGTACACGCTCGGCAAGCTGATGATCCGCAAGCTGCGCACCGACTGGGTCGCGAACCAAATGGCAGGAAGGACTGCGACGCCTCCCGAGGAGCATCAGCTTTGGCACGATTTCCATGACAAGCTCTTGTCATACGGTGGCCCGGCGATTCCGCGCCTGCGCGCGGAGATGCTGGGTGAAGAGGGCGCGGTTCTATGACCGCGATAAGCCCGCAGCAGGGGCAAGACTATCTCGAACAATGGAAGCTTGTCAGGGAGCGGGAATCGCTCGAGCGTCGCGCGGGATCCGTCGGGAAGCGCGGTCGCCAACTTGGTGTTCTGATGGATTCTGGACCCTTGTTCGGGCGTGACGCGCATCGCGAACGCAGGGCCCAAGCGGTGCGACGACGTTGGATGCGCATAAATAAGGCGCAGCGACTGAATCAGTTCCGCAGGGGTGCTGCGGCCGCTCGCGGATCTTGGCAATCGGCTGCGCGCCATACCGGCATGTTTTGTGATTGTGGGCGGGTTGCGGTCTCGTTTCTCGGACCAGCACGGTTTACGCGGGACATTGAAGCACTCGCGATCCTTCCCGGATCAATGCGGGAGTGCACTCTGGCTATCGCGCCCAGTTTGATCGGGCAAGGATCGACGATGCCATCGCGTTTGCCAGGCGCTAGCACGCCTTTACTTATGCAGCACAAAGAGTCCTCAATCGACATAGATCTCACTGGACGGCTCTCGTTTGATCAGACATCGGTGGACTATGCAGTGATCCGTCGTTTTGGGCAGCTCGATATGCCGCTGCCGTGCGGAGAAGACCTGCTGATCGTGAAGGTGGCAGCGCACCGTCCACAGGACATGCTGGATGTTCAGGCATTGGCCGTGGCGCGCGGCCAAGCATCGCCGTAGTCCCCTTGTTTTTGCCATCACTCTACTTCGAGGGGCTACTCGCCTGCGCTGCGCTGGCCGCACTCGCGTGGACGCTCAGTGTCCATCTTCGCAATGTTGCGATCGTCGACAGCTTCTGGTCGCTGATGATCCTGTTGCAGGCGCTGGTGTACCTAACCTGCGGTCCGAGCGTGCAAATCGGCAGCTCGCGGGCGGGGCTAGTCGTGCTGCTCGTGACGGTGTGGGCGCTGCGATTGTCGATCCACATCACCTGGCGCAATCACGGACAGGGAGAGGACCGGCGCTACCAGGCGATGCGCGCGCGCAATGAACCTTACTTTGCATTCAAGAGCCTTTATCTTGTTTTTCTGCTGCAGGCGGCACTTGCCTGGATCGTCGCGGTGCCCCTGCTTGGGGCAATCTTGGGGGCGAAGCCGCTAGCGCTGCTTGACTACGCCGGAGTTGCCTTGTGGGCTTTCGGATTTTTGTTCGAGGCCGGCGGGGACTGGCAGCTTGCAGGTTTCCGAGCGGATCCGGCTAATCGCGGGCGCATCATGGACAAGGGGCTATGGGCTTATACGCGCCACCCAAATTATTTTGGTGAGTTCTGCCTTTGGTGGGGCTTTTACCTGATCGCTTTGTCAGCGGGTGCTTGGTGGAGCATTGCGGGGCCCGCGTTAATGTCAGTGTTGCTAATTCGCGTCTCAGGGGTCCGTTTGATGGAAAAAGACATCAAAAATCATCATCCTGGCTATCCGGACTACGTTCGACGAACGAATGCATTTTTCCCTGGTATACCCCGAAAATAGCCCTTAATCCGCTTCGTCGCATTTGTACCAAAAAAACAACATTTGAATTTAATCGAGATAAGTGTTGTTGTTTTATGTGAATTTAGGTATTTTGCGACCATAAAGTGTGAACCAGTGCCGCTGGGCGCGTCGTTCAAGTGCAATTTTTAATACCAATGTCGCTACTCAAGTCTTCACTGGGGCGCGACAACGAAATGGAGAGGATATGACTCGCAAAGATGTAATCCGCCGATATGTCGCGCTGGCATTTGCAGGTGCCGCGTCTACCGCGATGGCGCAGACGCCGCCCACAACGGCTGCTGCCGATTCACCCGAACTGCAGGAAATCGTCGTCACGGGCACCATGATCAAGAGGGTCAATGCCGAGACCACGGAGGCCATTACGATCCTGAAGGCGGATGACCTCAAGAACCTGGGTATCACGAATGTTGAGCAGGCGTTGAACCAGCTCACCTCCAGTACCCCATCGGTAAACATTTCTTCGGCGGTAGGCACATTCTCGGGCGGCGGTACTTACGCCAACCTGCGCGGCCTCGGCAACGGCCGGACCCTGGTACTTCTCGATGGCCAGCGGCTCGCCAACAATGCCGCCACGGGCAATGCGGTCGACTTGAGCGGTATTCCGTTCTCGGCCATTGATAGCGTCCAGGTGCTTCGAGAAGGCGCATCCGCGCTGTACGGCTCGGACGCCATCGCGGGCGTGATCAATTTCATCACCAAGAGGAATTATCAGGGGGCCGAAATTTCTGCCAATTTTAACGAGCCACAGAAGTCCGGCGGTAAGTCGGGCCAGGTGGAATTCAGCCTCGGGCTTGGCGATTTGAAGAGCGACGGCTATAACTTCATGGCCACCGGCAGTTACCACAGGCAGTGGGAGCTGACGGCGCCGCAGCGGGACTTTTCCGCTCCTGGGTTTGATCCGGCGGGAGGCTATTTCAGCACCAACAATCCGGGAACCTGGCCCGGCCAGGTCATTGATGCCAACGGTAACACCTTCCAGGCGGGCTATCCGAGCTGCGCGGGCAATCCGTATCTGACCACTTTCTTCGGAAACTGCGCCTATAAGTATTCAGTCGCGACGGATCTTCTGCCGGAGTCGCATGAGGCTTCGGGAATGCTGTCCTTTACCAAGGCGCTGCCGGCTAACAATCAGTTTCAGGCTCAGTACTTCTATACCCGCTCCGAGCTGACCGGCTGGTCGGGTCCGATGTTCTATTTCTTCCAGATGAACCCAAATAGTCCGTACATCCCGACGGCAGGCCAGCTGACCTGTTCTGGAGGTGCGGCTAACTGCAGCGGACCGCCAGATCTGGTCGATCCGATCGATGCGGTCTTTACCGACCCCAACAGCCAACGCTACGGCGGCAATATCAATACCGAGCAGCGGCTCCTGTTGACGTTCTCCGGTACCAACGGCGGCTGGGACTACGCGCTGACCGGGAATTACAGCCTCAACAAGAACATCAATCAAAACGACGGAGGTTATCCCGTTGAGTTTGCCGTTAACGGCTATGCCGGTCCCGTGACTGCGCCCGGCGGCACGCTCAGCACTCTGATAAATCCTTTCGGCCCGCAGACCGCCGCGGGACAGGCGTATATCAACAGTACCTTTCTCTCAGGCACCTACCTGCAGGGCACGGACCGACGGATAAGCCTCGGCGGCCATGCGACCCATGAGCTGGGCGATGCGTTTAACTCGGGCACGCCGGCGACCTTCGCAATCGGCGCAGAGGCGACACAGGAACGTTTCGCGGCCGCGACCACGGACTATAACACCCTCGTGCAAGCCGCGACTGGACTTGGCAACAGTTCCGTTGTAGGTAGCCGCCAGCTCATCGCGGCTTTCATGGAGCTGGATGTGCCGATCACCAAGGGCTTAGATCTCGACATATCGGATCGTCAGGACCGATACAGCGATTTCGGCACGACCAACAATCCGAAGATTGCGCTGCGCTATCAGCCGAACAGCTTCCTGACCTTGCGAGGAACTGCCTCCACCGGCTTCCGGGCCCCCACGCTGTTCGACCTGTACCAGCCAAATTCCCTGGCAGCCTCGACCGGCGGCACGATGGGATCCGGGAATCCGGACTGCGGCCCGACCGGCACCGGCCCGGGCATTGCGCCGTTTACCACAGCGACTTGCAATACGCAGGGGCTGGGCTTTTTCGGCGGAAACGCGCTCCTGACGCCGGAGAAATCGCAGAACTTCGATTTCGGCATTGTTCTTTCGCCGGTTCAGGATATGGGCATCACAGTCGACTACTACAAGATCCTTGTTAAGAATACGATTGGCACCATTCCAGCGACTTCCATTTACGGAAATCCGACCGTCTTCGCGAATCAATACGTATTGAACAATGCGGGAGGACTCACTCCGTCAATCCAAGAGGCCACTTCGTGTACTCCCCCGACGGCACCGACCTGCGGATATATCAAGCAGGATTTTACGAACACCGGCGGGATCACGACCAGCGGCATCGATCTCAGCATCGACTATGCGCAGCATACTTCGATCGGTACGTTCCACGAAGATCTGGAAGGAAATGCGGTTACGCAGTTTCTTCTGCAGCAGTACACGGGTGGTCCGCAGCTCAACCTGGTTGGCTGGTACAACCAGAATCCGCCGGCCTACCGGTGGCAGCACAATCTTCGGCTTGACTGGACGAGCCCCGAGCACATGTGGAATGCCGGACTCAGCGACCGGTTCTACTCGACCTACATCGACCAGTTCCCCGATGGCGCCGGTAATATCCGGCACGTAGGCAGCTATTCGGTCTGGGAGGGCTATGTGGGTGTCAAGCCGGTTGAGAAGCTGACGGTATTGTTTGGAATCAAGAATCTGCTCAACCATGAACCGCCATACACCAATTCGTTCCAGAACAATTTTGCTTCCGGGTACAACGCGTTGGTAGTGGATCCAAACCAGCGCAGCTTCTATATCAATCTGAAATACACGTTCTTCTAGATTCCTCAATGATTAGTTGAACTGAAGCCCCGCCTCGCGCGGGGCTTTTTTTTGTACGCTCTGCAGGCGCTTCTGGCGCACGCGAAAGCCACCGCCGTAGGCCGAACTGCATCTACGTAGTGTGGGAGGCGGTGAGTGGGAAGCTTACCCCTATCTGATGCGCCCACTGCCGGGTATCCCTACACACCGATCCCCGCGATCTGAGATGCTGCAATTGGTACGTATCTGCAACTCACGCCGGCGAAAGTCGATGATCAGCGTGTCGAGCCGGCCGAGCGTGTCCATCCCGAGCAGAATCGCGGGCTCCGCAGTCATTTGCCAATAAAAAAAGATTTTGGCATCGAGATAAGTAAAGGAACTTGGCAGAATTTGGAGGCGGTTGAACTCGATCGCAGGAGTTGCCATGGTGTCCCCGGACTGCATGTCCAGGGTGGTGCCAACAACCTCATTGGGCTTGCTCACAGCATGAGGATGGCGCTTCAGCAAGGCATCGCGCAAGGCAAGATTTCCAAGCGTAGCCTGTCCACCCGTGTCGATTATGGCCTTCGCGCGCACGTTTTCTAACACGACATCGATGACAATGAGCCTGCCGTTCAGGAAACGGAACGGAATAGTCGTGAAATCCAGCCCTGCGTTCTCATTGCGGGAAAAGGTGATTGAGATCTTGTCGTGCCGGAAATCGATCTTTATGCGCTTGTCCAGCAGTCCCGCTGTCCCCAATATGCCCTCGGCGCCGCCCAGCGCATCCGGCACGATCGGCAATACGGGCCCATCGAGCGTCAGGTCCCCGACAACCAGTGAATCGACTTTGACCGTCGGCACCGTGGCTGATCCAGTGACACCGCGTAACCGCATCTGCGCCGATTTGTCGGGGGTGTAGCCCAGGTATCTCGCCAGCGGCGCGGTTATCATCGACTGGCTGGCTCCGGTATCTAGCACCATCCGGAACGGTCCGCGTCCATCGATGTAGGCCGGAGCCCAGATACGTCCGATCTTGTCACGGGTGGTCGGAGCGACGAAGCGCGGCCCGCGTCCCTCCACCTCGATAGCGGTAAGCTCCTCTTCTGCGCTTGCACTGGCCATGGGGTCAGCAGCCGGCGGCAGTTGGGCCTGCGCGATAGCAGCGCCATTGGCTACCAGTCCTAACTGCAGGTAAATGGCCGCCGCGAGCGATAGGCGGAAACGCCCGCGGTGCGCAGCCCTAATTTCTGCGAAATCGCCCTGCGGGACCACGCCTTCACGTGATGTGCCGTGGACGTCTGAGTCTGCAGGGTCTTGGATTGTCAATGACTGCGTACTGTACGCCGGCGTGGGGCAAATCGGAACATTGCATCGTTGCCGCGCAGGCGGGAAGCGATAAATTCAGCGCGGGATATCCTTTATCTACCGCAGCGCGCGCGGCCGCGTGTCGAATAGCAGCATCGTGACCGTCATGGGCCGACGCGGCCTGGCAGGGGACTGCTTATCGACGCGAGGCATGCATCCGCCTGCAGAAGTCCGTGGCATGGACAACGGAATGTTTTCTGGCCCGGGCCTTGCCGACGATAATACCTGCCGTCACGCGTTAAATTGCGGGGCGACACGTGCCTGAGCGACGTGCTCAAACCCCGAGGCCAGCCGCAGTAGTTTTCCCTCGCTGAACGCGGCACCAAAAAATGAGAGTCCCACCGGCAGCCCTGCGCGCAATCCGGCAGGCACCGTGATGTGCGGATAGCCTGCGATCGCAGCGGGTGTCGAACAGCCGCCATTGCCGTAATCGCCATTGATGCTATCGATCAGCCCAGCCGGCCCCGAAGTCAGCGTCACAATGGCATCGAGCTGGTGGTCCGCCATCAGCTTGTCTATGCCGTTGCAACGCGTGGCTTCAACGCAGGCCGTACGCGCTTTTATGTACGCCGCGTCGTCCAGCCCGCCTTTTGCATCGGCTGTCCGCAGCAGCTCCTGATCGAAAACCGGCAGCTCGTCGGCAGCGTGCGCCTCATTGAAGCGGATCAGATCGGCGAGCGTGTGCACCGGAAAACTGGACGGAAGGCGGGAAAAATAGATGTTGAGGTCGGCCTTGAACTCATACAGCAGCACCTGCAGTTCCGCATCGCCGATGGGATCTGGCAGCACAAGGTCCGCCGGATCCACGATCAGCGCGCCTGCAGCCTTCAGGACGGCGACCTGCTGGTCCAGGAACCGTGTCATGGGAGCGCTGTCGGCAAAGAAGTTACGTGCGATGCCAAGCCGCGCGCCCTTAAGGCCGGCATTGTCCAGGTAGCGCAGATAATCTGTCTCAAAATGGCCCGTAGCCGCGGCGCTGGCAGGATCCTTCAGATCGATTCCCGACATCATCCCGAGCATGATCGCGGCATCCCGCACGCAGCGCGCAATCGGTCCTGCCGTATCCTGGCTATGAGATATAGGAACAATACCCCGGCGGCTGACGAGGCCCACCGTGGGCTTGATGCCGACCAGGCCGCAGATCGACGCGGGGCTGACGATGGATCCATCGGTCTCGCTGCCGACCGCTACCGCGCACAGGTTCGCGGCCGTGGCCGCGGCCGAGCCGGAGCTGGAACCGGACGGTGTGCGACTAAGCGCGTAAGGATTGCGGCACTGGCCGCCACGACCGCTCCAGCCGCTCACCGAATGCGTCGAACGGAAGTTGGCCCATTCGCTCATATTGGTCTTGCCAAGGATCACCGCCCCAGCTGCGCGCAGCCGCGCGATCAGCGGCGCGTCCGTGGGCGCGTACCAGCCCTCTAGCGCCGTCGATCCGGCCGTGGTCATCATCGGATCAGCCGTTTCAATGTTGTCTTTGATTAGCACCGGGACGCCGTGCAGCGGTCCGCGAACCTTGCCCGACTTGCGCTCGGCATCGAGCGCAGTGGCGATGTCGAGGGCCTTCGGGTTGGTTTCAATGACGGCATGCAGGTTCGGGCCACGCATGTTCTTGTCATCAATGCGCGTGAGATAGGTCTCCGTGAGCTCAACCGACGTGAGATGCCCTTGCGCGAATGCCGCGGCGATATCCGCCAGCGACAGTTCAGAGGATGCCGGCGCCCCCGGCGCTGTGGCGCGGGCCGCTGCGGACGCTGCGGACGCTGCGAACGAGGCCACGGCCGAAGCCAGAACGAAGTTACGTCGATTCATTTAGATATCCTTCCGAGGCCCTCTGCAATGACCTTGTCGCCGATGTGGATGCCGAGGCGCTCGGTAATGCCGCCTTTTAATTCAAGCACCGCAGTCGCGGGGCGCGGCGCCTCAATCAAGTCCAGTGACAACGGTTTCGTGCGCGGCGCAATGAAATCAATGCGTCCCTGCCCATCCAGAAACAGCATGTCGAGCGATATGTAGGTATTCTTCATCCACATGGTCATTGCCCGGCTGCCCTGAAAGACGAATAGCATGCCGGCGTGATCATCCAGGTCCCGCACGAACATCAGTCCCTGTTCCTGCCGGTTCGGACGGTCCGCAGTCCAGATCTTGAATTTTATGTCGTGACCCGCAGCGGTGTGGATGGACGCCGTGCCTTGCGGGAACTGGAACAGCGGCTCGGTATCCGCGCTGGCGATTTGTGAAGCGAGCAACGCAGCCGTCAACACCGCAAGCATTGCCGCAACCCACAGCCGTTCAGATCTGATCATCGGCGCGAGCGTAACTCACCGTTCCAGCGAAGTCGAACCGGTTGACGAGCAATGCACCTTCACCGCGCACGGCATGGGCAGGCTGCGTGCAGAAGCCGCGCGCCTCGAGCCGATAGGTGTCCGGAGCTCCAAGCCGACGCTGCGACAGGGAGTCGACCGAGCAGCGTCCGTCGCCCAGGGTCCCGTATATTTCGCTGCTCCCCTGCACGATGATGGTCAGGTTCACGCCAAGGCCGTGCGCCGCTTCGCCCTCGGCAACGTCGTTGATGCCAAACACGAACAGCAGGTCTGGATTGGAGCCCACGGGGCGCGAAAAGCTCAGGCGCACACCCTTGGGGTCGCGCCGCGACTCGCCTTCGCAGCGAGTCCCACTATTAGGCCAATCGATATCCGTCTCGATTGCGCCGGCGAGGTGCGCGCGCAAGTAGCCATCACCCGATGCGAGACATATCACGGGCGCTCCCGCCGGTGCAGTCGGAGGGACTGCATCGGCAGGCGCGGCACCCTGGACTAGCACAAGCGGCCAGATTGCTAGGGTGGCGAGGGCAGGCAGGATGACCCATCGGCGCCTGACCGTGAAAAAAATACGCGCTATCATCCTGGACGTGACCATCCATCGGCAATGTGTACAGGGCGACATGGTGCCACGCCGGCCTCAGCTTGTGTGGTTGCGACTATGCGCGGTAGCGGCCTGCGCGGCGCTCGCCGCCTGTACGCCGCATTTCGAGAAGCCCACCTTGACGGTTGTGAAAATCGAGTACCAGGGCGGCAATATCCTGCAGCAGGATTTTCAGATCAGCTTCAACATCCACAATCCCAACGCGCGGGCGCTGCCCGTCGCAGGACTTGAGGCACACATCAGTGTCGATGGCGATGTGATTGCTACGGGCTCGAGCAATCGCGCGTTTATCGTACCTGCCCTCGGCGACGGCCCGTTCGACATGACGGTACACGCCGACCTGGCGACCGGCCTGGTAAAGCTGCTCGGCCACAGCGACGTCCTGAACTACGAATTGACTGGCAACGTGTCCTTGGACCTCGCATTCTTGCGCTCCATACCATTTCATCAAATCGGTGTCTTACCGCTGCGCAAGCCGGGATCCTAGCGATCGGCCAGATATTGTAAGCTATTGATTTAAAGCAAATTATTCTCACTGAGACCGGCGTTTTGGCGGGCGGTCAGGTAAACTTGCGGGATGCCAACGGATTTCCTGCGTGTCTTGAGAGCCCTTCATGACTCGCAGGTCAGGTACGTATTGGTAGGCGGCCTTGCCGTATTGCTGCATGGCGTCGACCGGTTGACGGCTGATATCGATCTCGTTGTTGATCTTGCTCCCGAGCAGGCGTCCCGGGCGGTAGCGGCGCTACTGGCGCTCGATTTGAGGCCCCAGGCTCCGGTCGATGCGCTGCAGTTCGCCGATCCGGCGGTGCGCAAGCGGTGGCGCGACGAGTCCTCGATGGTCGTTCTGAGTTTCTGGGATCCGCAGAATCGTTTTCCAACCGTTGACGTGTTCGCGGAATATCCCATGGATTTTGATATTTTGCATGCATCGTCAGTACTGATGCATCTTTCCGGCACCGATGTGCATGTTGCCAGTATCGAGCATCTGATGCAGATCAAGCGTGCGGCGGGACGACCCAAGGATTTGGAGGACGTCGGGCGCCTGGCCCTGCTGCGTGACGGAAAAACCCTATGAACGAGAACCAGACCACCGGTTCAAGACTGACTTTTGGCACCTGGGACGATGCGGAGCGGCTGCGTCGCTGGGCCTTCCTGCAGCGCACGCCGCAACAGCGCCTCGATTGGCTGGTGCAAGCCCTCGAGCTAGCCTACCAAAGTGGCGCGATTGGGCGGCAAGGCGTGATCAAGCCATGACCGTGTCGCCGTACCTGCAACTGGAACAAGAATTTCGCCGTCTGCACGCGTTTCGCGGCGCATTGTCGCTGCTGCGTTGGGATGCCGCGGTCATGATGCCGCGCGGCAGCGCGGATGTGCGCGGCGAGCAGATCGCCGCTCTGGAAACCGAGCACCATGCCCTACTGACGACGCCAAAGGTCGCGCGCCTGCTGGAGCGCGCCGAGGCCGGCGCTTCGCAGCTCGATGACTGGCCGCTCGCGAACCTGCGCGAAATGCGGCGCCAGCGTGACCATGCAATCGCGACCCCACCCACGCTGATTGCTCGCCTCGCTAAGGCAACCGCGCGCGCTGAAGTGTTCTGGGTGGAAGCGCGCAAGGCCAACGACTTCAAGCTGTTTGCCCCGCACTTGCAGGAAGTCGTGCACCTGGTGCGTGACCGGGCGGCGTTGCTCGGCCAGGCGCGCGGTCTCGCGCCGTACGATGCGCTCGTGGAGGTCTTCACGCCCGGTATATCGACTGCGGATATCGACATGATTTTCAAGGCGCTGTCACGCAAGCTGCCGGGCCTGATCCATGCGGCGATCGAGCTGCAGGCGCAGCATGCGCCGGCCCCACTGGCCGGTAAATTCAGCATCGCCAAGCAGCGGCAGCTGGCGGTCGAGGTTCTGCGGGCCATTGGCTTTCCGTTTGACCGGGGCCGGCTGGACGAAAGCGAGCATCCGTTCACCGAGGGGGTCCCGGGCGACATGCGCGTCACGACGCGCTTTGATGCGAATGACCTGTTCAGCGGCTTGCTTGGCGCGGTCCACGAGACCGGGCATGCTATGTATGACCTGGGATTGCCGCAGCAATGGCGCGACCAGCCGGTCGGGCACGATCGCGGACTCGCGCTCGAGGAAAGCCAGTCCCTGCTGTTTGAGATGAACCTGTGCCGCAGCCGCTCGTTCGCCCGGTACCTGCGACCCTTGCTGGAAAAATTCCTGCCCGTGGAGGGCGCGGAATGGAATGAGGACAATTTGTACCGGCAGCTGATCCGGGTGCGCCGCGGACTGATCCGGATGGACGCCGATGAATTGACGTATCCGGTGCACATCATGCTGCGCTATGAACTGGAGCGAAAAATCCTGGATGGCACCTTGCCGGTCGCCGAGCTGCCGGAGGCCTGGCATGCGCTCGTCGACCAGCGCCTCGGCCTGCGCGCAACCAATGATACCGAAGGCTGCCTGCAGGACATTCACTGGGCGGTTGGCCACTTCGGCTATTTCCCCTCGTATGCGCTTGGCGCCGTCATTGCGGGCCAGCTGAACGAAGCCCTGCGGGCGGCCCACCCAACCCTCGATGAAGAACTGGCGGTCGGCAAGTTCGACGGCGTGCTCGACTGGTTGCGCGACAACGTTCATGGCATTGGCGCGCGCCTGCCGGTAAAGGACCTGATCAAGGAGGCGACCGGCAAGCCGTTGACCGCCGCCCCGTACCTGCGATACCTCGAGTCGAAGTATCTCGAGTCATACTAGGCATCGTGATTTCCAAAAACGCCAAGAAGTTGCAGGCGCAATTACGCGGACTCGTCGGTAAGGCGATCGCGGACTATTCGATGATCGAGGCGGGCGATCGGGTCATGGTCTGCCTGTCAGGCGGTAAGGATTCGTACACAATGATGGACATGCTGCTGTCCCTGCAGCGCAGTGCGCCAATTCATTTTGAGCTGGTCGCGGTGAACCTGGATCAGAAGCAGCCAGGATTCCCGTCCGAGGTATTGCCGCGCTACCTGGCTGAGCTCGGCGTCGCTTTCCATGTGATCGAGCAGAATACCTATTCGGTCGTCAAGCGCGTGATTCCAGACGGACAGACAATGTGCGGCCTGTGCTCGCGCCTGCGCCGCGGGGCTCTGTATCGCTACGCGGCCGAGAATGACTTCACCAAGATCGCACTCGGCCATCATCGCGACGACATGGTCGAGACCCTGCTGCTGAATATGTTCTTCGGCGGGCGCCTGAAGGCGATGCCGCCGAAGCTGCTCAGCGATGACCGGCGCCATATCGTCATCCGGCCGCTCGCGTATGTGGCGGAGCGCTTGATTTCCCGCTACGCGGCTGCAAGGGAATTCCCGATCATTCCTTGCACACTGTGCGGTTCGCAACCAAACATGCAGCGCCTCGCGGTGAAGAATATGCTGGCAGAATGGGAGCGGCAGTTCCCGGGGCGTACCGAGTCGATTTTTTCCAGCCTCTGCAATGTCTCGGGCTCGCAGCTTGCGGATCCTGGGCTGTTTGACTTTGCCGGCCTTGATAAGCTGCGCACCGCGATGGCTGTTACGGCAACCCCTTGCCTGGACGATGCGCTTGCGCCGGCAGTTTCATAATTCCCACCCAGTGCCAAAATCCCCGCCCCGTCGCCCAAGCAAACATTCCTGGGAAAACCTGAGCGACGACCAGCTGTTGGACCTGCGTTTGTGCGACCTGAAGCTGTCGATGAATGGGTCGCTCCTGCAACACTCGATTGAGCGCCTGTATGGCGAGCTGGCGCAGCGCGGGATCCGCCTCCGGCCGCATTGCTGGCTCGCCGAGGAATGGTTCTCCCCCGACGGAATTCCCGGCATCGCCATTCCATTTTACCTTGCGCATCCGCGCCTGATGGCACTCGAGCGCCGCTTCATGCGCGAAGTTGAGGGCGGCAATCGTGGCTGGCTCATGCGCATCCTGCGCCACGAGGCCGGGCATGCCATCGATTCGGCCTATCGGCTGCGCCGCCGCCGGCGCTGGCGCGAAATTTTCGGCACCGCATCGCTGCCCTATCCTGACTCCTATCGGCCACGTCCGGCGAGCCAGCATCATGTGCAGCACCTGGAGGGCTGGTATGCCCAGGCGCATCCGACCGAGGATTTCGCGGAGACCTTCGCGGTCTGGCTCAAGCCGCGCTCGGCCTGGCGGCGCGAATACTCGGGCTGGCCCGCGCTCGCGAAGCTTGAGTACATCGATAAGCTGATGGCGGAGCTTGCGCATGTGAAGCCCTGCGTGACGGCTCGCACCGAGATTGAGGAGATCTCCGCAAACAGCCGCACCCTTGGCCAGCACTATGCGCAGAAAGTCGCGCGTTATGGCAGCACGCGGCGCTCGCTTGCCGATCGGTGGCTGCTCAGGATATTCACGGTGAAAGCGCGCAACCGGCTTACGCCGCGTGCGGCTAGCGTGGTGCGCGAGATGCGCCGCGCCCTGCGCCAGGAGATTGTAGGCTCGGGCGATTGCAATAATTACCTGGTACATCAGGTGCTGCGCCTGATCATCCGCCGCAGCGCTGTCCTTGGACTTCACATCCGTGGTCCGCGACGCGAGCTGAAGCCGCAGCTCCTACAGCTGATTCGCAGGCTTGCCGATTCATATGAAGAGCGGCAGCTGCCGCGGGTGGCCATATGAAAAAACTGCGCATCTTGGTACTGGTGCACTCGACTCTAGTCCCGCCGCTGTCGCTGGAGGGCGCGACCGAGAAAGAGATCGGCGAGTGGCGCACGGAGTTCGATGTGATCACGCAGCTGCGCTCTGCGGGTCACGAGGTGCGACCGATTGGAATTGGCGACAGCCTGTCCGAATTGCGCCGAGCGATCATGGACTGGCAGCCCGATATTGCCTTCAACCTGCTGGAGGAGTTCGATGGCATCGTGACCTACGACCAGCACGTCGTGGCGTTCCTCGAGCTGATGCACCAGCCCTATACCGGCTGCAACCCGCGCGGCATGCTGCTGTCACGCGACAAGGTCCTGTCCAAGCAGCTATTGTCCTACCATCGCATTCCGACCCCGCAATTCGTGGTCTTCCCGCTTGGCAAGCGCGTTCGCGTGCCGCGTAGCCTGAGTTTCCCACTATTCGTCAAGTCATCCACGGAAGACGCATCGCTCGGGATTGCGCATGCCTCGGTCGTTGCCGACGAACGCCAGCTCACCGAGCGCATCGCCTTCATCCAC
The DNA here is from genome assembly GCA_025355645.1 of Gammaproteobacteria bacterium. GTDB lineage: Bacteria > Pseudomonadota > Gammaproteobacteria > Steroidobacterales > Steroidobacteraceae > Bog-1198. The sequence goes on along the minus strand of JANXZG010000019.1, from coordinate 98,467 downwards.
GAGCAGATCCACTCCGATGCGCTCGTCGAGGAATACATCGAGGGGCGCGAGCTGTATGTCAGCGTGCTGGGCAATGACCGGCTGACTGTGCTGCCCATCTGGGAAATGACCTTCGGATCGCTGCCGGAGAATCTGCCGGCGATCGCAACGCGCAAGGTCAAGTGGGACAAGCAGTACCAGCGCAAGTACGGCATCAGCACCGCGGCTGCCGGCAGCCTGCCCGAGGGCACCGCCGCGAGACTTGAGAAGCTCTCCAAGCGCATTTTTCACGCGTTGCATCTGACCGGATATGCGCGCATGGATTTTCGGCTGCGGGCCGACGGGGCGCTCTACGTGCTGGAAGCGAATGCCAATCCTAACCTGTTGGCAGACGAGGACCTGGCGCAGTCGGCGCTCAGCGCGGGGCTGCGTTACGAGGATCTGCTGCAACGGATCATCCACCTGGGCGAGCGTTACCCGGCCGCCTGGCGCACGATCAATGCCTAGAAAAATGCGGGTCGTCAGCCTCGATCTCGACGACACCCTTTGGCCGGTTGGCCCGCTCATCGAGGCCGCGGAGCAGGAACTATATGCCTGGCTGGCGCGTACCCATCCGGCGGTCGCCGAGGGGCATAGCGTGCAAAGTATGCGGGCCTTGCGTGCCGCGGTCGCCACGGAATTTCCGGCGCAGGCGCACGACTTGACATTCCTGCGACACGCGGCGCTCGCCCGGCAGTTCAGTGCCGCGCGCCATGACGTGGCGCACGCCGATCATGCGCTCGAGGTGTTCCTGACGGCGCGCAATCGGGTCGAACTCTACCCGGATGTGCGGCCGGCACTCGAGCGCCTGAAGGCTAAGTACCGGCTTTTTGCGCTTAGTAACGGCAACGCGGACCTCAAACGCTGTGGCCTCGCGCACTTCTTCGATGGCCATGTCACGGCGCGAAGCGCCGGGGCGGCGAAGCCCGACGTGCGAATCTTTGCGCGCCTGCTGGCGGAAGCGGGGGTGCGCGCGTCGGACGTCCTGCATATCGGGGACGATCCGGTCACCGATGTTGATGGCGCGTTGCGTGCCGGCCTGCACGCCGTATGGCTCAACCGCGATGCGCGGCCGTGGCCCGACGGCTTGAGTGCGGCGCCGCGTACCTTGACGACGCTATTGGAACTCACCTGATTGGCAGTCGGCAAGGCTGACTGATGAATAAAAAAATTCGAATTTCCGAGACGGCATCACTACATTTGCCGATCCGCGCGTCAATATTGAGCCATGAGCGCGAATCCCACAGGCTCGGTGATCGCAGTTACTTCGTTGCGCGAGTTCTTTCGCGACGCGTTTCATGCGGCGAGCGAGCGTCAGCACCTGGCCATTGATGAAAACGCCGAGGCCTACGTTGTTAACCTGCTGACGATGTTCTCGCGGGCCGAGGCGTTCTATGAACAGACGGCGGAAGGATTGCGCATTAAGCCGCTCGCGCGCATGCTGGCCGAGTCGCTCGAGGCACCGACGGCCAGCGCGCGGCAACGCAGCCTGCAGCGGCTCGGGGATGTATCCTTGTTTGTCGCCGGTTTCTTTGCGCGTAGCTTTGCGCGTAAATTGATCGACATCGACTACCACATCGCAATGGGCGGAAATGCCTACGGTTTGCTCGCCGACGTCTTGCAGCGTTCATGGTCGAGCCGTTGCATCGGCGCGGTGTACGCCGAGCTCGCCTGCAATTTCCAACGCCTGGTCGATGCGCTGAACGAGGTCAGCGAGATGTCCTACCGGCATAGCGACGCGGATGTGCTGCGCCTGTACGAGATATGGATCAGGACGGGCAGCAAGCGTGCGCAGCGGCTGCTGCGAAATCTGGGCGTCCAGCCGGCGTGCCAGGGCGGTTCACGCCTCGAGCACTGAGCGAAACGCGAGCGTTCTACTCTTCTTCTATCGGGTTGTTGCCGGCCGCCTGCTTGCGCAGCTTGATCCATTCGCTTAGCTTGCGAAGATCCTTCTTGACGTCCCCGCCCTTCTTCTTCTTGTCCAGTTTGCCGCTGTCGTACGGGTTGTAGCCCTTGACCGTGCCGAGCGGATTAGCCTTGGCGACCTTGGTGGGCGTCGGCGCGTCTTCCGCGAGCGACAGCGTCGGGTTATCGAGGACATTCAGTGATTTCGTCGCGCCATCGAGGCGCCCGTTCCGGGCGATCACGTCCCATATGGCGTTGCCGCGATCGTCGAACTGCACGCGGCCCGAGGGCATCCCGCTGACCCTCGGCCGGGCCGGCTCAACGATGTTTGCCGGCCGGGGCTCAGGCGCCGGCGTAGCCGCCGGGGCCGGCCGGGACAGGACTCGCCGTACCCGGAATTTGGGCAGTTCATCTTTCATACCGCCTTTTTGCGGTACCGCCGGTTCAATGTCAATTGACCCATCCCGGGAGCTTGAACCGGATCACATTTTAAGCTGGAAATCAGCGCGAAGCAGCGCAACGGCCGTCTTGCCGTCGTTCCATTCGCCGCGCAGCACCTTGTCGAGCGCCTCATCGAGCGGCAGCCACTGCAGCTCCAGATCCTCATCCGCATCGGGTGCCGCGGTGCCTACATGCAAGCTTCGCGCAAGGTAGAGGTAAATTCTCTCGGTGAAGATTCCGGGCGCCGGGATAAATAGACCCAGAGAGGTCCACTCGTCGGCGATGATCCCGGTCTCCTCCTGCAGTTCGCGCACTGCACAAGTGGCAGGCGGCTCGCCGGCGTCGAGCTTGCCGGCGGGAACTTCCCACATGAAATCCTCGATACCGATTCGGTATTGGCGCACCAGGCAAACACGGCCCATTTCATCGACGGGAACCACAGCAGCAGCGCCCGGATGATGGACTAGGTCAAGCTCGTAAGTACGCCCGTTGGCGTATTGCACGCGCTCTGTGGTGACCTCGATTACCCGGCCGCGGTGCACGTGCTGCGATCCAATTCTTGTCGGTTTCTTCATGACCGCGACATCATCTGGCCTCGACGACCGTAGCTAACTTGAGGGTTCCGGGCGAGGCCGATCTGCAATCGGTTCGCGTCGGACGCGAAGGCGATCGGCGCGTTAGCGCCAGCGACGGTTCCCGCCGCCGCCGCCGCCGCCGCCGCCGCCTCCACCACCGGGCGGTCTGGAGCGAGAGGCGCGTTCCTGCGCCTCATTGACGCGCAAGGGTCGGCCTCCCATCTGGAAGCCGTTCGTCTGCTGGATAGCGCTTTGGGCTTCACCGGTTGCCATGTCCACGAACGCGAACCCGCGGGGCCGCCCCGTCTCGCGATCGTTGATGAGCTTTACCGATTCTACTTTTCCGTGACGTTCGAACAGGCTGCGTACTTCGTCTTCTGTTGCTGTGAACGGCAGGTTGCCAACGTAAATCGTCGTCATTCAACTGGTCTCACTGACATTGCGCACGAAGTCAGGGCGCGGCCCCACTTGCGCGCAGTTTTCGACACGCAGACCGTCGTGCAAACTCCCTGACCACGAAGATCTGTACCTTCGGTCGTGCACTATCCCACAAAGGTAGAGAACGAGCCTACGCGCGGATGCTACGCCAGGCCTTTAGGGTTGGCAAACAGCGTCTCGCCGGCCTATTCGCCTTCCAAATAGGCATATCCGTTGAGTTCGGTTTCGTAGAATCGCTTCACCACCTGGGCCTCCGCGAGGCTCATCCGGCCCTCGCGCACGGCCCGCTCGCAGTCCCTCGCGAGCCGTGGATACAGCTCATCGGTGTCGTACTCCATGTACTCGAGGACCTTGGTGGCCGTGTCGCCCTTGACGATCTCCTCGATCCACCACCCCCCCTCCGCATGCAGCTTGATGTGCACGACATGGGTATCGCCAAACAGGTTGTGCAGATCGCCGAGCGTTTCCTGGTAGGCGCCCACGAGGAAGGCCGCGAGGTAGTACTCCTCGCCCTTGACCAGTTCGTGTAGTTCGAGTGTGCGCTTGGTTTCGCGCGCACTGACGAACCGGTCGATCTTGCCGTCCGAATCGCAAGTGATGTCGGCTAGCACTGCATTACGGGTGGGACGCTCGCCCAGGCGCTGAATCGGCATGATCGGAAACAGGTGGCCGATTGCCCAGCTGTCGGGCAGGGACTGGAAGATGGAAAAATTGCAGAAGTAGATGTCACTCAGCATCGCTTCGAGGTTCTCGAGTTCCTCGGGAATCTTGCCGAGCTTGCGGCAATGATCCCGAATCTTAGTGAAGGTCGCCCAGTACAGCCGCTCCGCCAATCCGCGGAATTCCAGGCTCAAGTAGCCCAGGTTGAACATCTGCAGTGCCTGTTCGCGCGCCTGGATCGCATCGTGATAGCACTCGACCAGGCGCCGCTCATTGACAGAACGATAGCTGTCAAAAAGGTCTCGAACGGGTTGTGGCACTTCTTCGCCGCCCTGGTAGTCCTCCTCGACCGAGCCCTTGACCTTGAACTGGTCGAGGGTGGAGGAGCCTAAGGTGTTAAACACCAGCAGGCTGTGGTGCGCGGCGATGGCGCGCCCCGATTCGCTGACGATCATCGGATGCGGCACATCTCGATCGTCGCAAACGGCCTTGATTCGGTACACGACGTCGCTCGCGTACTCGTTCAGCGTGTAGTTCATCGATGATTCGAAATTGGTGCCGCTGCCGTCGTAATCGACGCCGAGGCCGCCGCCGATGTCGATGTACTGCAGGCCAGCTCCCATCAGTTTCAGTTCCGCATAGACATGCGCGAGCTCGTTGATCGCTTCCTTGACGCGCCGGATGTCCTGCAGCTGGCTGCCAGGGTGACAGTGCACGAGCTGGAGGCAGTCGAGCATGTCGCGCTCCTTCAGCAGCTGGTGCAACTCGAGGATCTCGCTGATGAACAGGCCAAACTTGGATTTCTCGCCAGCCGAATCGCGCCAGCGCCCGGCGCCTTCGCTGGCGAGTTTGACCCGCACGCCGATCTTGGGGCGCACGCTGTAGGTCTCGGCGTGCTTCAGGATCAGGTGAATCTCGGCGAAATTCTCAACCACCGGGATGATCATGCGGCCAAGCTTGGTCGCGAGGATTACCGCTTCTATGTAGCTGTCGTCCTTAAAGCCATTGCAGATGATGATGCGGTCAGGTGCATCCTCCGTGATCGACATGACCGCCAGCAACTCTGGCTTTGAGCCGACCTCGAGACCGAAGCCGAATTCCTTGCCGTACCGGTAGACCTCCTCGACGACCAGGCGCTGCTGGTTGACCTTGATCGGAAACACTGCCGCATAGCGGTTGCGGTAGTCGTTTTCCGTGATCGCAGTGGCAAAAGCCTCCGCAAGGTGGCGCAGCCGGTGCGCAAGGATGTCCGAGAAACGGATGACGACGGGCGCATGCAGGTCACGCGCCCTGAGTCCTGTCACGACGTCGTGCAGGTCGATCTCGCGCGTGGCGTCCAGGTCGGGGCGCACCACGACATGGCCCTGCTCGTTGATGGAGAAATAGCCCTTGCCCCAGGCCTCGACCTGGTAGAGGTCCAGGGACTGCTCGACCTTCCAGGACGGATTCGGGCTCAGCACTCGGGCGGGCGTGTTCATTGGCTGCGCAAGATAGCAAATTGACGCGGCATGTAAATGACCGGCGCTTCGATAGTCGCCGCGCAGATTTGCTCAGGGCGCGCCACCAGTCGCGACCGGGCGCGCCGGGTCGCGAATCCACTCGCTCCATGAGCCGGCGTACAGCGATGCACCGGGCAGGCCGGCTACTTCCAGCGCCAGCAGGTTGTGGCAGGCAGTGACGCCCGAGCCACACATCGCGATGAGTTCCTGTGGGGCCTTGCCACCCAGGATCTGCAGCCATTGGCGCCGCAAATCGGCCGCCGGCAGGAATTGCCCCGCAGCCCCCAGATTGGCGGTGAATGGCGCATTGACGGCTCCCGGTATATGGCCGGCGATCGTATCCAGGGGTTCGACCTGACCTGAGTAACGCTCCGGAGCCCGTGCATCGACGATCAGGCGATCGCGCCGCAGGGTTGCCGCCAGTACCTCCCGGCTCGTGGCCGGTCGCAGTTCTTCGGCCTGAAGCAGGAAGCGCCGCGACGGTGCCTGATGGGGGCCGGACTCGACGGGATGGCCCGCGGCCCGCCACGCATCGAAGCCGCCGTCGAGCACCGCCACGCTTTGATGACCCAGCCAGCGCAGCATCCACCAGAACCTTGCGGCAAAGGCGCCGCTCGCCTGGTCATACGCGACGACCTGGGTGGTATTGTCGATACCGAGAGCACCGAGCGCAGCCGCGAACGTTGACCGGTCCGGCAGCGGATGGCGGCCGGTGTGCGGTCCGTGCGGCGCCGACATATCCCGGTTCAGGTCCGCAAAGCCGGCGCCCGGAATGTGCGCCTTCAAATACGCTGCATGCCCGGCCGAGCTTGCCGCGAGATCAAAGCGGCAATCAACGATCGCGATGCCCGGCTTGCCGAGCAGGACAGTCAGGTGTGCCGGGTCGATCAGGGTCGTGTATCGCATCCCCACAGCTTAACGCAGCTTAACGCAGCTTTACGCGGCTTAACGCGGCATGGCGCGAACGTCATCCGTTACAATTGCCACCATGGCAATCACCTTGTACTGGGGCAGCGGTAGCCCGTATTCGTGGCGCGTGCAGCTCGCGCTCGAGCACAAGAGGCTGCCCTATGAATCCCAGGTGCTGCACTTTGACAAGCAGGAGCACCAGTCCCCGCACATGCTCAAGCTCAATCCGCGCGGCCGCGTGCCGGTGCTGAAGGACGGCGACTACGTCGTGTTCGAATCGGTCGCAATCCTTTACTACCTGGAGGTCAAGTATCCGGAGCGGCCGATCTTTGGCTCGAGCCCCGAGGAAGCTGGCGTCATCATGCGGGTGATCTGCGAATTCCAGGCGTACGCCGAACCCTCGCTCAGCAAGATCGTGCAGGCCATATTCGCCGATTCTGTTGCCGCCGACCTCGAGCCCCTGGCCGACGCGATGCATGTCGTCGCTCGCGAGGCGCGCACCATCGAAGGGCGCCTCAGCAAGGAGGACTGGATCGTGGGCTCCGCGGTGTCGGCGACCGACATGGTGATCTTCCCGTGGATCCAGCTATTGCGCCGGGCGCTGCGCCGAGAAGCCGCGCGCGAGCTCGGCGCGCGGTTCCTGCCCATGGAGAAAAATTACCCAGCCCTTGCGCGCTGGATCCAGCGGGTCGAGGCACTGCCCGGGTATGAGCGCACTTACCCGCCCCATTGGCGCGAAAGTTGAGTTTTCTGCACAGCGGCAGGTAATCTGGCAGGCTTGTTGCTTCGGCAACGACGCAGCGCAACTACGGGTGACGGACGATGAGCGAACACGCGATCCATGTGAAATTTCCCGGCAAGATTGTTTTTGTCGGATTCGGCAGCATTGGCCAGGGAGTCCTGCCGCTGATCTTGCGTCACATTGGCACCAGCGCCGAGCGCATCACGATTGTTACCGCGGAAGACAAGGGCCGGAGCGTGGCACAGGTCTATGGCATCAAATTCATCAAGGCGGCGCTGACGAAGGACAACTATCGCCAGGTTCTTGAGCCCCTGCTGGGTGCCGGCGATTTTCTGCTCAACCTGTCGGTGGATGTATCGAGCATTGCGCTGATTCGCCTGGCAGGCGAACGGGGCGTCTTGTACCTGGATACCTGTGTTGAGCCCTGGGCAGGTGGATACACCGATTCGCACCTGTCGGTCGAGACGCGCAGCAACTACGCCATGCGCCTCGAGGCGCTCGCGCTGCGCAGCGAGCGGCCACGCGGTCCTACCGCAGTGCTCACTCATGGCGCAAATCCCGGGCTCGTCTCCCACCTGGTCAAGCAGGCACTGCTGAATGTTGCCGAGGATACGGGCGTTGCGGTGCAGCCGCCGGCATCGCGCGAGAATTGGGCGAAACTCGCTCAGCGCCTCGGCATCAAGGTCATGCACATCGCCGAGCGCGACACGCAGGTCGCCAATGCGCCGAAACTGCCGAATGAATTCGTCAACACCTGGTCGGTCGACGGCTTCGTCAGCGAGGGCGCGCAGCCGGCTGAGCTCGGCTGGGGCACGCACGAGAAGCATTTCCCGATCGACGGGGGCAGGCACGCCCGCGGCTCCGGGTGTGCGATTTACCTGAACCGACCGGGCGCGAGCACCTGCGTGCGGACTTGGACGCCTTCCGCCGGCCACTTCCATGGCTTCCTGATCACGCACTCCGAGGCCATCTCGCTGGCTGATTACTACACCGTCCGGGATGGCGAACAGGTTGTATACCGGCCGACGTCCCATTACTCCTACCATCCGAGCGACAATGCGGTGCTATCGGTGCATGAGCTTGCGGGCCGTAACTGGCACATACAGGATCGCAAACGCATCATGCTGGATGAGATCACCGAGGGAATCGATGAACTCGGGGTGCTGCTCGCCGGGCACAGCCGCAACGCCTACTGGTACGGCTCGCAACTGTCCATCCAGGAAGCGCGCAAGCTTGCTCCACACAACAGCGCCACCAGCCTGCAGGTCACGAGCGCCGCCCTGTCGGGCATGATCTGGGCAATGGAGCATCCTGACCGGGGCATCGTCGAGCCGGACGAAATGGACTATGAACGGCCACTGTCGATCTGCCGGCCTTACCTGGGCAAGCTGGTGGGCAAATACACCGACTGGACGCCGTTGCACGAGCGCAGCCAGTTGTTCGCCGAGGACCTGGATGTGGGCGACCCCTGGCAGTTCAAAAACGTCAGGGTGGTATAGGCGGGCGCTCGGGGCCATAGTGGATGGCCACGACCAGCAGTGTCGTGGGCCCTGTCGGCAGCTCGAGCCTGATCTCCTCGTCGATCCGCTTGCGTAGCAGGCCGCGGCCCAGCGGCGAATCCATGCTGACGTAGTCCGAATGCAGGTCGAATTCATCTGGCCCGACAATCCGGTACCAGCGCAGCTGCCGATCGGGATATTCGACCTGCACCCAGGCGCCAAAATAGACCCGTCCGGGGTCCCGGGTTGCGCCCGGTGCCAGCGGATCGACCACCGTCATACCCTCGAGCCGCTTGCGCAAGAAGCGGACCCTTCGGTCGATTTCATGCAGGCGCCTCTTGCCATAGGTGTACTCAGCGTTCTCCGAGCGATCGCCCTGGGCAGCCGCCGCCTGCACGGCCAGCGTCACGCGCGGGCGTTCCTCGCGCCAAAGTTCATCCAGCTCCTCGCGCAGGCGCCGCGCACCTTCGGGGGTGACGTATTTGGAGCCTGAGGGCGTCGGCGGGCGGTAACGCGACATGGCTCTAGCGGTGCGGCGCGCGCTTAAGCAGACGTGATCGGGTTCGCATAAATTGAATCTGCAGTGAGCAATCGTTCACAGCGCGCGGCGCGCCCGGGAAATAACCTATCGGCACATGAGCGCCAAATACTACACCCACTTTATTGCGCAGCAGGACGGTGCCGTTGACTACAGCGAGTACCGAGGTGTCGTGGAGCTGCTGGGGCAGCCGACCGCGTCCAACGATGACCGCGAGATAGCGCGGGTGTTAGCCAGCAACTTTGACCTGGAGGAGCGGGACATACAGGTCCTGCAATGGCATCAACTGCATTGATCCCCTAGCGGGCTTTACTTCCCTTCAATGAAGTCCGCACTTACAGCCCCGAATTCAAAACTCGGGGCTTTTTTTTGCCGGTGGTAAACTTAACTTCTCGTCCCGCCATCACGGGGTCAGCAGGGGCTTTGAAGGATGCACCGCAATTTTTACCCGGCGGCGTTTTGCGCTAGCGCGATTCTCGCCGGCTGCTCGCTGTTTCACCGCGCGCCGGCGCCCGCGCCGGCGTCCGCAGTGCCCAAGGCCGCGCCGGCACCGGAATTGCCGAAGCCCGTGGCCATGCACAAATTCCAGATCGCGGCGGCCGATGGCGATCTGGTCGGCGCAGTGCAGAAGACCATCATCGGCGCCGACGATACCCTATCGGATATTGCCCGCCGTTTCGATGTCGGCTATGAAGAGATCCTGCTGGCGAATCCAGGCGTCGACCCGTGGCTGCCCGGAGTAGGGCGCGAGGTTGTCGTGCCGACTCAGTTCGTGCTGCCTGCCTCGGTACGTGAAGGGGTCGTCGTCAATGTGGCGGCTATGCGCATTTTCTATTTCCCGCCGCACAAGAAGGGCGAAGCGCAGGTGGTCTACACCCATCCGATCGGCATCGGCAGGGTTGGCTGGAAGACACCGGAGGGCACAACCAAGATCGTCAGCCGGCAAAAAGACCCCGTCTGGGTCGTGCCAAAATCGGTGCGCGACGAACATGCCGAAAACGGCGAGAAGCTGCCAAAGCAGGTGCCGCCCGGCCCGGACAATCCGCTCGGGCAGTACATGTTCCGGCTGCAATGGCCGAGCTACCTGATCCACGGCACCAACAAGCCATATGGCGTCGGCATGCGTTCAAGCCATGGCTGCATGCGCCTGTACCCCGAGGATATCGCCGTCTTCTTTGACCTGATTCCGGTCGGTACCAAGGTGACCGTCGTCAACCAGCCCTACCTGTTCGGCTGGCGCGACCAGACGCTGTACCTGCAGGCATACGCCGTGCTCGAGGATGACTCGCGCGACTGGACCGCGAATCGCAAGCGCCTGCTTGATCATCTGCTGAACGGAAAGGCGCATCCGGAACTGGCGCAGAAGGTGCATGCGGATGACCCGCAGATCGACTGGCAGCGCATTGCCGACCTGGCCCACAATCCGCGCGCCATTCCGGTGCCAATCAGTGCTGGCCAGCACGGCGTGGATGAGGTGCTGGGCCAGGCGCGCCTGGTAGCCAATACGCTGCCGTCAGGATCGAACTGGGATGGGACAAGCGGCCTGCTGATCGATGAGAAGACGTACCGGGAACTGGTCGGGGATCGCAGCGCGGAGAGCGCGGCGCCACACTGATGCGGGGCAGATCATCAACCGCTGGTTTCCTGATGACGCTGTGCGTCGCGTCGAGCCTCACCGCCAGCCAGGCGCTGGCCCTCGCCGGCGATATGCCGGTGGACGGCTATTCATACGCCAATACAAGTCAATTTCGCACCACTCACTTTGAATTGTCCCTGGAGGTCGATTTCGTGTCGCAGCAGCTGCAGGGTGGCATCGCACTCGAATTGCAACGATTTGATTTCGGCGCCACCCAGGTCGTGCTGGATACCAAGGACCTGTCGATTCTTGATGTGACGGAGTTGACCAGCGACATCGTCGGTGCGACCGAGAAGCCGGAGCCGATCTGGATCAGCCGCCCGTTCCACCTTGGCAGGGCCGATCCGATTCTGGGCCGCCCGCTGATCATTGACCTGCCGGCCTCGAGGCAGCAGAAGCTCGTGCTCAGGATCGATTATGCAACAGCGCCGCAGGCGCGTGGCTTGCACTGGAGCGGACCGACCGCCGGCACCCCGCACCAGCTGCCGTTCTTGTACACGCTGTCGGCGCCAATCAATGCGCGCAGCTGGATCCCGCTACAGGATACGCCGCGCGTGCGCGCGACCTACAGCGCGCATATTCATACGCCAAATGGCCAGATTGCCTTGATGGCCGCAAAGCCCGATAAACTGGGCAAGCATCCGAATGAATACTGGTTCGTCATGGACCGCGCCATACCCGCGGAAGCCATCGCGCTGGTCGCGGGCGATCTGCGCTACAAGGCCACCGGCGCGAGGAGCGGGGTGTATGCGGAAAAATCGGCGCTGACGGCGGCGGCGAAGCTATTCAGCGATACCGAGCCCATGCTGAAGGCCGCAGAAAAACTGCTCGGCGCTTACCCTTGGGAACGGTTCGACATTGCCGCGATGTCAATGAGTTTTCCGGTGAGCGAGGTGGACTATCCGGACCTCGCCACGGTCTCCCCGACGCTGCTCGCCGCTGACAGGAGTCAGCTTGCGCCACTCGCCTACGCGGTGGCGTATTCCTGGTCCGGCGCACAGGTGGCACCGGCCGAGTGGCGCGACCGCTGGATAGGCGAGGCGATCGCCGCGTACTTCGCGCAACGCATCGTCACCGAACTCTACGGGGCGGGCCGCGACGAGCCGGCGGGCGGTGGGCCCGATGATGGCGTACTGGCGGCTGAGCTTTCGGATCGGGCCTACGATGATATTTTCAATCAGGCACCGCGCCGCAAGGGCAGGCTCCTGTTCTCCTGGCTGGGGGACCAGTACGGGACCGCGCGCATCGATGCGCTGTTGCGAACGTTCCTCGAGCGCTATGCGGGGCAAAGTGTTTCGACGGCGCAGTTCGTGGGTTTCATGCAGGAAAATTTGCCACAGGCTGCATTGTCTGCGTGGCTGTTCGCTGGCGGAATACCGGCCGGCGCGGAGCCAGCGCCATCCCCGCCGGATCCGGATGTCGGGCTGCTTTCGAACGGCGACATCAAGGCGCTGCAGATGGTCGCGCGCCAGTGGTCCGGCAGGCATTGGGTCAGCGTCCTTAGTGCCGCCCCCGACAGCATCGGCGCCGCGCGGCTCGCGGAGCTCGATCGCGTCTTCAAACTGTCCACAAACCCCAACGCCGACATTGCCGCCAGCTGGTTTGGCCTTACCTTGCGGGCGGGATATACGGCAGCGATGTGGCCATTGCAAAACTACCTGCTCACTACGGGACGCCTGGCATTGATCGAACCGCTCTATGAACAGATGATGCAGTCCGAGGGCGGTGCGACCATCGCGAGGCGCGTCTATGCGCTCGCGCGGCACGTCTATCATCCATTCGTCGCGAGGCGTCTCGATGAGATCCTAAAGCCCTGAGCGGGCCGGGTGTGATCGGGCTATTATTTGCGCCATGCTGAGCGAATGGCTGAAAATCATGCTCGACGAGATCACGCGCAAGAAAGCAGCTGCCGAGCAGGCACTGCTCGAGGAGCGGCGCCGCGGCATGAATCTCCGCCCGTCCCTGCCCGAGCCTGACCGGGCGACGGGATGATCCCGCTCAAGGACTACACACCCTCGGCCTCAAGACCCCTCATCACGCTCGCGCTGATCGGGACCTGCTGCAGCATCTACCTGTGGCAGTTCCTGAGTGATGCGGCGTTGAATCGCCAGGCCATGATCGCGCTCGGTGCCATTCCGGCGGTCCTACTCGGCAATGCGATCCTGCCGGGGGAACTGCAGTGGGTGCCGCGCGGCGCATCGGTGTTCACCTCAATGGTCCTGCACACCGGCTGGGCGCATCTGCTCGGCAACATGCTGTTCCTGTGGATCTACGGTCCCAATGTCGAAGATGCCATGGGGCATTGGCGCTTCCTCGGTTTTTACCTGCTGTGCGGCATCGTGGCAGTGCTTGCGCAATCCCTATCGGAACCGAATTCCGCGTATCCAATCATCGGCGCGAGCGGCGCAATATCCGGCGTTCTGGGCGCGTACCTGATGCTGTTTCCGCGCGCGAACATCCTGACGCTGGTGGTGCTGCCATTTTTCTTCACGACCCTGCGGGTATCGGCGATGCTGCTATTGCCGCTGTGGTTCGCGATACAGTTGTTGAGTGACTTCGCGCTGCACGGCAGCGGCGGCGTCGCCATCCGCGCTCATATCGGCGGCTTCCTGGCCGGCATGCTGCTCGTCGTCCTGTTCAAACGGCGCAAGGTCTCCTTGTTTGCGCGCTGATATTCGGTCTAATCGCCATCGAGCGTCGCGCGCGTTGTGGTATGTTCCCCGCCATGGGGACCGGTCGAGGTATCCAAGTACAAGAAGAAACAGGCCCGGATCAGCCAATTGCGCGGTTGCCGGCGTCGCGAACCGCATTCATCGGGCGTACGCTGCGCGGTCCCGTCAATCAAGCGGTTGCTATCCGCAATTTTGCTGATTTCCAGCAGATTTTTGGCGGTTTGTGGCAGCCCAGCAGCGTCAGTTACGCGGTCGAGCAGTTCTTCGACAATGGCGGCAGCGAAGCCCTAATTGTCCGCGTTCAGAATGGCGCGCGGCCCTCAACTCTGTCACTGCCCGCAGGCTCGCAAGCGCTGCGACTGCGCGCGAGGCGTCCCGGGACGCGCGAATTCCTGCGCGTGTCTGTGGATTATGACAACCTGCCCGTCGACAACAGCGAGAATTTCAATCTCACTGTGCAGCGTATCCGCACGCAGGGAACCCTGCGCGTCGAAGACCAGGAAACTTACCGCAACCTGTCACTTGATGCGCAGTCCGACACCTATCTTGGCGCCTTTATCGCCGACTCCGACATGATCGAGCCGTTGTTTCCGCTGCCCTTGCATCGGCCTGACCTGACGCCCGACGCGGTCACGGGCCTACCGACTGGTTATGTTTACTCGAATTCAGATGGCGATGATGGCGCACCGGTCACGGACTACGACCTGATCGGATCGAGTGTCAACCGCTCCGGCATGTTCGCCATCAGCAGCATGGATGAATTCAATTTCCTGTGCATTCCGCCGATCTCGCGCGACCAGGACATTGGCCCGAGCACCCTGATGGTTGCTGCACGTTTTTGCCGCGAGCGCCGCGCGCTGCTGATCGTGGATCCGCCGGGTACCTGGGCCACCGCCGATGACGCCCTGCGCGGCCTGCACGAATGGAGCTTTGCGAGCGAGGACGCGCTGATGTTCTTTCCGCGCATCTTGGCACTCGACAAACTTCGCGGCAGGTTCGAGGCGTTTGCGCCGTGCGGCGCCGTCGCCGGGATGCTCGCCAAGGGCGACGTAGCAGCCTCAGTCTGGGCGGCCGCGGAATCCGACGAGCCGATCCTGCGTCCGGGTTTTCGCCCCGTGTGCTGGGTGGCCGATGACCGGCGCGTGCGCCTTGCCCTGCACGGCGTAAATACACTGCAGACGGTGCGTTCGCCGGTGGACTCGAGCCTGAAGCTGCGCACGCTCGCTGCGGCCAACGCGGCCGAGCCCGGCTGGAGATACCTGGCTCAGCGCCGCCAGGCGCTGGCTATTCTCAATAGCATTGAACATGGCACGCGCTGGGTTGCCATCGCCTGGCCGCAGCACGATATTGCCGGTCTGCTGGAAAAACAGGTACGCGCGTTCTTTAGCGAGCTGCATGCCGCCGGCACCTTCGGCGAGCATGATGCGGCGGATGCGTTCTACGTCGTCGCCAAGCGCCGGGCGGAACGCGAAGGCAATGGCAGCGGCCCCCGGGATTTCCATGAATTCCAGTTCCTGATCGGCTTTGCGGCCCAGCACCGCGGACAGTTCCACACGTTCCGGATATCGCAGTCACTGCTGGGGTCGCAGGTGCGGGCGGTGACCTTGAATCAACTGAGCGATCCGCGGCCCGCGCCGCGCCAGATCAGGCCGCTGGTAGCACGTCCGGCTGAAGAAGCGCGGCCCTAGCGAGCCTGCGTCGCTCGATTTCTGCCGACAGGGACGATGCGCTGCCGTGGACCCCGATGGGAGCGTCGGTGATGCGCGGCACCTTAGGCAGGTTCTCCAGCGCCGCCACCGTATAGCGATAGCCGATGTCGATGACCCGCTGGAAAGCCTTCCAGTCGAGCAGCTCTATGTTCAGCAGCGGCGGCTTCAGGATCAAATCCGCGAACTCACGCTGCACGGCGGCACTTGAGGCGCCGCCCACCATGTTCGATTCCATCAGGATCTGGAAGATGTTGATGCGCGGCTTGCCCGCGCTGGTGCGGTTGAAAAACCGCCAGAATGGCGGGTGACCGCTCACCAGATCGCGGCTGCGAAATGAACTCACGGCGCCGGCATCGCTCCCGAGCACGAACCCCGGCGAGTAGTTTTGCATGACATCGACCGGCATGTTGTTGACGGCGGAGCCATCGACCAGGATTTCATCGTCCCGAAACACTGGCGGCATGATGCCGGGGATCGCGACCGAGGCGCGCAGGGTGTGCCATAGCAGGCCGCTGCGGTGCTCGCAGGCGCGCCCCGTGCTCAAGTTCGCGCTGATGCAGAAAAAAGGGATCGGCATGTCTTCGATGGCCACGTCGCCGAACTCCTGGCGCAGCAGCCGCGCCACCTTGCGGCCACGCGTCAGCGCCACGAACGGGAATGTATAGTCGCTCAAGGGGTTGGTCGCGACGAAAGTGCGGTAATAGCGCTCGCGCATCTCCTGATCGCTCCAGCCCATTGCCACGCCGCCGGCGATGATCGCCCCGATAGAGGAGCCGCCGACGCAGTCGATCGGCACACGCGCCTCGCGCAGCGCCTGTATCACGCCGAGGTGGGCAAAGCCGCGCGCGCCGCCCCCCGACAGGACCAGGCCAACGCCGGTCTGCGCGAGCAGCCGGGCGATGCGCCCGATATCCGCGGGACCCACGATGTGATGATGGCGCTTCGCGGGGGTAACCGCGAGCCAGCGCGCGGCCGCGCCTGCATGCAGGGACCCGCGATGCAGCAGCGCGAGTTCAGTGCGCACGCCGGGCCTCGCGGCGGTCTCGCTGATTACATCTGGCCACCGCGAGCGCGGCTCATCTGAATTTGCGACCAGCAGCAGGAAATCAGCCTGGCGGCAGCACTGGCGGGTCCACCCGGAAGAGTGTGAGTCGGCAAGATAGACGACGTAGTCGTTTTTTTCCTCGACCCTGCTGAACCAGTGCGTAGTATGGCAACTTGCGCGCGCGTCCCACACGAGTTCCGCCTTGCCGCGGCGGGATAACTCCGCCACCAGTTGAGTCGCGAAGTTTATGCTGTCGGTCGCCGGGCTGTTGGGCACGATCACGAAGACATGCGCGCGCTGGCTCGGGCGGTGATTGCGGTTGCTCAGGTGCAGCCGATGGGCGCAAAGCCTGGCGAGCGCCAGCGAAAGGCCGGCACTGCGCTGTGTCACTGAATTCAGCACCTCCGACGTCAGCCACAGCAGTTCGGTGTCGCGCTGCGCGACGACGTTCGCGCTGCGCCGCTGGCCGAGCAGCCAGCTTAGCTCGCCGACGAATTCGCGCGCTCCTATGCTTGCCGTCCAGGTGGGACGTGCCGGGTCGCGCACGCCGAGGCGGCCGGTGGTCACGAGGTAAATGCCGTCGGGCTCCATGCCCGCCTCAAATAGGCTACAGCCGGCGGGCAGGGAAAAATGTATCGCCTCGCGCGCGATCGTCACGAGGGTTTCCTCGTCCACGCCGTTCAGCGTCGGGCAATCAGCCAGGCACACCAGCGTGCTGCGCATCTCGTGGATGGTAACGCTGCGGTCGTCCTCGAAGGCCATAGCTGGCCGCTCCTCAGTATCGGGTACCAATCCACATCACAGTGGCCGCGGTTTCGGTTACCTTACGTCCCAACTGTGATCCAGCACAGTGATCCAGTGCACGAAATGGGAGGGAACATATGAGTCAATCGCTGACCACGGTGGTGTTTTCCCACGGCAAGGCCACGGGTCCCTGGGGCGAGAAAATCATGGCCATGGCAAGCGTGGTGCGCGAACTCGGGCTGGCGGCCGAATCGGTCGATTACCAGGGCATTGACGATCCGCGGGTGCGGGTCGAGAAGCTGCTGAGTTTCGCGCGGCCGTTCGCCGGCCGGCTCGTGCTGGCCGGTTCCAGCATGGGCGGGCATGTCTCGGCCGCGGCCGCGCGCAGCCTGAGCGCCCGCGGCTTATTCCTGCTCGCACCGGCGTTTTACATGCCCGGTTTCGAGGTGTTTACGCCCCGCAATGTCGGCTGCCCCGCGGTCATCGTGCATGGTTGGCGGGACGACACCGTGCCGGTCGACAACAGCATCCGCTGGGCACACGAGCATCGCGCGGCCTTGCATGTGCTCGATTCCGGTCACCGGCTGCAGGACCAGCTGTCTTCCATTTGCCTGTATCTTAAAGCCTTTCTGCAATCCCTGACTTAGGGTGTGTCGGCGGAAGTCGTTGCGGGGCGCGTCGTCCTGGCACGCTGCGCCACCGCCAGTTCCCGCCAGCGCTCGCCGATCCGCTCGCCGCAGCGCCGCCCCATGGCATCGAACCCGGCATTTATCGCTGCAATGGAAGCAAGGGTGTAATTCTTTCCGCCCTTCGATTCAAGAAACGCCAGCAGGTTGCGCAGGTCAGTGAGACTGAGATCACGGTAACCATAGGCCAGTGAACGGCGCAAGGGTTGCTTCATGCGCTGCGCAAGGGTCGCGCGCACCGCGGCATCGGAATTCTTGGCGGCCCGCTGGTCGGCGGCAATGGGATCGAGTCCCCCGCCGATCGCGGTACCGATCGCAAGCGCCCGGGCAATAACCAGGTAAATTTGCACGGCTGAATCGACCGCATGCGAGGCTACCGCGATTTTATCGAGAATCGCGTCCCGTTCGGCGCTCGCCGGCGCCGCAACTTCCCCCGATGAGATCTTGTCGAGCGCGGCCTCGTCCTGCATCGCCAGTGCGACATCGGCTGCGACCGTGAGCTGGCCGGGGGGGCTGTGCAGGAATTCAAGCGCGGCTTTTGCGCTGTACGCGTCGAGGCCGGCCGCCAGCGCGGCGATCGCCGCAGGCTCGAATACATCGATCCGAAACCCGCGCGTGGCGCTGCTCTCCACCGCCGCAAGCTGATCTTCCGACAGCGACCCGGAATCGTCGGCCGAGTATAAACGGCGCATTTTTTCGGGCATGGAGCCGAGCGATGCGCGCACCTGGGCGCGCACCTGCGCTGCCTGGTTGATCGTGGCCGCGGTATCGAAGCCGACTTCGGCTTCCGCAGCGCCCGCACTGGCGCATAGTAGCAGCAGCAAGCCAAGGCGAAGCATGCAGGGACCCCGGATGACGGCGACGCGTGCGGATTGTACACTCAAGGCCTGCGCTCGCCGGCCGCTACGAGGTGCCCCATGAAGGTCCGGATCATTTGTCCGCTAGCCCTGGTCGCATGCCTTGCAGCTTGCTCCCCCTCGACTGTGCCGGCACCGAAGCCGCCGGAAAAGAATGTGTTCGATTTGCTGACGCAGACTGAGCGGCGCGCCCGCGATTTACAGAAGACCCTCGATCAGAGCAGCCCCAGGGCACGCCATTCCGTGGCGGCACAGGAACGCGGCGACGCCGCGCCGTAAGGCCCCGGCATTTTAGTCCCAAGCTGCGCCCTGGCGCGCCCGCTTGGTACTGCCGCGTTTTTTCTTAGATTCGATGCGTCGTTCCTTGGAAGCCAGGCTCGGCCTGGTTTTGCGGCGGATCTTCGGTTCCACCAGCGCCAGGCGGATCAGTGCCTCGAGCCTGCCGAGCGCCGCCCGCCGGTTCTGCTCCTGGCTGCGCTCGCTGCGCGCCGCGATCAGGATGCTGCCATCGTCAATGTATTTCTGGCCCGCGAGCCGCCGCAGCCGCTGCCTGACTGCGGGTGCGAGGCTGTGGTTCTGTGCCAGCAGGAAGCGCAGCTGCACGGCGCTCGACACCTTGTTGACATTCTGGCCGCCGGGCCCGGAGGAGCGCATGAACTTCCACTCGAGTTCCTCCTCCCCGATCGCAATCTGCGGTGTGATGAGGAGCGCCGCCGCCATGACTCAGCCGTCAGATGCGGGGTCGGCGCGCATGTGGATTTCGCGTTGCGCTATCGGGATGGTCAGCTGGTTCTGCCGGAACAGTCGCCAGATTTCCCGATTGACCTCGGAACGGACGTTGTTGACGCCCTCCTGCGGATCCGAGATCCAGAAGCGCAGCTCAAGCTCGATGCCGCTATCGCCGAAATGCATCAGGCGCGAGACCGGCGCGGGCTCGTAGAGCACGCGCTTCTGGTTGGCGCAGGCCTGCAAAAGGACCTTCAGCGCGAGTTCCGGGTCGTCCCGGTAACTGATGCGCACGGGCAGCTTCAGGCGCACGCGCGGATCCGTATAACTCCAGTTGATGACCGGGTTGGAAATCAGCTGCTGGTTGGGAACCAGCATCTCGACCCCGTCGCGATCGCGCAGCACGACGTAGCGACCGTGCATTTCCTGCACCCATCCGAAGCTCTCCGTGCTGGTGCCGGGCTGCCCGGACAGGCTGATCACATCGCCGGGCTTGATCGAGCGATCCATCAGCAGCACGAAGCCGCTGACGAAGTTGGCCGCGATCGATTGCAGCCCGAATCCGAGCCCGAGGCCGATCGCACCGGTCAGCACGGTCAGCGCTGTCAGGTCCACGCCGGCCGCATCGAGGCCCAGGAACAGCGACAGCCCGATCAGAAAGGCATTGGTGAATTTCGCGATGCCGATACGCGTCGATGGCGCCAGATTCACGATGTTCTTCAATCGGCGCTGCAGCCAGCGGCTGGCCCACACCGCCGCCAGCACGAACAACGTCAGCGTGAACAGCATTTTCATGACTGACCACAGCGATATGCGGTTCTTGCCAGCTGCGACGCCCACGGCATCGAGCGCCGCGATGATCTGGTCCAGCCAGCCGTAGTATTCGGCCGCCAGCGTGAGCCAGATCAGCACCGTGATCTTGACCTCCCAGTTCACCAGCCACGAGCGGTCACCCAGCGTCGCCGCGAACAGGAATACGCCGATGCGCACCGCCGTATACATGGCGAGCATGGGTATTGCGCTATTTACAACGCTGGCATCGCTGTGCATGCCCTGCAGAAGCGCGCGGCCGAGGAGCGCCACCAGCAGCGCCACCAGCGGTGGCGCAACCGCTACCAGGCCCTCCGATAGCAGGTAGCTTAAGGTCAGTGCGGTCGGGCAGACCATGCCAGCCTGAGCGCGGCGCCGGCGCATCAGGGCGCTGGTCATGGTGGCGGCAAGCACGCAAGCGAGGCCCAGGCCCAGCAGGTTTAGCATCGGCACCGTTCCCAGGAACTCGATGAAATTCCGCACAGTCTGGAGGTCATTATTCATGCATTGAGGTCCGGGATCAGTTTGCTTTCGAGGCGCGTGATTTGATCTTTCAGCAGCAGTTTACGTTTTTTGAGCCGCTTCATCTGGATCTCATCGACATTGAAGTCCATGGACAGGCGGGAAATGACGTCGTCGAGGTCGCGATGCTCGATGCGCAGCTGGCGTAGTCGTTCAATATTCTTGAACAACTCGGTGTTGACGTTGCTTTCTTCGTCGCTCACTTGATAGCAGCTCGCATGGCATTAGACAAGGCGATCGCGCCACACGGGAGTGACACCCTCCGGTAGCTTAGCTAACCGGCCGAGCGGATTCCAAGACAATTGCGGGTCATGGAAATCCGACCCGACTGAGCCGCGCAACCCGAAGCTGGCCGCCCACCGCGCACAAGCTTCGATATTGTGCGCCGCATTTGCGCCGCTGACGACTTCGAGCGCGCTGCCTCCGGCCGCCGCGAAGTCGGCCAGCAGTTGGCGCCGGCCGCTGGCCGAGAGCTTGTAGCGCGCCGGATGCGCGAGCGCCGCCACGCCGCCCGCCGCCACGATCCACCCGACCACCTCGGTGATGCCGGGCCAGTTCGCCGCAATTCGCGCCGGCTTGCCGCGGCCGAGGTATTTTCGAAACACATCATCGACCGAGCGGGCATGGCCGCCGGCGACCATGGCTGCAGCCAGGTGAGCACGGGTGGCAACTCCGGGCTGGGCCTCAACGATGGCCAGCAACGCCGCGCCTGGCAGTCCAAGCCCTGTCAGGTGCGCGCAGATCTCGCGCATGCGCACATTGCGCCGCGTTGATTGGCCTGCAAGCGCCACGCGCAGCGCCTGGTTCGCTGGATCGATCCACAGGCCCAGGACATGGATTGATTGCGCCCGCCACGCGGAGGAGATTTCAACACCAGGGACCAGTTGCACACCGGATTCGCCGGCACGGCGCGAAGCATCATCGAGCCCGGCGGTGGAGTCGTGGTCCGTCAGCGCGAGTACCTGCACCCCCGCGGCTGCGGCCCGTTCGACCAGTGCCGCCGGCGCCAGTGCGCCGTCGGAACAACGCGAGTGGGTGTGCAGGTCGATATTCAGCTGCTGAGTCATTGCAGATCTTCGGCCAGGCCCACCGCCTCGATGCGTGCGCCGCATAGGATGATGAATCCGCTGGCCCGCGCGAAGCCATCGCGGGTGTAGTCGAACGTATAGGTGCGTAGAATCCGCCGCGTCCCCCCGGCATCGCGCGCCAAGCGAAGCCCCGTGAAGGCGACCGTCTCATCCAACAACTGCACGACGGCCCGCGAGCAAGTTTCCCGCGCAATGCGCATCGCCATCTCCCGCGCATCCATGGCCGACTGCCACAGCCGGTAGCCGAGGGCGAGTCCGCCGGCCGAGAAAATCAGGAGCAGAAGGTCCGAGCTCATCGGCCAAAGCTTACCGCTACCGGGGCACATTTGGGTGGCAGGCGGTGCGGGCGCACTGGATATTGGGAAATGATGCCCCATCTAGTCAGCTATGGAGATAATCGGAGTATGGACATGCAGAAGGATTTGCAGCCTTTCATGACAGTGCAGGTCGATCCGGCGGACATGGTCCGCTTCGTGCAGGCCAAGATGCTGAATGAGCGCTTTCTGGGCGGCGAGGAGTTTGTGGTCGGCGCAGCGCAGCTGCGCTGGGACGCCCTGAACCGCGCGCTTCGTGACGAGCGTGTCAGCAGCTGGACCTGGTCGCAGCGGCGCGACCAGATCCAGGTGCCCGCAGCATTGGTGGCGGCGGCGGGCGTGGCGACGCTGAAGGTTGCGGCTGATGAAGTGGTGTTCGACATCCCGACGCTGCTCGATGCCACGCTGGAGCTGTGCGAGCCGATCGGCCACGCCTAGCACGAAGGGGCTTGTTATCATGCGCAGATGAATACGGCCGCTGCGGTCGATTGGTCTGTCATCGACACCGTGTTACTCGACATGGACGGCACGCTGCTCGACCTGCGCTTCGACAACTGGTTCTGGCAGGAGCACATTCCCAAGCTTTATGCGGCGCGCCATTCGATGGCGCCGGAGGAGGCCCGCTCGCTGCTGGGCGGGAAGTTCAGCGCCGTGACCGGTACCATCGACTGGTATTGCATCGACCACTGGTCGCGCGAGCTCGGCATGGACATCGGCGCCATTAAGCGGGACGCCAGCGCGCGCGTGCGCTACCTGCCCGGCGCCCTGGATTTCCTGTCGAGGCTGAAGCATAGCGGCAAGCGGCGCGTACTGATCACCAATGCGCATCCCGAGACGCTCGCGATCAAGGTTGCGCACACCGGCCTCGCTCAGCACTTGGACGCGAGCTACTCGGCGCACCCGTTTTCGATGCCCAAGGAGGATCCGGCTTTCTGGGCGCGGCTGCAAATTCAGGAGCCGTTCGTACCGGGGCGCACGCTGTTCGTTGACGACAATGTCGCGGTGTTGGAATCGGCCCGCAGTTTCGGCATCGCCTGGCTGCGCGCCGTGCGCTGCCCCGATAGCGGGCGGCCCGCAAGGGATACGGGCGATTTTGCCGCAATCGACCGAATCGGCGACCTGCTCTAAGCAGTTCGGGCGCTAGCGGCTCGGCTTGCTGCCGCTGCGGCCACCGCCGCCGGATCTGCTACCACTACCCTGGCCCTGCCTGCGACCCGTTTGACTCGGTTTGCCGCCACCCGAGCCGCCGCGCCCTCCGCCCGGACGCGGAGCTCCGGGGCGCCCGCCGCCGCGCGAGGATGGATGGCGCGGCGCGCGCTCGCGCCACTCGGCCGCGGGCGGTGGTATGACGGGTGCAAGGTCCTGGGCTTCAATGCTCGCCCGCGGGATCTGGTGCCCGAGATAGCGCTCGATGTCGGGCAGCCCGATCGCATATTCTTCGCAGCCGAAGCTGATCGCATCGCCATCTGCGCCCGCGCGGGCAGTGCGGCCGATCCGGTGCACGTAATCTTCGCAATCATTCGGCAGATCATAATTGAAGACGTGGCTGACATCGGGTATGTGCAGGCCCCGCGAGGCGACATCGGTCGCAATCAGCACGGCGACGTCGCCGTTGTGAAAATCGCGCATCATCTTGAGCCGCTTCGTCTGCGGCACGTCGCCCGACAGCGCCTGCGCCACGAAGCCATTGGCCGTCAGCGTGCGCTCCAGCAGTTCAGCGACCCGCCGGGTATTGACGAACACCATGGTCCGGCGCGCATCGATGCGCCGCAGCAATCCCACCAGCAGCGGCATTTTCTCCTCGCTGGACGGGAAATACAGTATCTGTCGCACCAGGTCGACCGTCATCTTGTCAGGCTCGATCCGGATCAGGAGCGGGTTGTTCATGTGCTCGTAGGCGAGTTCGAGCACCCGATAGGACAGCGTCGCTGAAAACATCATGTTCAGGCGCAGGGTCGGATCAGGCAGGCGCCGCAGGATAAAGCGGATGTCCTTGATGAAGCCGAGATCGAACATCCGGTCCGCCTCGTCCATGACGGCAACCTGGATGTGGCGCAGGTCGAAGACGTGCTGCTTGAAGTAATCGATGATGCGCCCGGGTGTGCCGATCAGGACATCGACGCCTTCCTCGAGGATGCGGCGCTGTTTTTCGTAATCGACACCACCAAACACGATGGCAAGCTTCAGCTCCGTATACTTGCCGATTCCGAGCGCGTCGGAGTGAATCTGCACCGCGAGCTCGCGCGTCGGGGCGATCACGATCGCGCGCGGCGCGTTGCGTGGACGCTTCGGGGAGGGTGCCTCAATCAGCAGTCGATTGAATAGGGCCACCAGAAAGGCCGCCGTCTTGCCGGTGCCCGTCTGGGCCTGCCCGGCGATATCGCGCCCGGCCAGTGCCTCGGGCAGCGTCTGTGCCTGGATCGGTGTGCAGCGCGTGTAGCCTAGTTCGGCGATACCCCGCTTCAGGGAAGCGGGCAAATTAAGGGAGTCGAAGGCGATTTGACTGAGGTGGGCGTCTGACATTTTCTCTTTGGGCAAAGCATGCACTTGCAAAATGGTCGGGTGCCGGTTCACAATACAGCCAATCCGGAGCTGGTCTATCCGCTCCCCTCAACCGTATCATCGGTACCCTTGTAAGGTATTCAACACCGCTAAAGCCGCTGTATTGTGCCCGAACGGCCGCCCATCGTCACTTCGCGCGGCCCCAAAGCCCTTCTTTTCACCATATCCATCCCTATTTTATCCCCCCGACAACTCCCATAGGAGGAGCGCCCGCAGTGAGTAATTCAAGTATTGTCCATACCAGCGATGCCACGTTCGACACCGACGTGCTGAAGTCCGATCGACCCGTACTGCTGGATTTCTGGGCGGAATGGTGCGGCCCTTGCAAGATGATTGCGCCGATCCTCGATGAGATCGCCGAGCAGTACAAGGACAAGATCCGTATCGCCAAGCTCAACATCGACGAGAATCCCGCGACTCCGCCGAAATTCAATATCCGTGGCATACCGACGCTGATTCTGTTCAAGAACGGCACCGTAGAGGCCCAGAAGGTCGGGGCAGTCACCAAGTCGCAGTTGGCCCATTTCCTGGACAGCAACCTGTGAGAGGCTACTTAGGCAATCAGTCCCGCGGCGGCGGCCAGGGCGGCGGACAGCAGGGTGGCGGCGGCGACCGGGGGGGCGGCGGGCGCAACCGCGGCAACCGCCCGCGCAACGACAATCGCAACGGCAACGTGCTTGGCGCAAGGCCGCCGCAGGAAGATTACGGCGATCTGCCGGAAGGCGGCGATGACCTCGAGATCATAGCCCCCACGGACCTCGCTCGCAGCCGCAGCTCGATGAACCTGACCGAGCTGAAAAAGCGCCCGATCGGCGACCTGGTCAAGCTCGCCGAGAGCATGGCCCTCGAGAACATGGGCCGCTCGCGCAAGCAGGACATCATTTTCGGGGTACTCAAGGCACATGCCCGCAAGGGCGAAGACATCTACGGCGATGGCGTGCTGGAGATCCTGCAGGACGGCTTCGGCTTCCTGCGCTCCTCCGATTCGAGCTACCTGGCCGGTCCGGACGATATTTACGTCAGCCCAAGCCAGATCCGGCGCTTTAACCTGCGCACCGGCGACTCGATTTCGGGCCTGATTCGCCCGCCCAAGGATGGCGAGCGGTATTTCGCGCTGCTGAAGGTGGGCGAGATAAATTATGACTCCCCGGAGAGCTCGCGCGGCAAGGTGCTGTTCGAGAACCTCACGCCTTTGCACCCGACCGAGCGGCTGAAGCTTGAGCGCGGCAACGGCTCGACCGAGGATCTTACGGCGCGTGCCATCGACCTGGTCGCCCCGATCGGCAAGGGGCAGCGCGGCCTGATCGTCTCGCCGCCAAAAGCCGGCAAGACGATGCTGCTGCAGAACATTGCGACCGCGATCACTGCGAATCATCCCGAGTGCTACCTGATCGTGTTGCTGATCGACGAGCGGCCCGAGGAAGTCACCGAGATGGCCCGCACGGTCAAGGGCGAGGTTGTCTCCTCGACCTTCGATGAGCCGGCAAGCCGGCACGTCCAGGTCGCCGAGATGGTCATCGAAAAAGCCAAGCGGCTGGTCGAGCACAAGAAGGATGTCGTGATCCTGCTCGATTCGATCACTCGTCTCGCGCGGGCCTACAACACGGTGGTGCCGAGCTCGGGCAAAGTGCTGACCGGCGGCGTGGATGCGAACGCTCTGCAGCGTCCAAAGCGCTTCTTCGGCGCCGCCCGCAACATCGAGGAAGGCGGCAGCCTGACGATCCTGGCGACCGCACTGGTCGACACCGGCTCGAAGATGGACGACGTCATTTTTGAGGAGTTCAAGGGCACCGGCAATTCGGAAATCCACCTGGATCGTCGCATCGCCGAGAAACGCACGTTCCCCTCGATCAACATCAACCGATCCGGTACCCGCAAGGAAGAGCTGATCACTGATCCGGCGGAGCTCTCGAAGATGTGGATCCTGCGCAAGCTCCTGCATCCAATGGATGAATTGGCGGCGATCGAGTTCCTGCTCGACAAGATGAAGGATACCAAGACCAACGTGGACTTCTTCGACGCGATGAAGCGCTGACATGCAATGGTGGGCGTGGGTGGCAGGGGGCGCCATTCTGCTGGGCGCAGAACTCGCGTTCGTCGATGCCCAGTTCTACCTAGTGCTGCTCGGTGCTACCGCACTGGTCGTGGGTGTAGCGAGCCTGCTGCTGCCGGACCTGCCGGTATGGCTGCAATGGCTGGTTTTTTCGCTGCTCGCGATCACCTCGATGGTGACGTTCCGGCGCCGGGTCTATGAGCGCATACGCCCGAAGCTGCCGCTGATGCGGACGGGCCCTGCCGGCGAGACGCTGGTCGTGCCGCAGGATCTGGCACCCGGCGGCACCTGCCGCATGGAATACCGCGGCAGTTCCTGGAGTGCCGTCAATGGTGGCGATGTGCCGATTGCCGCCGGCAGCCGTGCGCACATCGTGCGCGTCGACGGCCTCACGCTCGTGCTGCACGGCACGCCATAATTCGCGAAATCTGGAGTCGCCATGGAATTCTCCCTCAGCTACGTATTCATCGCGATCACGTTGATCGTCGTGATCATGGTCGCGAAGACCGCGACCGTGGTGCCGCAGCAAAGCGCATACGTCATCGAATACCTCGGCAAGTACAGCCGCACGCTGCTGGCAGGATTCCATATCCTGCTGCCGTTCTTCGAGCGGATCGCCTACCGGCACAGCCTGAAGGAGATCGCGCTGGATATCGCCGAGCAGGTCTGCATCACGCGCGACAACGTGCAAGTCGCGGTCGATGGCATCTTGTACATGCAGGTGCTTGATCCGCACCTGGCCTCCTACGGGATCACCAATTACGGCTTTGCGATCATGCAGCTCGCGCAAACGACGTTGCGCAGCGAAATCGGCAAGATCGAGCTGGATCGCACCTTCGAGGCGCGCGGCACAATCAATTCCAACGTGGTCAGCGAACTCGACAAGGCATCGGCGCCCTGGGGCGTCAAGGTGCTGCGCTACGAGATCAAGAACATCACGCCGCCGCGGGACATCCTGCAGGCGATGGAAAAGCAGATGCGTGCAGAGCGCGAAAAGCGCGCGGTCATCCTGGCCTCCGAAGGTGAACGCGACGCGAAGATCAATGCGGCGGAAGGCGACAAGCAGCGCGTCATCAAGCAATCAGAGGCCAACAAGCAGCGCCAGATCAATGAGGCGGAGGGGCAGGCTGCCGCGATCCTCGCGGTGGCCAGCGCCACTGCCGAGGGACTGCGACAGGTCGGCATCGCCTTGTCAGATCGTGGCGGCATCGAGGCGATGCAGCTGCGCATTGGCGAGGAATACGTTAAGCAGTTCGGCAACCTGGCGCAGGCAGGCACGACTCTGATCGTGCCGGCGAACCTCACCGATCTTGCCTCCATCGTCACGATGGCAACTAGCATCGCGCGCAAGGTCCCCAATGTGCCGCCGCCCGCAGCGGCGCCCCCGGCTATAAAATAAGCGCCGGTGATCGAAATAGTGCCGTTCGAGGCCCGCTACGCCTCGGACTTCAAGGACCTTAACCTTGAGTGGCTGCGAAAGTATTTTCTGGTCGAACCCATCGACGAGGAAGTGCTCGGCCGCCCCGACCTGATCATCTCCAATGGCGGTGCGATTTTCCTGGCACGCACACAGGCGCGCATTGTCGGCACCGCGGCGCTGATCAAGAGCGATGCGCGCCGTTACGAGCTGTCGAAAATGGCGGTGACACCGGCCTGCCAACGCCAGGGCATTTCCCGTTTGCTACTCAGCGCCGTAATCGAGGCGTTTGCTGCCACCGGCGGGGGCGAGCTTTTTCTCGAGAGCAGCAGCACCCTGACGCCGGCACTCACGCTATACGAATCGGCGGGCTTCGTGCACGCCGCGCGGCCGCCCGGACCGGTTCACTACGACCGCTCGGACGTCTACATGGTTTATCGGGGAATGCATGCGTGAGCCGGTGCCTGCCGACAGCTATCGCGGCTACGGGGATCTCGCGCGCGCGCAGACCGAGGGAGTGGATTTTGCCGTCCACGTGCGCATTGCGGAAAACTCCCGCGTCGCTATCCTTGCGCCGCACGGCGGCAGGATCGAGGGAGGAACCTCGGCGGTGGCGCGGCTGATCGCGGGAACCGAGCACGCCCTGTACCTGTTCGAAGGCTTGCGTGCCGCCAACGATAATTTCGATCATCTGCACCTGACCAGCCACTGCTTCGATGAGCCGCGCTGCCTCGACATGATCGCGGGCTGCGATACGGTGATCGCGGTTCATGGCTACGCCGCGCCGGGCGCCGATGTACTGTTGGGTGGTCGTGATGAGCGTCTTAAATA
The DNA here is from genome assembly GCA_025355645.1 of Gammaproteobacteria bacterium. Classification (GTDB taxonomy): domain Bacteria; phylum Pseudomonadota; class Gammaproteobacteria; order Steroidobacterales; family Steroidobacteraceae; genus Bog-1198. Next base: position 69,571 of record JANXZG010000019.1, on the reverse strand, counting down.
TGCCCTTGCCCCGGCGCTGGCAGCCTGCGGCCTATCTGTGCAAACGAACGGTCATGACTTTCCGGGGCTTGATCCCCGCAATATCTGCAATCGGGGCCGCACTGGGCAGGGCGTGCAGATGGAGCTCAGCGCCAACCTGCGCCGCGCGCACCGCTGGTCCGGACTCGTGCGGGCGGTGCGCAGCGTGCTCGGCCTGCCCCGCGTTTGAATAGGCGCTGCGCGGCGACGACGATCGCGTGCAGCCCGCAGCCCGCGTTATCGCGCCAGGTAAAGGGTTCGCGTAGGGGTTGGACCCCGGTGCTTCAGTTGCCGCCGGTGGGAATGATCCCCGGCACCAGGAACTGCTGCACAACCACGATAATGGCAAGTATGAACGTCAGCACCACGCTGTGAATAAACGTGCGGGCAAGGACGGCGCCTTCCTTGCCTTTCAGGTCGGTGACTGAAACGCCGGTGGCGATATTCTGCGGAGAAATCATCTTGCCAAGAACGCCGCCCGATGAGTTGGTCGCGGCGAACAGCAGCGGGTTCAGGTGAAGCTGGCGGGACGCCACCACCTGCAGATTGCCAAACAATGCATTGCCGGACGTATCACTGCCGGAAAGGAAAACGGCAATCCAGCCGAGAAAGGGCGAGAACAGCACGAAGGCATGACCGGTCGATGCCGCCGCAAGCCCCAGGGTATAGGCCAATCCTGAGTAATTCATGACGTAGGCGAGCGCCACGATCAGCATGACGGTGAGCACGGCGGCCCAGATCTGGCGAGCAGTCACGGCCACGCATCGGCAGAATTCCGTGGGCGATATTCTCACCAGGACGGAGGTGACCAGGGCGGCGAGCAAAATAGCGGTGCCTGTTCCGAGCGGCTGGAAATTCCACACCGCTGCATAGGGTTTGCCCTGATAGAGCGTGATCGACACCGCGCGATCGAGCCCCGGCCATGCAACTGCCTGCTGACCAACGCTAGCTACCTTCAGGTAAGTCCAGATAATCACGACCGCGGTAAGGATCAGCCATGGCATCCAGCCTTGCCAGGCCGGTACCTGGCGCGGCTCCCGACGCGCATCGGTCGTAGCCGGTGAGATCGCAAATGCGGGATCGATCGGCGCCCGCCACGACTTCAGGAAGATCAGGGTCGCGGCGAGCGACGTCAGGGCTGCGAACACGTCGGTCAGGGTGTAGTCCAGATAGTTCGATGCGAAGAACTGCGCGAGCCCAAAGCTCGCCCCGGCAACCAGCAGCAGCGGCCACAATGCGCGGATCGAGCGCCAGCCGCCATATAGCGCAATGACGTAGAACGGCAGCAAAGCGGCCAACAATGGCAGCTGGCGTCCGACCATTGCGGCAAGCGCCGGAGCTGGCAATCCGGTCACGGCGCCAAGCACCGTGAGCGGCGCACCCAGCGCGCCGAATGCTACCGGTGTGGTGTTGAAAATGAGAACGAACACGATGGCATCGAGCGCCGGGAAGCCCACCATGATCAGCAATGAGGCCGTAATAGCCACCGGGGCGCCAAATCCGGCGATGCCTTCAAGCAGTGCGCCGAAGCAGAAGCCAATGGTGACCAACACGACTCGCCGGTCGTTCGGCAGGTGCTGCAGCACCCAGTCCCGAAAGGCGTCGAATCGGCCCGAGGTCACCGCCACGTTATAGAGCAGCAGCGCATTCACCACGATCCACATCACGGGCCAAAGCGCGAAGACAGCGCCATTTGCGGCCGAAGCGGCGGCCAGCCCCATGGGCATATGCCATATCGATGCCGCAATGACCAGGCCGACGAGAAGGCCCGCGAGAGCGGCTTGCCAGGCAGGGCGTCTAAGGACGCCGAGCAGCAGCAGCACCGTGGCGATTGGCAGCACCGCGACCAAGAACGACAGCGCCAGGCTGTTCGCTACCGGTGTCAACAGTTGTGGAAACACCGGGTCATGCTACCGCAGTCGTGCGCGAATAGTTAATGGGCGCGCGCATGTGCATACATCTGCATGGGTCAGGTTTGCCGGATGGCGATCGGCCTGTTGCTGAAAATGCTGCGCCTCGATTGCGTACGGCGCTGCAAGGATGGGCGATGTTCCGCTAGTGTGTACGCAACTGTGCAACCAGCGGCGACTCCAGCGCAGGCCCGCCGCTATCCGCGAGCTTTGATGGCGGCAGCGCCGAGCGCGGGTCTACCGGATTGTCGCCGTCGCGGAGCTCGAAATGCACGTGTGGGCCGGTCGAATGACCAGTACTGCCGAGCAGCGCGACCACGCTGCCCCGGTTGACATGATCGCCCGTGTTTACCTTAAGAGCGCTGTTGTGGGCGTATAGGGACACGCGCTGGCGGTCGTGCCGCAGGATCACGACGTTTCCATAACCCCGCATCCCGTCGCTGGCATAAATGACGTCACCATCGGCGATCGCGTAGACCGGCTCGCCGACATCGGCGGCGATGTCGATACCCTTGTGTATCTTGCCGTGGCGCTCGCCGAACTCGGAGCTAACGATGCCGGCTTCCAGTGGCCATTGCATATCTCCCGAATAATGTTCCGGCAGAGTAGGGGCCAGGGCAGGAAGAGGCTTAGATGAGGTTGGCGACCTGGCGGCCGCCTTGCCGCCGATCCCGGATTTGTGCAGGAACTCTCCGATGGCAGTTTCGCTCTGGTCGCCGGCGTCGTGAAAAGTCTTGAGCAGGTCCTTCTCGGCCAGGTAATGCTGCATGCGCTCGAACGCCTTCTGGGTCCGCTCCGATGCGATGCCGATCGCCTTGCTGGTCTTTTCCTTCGCAACGTCCGCGGCATTGACGGTGGCATCGTGTGCCTTGTTGTACCAGTCTTGCTGCTGGACCGTCGCGCAGCTGCAAAACAGCGCAAAGACTGGCAGGATGATCACAGCTACTCGAAACCGCATCATGTGGATCCTCCAGCGGCGCGCGAAGCCAGCAGCCCGTGCCGGATTGCGACGCACGGCAAATGTAGCACTTAAAACCAGATGCGGCCAACGGCGTCGCTATGGCACGATAGGCACATGCATTCACGGCACATCGCCCCGCTGGCCCAGGTACTGATTTTCGTCGGCTGGTTCACGCTCGATACGCTGAGGACAAATCTGGGAGCATTCGGTCGCGACTTTCACTTCTATGATATGGCCGCGATCATCGCCAATCCGCGCCGCCTGCAGCTGGGACTGGGCGATAACTCCAGCATCATCACGGTCCCTTTCGCCATCCTTTGCCTCGCGCTTATCCTTGCGCCGGCGCTGGTCCCAAGCCGCTTCGTCACCGCCGCACGCATGGCGCCGCTGGCCCTGATGCTGATCTGCGGCGCGTTTCTTTACCACATGGCGCAGCAGGACTTATTCGCTACTAACCATTCCGCTGACTTCACGACATCGCTGGTGCAACTGGCCAATGCAGTTGCCCGGCACGGCGGCGACCTGCTCGCGCGGCATATTGGCATCGGCGCGGGCACCTGGGTCGCCGGCGCAGGCGCTTTGCTGCTCGCCTATACGGTCACAAGGGAGCGGAAATTTGCGACACAAGCGGCTCAGTGAGTCGACTGGCGTGTTCGCGGGGCTGGCCGCCGCGCTCGCCGTAATCGTCGGATACCTGGCCGCTCGCGCGACGCCTAAAGGCCTCGCCAAGGTGACTATGATGATGCACCTGACGCGTCCGCCCTTGCTCGTGCGCATCGCGCCGGTGCTGGCCGGGATCGCCGCGGCGCTCGCAACCGTTGCCGGCCTGCTGCGATTCTATTCATGGTGGGCAGAGCGCGATGCGCCAACGGTCGAGGATGTCACAGACGAGGACGGGAACTGACCTTAGAGCCGACCGGACCCGGAGTTGCCCCTTGATCAGCAAGTCGGTGTCTTACGTGTGGCGATTGGCCGGAACAGGCACGAGCTTCTTGCTGTTCGGGTTGTTTGGGATCCTGCTCGGCGCCCTGGTGTTCCCCTTGTTGCGCCTGGCGCCCATGTCCCAGGAAAGGCGCCGCATTCTTAGCGTGCGCCTGGTGTGCTGGAGCTTTCGCCGCTTCATCGGGTTCATGCGCAGCGCCGGCGTGCTGAGCTATGAATTTCGTGGCCGCGAACGCCTAGGGCGGCCAGGCCAGCTGATCATTGCCAATCATCCGTCGCTGATTGACGTGGTGTTTTTGATCGCCTTTACGCCGCTCGCCGGCTGTGTCGTCAAGGCCTCGATGTGGCGCAATCCATTTACCAGCGGCGTTGCATCGGCTGCCGGCTATGTCCGCAATGCTCCGACCGATGAGATGATCGAGGGCGCCAGTTCCGCGCTTCAGGGTAATCAGGCGTTGATCATGTTTCCGGAAGGCACGCGTACGACGCCGGGCAAGGGTCTCGAGTTCCACCGCGGTGCCGCCAGTGTGGCCGTGCGCGCCGCGCGGGTCCTCACCCCGGTGTTCATCCGGGTCGAACCGTTGACCCTGACCAAGGGGCAGCCCTGGTACCGGATACCCGCGCGCCGGCCCCACTTTTCACTGGTGGTTGGCGAGGACATAGATATTTCCCCGTTTCGGGCCAATAATCCGCTGCCAAAGGCCGGGCGCGCGCTGAATCAGTTCCTGATCGGACGATTTTCGTCCCACCAGCCGTATAATTAATATAAAGGACTGGGGAGAGAGGATTTGATGCTTACGCGGGACGACATCCTCAAGCAGATCCAAGGGGTGCTTGCTGAGCTATTTGAGATCGATCCTGCGCGGGTAACGCCGGACGCCAACCTAAACTCGGACCTCGCTATCGACAGTATCGATGCGGTCGACCTCATTGACCGGATCAGCCGTGTCATAGGAAAAAAGGTTTCGGGCGAGGACTTCCGTTCGGTGCGGACTGTGGGCGACCTGATCGCGGTGATTGAGCGTCTCGCCTCGAAGTGACCCGGCTATGCCTGGCACCATGCCTGCCGTCAGCGTCACTGGGGGCCACGCCCTGCTTGCCCACTTCACTTGCCGGCCAGCCGGTAGCGAACGCACCTGGTATCTCGTTCCGAGCGCCGCAGGTGGACGGCTGTTCCGCCGGCAGGGCGTCCGGGGATTTCTCGATGCTTTGGCGCCGTGGGCCGGTTCCGCCGGGATCGAGCCCGCGTCGGCGCATGTCGTTTCAACCGTCCCGCCTGCGCACGATATTCGATGGCCACCGCTGCGCCCCGCTTTTGCGGCGCCCCGTCGCGATGGTGCAGCGCTGCGCTTCGCGTTTGAAGTACCTTTCGATCTGGCCATTTTCCGCGGGCATTTTCCAACGGTGCCTATAGTGCCGGGCGCATTGCTGGCCGGGTGGGCAGCTGAGCTTGGCCGTGAGCACTGTGGCTGGCAACATGGCGCCTGTTGCGCCCCGATGCTTAAATTTCGTCGGATAGTGCAGCCTGGCTTGAGTTTTGAGCTGCGAATCGAGGTGTCTGAAGAACGCTCGTCGCTCGACTTCCACATTCGTCAGGGGGACGCGACCTGCGCGCTCGGAACATTCAATGCACGCCGGCATGACGTCGCCTGAAGTTCCTCTGAAGCTCTGCGCGATCGTGCCGGTCTACGACCATGCGCACGCGGTCGGTGCAGTCATCCAAGGGCTTTGCGACCTGCATCTGCCATGCTTGGTCATCGACGATGGCAGCGATGCGCCTTGCGCGAAAGTCCTCGATGACCTGGCAGCGTCGCTGCCTGGTGTCACGCTGCTGCGTCGCGCAAGCAACGGCGGCAAGGGGGCTGCGGTGTCCGACGGGCTGCGCGCCGCAATGAGTGCGGGTTATTCTCACGCGCTGCAGGTCGACGCCGACGGGCAACACGACCTTGCCGATATCCCACAGTTCGCTGCGGCGGCGGCCGCCGACCCTGACTACGTCATCTGCGGCCATCCGCGCTTTGACGGGTCGATGCCGCGGATGCGCTACTACCTGCGATACTTGACGCACTGCTTCGTCTGGCTGAATACGCTTTCGCTGGACATCCACGACTCCATGTGCGGTTTTCGCCTCTATCCCATTGCGCGCGTGGTCGCGCTGCTGGATGAAGAGCGCATGGGCTCGCGCATGGATTTCGACATTGAGGTCCTGGTGCGACTGCATTGGCGCGGTGTTGTGATGCGCTGGGTTCCCACCCGCGTACAGTATCCGGCCGACGGGATCTCGCACTTTCGCATGATTCTCGACAACGCCCTGATTACCCGCCTGCACACGCGCCTGTTCTTCGGCATGCTGTTGCGAATTTTCCCGATAGCCGTGCGGCGGATTGCGCCCAAACCGCGTGCAACCCATGCGTAAGCAGGGCCTGTTATCGGTGCGGACCGAGGTCGAGGTCGCCTTTCACGACATCGACCTGGCGCGCGTTACCTGGCATGGCCACTACCTGAAGTATCTGGAAAATGCCCGCTGGGCGCTGATGGACCGGATCGGATATGGGCTCGAGACCATGCTCGCATCCGACGAGGGATTTCCGATCGTTGGCCTGCAGGTCAAGTTTATCCGCGTCAGCCATTACAAGGACCGCTTGCAGGTATTGGCCTCACTGATCGAGTGGCACAGCAAGCTGGTCATCAATTACCTGGTAACGGATTGCGCCAACGGCCAGCGCGTGGCGCGGGCGCAAACGACGCAGCTAGCCGTGCATGTTCGCACCGGTGCGATGATGTTCGAGCTTCCACCGGCTTTCGTCGCGCGCGCCGAGGCTGCCGTTGCCCAGGCGCTTTGAGCGGACATGGTTACCGACCCGGTGCGCCTCGATCCCGCCTTATATGTCCCGCACGAGGACGATGCAATCCTGGTGGATACAGTGTGGCAAGAGTCACCCTTTTGCACCCGGGGCACGGCCCTGGTCCGCGCGCTTACTCCATTTTCGGAACAGGACGATGGCTGGCCGTGCTGGATGGCGATCGAGTTGATGGCACAGGTTGTCGCGGCGAGCGCCGGGCTGCGGGAGTTTCGGGCTGGAGCGCGAGCGCGTCTCGGATTGCTGCTGGGCGTGCGCGATTTCCTTTGCGCGCGAGACTCCTTTGCGACCGGAACTAGGCTGCAGATTGAGTCGATTGAAAGTACCCGCGACGACTCGGGCATGGGCGTGTTCGATTGCAGCCTCGCTGCAGACGGGACGGCCACGGCATCGGGCACGTTGACCGTGTATCTTCCGGAGAGCGTCGACAGCTACCTTGAGAGCCTTGAACCATGACCGACACAGTCCTCGTGACCGGATCCAGCAGGGGGATTGGGCGTGCCATCGCATTGCGGCTTGCCGCGGATGGTTACGACATTGTGCTGCATTGCCGCTCCCGCGTTCGCGAAGCGACGGCGGTGGCCGCCGACATCGCGGCAATTGGGCGCGTGGCACGGATACTGTGCTTCGATGTGGCCGATCGCGAGGCCTGCGCGCGGATCCTGGGTGAGGACGTCACGAAATCCGGCGCTTATTACGGTGTTGTCTGCAACGCTGGCATGACCCGCGATGCCGTCTTTCCGGCCATGGAGGCGGCGGACTGGGATGCGGTCATCCGCTGCAACCTGGACGGGTTTTACAACGTCCTTCATCCACTCGTCATGCCCATGGTGCGCCGGCGCGCCGGGGGGCGCATCGTGACCCTCGCCTCCGTATCCGGCTTGATCGGCAATCGCGGCCAGGTGAACTACAGCGCCGCCAAGGCCGGCATCATTGGCGCAACCAAGGCTCTGGCCCTTGAGCTTGCGCGACGCCGCATCACGGTGAACTGCGTTGCGCCGGGACTGATCCACACGGAAATGCTTGAGCCGCATGTGCCCGTCAACGAGATCATGAAGATGATTCCCGCCGAGCGAATGGGCACGGCCGAGGAGGTCGCTGCAACTGTTGCCTTTCTGATCAGTCCAGGTGCCGCCTACATTACGCGGCAGGTAATCGCGGTCAACGGCGGGCTGTGTTGATGCATCGTGTCGTCGTCACGGGCATAGGCGGCATCAGCGCGCTCGGCAGTGACTGGCCTGAGCTACTCGCCGGCCTGAAGGCCGGGCGCAACGCGGTATGTACGATGCCCGAATGGGACCGCTATCCGGAGCTTGGCACGCGGCTGGCCGCGCCGGTGCTGCATTTTGCCGTGCCCGCGCAATGGACGCGCAAGCAGCTGCGCAGCATGGGCCGCGTCTCGCAGCTCGCGGTGTGCAGTGCTACGCGCGCGCTGGCCGATGCGGGCCTCACCGGCGATGCGCGCGTGACGGATGGCTCGATGGGCGTTGCCTGCGGCTCATCGGTAGGCAGCACGGCGGATATCCGCGATTTCGCGGAAGTGCTGATGACGGGGCATTCAACCCGCATTAACGCCAATTCGTATGTGCGCATGATGCCGCACACCACCGCGGCAAATATCGGGATCTTCCTCGGCCTCACCGGGCGCATCGTGCCGACTTCGAGCGCCTGCACGTCGGGGAGCCAGGGCATCGGATATGCCTATGAGGCAATCCGCTTTGGTCGGCAGGCGATGATGCTGGCCGGCGGCGCCGAGGAGCTGTGCCCGAGCCAGGCGATGGCCTTTGACCAGCTGTATGCGACCAGCCGCCGCAATGATTCGCCGGCATCGGTGCCGCAGCCTTATGACCGGGATCGGGATGGCCTGGTCGTCGGCGAAGGCGCCGGCATCCTGGTACTGGAGAATCTGGACGTCGCCCGCGCGCGCGGCGCGAGGATCTATGTGGAGCTCGCAGGGTTTGCCAGTAATTCCGATGGGACGCATATCACGCGCCCGAACGAGGATACGATGCGCATCGTCATGCAGATGGCGCTGCGCGATGCCGCCATCGAGCCGTCGCAAGTGGGCTATGTAAACGGCCATGGCACCGCGACCGAGCATGGCGATATTGCGGAGACCCGGGCGACCACCCGGGTGTTTGGCCCTACCATGCCGATCAGCTCGCAAAAGAGTTACCTCGGTCACACGATGGGCGCCTGCGGCGCGCTTGAGGCGTGGATCACAATCGAGGGCATGCGCCAGGGATGGTTCCCGCCCACGATTAACCTGCACAACATGGATCCGCGCTGTGGTGAACTTGACTACATCACGGGAAGCGGTCGCTCGATCGATACCGAGTATGCGATGAGCAACAACTTCGCCTTTGGCGGTATCAACACGTCGATGATTTTCCGCCGCTGGGACAGCTGAGTATGTTGATAGGGCGCGACCTGCGGGACCCGCTGATCGCGGATAACGGCCGCCTGGTATCGGTGGCAGAATTGCTCGCGCGCGCCAGGCGGATCGCCGCGCGGTTTTCTGCTGGCCGCATGGTGCTGAACCTGTGCGAAGGGCGACCCGCATTTCTCGCCGGTTTCGTCGCGGCGTTACACGTGCGAGGCACGACGCTGCTGCCGAGCTCGCGTTCGCCGGAAGTGATTGAGCAAATGCGCTTCCTGTATCCAGGCTGCCTGAGTATTGATGACCAGGACCTCGAAGCGCCCGCTGTCGCGCATGACGCTGCGCCGTTGGGCGAGATCCCCAATGATCACCTCGTCATGATCGGCTTCACGTCCGGCAGCACTGGGGAGCCGAGCCGCCATGAAAAGATCTGGCGCACGGCCACTTCGATAACTGCCCGAAATAACGCGACGATCCGCGCTGCGCTCCCGCAGGGCGGCGCGCAGCCGATGCCGTGGATCGTCGGCACCGTGCCCTCGCAGCACATGTACGGCATGGAATTGACGGTGCTGTTGCCGCTGCTTGGCGGCATGGGCATCCACGCGGCGCGGCCGCTGCTGCCGACGGAAGTTGCCGCGACCCTGGCAGCGGTCCCTGCGCCGCGCATCCTGGTCAGCACCCCCGCCCACCTGCGCGCCATCGTTGCCTCGGGCGTAGCGCTGCCGCATACGGAAGTCACGATCAGCGCCACGGCGCCGCTCGATGAGGCGCTCGCCCGCGCGGTCGAGGCTGCGACCGGCGGCGTACTGCTGGAAATGTTTGGTTCAACCGAGACCTGCATCCTCGGCACGCGGCGCACCGCGCATGAATCAGCCTGGCGGTCTTATGCCGGTGTTCGATTCACGCCTGATGCTCAGGGTACCCGAGTCGATGCGCCCTGGTTCGCTCGGACCGAGCACCTGCAGGATATTATCGAAGCGGACGCGGCGGGTTCCTTTCGCCTGATCGGCCGCAGCGCCGACCTGATCGATGTCGCCGGCAAGCGCGCCTCGCTGGCTGACCTTACGAAGCGGATCCTGCGCATCCCCGGCGTCGTGGATGCGGTGGTCTTCCAGCCCGATGCGACACGGGGCCTGGTGCGGCGCCTGGCGGCGCTCGTAGTCGCGCCGGGCCATAGCAGCGCCAGCATTCGCGCGGCGCTCGAACCGGCCATCGATCCGGCTTTCATGCCGCGCCCGCTATTGGTGGTCGACGCCTTGCCGCGCACGCCGGCGGGGAAGCTGCCGTTCAGCGCGCTGCAGGCAGCGCTTCGGCATCATCAGTCGGAGGCCTGAAGCTTGCTCACTCGCTGGCCGTCGCTGCGTCCAAGCGCTGCGGCCTCAAGCTCGATCAGCAAGTCACTGCGGCAGATATCAGCCGCAAGCACGCAGGCGGCTCGCTGCGGGGCGCAATGCCGTTCGAGTTCCGCATTGACCAGCCGGAAATCCACTTCTCGCCGCACATAGGCTTTTAGGCCCGACAGTCGCATGCCGTCAATTTGCGCGGCCGCGGCAACCGCCCGCAGGTTGCCGAGCGATTCCCGCAGTTGTGCCGACACATCCCCGGTGTGCAAGGTCTCATGGCCCACGATGCTTGAAGTGCCCGAGATCAGCAGCTGGTCTCCCAAGCGCATCGCGCGGGAGAAACTCGGCGATGCGGGACCATACTGCCGCGGATAGCGAAACGCGCTCACCTGGCGCGGGTTCTCGACGGCGCGACCGGGAAAGCGGCCCGCCAGCCAGACCAGCTGCAGCTGGCGCGCGCCATTGCGAAGTCCTACCGCGGTACCGGCCGGATAAGCATTTGCTGTGATTCCTTCGGCCCGTCCGAGGCAAAACTGGCGATAACGCTCCTGATCGCCCACGCCTTCATTGATTGCATCGATGAAATTCCAGATGCGCCACAGGTGGCGGTGCTCGCCATTCGCATGGAAGCGCAGCAACCGCCTGTATGCCTCGCGCGCCGCCAGGCGCAGGCCGCCGGCAGCAGCTTCATCGATCTGCATGAATCCGAACAGGTGCTCGGCACTGGCCGAGAAATGCAGGCCGTGGACGCTGCCGCAGCTGACAGGCCCCTGGGTGGTCCAGGCCTCAATGTGGTGTGTACCGGGCATTGCTGCCAGCGGAACGGCCACGAGGCGCGGATCATTTGCCGCGGCGCCGCCGGGTCCATAGACGAGCGCACCGAGCGTGTCGGGCGGCAGGTCCGCGATGCGATTGCAGAAGGACAGGCGCGGACCGGCGGCCATGCGCTCCGGCGCCGACGGAAACACGGCGCTCATTCGAACACCTGGCGCCGACGCCGCCAGATCTGCAGCGCGCCGCTGAACGCCGCGCGCACGTGGCCGAGGCAGGCGAGCGCATAGATCAGCTTGAAGACGCTGAGGCGCCAGGCAATGCCCTCGTCACGGTAGAAATCTCCCGCGAGCATCGAAATGACGGCCTCCTCGACGCGCCACCCGTTCTGCGGATTTGAAAACAGGCGGCTCATGACCGGGGTGTTGAAGCGGACGATAAACCACGACAGGCGCCGTAGGGCCGCGCCCTGCCGGGCGCTGTAGGCGCTCTGCAGCGTGCGCTCGCACGCTGATTCATCGAGCGCGCGGTCCACCAGCGTTGCGGCATCCAGCGAGCTCTGCAGGGCGATGTGAACCCCAGAGGAAAAAATCGGGTCGACGAATGCCGCGGCATCGCCGACCATGATCCACCGCGGGCCGGCCCACTCGCGGCATCGGTATGAATAATTGCCCGTGGCATGCAGGTGGCCCACGATGCGCGCCGCCGCGATGCGCCCGGCAAGCTGCGCGTTCGCCTGCAACATGCGATGCAGGAACCCCTCGTTGTCGCCGCCGCGATTGCGCAACGTGGATGGCCCGCAGACCAGGCCAATGCTGGTGATGCCACCCGGCAGCGGAATCACCCACACCCAGCCGTCCGCGACGCGATAAATGCTGATGTTGCCGGCATCGTCGCCGCTGCGCCGCGTGACGCCGGAAAAATGTGCATACATCGCCGCACTTCGGTGGCGCCGATCGGCCTGCTTCAGTTGCAGCAGGCGCCCGAGCAGCGTGTCACGCCCGGAGGCGTCAATAAGGTAACGCGCCCCGTAACGTACCCGCTCTCCCTGCGCCGTTCGGGCCGTCACCTCGACGCTGTCACCAAGAAAACGGACTTCCTCGACAAGCGTGTTTTCCAGCGTGGTTACGCCGGCTTTTTGTGCCGCCGCAAACAGTACCTGGTCGAGGTCCGCGCGACGGATCTGCAGCGCATACGGACAGGTCGGGTGCAGGGTTCGTACAAAACGGAATACCTGGTAGCCGTCCTCGTTGCCGCTCGGAAAATCGGCACCGCGCTTGATAACGCCCAGCGCCTCGAGGGATTCGCGCACTCCCAGCGCAGCGAAGATCGGCATGGACATCGGCAGCAGCGATTCACCGATATGGAAGCGCGGGTGCTGGTCTTTTTCGAGCAGCAGCACCCGCCGCCCCATGCGTGCCAGCATGATCGCGGCTGCACAGCCACCCGGTCCCCCGCCCACGACCAACACATCAGCGGCTCCGCCGACCAGCATAAATCTTCCTTGTCCGCAGCCGGACTTTACGCGACTATACCGCAGCCTTTCCCCGGTAGAAATATAACGTGGACTATGACCCAGACAGCCGCTGAAGCCGAACTCGCGACAATGATAGTTGCCGCGCTGAACCTGGAAGATGTGGACGCTGCGACCATCGACCCGCAGCTTCCGCTGTTCGGCGCGGGGCTCGGCCTTGACTCGATCGACGCCCTCGAACTATCGTTGGAAATCTCGAAGCGATACGGCGTGCAGCTGCGCTCCGAGGACGAAAACAACCGGAAGATCTTCGCATCGCTTCGCGCCCTCAGTGCGCACGTGCAAGCACACCGGACTTCGTGACGCCGCTTGCCGTCACCGCCTTTACCGCCACGAGTGCAGTGGGCAGTGGCAACGACGCCCACGCCCAGGCGCTCGCTTCCGGTAGGGGCGGGCTGAGGCGCAATGATTTCACTTCGCACGAGCTGCAGACCTGGATCGGCAGGGTCGAGGGCATCGAGGCGCTGCGCTTGCCAACTCAATTGGCGGGCTGCGATTGCCGTAACAACCGCCTGGCATGGCAGGGACTGCAGCAGGATGGATTTCGGGACGCGGTACGCCGCAGCATCGCGCGCCATGGCGCGACGCGGGTCGCGCTGGTACTGGGCACCTCGACGTCCAGCATCGGGGCGACCGAGGAGGCGTATGCGCGCCTGGGGGCGGACGGGCAGTTCCCAGCGGATATGCGCCGTCCCGAAATCCATACGCCCCATTCACTCGGCCATTTCGTTGCCCAGGCGCTCGGCATAGCCGGTCCTTGCGTGACGGTGGCGACCGCCTGCTCATCCAGCGCCAAGGTCTTTGCGCAGGCCGAACGCCTGATTCGCCTGGGGCTCGTCGATGCGGCCGTCGTGGGCGGTGTTGACACGCTGTGTGGCAGCGCCCTGTTTGGCTTCAACTCGCTCGAGCTGATCTCGCGCGAGCCGTGCCGGCCATTTGATCAGGCCCGCAGCGGTATCAGCTTGGGCGAGGCTGCAGGTTATGTGCTGCTGGAGCGCAGCGGCGACGCGCAGGCGTGGTTCGTGGGCCACGGCGAGTCCAGCGATGCGTATCACATGTCATCGCCACACCCCCAAGGGCTGGGTGCCCGGCTCGCGCTACAGGATGCACTGGCGCGCGCAGCGATTGCGCCGGGTGACATCCAATACATCAACCTGCATGGCACGGCCAGCCAAAAGAACGACGAGGTGGAAGCGGCGCTGATTGCGGAGATATTTCCGCCTGAAGTCGCAGCCAGCTCCACGAAGGGCTGGACCGGACATACGTTGGGTGCCGCCGGTATTATCGAGGCGGTTATCTGCCTGCTGTCGATGCGCCATGCGCTGCGCCCGGGCACGCTGAATACAACTTCGCTGGATGCGCACTGCGGGCCGCAGATCCGTATTCATACGGAGCACTCGCCTGTCAGCACGGCGCTCACGCAGAGCTTCGGGTTCGGCGGCAATAACTGCGTGCTGGTATTTGCATCGAGCGCGCGCGCATGACGGCGCAGTTAAGTGCGTCTGTGGCCGGCCTTGGGTTCTGGTCGCCCGCTCTGCCGAGCTGGCCTATCGCGCGTGACGTCCTGCTCGGTAGCGCGGCGCCGCCTGCCGCGCCCCCGGCGCGGGTCGCCGCACGGCTGCTGGCGCCAACGGAGCGGCGGCGCGCCTCGGACACGATCGCCGTCGCACTCGAGGTCGCGGCCAGCGCCTGCGAGATGGCGAAGATGGATCCGCGCAGCCTGCCAAGCATCTTTGCCTCGACGCACGGCGACCTGCCGATCAATGATTACATGTGCAGCACACTCGCCAGCACACCGCTGCTTTGCTCGCCGACCAAGTTCCACAACTCCGTGCACAATGCTGCGTCCGGCTACTGGACCATCGGGACCGGCTGCGTCAAGCAGTCGACCGCGCTGACGGCATGGACTTATACCTTTGCCAACGGCCTGCTCGAAGCGCTCGTGCAGGCGGTAGCTGATGATACGCCGGTGCTGTTTGTCGCCTACGACGTCGCGGCCCGCGGTCCGCTGGTCGCGATATCGCCGAGCGCAGGGCTGCTGGCGGCGGCGTTGATCCTTGATCCGCGTAGACGCGCCCAAGACCTGCGTCCGCGCCTCTCTTGCCGCATCGAAGGCGAGCCGCAGATTGGCGCGCCGCCACCCGTGCCACCGCAATGGGCAGATATCCTTCCCGACAACGCGATGCGCCAATGTCTGCCGCTGTTCTGCGCACTGGCAAGAAGCGCGGACTCCACATTGCTTCTTGGCCTGAGCACGGGCTGCCGCTTGGCGGTCGCGGTCAAGGGCGCTGCGGCTGCAGGTCACGATGAATAGTACCCACGACGTGATCATCATGGGCGGCGGCCTCGCGGGACTGACCTGCGCGCTGCACCTGAGCAAGGCCTGCCCTGGGCTCGACATCCGGGTCATTGAGCGCCGTGCGAACCCAGCACCGCGTGCTACGCACAAGGTCGGCGAATCTACCGTGGAGATCGGCGCGCACTATTTCTCGCAGGTGCTCGGGCTCGATGAGCATCTGCGCTCCTCGCAGCTGCGCAAGTTCGGCTTCCGGTTTTTCAATTCCGATGGCCGCAGCGACATCGACGCAGTACAGGAAATCGGCGTCAGCCGCTTTCTTACGGTGACAAGCTATCAGATAGACCGGGGCATCTTCGAGAATTTCCTTGAGCAGCGCGCACGCGATCTCGGGGTAAGGGTGGATACCGACTGCGCGGTTGAATCGGTGCGCATCGGCGCTGCATCCGCTGCCGACGCCTGTCATGAGGTGCAGGTCCGCTGTGGCGCGCACATGCGGCTTCTCAAGAGCCGATGGATCGTTGATGCGTCGGGGCGCGCGGGCCTCCTGAAGCGCCAGCTGCAACTAGCGCAGTCGAACCGCCATGACGCCAATGCGGTGTGGTTCCGCGTTCCGCTGCGCATCAATATTGAGGACTGGTCGGCCGACCAAAAATGGCTCAGCCGCTGTGAATCGGGTCAGCGCTGGCGCTCGACCAATCACCTGGTTGGCGACGGGTACTGGGTATGGCTGATCCCGCTTTCCTCGGGCTATCATTCCGTCGGCATCGTCGCGGACGCATCGCTACACGCGCTCGGCAGCATGAACACGTTCGGGCGAGCGATGGATTGGCTCGGAGTGCATCAGCCGCGGCTGCGCCAGGCGCTGCTCGATGCCGGCGCTAGCCCCACGGATTTCGCGTTCCTGCGCAATTTTTCGTACGGCTGCCGCAGGCTCCTGTCTTCGGACCGATGGGCCATCACCGGTGACGCCGGCGTCTTCCTGGACCCGTTCTACTCGCCGGGCTCCGACTTCATCGCGATCGCGAACACTTTCATTGTCGACCTGGTCGCGCGCGATATGCGTGGCGAGGCATTTGGCGCCTACGTCGCCAGCTACGAACAGATTTTCCGCACGATCTACGACAGCACCCTGACGCTCTACCAGGACCAATACCGCATATTCGGGGATCCGGAGGTACTGGCGGCCAAAATCCTTTGGGACTATGCGTATTACTGGGGGATTCTGTGCCAGATATTCTTCCAGGATCGCCTGACGGACCTCGCCGCGCTCGGTGCGGTGCGCGAAGTGACGGGCGCCTCGGGCATGCTGAACGAAGCGATGCAGTTTTTCCTGCGCGCGTGGGCAAGGCCCGAGCCGCAGCGCAATCCGGCCCAGTTGCTCGACCAAGCGGGCCTGCCGTGGTTTGATTCGCTCAATCGCAGCCTGATCGACAAGCTGGATACGGCCGGGTTCATCGCTCGCATCCGCGCAGGTGCCGAGCATCTGCAGAAACTGGCCGCGGAAATCGTCGGGAATGCGATCAGCGGCAACCCTGGCGTTGGCAATTGGCCGGAGGCTCAGCGGGTCATCGCTCTGTCACGGCGGCCGCCCGCCATGAATGCGGACCTGCTGTGCTATCCCTTGTCGGCCTGACCCGGTTAATCACGCGCAGGATCGATGCGCACGGTCTCGGATGAGGTGCGGATGACCCAGGAGAAGCCGATTCCCGCAGCCAGGTAATGCCGAGATTGCACCAGCGGGCTGCCGGCAAATGCCGCGCCATCCAGCGTGTCGTAACGCACGAATGCGCCAATCCAGGTGTGGGCGAAGCGCTTGGTGACCGAGCCCAGCCACTGCGTACCCGCGTAACCCCCTGCGGCGTTAAACGCCGGACGACCGGCGCGCGCGTACTCTGGGTCCACCCCATAAAAATACTGGTCATAGGAATGTGTCTGGAACATCGGTCCCATGCGCATGCCCATTGACCAGCCTTTAAGGCCAAATGCATTCTGCCGGTCGATGTTGATGAACGCGGATCCGACTGCGCCGATTGAGCGTGGCGCTGATTCGAGGGTCACGGCCGCACGCACCGGCAGTTGCGCGCTCAGGACAGTCTCGCTGTCCCGCGAGCGCCATAGCTGGATTTCAAGCGAAGGGCCGAACTCGATCGTCGGCCGCAGATCAGGCATTCCCGCGCGTATGGCGACATCAGAACTCTTGACCGGCGGGCCGGCGTTTGCACTGAAATGCAGCTGAAACCGTTCATTGTCCACGACCTGCAGGGAGGCGCCATTGTGATCGGCGCGAAAAAAGCTGCCGCGATAGACGAAGTATGGCAACGGCAGGGCGTAAAAACTGGTCGTCGCCGCGCCGCGATAAACCGGAAAGACGACCGCGCCTAGGCCCACACCGGCTTCCCACAGGGGCGCATCCACGAGCTCTGCTTCCGCACTGGCATTCCAGGCGGGCATGCAGAGCGCCGACATCGCGATGAACCGCAGCAATATCGAGGCAAGCCGACGCTCAGCCACGCCGCAGCACCACGGCGACGCGCCCCGAGGCCAGCATTCTGGATTGATGCGAGACTGCGAATTCATATTGCCAGCCGCTGCCATCGCCAAACAGGCGCCTCGCCACCACTTCGAGTTCACCGGCACACTCCTGCACCGCGACCGGCGCTAGCCACACATCGCGGAGCGATACCAGGAATCCCGGCGCCGCGCGCTGTCCCTGCTGCTGCGCAAGCAGGCCGCCATGCACGGCCATGGCCTGCGCGCCGTATTCGCACAGGTGCACCGAATCCAGGCTGCCATTTCGCAGCAGCGGATTGTCGGCATGCCGATGACTGCCGGTAGCAGCCGTCAATTGCGCTGCATCCCACGAGACGACGCGCTCGAGCAGGCACATCGAGCCGCCGTGCGGAATCAGGTCGGATATGCCAGGGGTCAACATGGCTGGCTATATCCACAGATCATAGAAATTGAACCAGTTATAGGGCGCCAGGCGCGCGTAGTGCGAAAGCCGGTCGGCGAACCGCTGCACGACTTGTATAACCACCGCGGCGCGCGCGGGGCGCGGAGCCACCAGCGAGTCGGCAAACTTCTCGAAGTGCAACTCATAGCATCGGCCTCCGCGATACAACCCGAAGCACAGCACGACCGGCACCTTCAGCGCAATGGCGAGCAGCCACGGGGCCGTCGGCAGTGCGGCTGGGAGACCCAATAAATCGACTGTGGCCAGGCCATTGCCCGGGCGCGCCCGATCCGCCAGCAGCGTCACGACCGCGCGCTGCTCGAGTGCCTCGCGAATTGCTAGCGCGGTCGCGACACCGTCCTGGCGCGCGTTGATGATGCTATCGGCAATCGCGGGATTCAGCGCGTTAAGCAGCCTCGAGACAGTCGGATTTTGTTTGAGATCTATAACAGGTCGAACCTTGAGGCCGGGCTTCTGAAGCGCCAGGACGCGCAGCGCGTCGAAACTGCCTACATGCGCCCCGATGAACAGGACTCCCCGGGAGAAGTCGACCGTTTCAAAAACTTCATCGAGGCCATGGGTGCGCAACTCGAAGCGCCGGAACTCCTCGGTCAGCAGGAATATCCGATCGAGGGTCACGACCGCAAACGTGAACATGTGACGCCATACGTCCCTCAGCGTCGCCGGCCTACCGAACGCGCGTGCCAGGAAGCGTCGCGACGCGCGCCGCTCCGGGCCGCGGCGCAGCACAAAGTAAGCGGCCACCGGCGCGAGCACGAGGCGTGCCGGCGTCCGGCCCACCCGCAATGCCAGCGTCCGCACGAACCATAGTGCGACGCGGCCACCGCCCTCAGGCCGGCTCATCCAGGCGAGTGGTGTCGGCTGCTTCACGATTTGACCCGCAGGACCCGCTCCGGCGCGACGAGCATCCCCTGCGCCAGAATTTCCTCGCCCCGCGTCACCGTGAAGCGCCAGCCGGCGCCCTCTTGTGACAGTGTGGCGGTGGCGACCTGCGCCGGCAGCAGGGCTCTGAGGAACTTGACCCATGCCAGGCGGCGCGGCACGCCCCTCGGCCATGCCAATTGGGAGAGCACGTAATCCAGCACGATGACGCCGGGCACCACGGGCGCTCCGGGAAAATGCCCCGCGAGCGACGGATGATCCGCCGGGATAGCGAACGTGAAGCGCAATGGATGGTCTGCGTCGGGGGTATGCACGGGCCTGCTATCGCATCAGGTCGGTGAACAACGCAGGACCGATCGCCGCCGCGCGCCGCAGGAAATCAAAGAAGTTTCGATACGGTTGCCAAGGGAACAGCTGCCGGCGCCAGGTATATTCGGCGACGAACATCAATCCGACCAGCACGTTGCTACCGATGTCGGAGAACAGTGACCAGTCGCGCACCGGCACGGTGAACATAGGCCGGTATCCCGCCGCTAGCAGTAATCCACCGGGCGTGGCGCATAGGGCAAGCACAAGGCACACCGCCGCGTTGAATAGGAACAGGCCGGTCCAGACCGCCGTGACCCGGCGCGCATATCGCAGCACCGGTTCCGGCACGTCATCCCTGCCATGCAGGAGGCGCACCATGCGCACGACCAACGGGGTGCGTCCACCCACCAGCGTATGCCCGAACAGCCAGCACAGCCCGACGTTCATTACGATCGGAGGCAGGAATATCACGATCTGCGCGAGACGAGCGCCAGACCCCAGACAGAGCATTGCGACGAGCGCTGCCATGCCAAAGTAGGCCCAGGGCTCGCGCTTTTTCAACGGGCCCAGCAGCACAATCAACGCGAGCAGATTGATAGAGATCAGCGCCATGCGATCGCTCGGCAAGACAACTGCTAGGTGGGTAACTGCCATGTACAGCACGACCAGCAAGAATTGAATGGCCATTGCTTTTTCTCAGGCCCCGAGGGACGTAGTGCGAAGCCCGGCCTTGCCGATCGCCTCGAGCAGGCCCGGCAACACATCGACGATCACGGGCGCGCCACCCGCGGTGCGCGCTGCCCGTCCATCGTGAAGCAGCAGGATATCGCCTGCCGCAAGGTTACGCAGCAGCCGCTGGCGAACCACATCCGGATCCTTCTCGACTGTGTCGAAGCCGCGCCGCGTCCAGCTCACCAGCTGCAACCCGAGGTGGGCGAGGATGGGCTCGAGAAAAGGATTCCGAAATCCCGCCGGTGCGCGAAAGCAGGTCGGCCGACGGCCGACAACAGCGGCAATAGCATCCTGGCCGCCCTGCACCTCGCGGGCCATCAACCACGGGCCGAGTATCGAAAAACGATAGAAGTGGTGCAGGCTGTGATTCTCAATCGTATGGCCCCGACTCACGATCTCACGCGCTAGGTCGGGGCAGGCAAGCACCCGATCGCCAATGCAGAAGAACGTGGCCTTGGCGCCAAAGCGGTCGAGGATGTCGAGTACGGCAGGCGTCACGTCGGGGACCGGCCCATCATCGATCGTGATGGCCACGCAGCCTTCGCCGGGGCCGCCCGCCGCCAAGCGCGTCACGTTCGGGCCAAGCAGGGTACCCCGCGGCCAGAGCCCGCCAGCGGTGATCAATAAATGATTGAGCACGAGACCGGCCAGCGCCCAGGGCCAAAGCGCCGGCCGCGCGATGACCATAATCACAAGCAGCACATGCAAAGCGAAGGTGAGTTTCATAAAAGGCGAGGGCAGCCAATCTCGACGGGTTTGCCGGTTGTTATGCATGAGGGGACCGCGCAGCCGCCGGCGCCTCGCGAGCGAGTATCGCGCCCAGCACAAGCGCCAGGAATGCGCCGGGCGCGACGGTCATGCCTACCGCTGACAATACGGGTACGGTTGACGTCGCGAGCACGCCAAACCCAATTACTGTAGTCGCATTGGCGACCAGCAGCGACGCCAAGGTGCGCTCGGCGAGCCGATCGTCGTGCCGTTGCGACTCTCGATCGAAAAACAGGCAATAGTTTGACCCGATCGCGACGACCAGCAGCATTCCGACCAGATTCAGTATCGTCATCGCATGCCCTGCCATCACAAACCCCGTCAGCACCAGCAGCACCGCCAGTATGAGTGGCAGGATCACCCGAGCGACGCGCGCCAGAGAACCCAAGGCGACCATGAGCAGCAGCAGGATAGCGCCCAGGCCGGCGAGCGAGAGTCGCATCGACTGGCCGAGATACCCCGAATACAAGTTGTCTGACTCGCGCTTCAAATCGAGCACAACGACATCCGCATCGCTCAGCGACAGCCCCTTCAGCGCCGACTCTATGCGCGCCGGATCGATCTTATATGCCTGCGCTCCCTCGTGCATGGCCTCAAGCGGCACCAACGCGTGCCAGCGCTTGCCGTTTTGCACCAGCAGCGCATCGACGCCCGAGGCAAGGCCCGCGCCCTGCAAGTCCTGCCGCGTTGCCGGCGCTAAGTGCCGGGCGGCTTCGATGTCATCTATGAAACCGTTGAACTCCGCGGGGCGAATGGGCAGCTCCTCGGTGGCAGACAGAAAACGTGCCTTAAGCGCTGCTGGAGGCGGTAGGGCGTCCTGGCGGGACCGCTGCGTACGCAGGCTCGGCAGGTAGCGCGCAGGGCTGTCAAAGCCTGCAATGTCGCCTGACGCGACCAATGACTGAAGCTTTCCGCCGACCTGCTCTGCACCATCGAGCGCGGCCTCCACGGAACCCGCGCTCACGACGACCAGAGTCCTGACGTCGGCCGCGCCAAGGTCTGACCTCATGCGCGCATCGAATGCCTGCGCATCAGCGGGGACTGGGCTTAGCGCGGAGAGCTCATGATTCCAAATATCACCGTGGCGACTCGCTATGCTCGCTATGGCGACCACAGGCACGAGCCAGAGCACCGCGCGTACGCGGCGCAAGGGTGCAAGCAGGCCCAGAAAAGCACGTCCCAGCGGCGCGACGTTAGTCATTTGAATGGCGACGGGCAGGATTGCCGGCAGCACGAAGCGAGTCACCAGCGCAGCAACCACAAGTCCGGCGATTGAGTAGCATCCAAGCTGGGCCAGCCCCGGGAAACTGGACGGCAGGAGCGAGGCGAAGCCGACCACCGAGGTCAGCATGCCGAGGCGCACTGTCGGCCAGAACGCCGTGGCCCAGGCGGCATGAGCGGGCGCCTGCCCGGCCTGCGGCTTGCTCTGCAGGAACAAATACACCGAATAGTCGACCGATTCGCCAATCAGGGTCACGCCGAAGCCTAGCGTGACGCCATGCACTACGTTAAATCCGAGCGCGACCGCGGCCACGCCGGCTAGCGCGCCAGAAGCGACCGGCAGCATGCCGAGCGCGAGTACCCGCACTGAGCGGTAGACCGCCAGCAGCAAGGCGGCGATCAGCAGCGAACTTAAGGCCGAGAGGCGGATCGCCTCATGCATGATTACGCCGCGTGCCTCAACCGCGAACACTGCAGGGCCCGTCATGCGCAGGGCGGCTGCGCGCGCTTGCATGCCGCGCGCGCCTGACTGCGCCGCCACGAAGGCATCGCGTATCGCCGCCATCGCGTGCTGCTGACCGTCGGTATCGCTGCCCTGCGCAGCGGTCTGCGCTACCAGCAGCGCGCGCTGTGCATCGGCGGAGATCCACACGCCGTCTGCCATGCGCGGCTGGTTCGGCCGATCGATTTGCGCCAGTACCTGCAGCGTCTCGCCGGTCGGATCGCGCGAAAACAAGTCCTTGGACAAGAGGCCGATCGGTGAGGCGAGCAGATCAACGTTGTCGCGGATCGCAGCGCGCAGGGCATCGACGTTGAAATATTCCGCGTTGATCCGCGCGCTCAGCAGGTAACGGTACCTCAACACGAAATCGCGGTCGGCAGCGCTCGGTCCTGATGCGCCGTTTGCAATGGAACGAAACTGCGGGTCATTGCCCAATTGCGCAGCCAGCGCCATGGACAGAGCGGCCCTCGTGCCGGGATCCGCGCCCGAGATGGCTATCAAGATGAAGCGCGCTGCGGGCCCTTGTGCCAGTTCCTCGACCAACAGTTGCTGCTGCTGCGAAGGAAGCGCCGGCAGGAACGCTGAAAGATCGGCCGTGTAGCGCACGCGGCTGACCAGGATAATCGCAACCACGACGCCGGCCGCCCATATTCCCACCGCCAGCTTTCGACGTCGCATCAGGTTTCTGGCACCTGAGTAATCAACATCACCGAGCGGTCGCCGTCTGCACGGATCGTTTCGATGCGCGCGATCGTATCACTGGCCCCGGTTATATGGATCTCGCGCACGATACTGGAGAGCTTCTTATCCCGTGGCGTCAGCGAAAGATCCCACTGACGTTCTCCGGGGCTGAAGTTGAGGGAGTAAGTATTCTCGAGTGATGCACGGTCGCCAGCCAGCGTCGCGCGGATACTGTCGATGAACGCACCGATCTGAGGATAAGCCTGAAGCGATACCGAGTGATGCATGGCGCCGCGCGTCATCGTCAAGGTGCCCTTGTCGACCACGAGGCTCTCCCGGGTCGGAGTGCGGGTGATCTTTTCCAAGTGGTCTGGCGCCTGGAAGTACAGATCGCCGGTTAAATCCACGGGATTTTTCAACAGTGAGATGTACTGCCGCTCACTGAACACGGCATGACCGTGAGTGCGCGCGGCAAGTGATTGCATCACCGCATCGAGCGTGTGGTCGGCAGCAGCCCAAGCCGGCGGGGCGCAGAGCATGATCGCCGTGTATAAAAGCAGTGGAAGGCACACGTGCATCGCCGACCGCGGGTGTTCAGCATGCCGCTTTTGCATCTATCAATTCTGAGCGTCGCCCCGGTGTTACGCAAATCCGCACTAGCACCCGGTTTCAAGTCTCACGCTCGCTGTCGCCTGTGGCCCGGGGTCGACATGCAGGTGATCAGGCGGCAGATCTTTCCGGTATCGCGCGTAGATGGCTGCGTAGGCCGACTCGAGAAAGCTCGTGAACAGGCGCGTATCGAATAGCGGAGCGATCAGGCGTTGCCGTGCGAGTCTGCTGCGCAACCCGGCCAACTGCTCCGGATCCATGGCGAGCCGCACGGCCAGCTCCTCATAGGCAGACTGGGTGGTTGTGATCAGCTCGGGCAATCCCACGGCGATCAGCAAGCTCGCCGCCACGCGCCCCGGAAATGTTCCGCCCAGAAGCGTTACGACCGGCAGGCCGGCCCATAAGGCATCACTGGCTGTCGTGCCGGCGTTATAGGGCAACGTATCCAGGAACAGGTCGAACGCGTCATATCGTGCCAGGTAGTCGGACAACAACAGGCGCTTGCCGAAAATCAGCCGACCGGAATCTATGCCGCGGCGCGCGGCCTCTAGGCGCAAGTTGCGGTCCGCGGCCGGATGGTCAGAATTAAGAAACAGTACGCTACCGTCGACGCGATCGAGGATTCGCATCCACCCGTCAAAAGTCGCCGGCGCTATCTTGTAGATCGAATTGCAGCAGGCGAACACGAAGGCACCGGGCGGGACGCCAAGTTCCTCGCGCGCGGGCCTGCGACTGGCAGCCACATGGCCAGCATCGTTCGCGTGATACACCGGCAGGTAAATGATCTTCTCGCGGTAATGGCATCGATTGCCCTCGGGAATAATCGTCGAATCGGCGATCAGGTAGTCCATGTAGGGAACGTCCATCGTGCCCAGGTAGCCGATGTAGCCGATTTGCAGGGGCGCCGCACGCATCGCGAAGATCCGGGTGCGATTGAATTCTGTAAATCCCCCCAGATCTACGGCGATGTCGATGTTCAGGCTGCGGGCGAGCATCGCAACCTCGGCATCGGTTTGGTCACGAACGTCGATGAAGCGATCGAATGCGCGTTCGAGGCGATCGCGCATGACATCGTTCGCCTTCGGGCCGAACGCGAAGGCCGTGATCTCGAATTTAGAACGGTCATGCGCCTCGAACACGCCTGCCATCAGGAGCGCAACAGGGTGCAGACGAAAATCGGCCGAGAAATAACCAACCCTGATCCGCTTCGATTCGGTGGGCCTGGGGCACGGACCAAGCTCATCGCTGGGCGGACAGTCGTCCGCCGCCCAGATTCTGGCCGCGCTTTTCAGCAGGGGCGCCGAATCGAGCAGCGCCAGCAGCGCGAACGGCGGCGACACCGGCTTAAGTTTGCGGATACCGTCCGAAAGCTGGAGCAGGTCTGCCTCCAGATTGTTCCAATCGCAAATATGCATACGTGCATAGCGTCGAATGCCGTGCAGGTAGGGCAGATCTGGGCGCAACGATAACGCCCTGTCGTAGTTCGCGATAGCTTCCTCGTAACGTTTCAGGCTATGCAATGTTGTGCCACGATTCTGCAATGCCTGCGCATGATCCGGATTCAGCCCGATCGCGCGGTCGAAACTGGCGATGGCCTCATCGGGCCGGCCGAGTGCGCACAGGATATTGCCGCGCTGGAAGTGCGCCTCGGTGTGATCAGCGCGCAGTGCAATGCTGCGGTCCGTGCTAACCAATGCGGCATCCCATTGGCGCAGCTCCTGCTGAGCGCCGCCGATCGCGCTCCAGGCATAATCGCTGGCAAACGCCGGGTTCAGCGCCATCGCCCTGCGAAAGCCCGTTATAGCCTGATCCCATCGATGCAGCTCTTGCAGCAGCACTGCTCGGTTGAAGTGCGCCTCGGCGTAATCTTTATTTCGTGCGATCGCCAGATCATAGCTAGCCAGCGCCGCCTCGCCGTCGCCCAGCATTCTCTGTATGGCGCTGCGATTGTAGTATGCAAGCGCATCCTCGGGATTCAGCGCTATACCCCGTTCGTAGCTCGCCAGGGCTTGCTCTCGCCGCCCCAGGCGCAGCAGCACGACGCCGCGGTTGCAATGGGCCTTAGCCAGGCCCGCATCGCTCGCGATAGCTTTGTCGTATTCGGCCAGCGCGAGATCCCACTGCCCAAGAGTGGTGTGCTCGTTGCCACGCTTGTAGTGTGATATCGCAGCATCTTCCCGAGGGGGTTCCGAAGGTGCCGGTTGCCGCGTCGATGTGAACAGGCTGCGGAATTTGAATACCACAGACCATCATATCAGCAGGGCCGGATTGCCCGCACCGCGGCGTTATCGTACCCGCGTTTTCTTGAAGGCAAACTGCGAAGGCATGCTCAAACAGTATTCAGACCGACGTTACCCGATTCGCGCTCGATCGCCCGCCAGCCGATGTCGCGCCGGTACTGCACAAGATTCCAGTGAATCGCATGCACGAGGTCGTAGGCCTGGCGCTGCGCGTCGGCAACCGTCGAGCCGAGTCCCACGGCGCACAGCACGCGTCCGCCGCTGGTCTCGATCTTCGAGTCCTTCAATTCCGTGCCCGCGTGAAAGACCTTGCCCGGAAGTGCCGCTGCTGCATCCAGGCCGCCGATGTGCTCGCCTTTGCGATAAGCGTCCGGATAGCCGCCAGCTGCCATCACGACACCTAGCGCCGCGCGCTCATCCCAGCGAGCCTCGCCCCTGTCCAGCTGTCCGCCGAGAGCGGCCAGGCACAGATCGGGCAGGTCGCTTTGCAGTCGGGCGAGCACCGCCTGCGCCTCCGGATCGCCGAAGCGGCAATTGAACTCGATGACCTTTGGCGTACCGTCCGGCGCGATCATGAGTCCGGCATAGAGGAATCCGGTGTAGGGATTGCCATCCTGCTGCAGACCCTTGAGCGTCGGCCGGATTATCTCGCTCATGATGCGTTCATGCAGCGCAGGCGTGACGATCGGCGCCGGCGAATAGGCGCCCATACCGCCAGTATTGGGCCCCAGATCGCCATCGTCGCGCCGTTTGTGGTCCTGGGATGTCGCCAGGGGCAGCACCTGCTGGTCGCTCGCCATGACAATGAAACTCACTTCCTCGCCGGACAGGAATTCTTCGACGACAATGCGCTGGCCAGCGCCACTGTGCCTGCCCTCGAACATTGCCAGGGCGGCGGCAATGGCCGCTTCATGGGTGTCGCAGATGACGACGCCCTTGCCAGCGGCCAGGCCATCGGCCTTGATGACCACGGGCGGGCGCTGCGCGCGAATATAAGCCGGGTCAAAGTCGGCACGCGTGAACGTCGCATACGCGGCGGTCGGTATCCCGTGGCGGCGCAGGAAATCCTTTGTATACGCCTTGGAGCCTTCCAGTCGGGCAGCAGCCATGCGCGGCCCGAAGCAGGGCAATCCGGCGGCTGCGAACCGGTCGACGATGCCGGCGACTAGTGGACCCTCCGGCCCCACGATAGTCAGGTCAATTCGTTCGCCCTGCGCAAACGCAATAAGCCCGTCAAAATCGTCCGCGGTGATAGGGACGTTGGCAAGCTTGGGCTCGAGCGCCGTTCCTGCATTGCCCGGTGCGACGAACACGCGGCGCACCTGCAACGACTGCGCGCACCTCCATGCCAGTGCGTGCTCGCGCCCGCCGCCGCCGATGACAAGTATCTGCACGCTAGTGCCGGAAGTGGCGCATGCCGGTGAATACCATGGCGATGCCGTGTTCGTTCGCTGCTGCGATGACCTCGGCGTCGCGGATCGACCCGCCGGGCTGAATTACCGCCTTGATGCCGAAGGCGGCGACCGCGTCCAGGCCATCGCGGAATGGCAGAAACGCATCTGAGGCCATCACCGCGCGCTCGAGCGAAAGTCCCGCTTCGGCAGCCTTAATTGCCGCGATCCGGCTGCTGACGACCCGGCTCATCTGTCCCGCGCCGATGCCCATCGTGGCGCGCTCCTTCACGCAGACGATCGCATTGGACTTCACGAATTTGCAGACGTCCCAGGCGATCATCAGGTCCGCGAGTTCGCGCGCCGTCGGCGCCCGCTCCGTCACGACGCGCACGTCATCGCGGCCGATCCGGCCGGTATCACGTCTCTGCACGAGCAGCCCGCCTGCAACGCTCTTATATTCAAAGCGCTGTTCGACTGGCCTGGAAATATCGCCTGTGATGAGCACCCGGATATTGTCCTTGGCCGCCAGCACGCGCTGCGCTTCGGCGCTGAGCGCCGGCGCCAGAATGACTTCCACAAACTGGCGCTCGATGATCGACTGTGCGCAGGCCTCGTCGAGCGTACGGTTGAAGGCAACGATGCCGCCAAAGGCGGATGTCGGGTCGGTGCGGTAGGCGCGCAGGTAAGCTGCGCCGATGTCGGTGGCAAGCGCGACTCCTGCCGGGTTCGCGTGCTTCACGATCACGCAGGCCGGATCCGCGAACTGCCGCACGCACTCAAGCGCCGTATCGGCATCCACGATGTTGTTGTACGAGAGTTCCTTGCCCTGCAGCTGCCGCGCGCTCGTCACCGACCCGCCGCTCGCGTTGGGGTCCGCGTAAAACGCCGCCTGCTGGTGCGGATTCTCGCCATAGCGCAGTTCCAGGCGCTTGCGGAAGGACAGGGTCAGCTCCTCCCCCGCCGGCGCCTCGCCGCCCTGCGCCGCGGTCAAATAGGCGGCGACCATCGCATCATATGTCGCAGTATGGGCAAATGCTTTCGCCGCCAGGCGCTGGCGCAGGTCCATGTCGGTATGGCCAGCGTTGGCGGCGAGTTCCGCTAGCAGCGCAGGATAATCCGCAGGATCCACGACCACTGCAACCGCGTCATGATTCTTGGCTGCCGCGCGCAGCATCGCGGGTCCGCCGATGTCAATATTCTCGATCGCATCCTCGTAGCGGCAGTCGCCGCCTGCAACGGTGGCGGCAAAGGGGTAGAGATTCACGATCAACAGGTCAATCGGCTCGATGCCGTGTTCCAGCATGACCGCTTCGTCCAGTCCGCGCCGGCCGAGCAGGCCGCCATGAATGCGCGGATGCAGGGTCTTGACCCGCCCATCCATGATCTCGGGAAAGCCGGTGTAGTCACTGACCTCGCGTACCGGGATGCCTTTCTGCACAAGCAGTCTGGCAGTGCCGCCGGTGGAAAGGAGTTCTATGTTGCGCGCCTGTAGTGCGCGCGCAATGTCGACCACGCCAGTCTTGTCGGAAACGCTGAGCAGTGCGCGTCGTACAGGCGTGAGCAACGGGGGGCCTATTCGCCGATGCCGAACTCTTTGAGTTTCTTGCGCAGCGTGCCGCGATTGATGCCGAGAATCGTGGCGGCGCGGCTCTGGTTGCCTTTCACGCGGGTCATGACCACCTTGAACAGCGGTTCTTCGACTTCGCGCATGACCAGATCGTAAAGACGGGCGGGGCTATGGCCGTTCAGCGTATCGAAGTAACCTTGCAGAGCCTCTTCGGCTTGCGAGCGCAGCGGTATGCCCTTGCCATTGACCTTAAGATCGCGGCCGTGGAACGATGGCGCGGGATCCCGGCGCGATTTTGTTTTTCTCTTTGCGGCCATGCATGCTTCCTGATATCAGTCCTATGCCGCCAACTCCCACAGCGCCGACAACTGTTCGTGCGTGGTCTCCATAAGCATGAGACGTTTACGCAGAAATTCGCTACCCGGGTGTTGCCGGCAATACCAGCTCAAATGTTTTCTCGCCACCCGAACTCCTGTTGCATCGCCATAGAATGCGTACAGGTTTTCCAAATGGACGCGCATCGTATCACGGACTTTTTGTAACGGAAGCTCTGCGCGCATTTGCCCTGTCGAGAGAAAAAAATTGACATCCTCAAAAATCCATGGCTTGCCCTGGGCCGCGCGCCCGATCATGATTCCGTCGCAGCCGGTTGCGGCGAGCACGGCCTGCGCACGCTGCGGCGAATCAATATCGCCGTTGGCGAACACCGGTATGCGCACGCTTTCTTTAATGGTGCGAACCGTCTGATGCTCCGCGTCTCCCTGGTACATATCGGCGCGTGTCCGACCATGGATGGCTAGCGCCTGGATGCCGCATCGCTCGGCGAGCGTTGCGATGCGAATGCCGTTCTTATGCTCGCGATCCCAGCCTGTGCGCGTCTTCAGCGTGACCGGAATGGATACGGCCCGCACCACGCGTTCGAGGATCTGCGCGACCAGCGCTTCATCCTGCATCAGCGCTGATCCGGCCTGCCGATTGCAGACTTTCTTCGCTGGGCATCCCATATTGATGTCGATGATGTCGGCGCCGCCATCCGCGTTGCGCTGCGCGGCCTCCGCCATCATCGCGGCGTCGTAACCGGCAATCTGCACGATGCGCGGACTCGCCTCACCGGCAATGTCCATGCGTCGCTGCGATTTTTCGGTGTCCCAGAGGCGCGTATCGGAGGTCAACATTTCCGAGGCGGCAAGGCCTGCGCCGAACTCCCGGCAGAGCGCGCGAAATGGCCGGTCGGTAACCCCCGCCATCGGCGCCAGGATCACGTTCGAAGACAGGACATGCCGACCGATCCGGATCGGATTCATGGCGAGCGGGGCGCCTGGTCGCTGGCGCAATGGATGGCGCTATCCGCGCCGCGCAGGCAGACGTCCAGTTCAAAGCCTTCGGCGTTCTTGCCCGGATCCTGGATCTCCACGGTGGCATCCGCCCGTTCGCCCGGAGCCAGCAGGCGGGTCAGCGGCTTGCCGAAATACTCGGCCGGTTCGAAGTCGCGGGTACCGATAGCTGCGCCGAAGCGATCCTCAAGCGTCACGCGCAATAGCGGAAAGGGCTGCATCTGCGCCGTCGTGTTCAGGATGCTAGCGCGAACCCGCAAGGACCCATCCGCGGTGCCATCGCCGCTTGCGCCCCATTGGCGCAGCTGATAGCCCGACAGAGTCGCGGGCAGCGGCAAGGGCTTGCCGACGCCGGCGTAAAGGCTGCGCAACACGCCGCCGAGGGGTCCGCGCGCCGCCAGCCATTCGCGGTTGCGGTGCACGATCTGCGCGACCAGCAGCAGCGCGAGCAGGATGCAGCCCATGATCAGCAGCCTTCGGCTGCGCCCGGGAGGCAGCTCCGACACAAATTCCGGTTCGCCCTCAGCTACCGGCTCCTGCAGCAGCACAGGCTGGTCATCCGGTTCCACAAGTTCCACGGCAGGCGGCTCGTCCTCAGGCTCGTAACCTTCTTCACGCGCGTACTCTGCATCGATGACTTGCAGATCCTCGGGCGACTGCGCCTCACCGGGATGATCGCGCCCGTCGATGCCGCCGATAAAAATGCGGTCAAGGTCGGTCGGCGTCAGCGAGAATTCGAGCGACCGGTCCGCCTCCGGTGTGCCCTCTTCGACCTCTATGGGCGGGCTGTCCTCTGACGGCAGCTCGTTCGATTCCGGCTCGCCGCTGGCACCCACGCCGAGCGATTCCAGGATCTGCTCCGCGCGTGCCTCCAGTTCGAGCGTCGATTCGCCAATGGCGAACATGCGCGGCTCCTCTGCCAGTCGCTTTAGCGCATCGAAGACCTCGCCGCAGCGCCCACAGCGCACCTGGCCCCCGGCGGCGCCCAGGGCATCGGCGGACAGCCTGAAAACTGTTTCACATTGCGGGCACTGGGTGAACACGCTAGGGCGCTCCAGCCGCAGGGCGCCGGCGCGCCTGCAGGCAGCACCAGTTATCGCGATGCGTTAAATGAATGAAGTCAAATTCTGGCGCATAAGCGCTGGCCACCCGTTCGGCCTGCGAGGAGAGCACGCCCGACAACAGAAGATCCGCGCCGCTGCGGCAGGCACCCGCGAGCACTGGCAGCAATTCGATCAGTGTGCCGGCGAGGATGTTGGCGATGACGCAATCGCAACGCGGCAACGCTGCATCCGGGCTTAAGACTCGCAAGCGTGCGCCGACCGCATTGCGCCTGGCGTTCTCGGCGCTCGCGATCAGCGCCTGCGGATCGAGATCGACAACAAGCGCGTGAGCAGCGCCAAGTTTCAAGGCCGCAATGCCGAGGATTCCCGAACCGCAGCCGTAATCGAGCACGGTCTTGGCAACGAGATCGAGGCCATCGAGCGCCTCGAGGCACAGGGCCGTGGTCGGATGAGTGCCGGTGCCGAACGCGAGCCCGGGGTCTAGGCGAACAATGACCGCGGCCGGATCCGCCGGTGCAGCCGCGTCGATCGGGCAGACCCAGAGGCGCACGCCAAAGCGCATTGATTTCCACCCGTCGAGCCAGGCACGCTCCCAGACGCGATCCTCGACCCCGCGTATCCGGGCGCTGCGCGTAATCTGCGGCCCGAGGCTTTCGGCCAAGCGCCCCAGATTGTTCGCGGCATCGCTGTCTGCATCGAATAGTGCGCGCACACGCGTATCTTTCCACAGGCGCAGCTCACCGAGCTGCGGCTCGAATACCGCTTCATCGCCGCCATCGAGGAATGTGATCGACTGCGCGCCGTTCGCTAGCAGCGCCGCTTCAACGACATCGGGTACGAGGCCTTCCAGCGGGAATTCAATTGCGTAGAAATGAAATTGCACGGAACCCTGAGCGGCACTTACTTGATACCGAGGCGTCGTTCCAGATAGTGGATGTCGGTGCCGCCCTGCCGGAACGCGGCGTGATTGAAAATTTCCTGGTGCAGCGGAATGTTCGTCTTGATGCCCTCGACCACCATTTCCGCGAGCGCATTGCGCATGCGGGCGAACGCCGTCTCGCGCGTGTCGCCATAGGAGATGACCTTCCCGATCATCGAATCATAGTAAGGCGGTACGTGGTAGCCGGTATAAATGTGGCTGTCGACGCGGATGCCGGGGCCCCCGGGCGCATGCCACAGGCGCACAGGTCCCGGCGAGGGCACAAATGTCTTCGGATCCTCGGCATTGATGCGGCATTCGACCGCATGCCCGCGGATTTCTATGTCGCCCTGCGAGAATGGCAGCTTTTCCCCGGCCGCAATCAGCAGCTGCGTCTTGACGATGTCGATGCCGGTGACCAGTTCGGTCACGGGGTGCTCGACCTGCACGCGGGTATTCATCTCTATGAAGTAGAACTCATTGTCCTGATAGAGAAATTCGAGGGTGCCGGCATTGCGATAACCGACCTCGCGGCAGGCGCGCGCGCACCGCTCGCCCATGACCTTGCGTTGCTTGGCCGTCAGTCCGGGCGCCGGCGCCTCTTCTATGACCTTCTGGTGCCGGCGCTGCATCGAGCAGTCGCGCTCGCCGAGGTGCACGACGTTGCCGTGATTATCCGCGATCACCTGGAATTCGATATGCCGCGGCTTCTCAAGGAATTTCTCCATGTAAACCTGGTCATTGCCGAAGGCCGCGAGTGCCTCCGACTTGGTTACGCTGATGGCGCTCGCGAGCGATGCGTCCGTATGCACGACTCGCATGCCGCGCCCGCCGCCGCCGCCGGATGCCTTGATGATGACCGGATAGCCAATGTGCTTGGCAATGCGCAGGTTCTCGTCCATGTCGGCGCCTAACGGCCCATCCGAGCCCGGCACGCAGGGCACACCAGAGCCTTTCATGACCTTGATCGCCGAGACCTTGTCGCCCATCAGGCGGATGGTTTCGGCGCGGGGGCCGACATAGATGAAGCCGCTTTTTTCGACGCGTTCGGCAAAGTCGGCATTCTCGGACAGGAACCCGTATCCCGGATGGATGGCGCCGGCATCGGTTACCTCGGCGGCGCTGATGATAGCCGGCATGTTCAGGTAGGACAGCGCGGATTGCGGGGGACCGATGCAAACGGTCTCATCGGCCAGCAAGACGTGCTTGGTGTTGAAATCCGCCGTCGAGTGCACGGCCACTGTCTTGATACCGAGCTCCCGGCAGGCACGCAGGATCCGTAGTGCGATCTCGCCGCGGTTGGCAATGACGACTTTTTCGATCATTGCGCTTATTCGACGATGAACAGCGGTTGGCCGAATTCCACCGGATCGCCGTTCTTCGCCAGGATCGCCGTGATCCGGCCGGCTTTGTCGGACTCGATCTGGTTCATCATCTTCATCGCCTCGATAATACAAAGCGTCTGTCCCACGGTGATCTCGGAGCCTATTTCGACGAATACCTTCGCACCGGGGGATGCGGCCGAGTAATACGTGCCCACCATGGGCGAGGCGATGGTGTGCTCGTCGCTCCCCGCTTTGGGCCCGGTGCCTGGGCCCGCCGGTGCCGCCGCCTGCGTGATGGCGGCTGGTGCGGGGGCGGCCTGGTATTGCATGATCGGCTGCGCGCCACCGCGCGGATGCCGGCTGATACGCACCGTTTCCTCGCCTTCGGAGATCTCCAGCTCCGAAATCCCGGACTCCTCCAGCAATTCAATTAATTTTTTTACTTTTCGAATGTCCATTAAGGAGCCCCCTGGGTGGCCAGGCGCGCTACCGCACCCTCGAGTGCAAGCTCGTAGCCCTTTGGCCCGAGACCGAAGATGCAGCCCGCTGCAATGTCGGAAAAATAGGAGTGATGCCGGAAATCCTCGCGCGCAAATATATTGCTGAGGTGAATCTCGATGAACGGCAGCGACACCGCCAGCAACGCATCGCGCAGCGCGATACTGGTATGGCTGTAGGACCCGGGATTGATGATTCCAAACACGGTGCCATCGCGCTTAGTCGTGTGGATCCGATCGATCAGTTCATGTTCGGCGTTGCTCTGGAAGGCCACTAGCTCATGGCCCTTCGCGAGCGCGAGCTCGGTCAGGCGCGCGGCGATCTCCGGCAAGCTCGTCGTGCCATAGGTTTGCGGCTCGCGAGTGCCCAGCAAGTTGAGATTCGGACCGTTCAGCAACAGAATTTTAGCCATGAAGCCTTCCCGATGGCGTCGTCGCGCCTTATGGTCAATGCAATAATAACCAGATTTCATGCCAATTAGGCAAGCTTTTGCGTCGATCGTCGCCAATCCGGCTTTAAATCGAGTTATTGGCCTTCAATTTGGCGAGGCCATCGGCGATTCTTTGCCGCGCCTCCTCGGGCGCGAGAGTGTGCCGATTGACCTGTGCGACGACGGACAGGATGAGGTCGGTCTGCTCCTTGTGCAACTCGCCCACGTAGAGGGCGACGATCTGCGCGTGCCCGTCGGTAAACACGGTAAATGGGAATGCCGGTGAGGTAACGCCGAGCTTAGCAGCCACATCGAGCGCGTCCTGCTCGCCGATCAGCAAGGGATAGCCAATGCCGAGGGAGTCGGCAAACTCGACGACGCTGTCATGTTGATCGACCGCGATGCCGATTACGCGAAAGTCCTGCGCTGCCCAGTCCCGGTCAAGGGCCTGCAGCAACGGCATTTCGCGCCGGCAGGGTGCGCACCATGTCGCCCAGAAATTAATGATCAGGGATTTGCCGCGCCATTTTGAAATGGGCGTTGCACGGCCGTCGCGGTCCTTCAAACTGAATGCCGGGAGCTGCTCGGGGATCGGCGCGGTCAGCCCTGCCTCCACGTCCGGCTGCGCCGGCACGCTCACCGCACGGGGCGGCAATACCTGGTGTGCGCTGAGCAAGGCGAGATGGGTCCGGTGGCCTGCCCAGATCGTGAGCGTGGCGATCGCCACGGTCGCGAGCAGAAGGGTGTAGCGCTTCACGGCCTGCGGAGGCGCAGTCCGGCAATCAGGAACGCGGCGCATCCACCGAAAATTGCCGCCAACTGCCAGGTGTGCGGCGACTGGGTGGATGGCGCCCGGATAGCGGCCGCGCTGCTCGGAAACAGCACCTTGGCAATCGTCGGATAACAGAGTCCGGCCTTGGCGCAACCCTGATAGATGACCTTAACCTGCACGGGATGCGCACCATGATCGGCGCGTGTCAGGCGTGCGCTCGCCTCGACCTGCTGCAGGAAAACCTCTTGGGTGCCCATGAACTGATCCGTGATCATTGTGCCCGCCGGCCACTGCACGGGCCCGATCGCGAGGTCAGGACTCTCGGCGAGTATCTGCATGCGCTGGTGATAAAGGTAGTAACCCTCCGCAATGACCCAGCGCACGCGCAACGTATTGCCGTCGATTGCAGCCGAGGCACGAAATGCGACATCCGGGTCAAGAAAGTCTTGATTATTGGCCGCGCCCTGGACCCACCAGGGCTTAGCCTGGGAGGTCGCGCTCAAACCAACAGTTGCGCAAAATAGCAACGTGGCAATCAGCTTCGTCATGCCGGCACTTTACCGCAGAGCGGCCGCCGTAAAAGCATGAACGGCGCGCCACATTGCGGCATTGCAGCATATTTTTGCGCAAGATAGCCCTTGAATAGCGGCAAACTGTCGCTATGATTAGCAGCCAAGGACAGAGAGTGCTAACAACTGCTGTCCTGTGCAGAAACCCCGAACCCAAAAAGCTTTAGGAGTCTTGTCTTATGAAGATGCGTCCCCTTCATGACCGCGTAATCGTCAAACGAGAAGCGGAGGAGCGTAAATCCCCCGGTGGCATCGTGATTCCAGATACGGCTGCGGAAAAGCCGATCTTCGGAAAGGTGCTCGCCATCGGCAAGGGCAAAGTCCTGGAAAACGGCACAGTTCGCCCGCTCGACGTCAAGGTCGGCGACAAGATCCTCTTCGGCAAGTACAGCGGTACAGAAGTGAAGATGGACGGCGATGAACTGGTGGTCATGCGCGAAGAAGACGTCATGGCCGTGATCGATTCTAAATAGAACCATTATTCAGCAGAGGAAATTAGTTTATGGCAGCAAAAGACGTACGCTTTAGCGACGACGCCCGTTCACGCATGTTCAAGGGCGTGAATATCCTGGCGAACGCCGTCAGAGTCACGTTGGGCCCGAAAGGCCGCAACGCGGTACTCGACAAGAGCTTCGGCGCCCCGACGGTAACCAAGGACGGCGTGTCCGTCGCTAAGGAAATCGAACTGAAAGACAAGTTCGAGAATATGGGCGCCCAAATGGTCAAGGAAGTCGCCTCCAACACCTCCGACGAGGCAGGGGACGGCACGACCACGGCGACAGTGCTTGCGCAGGCGATCATCCGCGAAGGCCTGAAGGCGGTCGCAGCGGGCATGAACCCGATGGACCTGAAGCGCGGTATTGACCAGGCGGTCACCGTGGCCACCGATGAACTCAAGCGGCTCTCCAAGCCCTGCAAGGACCCGAAGGCAATTGCGCAGGTCGGCACCATTTCGGCAAATTCCGACGAGAGTATCGGCAAGACGATTGCAGATGCGATGGCGAAGGTCGGCAAGGAAGGCGTGATCACAGTCGAGGAAGGCTCTGGTCTGCAGAACGAGCTCGAAGTGGTCGAGGGTATGCAGTTCGACCGCGGCTATCTCTCGCCGTATTTCATCAATAACCAGCAGGGCCAGAGCGCCGAGCTGGATAAGCCGCTCGTGCTGCTTATCGACAAGAAGATCTCCAACATCCGCGAACTGCTGCCATTGCTCGAGATGATCGCCAAAGGCGGACGCCAGTTGCTGATCGTTGCCGAGGACGTTGAGGGCGAGGCCCTGGCGACACTCGTTGTCAACACGATCCGCGGCATCGTCAAGGTCTGCGCCGTGAAGGCGCCGGGCTTCGGCGATCGTCGCAAGGCGATGCTGCAGGATATCGCGGTGCTGACCGGCGGTACGGTCATCTCCGATGAAGTCGGCCTGTCACTTGAGAAGGCGACGCTGAGCGATCTTGGCGAAGCCAAGAAAATCCTGATCGAGAAGGAAAATACCACGATCATCGACGGCGCCGGCAAGGCCTCTGACATCAAGGGCCGTGTCGACAGCATCCGCGCGCAGATCGAGGAAGCGACCTCCGATTACGACAAGGAAAAGCTGCAGGAGCGCGTTGCTAAGCTCTCCGGCGGGGTTGCCGTGATCAAGGTTGGCGCTGCTACCGAGATCGAAATGAAGGAAAAAAAGGCCCGCGTTGAAGACGCACTGCATGCCACACGCGCTGCAGTCGAGGAAGGCGTGGTCCCGGGTGGCGGTGTCGCGCTGATTCGGGCGCTGAAGGCCATTGAGAAGCTCGTTGGCGCCAACGAGGATCAGACCACGGGCATCAAGATCCTGGCCCGTGCGATCGAGGAGCCGCTGCGCCAGATCGTCAGCAATGCTGGCGAAGATGCCGCGGTGGTTCTGAATCGCGTCAAGGAAGGCAAGGGCACGTTCGGCTACAACGCCGCGACGGGCGAGTACGGCGACATGATCGAACTCGGGATCCTGGATCCGACCAAGGTCACGCGCCTTGCACTGTTGAACGCGGCCTCCGTTTCGGGCCTGCTGTTGACGACGGAAGTCATGATCGCGGAAGCGCCGAAGGACGATGAGCATGCACATGGCGCCCCGGGCGGCGGCATGGGTGGCATGGGCGGAATGGATATGTAAGACCTGCCCGCGCAAGTTCGACATTCTGTTTGGAAAAGGGCGAGCTTCGGCTCGCCCTTTTTTATTGCGTTGAAAGCTTGGGGTTTGCCATGCGCCATGCCTACTCCCAATCCCTGGGACTTGCTACCCTTGCCTTTACAGCGGCTCGAAACCGCCGAGCGGCCAAATGCGAATCCGCGCAGGTGTGATCCTGGGTAGCTCCGTCGGGGTAGCCGAGTGCCCTATGCCGATTTACTGCGCAAAGTAGACTGAAGGTTTTAAGGGAGGGCGGGTCGCGATGGGACCTTTGACGCGGATCTCTTGGCTGGCCGGTGCCTTGGTCATGGTGGCCGCGCTCGCGCCGCAGGCGCGGGCGGATGGCGATCGCCATACGCTTTGGTCCATCAAGGGCCAGACCAACACCGTCTATTTGTTCGGCTCCATCCATGTCCTGAAGAGCGCCGACCACGAGCTGCCACCCGAATCGCTTCGCGCTTATGCGACCTCCCCATCGCTGGTCATGGAGCTGAATCTCAATGACGCCTCGCCGGATAAGTTGATGGCCGAGGGCCTGGGCAACGAGACATTGCCGGAAGGCCAGACGCTCGCCTCCGCACTGGGCCCGGAGGCGTATGCGAAGCTCCTGGCGCACCTGAAGCCGCTCGGTCTGGAGCCCGCACTGTTCGAACAGATGCAGCCGTGGTTTGTCGCTTTAACCCTGGAGCAGCTGGAAATCGCGCGCTTAGGGTTCGACCCGGAGTCGGGCGTTGAGGCGCAGTTCACCCGGCGTGCGCAGGCGGACCATAAGCCGATCATCGCGCTCGAGACGATGGACGAGCAGCTGGGGCTTTTCTCGCACATGTCGATGGACCAGCAGCGGCGCTTCCTGCTGTATTGCCTCGAGGACGCGGACGATTCGGCCCAGGAGATGGACGAGATCATCAACGCCTGGCGGCACGGCGACACGGTAGTGCTGGCGCGATTGCTCGGCGAGGCACTGGAAAAATTTCCCGATCTCTACCGGGTCCTGACCGTGGAGCGCAACCGCAAGTGGCTACCGCGCATCGAGACGCTGCTGCATGACAAGCAGGACTACCTGGTCATCGTCGGCGCACTGCATCTGGTCGGCAAGGACGGTGTGGTCGCGCTGCTCGAGCGGGACGGTTACAAGGCCGTGCAGCAATGAACATAGCAAAAATCGATCCGGCCGACCCTCGGGTGCGTGCGTTGCTCGAGCAGTCCGACGCGTACATGGCGGCGCTCTACCCTCCGCAAAGCAACCACATGGAGGGTGCAGAGGCGCTGCGCCGGCGAAACGTGTTTTTCGTCGGCGCGAGCATCGATGCCGATATCGCCGGATGCGGCGCCGTGAAGACCATGCATGACGATGGTGTTTATGGCGAGATCAAGCGCGTGTTCGTAGCGCCAGAATTTCGCGGCTGCGGTCTCTCGCGGGCCATCATGGAGGCCCTTGAGCATCATCTGATCGAACAGGGCGTGCGCCTTGCGCGCCTCGAGATGGGTGCCCTGCAGCCGCAGGCACTGGGCCTATACCGGCGGCTGGGCTACCGGACGCGGGGGCCGTTCGGGAAGTATCAGCCCGATCCACAGAGCCTGTTCATGGAAAAGCAGCTGTAGGCCCATGTTCGCGATCGACTCGCTGGCGCCGCTGTTGCGCAACGGAGCGCTGCACTGGCAGCAGCGGGCTGCCGACTCTCCCGAACTCAGCAGAGCGTTGGCCGAATTGCCGCCGGACCTGGCGGCAGAGCTGATTACGGTGATCGCGGCCAGCGAATTTGTCGCGGCCGCGCTCCTAAAGGATCCCGGGGCACTGCAAGGGCTCGTGGGTCCGATCGGGGATTCTGGTGGGCAGGCTTTGAACGGCGATTTTTTGGCGCAGCTTGGCGCCGCGACATCAGACGAGGCGGCCCGGCAGGCTCTGCGTACCTGGCGCCGGCGCGCCATGACGCGGATTGCCTGGCATGCCATCACCGGCCGCGCGAGCGTCGTGACGACGTTGCACGAACTTTCTGACCTCGCGGATGCTTGCGTACAGGCTGCGGTGGAGGCGGCATCGCGCCACCTTGCGCCAGTATTCGGGGCGCCCCTGGACGAGCGCGGTGAATGGGTACCGCTGATCGTGGTCGCGATGGGCAAGCTCGGCGGCCGTGAGCTGAATTTTTCTTCGGATATTGATCTTGTGCTGCTGTTCGCCGGGGCCGGTCAGACGAACGGGCCGCGCTCGGTTGATAACCAGGAATATTTTCAGACACTGGCGCGCGAAGTCATTCGCTACCTGGATGAACGGACCGAGGACGGCTTTGTGTTCCGCGTAGATCTGCGGCTGCGGCCCTTCGGCGACAGTGGCCCGCTCGTCGTGAGCTTGGCGGCGCTCGAGGACTACCTGCAGCAGCATGGGCGCGACTGGGAACGCTATGCCTGGATCAAGGCGCGCGCCATCGTCGCGCCGCAGGCTTTTGAGGGTACCTGGCGTGACTACGTGCGGCCCTTTGTGTACCGGCGGTACCTGGACTTCGGCGTATTCGAATCGCTGCGCGACATGAAGGCACTGATCGCGCGTGAAGTTGCGCGTCGCGACCTCGAGGGCAACTTGAAGCTCGGGGCTGGCGGCATCCGCGAACTTGAATTCATCGTGCAGTCGTTCCAACTGGTGCGGGGCGGTAGCGACCGCTATTTGCAAAGCCCGTCACTGCTCGAAGTCCTGCCCCTGCTGGCCGGTGCGAAGTACCTGCCGCCGGAAGTTGTCACTTCCTTGATCGACGCATACCTCGTTCTGCGTCGCGCGGAAAATGGCGTGCAGATCTTGCGCGACCAGCAGGTGCATCGGCTGCCGGAAAGCGACGTAGACCGGGAGCGTCTCGCGCTGCTGCACGGCGGGGCAAAATGGCAGGAGGTACTTGCTGCGATCGAACAAGCCCGCCAATGCGTTGCGCGGGAATTTGCTGCGCTGGGTTTTGGGGCAGGCTCCGCTGAGAGTGGGAGGATAGACGCAGAGTTTGATATTTTCGCCTCTGATGACCGCATTATTCAAGCAGAGTTAGCTAAGATAGGCTTCCCAGATGATGCTGCCACAGCACTTGCACCGAGTCTGCGTGCCTGTGCCCAGAGTGCGGCGCTGCGCAAGCTTGATGATGGGGGTCGCCGCCGGCTGCAGTTCATCCTGGGGCGTG
The DNA here is from genome assembly GCA_025355645.1 of Gammaproteobacteria bacterium. Lineage (GTDB taxonomy): Bacteria > Pseudomonadota > Gammaproteobacteria > Steroidobacterales > Steroidobacteraceae > Bog-1198. The sequence goes on along the minus strand of JANXZG010000019.1, from coordinate 28,446 downwards.
TGCTGAATGCGACTGTCAAGCTCGCGCAGCCGGTGGTTGTGGTCGAACGGATCCTGCGCCTGCTCGATGCGATCGGCGCACGCTCCTCCTATCTTGCCCTGCTCAAGGAACAGCCAGCGGCGCTCGAGCGGTTAATCGATGTCTGCGCGATCAGTGGATTTCTGGCACGCCAGATCGCCGAATTCCCGCTGTTGCTCGATGAACTGATCGATCCCCGGGCGTTCGATGAGTTGCCCTCGCGGCAACGCTTTGCGACTGAGCTCGCCGCGCGAACTGAGCGGCTGCCGACGGATGACCCGGAGCGCCAGGTCGAGGGTCTGCGGCAGTTCCAGAAGGCGGCGATTTTTTCAGTCGCGCTCGCCGACCAGACCGGGCGATTGCCGCTGATGAAAGTCAGCGATCGATTGACGGACATTGCCGAGCTGATCGTAGCGCGCTGCATGGACCTCGCCTGGCAACAGATGGTGGCGCTCTATGGCACCCCGCATTGCGGGCCGGATGCTGGGCATCTGCGCGCCGTGCATGTGGCGGTTGCAGGCTATGGCAAGCTCGGCGGGCTGGAACTCGGCTACGGCTCGGACCTCGATCTTGTATTCCTGCATGACTCCGCTGGCGAGATCGCCGAGACCAGCGGAGCGCGCCCACTCGACAATGTCGTGTTTTTCCTGCGCCTCGCACAGCGAATTGTGCACCTGCTGACGATGCATTCTGCCGCGGGGCGACTGTACGACGTCGACATGCGCCTAAGGCCAAATGGCAAGGGCGGATTTCTGATCACCGGAATCGACGCGTTCGAGACCTACCAGCATGAGAATGCCTGGACCTGGGAGCATCAGGCGCTGCTGCGCGCACGCGCAGTTGCCGGGGACCCGGCGCTATGCGCACGCTTCGAGGCGGCGCGACGCCGCGCGCTAACTTCCGACGTGCATCTCCAGACCCTGCGCACCGATGTGATGGAGATGCGCGCACGCATGCGCCGCGAGCTCTCTGAGGCAAGCGCCGGCCAGTTCGACCTGAAGCAAGATGCGGGCGGCATTGCGGACATCGAGTTCCTGGTGCAGTACTGGGTGCTGGCCGAAGCGCACCGCAACCCCGCTTTGATCGATTTCCCGGACAACATCCGCCAGCTCGAGGCGCTCGCAAACAGCGGCGTCGTGGCCCCGGCGACCGCGCTTTGGCTGATAGATACCTACCGCCTGTACCGCGGCGTACTGCATCGGCTATCGCTCGAGGGCGCGGGCGAGCGCATCGTTGCAGCCGGGGAATTCGCCGTGCCGCGGGCGCGCGTGCAGGAGATCTGGCGGGCGACTTTTGCGTAAGTCGCAGTGCGCGCCATTTGCACTCCATCGCGCGTCCCGGCAAAATTCCGCGCCATGATGCAAGCAAATGAAAAGAATCAGTACACTGTCACCACAGCGGACTTGCCTTTGTCCTGCCCCATGCCGGGGATGGCGCTGTGGAATTCGCACCCGAAGGTGTACCTGCCGATCGAGCAGACCGGATGGGCAAAATGCCCTTACTGCAGTGCCGAGTACACGTTGTTAAAAGTCGCGAAGTGAGCGCTTACGGCGGTTTCTTGTAGTTGCTGTAGGACTTTTCCTCGACCAGCGCCGAGCCCAGCCGGACATTAATTCGCCGCTTGATCGCCGCGCGCTCATCATTCTCAAAATAGACTGCGCGTGCAAGCTCGATAAAGCGCGCATCGAAGGACTGGGCACGCTCCTTCTCGCGGATGTCATCCTCGATCACCCACAGCCGCTCGTTAACGGCGAGCAATGCGGCTTCCTCAGCCGCGATGTCGGCCGCGGCGTACGGCGATAAGCTCCAGGTCTCCTGCAGGGCCGTAAGTTCATTGCGAACATTGCGCAGTTTCAGCGGATCGCGCATGCGCGCCGACTTGATGCGCAGGATCGTGATCTTGTCGAGCATTTCGCCCGGCGATACGGGAACCTTGATTTCGCTCATCAGCGCCATGGTAGCGAATATGCCCCGATCAGGGTGATAAACTGCGCCGCGTGCGCAAGCAGAAGACGTGCTGCAGACCATGACCGTTGATGGCGGCCGACGCGTCGCGACGGCCGCCGGGGCCATGCTCATCGCGCCACAGAATACCGGCGAATTCGAGCTTTCCGGCGACGCGCTGTTCACGCCTGACTACTGGCGAAACAACGGCACCGTGACGTCTGCCTCGCGTGGACGCGGTTCGACCTGGTTCATTACCGCCGGGTCCGCAGATTGGGCGCTCAGGCATTACCGGCGTGGCGGCCGGCTGGCCGCGCAGACCTCGTTTGACCTGTACTTGTGGATGGGGGAGTCGCGCGTGCGCTCATTCGTCGAATGGCGACTGCTCGCGGCGCTTCGCGCCCTGGGCCTGCCAGTGCCCGAACCCGTTGGCGCGTCTTACGAGCGGGGACTGCTCGCTTATCGCTGCGATCTGATCACGCGGCGCATCGCCGGCGCCTCTCCATTGAGTGACCGGCTCGCGGCGGGGCGGCTGGCGCCCGATCTGTGGCGCTCAATTGGCACGACGGTCGCCCGCTTTCACGCCGCAGGCGTCGATCATGCTGATCTGAACGCCCATAACATCCTGATCACGCCGGCGGGCTCCTGCAGCATCATCGATTTTGATCGCGGCCGGCTGCGCAGGCCTGGCTCCTGGCGCGACGCCAACCTGCGCCGGCTCAAGCGCTCGCTGCATAAGTTGGCCACCGCGTCCCCACCGGGGCGATTTACCGCGTCGGACTGGGATGAACTCCTGGGCGCATATGCCGGGGACAAGGGCTAGCGCCACGCATGCGCCGCTTGTACACCTTGCTGGTCTGCCTCGCGGTACCGATTGCCGTTTTGATCCTCCTATGGCGCAGCCTGCGTGATCATAGTTACCGGCAGGGACTTGGCGAGCGCTTCGGCCATGGCGCCGCGCTCGCCGGAGATAAGCATTCGATCTGGGTGCATGCCGTGTCCTTGGGAGAGGTCAGCGCCGCGGCGCCTTTGGTGCGCGAGTTGCAGCGTCGCCATCCCGGAACGCCACTGGTCGTCACCTGCGCGACACCGACGGGGCGGGCGCGGGCGGTGGCACTGTTTGCAGGTAGCGTCGACATCCGTTATCTGCCCTACGATTTGCCAGGAGCCATGCGACGCTGCCTGCGGCGCATCCGGCCACAGCGGCTGGTCATCATGGAAACCGAATTGTGGCCGAACTTGTTTCACGAATGCGCGCGCCAGGGCGTGCCCATCGTACTGGCGAGCGCACGGTTGTCGGAAAAATCCGTGGCGCGCTACCGTCGCTGCGGCGGATTGTTCCGCGAGCTGTTCGCGCACGATGTGGTGGTCGGCGCGCAAAGCGCCACCGATGCTACGCGTTTTGCTGCGATTGGCGCTGATCCGGTTCGCATCCACGTTGTAGGCAACCTGAAATTCGACATCGGCATCGATGCGCAGGCACAGATCGAAGGTCGCAGCCTGCGTTCGCGGCTGTTCGCTGCGAGGCCGGTGTGGATCGCTGGCAGCACCCACGAAGGCGAGGAGGAGCAGGTACTGGCCGCCCAGCAGGAGTTGCGCCGGCAGCTTCCCGATGCGTTGCTGGTGCTAGTCCCACGCCATCCAAATCGCTTCGACGCGGTCGCGGGCCTACTGATCCGCCGCGGCGATGCCTACATCCGGCGCAGCGCCGATTGTCCGGCGACCCCGGCGCAGACCGTGTTCCTGCTGGATACGATCGGCGAGTTGCTTAAATTCTATGCCGCGGCGGACGTCGCGTTTGTTGGCGGCAGCCTCGTGCCGATCGGCGGGCATAACCTGCTCGAACCGGCGGCGCTCGGCTTACCGGTGCTGAGCGGGCCGGCCGATGGCAACGCCCGCCAGATCGCGACGATGCTGACGGACCAGGGCGCGGTGCGCCGCGTCGCCAATGCGCGCGAACTGGCGGCTGCCCTGTTTGAATTGCTAACCGATCCGGCGCTGCGGTCGCGCATGGGTGCATTGGGGCGCGCTGCGGTCAGCGCCAACCGGGGCAGCGTTGCGCGGGTGCTCGACCTGATCACCTGACTTGGCTATGTTCCAGCCAGCCGCCGCCTAGCGCGATGTACAGAGACACCAGGTTGTTCTGCTCGGTCAGGCGCACCGCGATCAGCCGCTGTCTCGCGGCATAGTCGCTGCGCTGCGCATCGAGTACATTCAGGTAGCTGTCGCGGCCGGCCTTGTAACGCTGCTGAGCAAGATCAAAGGCCTGTGCGGCCGCTTGCGCGAGTGCTTCATCGGCCTGCCGCTCGCGCGCGAGGGTCTCCGACAGCGCCAATGCATCGGCCACTTCCTTGAATGCGTTCTGAACCGACTTCTCGTAGCTGGCGATCGCGATGCGCTGCTGCGCATTGGCCTCGGCAAGGCCGCCGGCATTTCGGCCACCCGTAAACAAGGGCAGGGCAATCTGCGGCGCGAACGTCCAGGTGCCGCTGCCTGCCTTGAACAAGCCCGAGAGGTCCTGGCTGGCCGATCCGAAGCTTCCCAGCAGGTTGATGGTCGGAAAGAAAGCGGCGCGCGCCGCGCCAATATTGCCGTTGGCGGCTCGCAGCAAGTGTTCGGCGCCAAGTACATCGGGACGGCGCAGCAGGACCGTGGATGGCAACCCGGCCGGCGGTACGGCAAGGCTTGCTACCTGCGCGTCGAAGGATTCCGGCAGCGCCGCCGGATCCGGCGCGCCGCCCATCAGCAGCGTCAACGCATCGAGATCCTGCGCGACACTGCCGTCGAAGTGCGCGAGGTCGGCCCGCGCCGTTTCCACCGTCGTGCGTGCCTGGGCAAGATCGAGGGCTGAGGCGCCGCCGGCCGCATGGCGCTGCTGGGTCAGGCCAAAGGATGCCTGCTGGCTTTCGAGGGTTTCCTTGGCGAGATGCTGCAGTTCATGGTCAGAGGCGAGCGACAGGTATGCGCCGGTAACCCCCGCGATCAGCATCAGCTGGGCTGCGCGGCGGTTTTCCTGCTGGCTCAGGAATTGCTCGAGCGCGACGTGATTCAGGGAGCGGACACGACCGAACAGATCGATTTCAAACGCGGAGAGCCCGATGTCTGCCTCATAGTACTGATAAGTGGCGCTCGGAAATCCATTGGAGAGTGCCGGCGGCAGTTTCTGCTTGGTGAAATTGCCATTGGCGTTGATGCTGGGCAGCGAGTGCGAGCGTTGTATCCGGTACAGCGCCTGAGTACTTTCGACGTTCAGAATGGCAATGCGCAGGTCGCGATTGTTGGCAAGCGCCTGGGTGATCAGCGCCTGCAGATGCGCGTCGACAAAAAAGTCCCGCCAGCCGATGTCGGCTGCAGCGGGGGTGTTCGGGGTGGTCGACGTCGTCGGGGGGATGGGCCAGGCGTCGGCGACCGGCAGCGGCGGTCGCGCATAGCGCGGTTCCAACGTGCACGCCGCCACAAGGCACAGCCCGGCTAACCCGAGCAGCGCTGAACGCAGTGCCGTCGGCAGCCGCGGCGGTGCCGCGTTCATGGTGCTTTCTCGGGCAGGCTGTGGAACAGCCGCTGCACGACGACGAAGAACAGCGGAATAAAGAAGATCCCGAGGAACGTGCCGGCGAGCATGCCGCCAAAGACGCCGGTGCCAATTGCGCGCTGGGCGCCGGCGCCTGCGCCGGTCGCAAGCGCGAGTGGCAGCACGCCGAGTCCGAACGCGAGCGAGGTCATCAGGATCGGTCGCAGGCGGTCATGCACGGCGCGCAGCGTCGCCTCGATCACCGGGATGCCGCTCTCGACGTTAGCTTTCGCAAACTCGACGATAAGGATCGCATTCTTCGATGCGAGGCCGATGGTGGTCAACATCGCGACCTGGAAATAGATGTCCCTTTCCAGGCCTCGCGCTGCGGTCGCTAGTACCGCGCCAATGACCCCAAGCGGCGCTGCCAGCAGGATCGCACCGGGTATCGTCCAGCTTTCATAAAGCGCGGCCAGGCACAGGAAAACGACGATCAGGGACAGCGTGTAAAGCAGCGGTGTCTGCGACCCAGCCGCGAGTTCCTGATAGGACTGGCCAGTGAATTCCGCCGCGAACCCCGTCGGTAACTGGGCAACCAGTTTGATGATTTCCTGCATTGCCTCACCCGAGCTCACGCCGGGGGCCGCCTCGCCATTGATGTTCATGGCAGCGACACCGTTATAGCGCTCGAGCCTGGGTGAGCCGTACTCCCAGTGCGAGTTCGCGAAGGAGGCTACCGAAACCATGTTGCCCTGCGAATTGCGCACGTTCCAGCGGCTGAAATCCTCGGGTGACATCCGGAACGGCGCGTCGGCCTGCATGATCACATGCTTGACCCGGCCCCGATCAATGAAATCGTCGATGTATTGCCCGCCCCAGGCAAGCGAAAGCGTGGTGTCGATCGATTCCATGGAGACCCCGTACGAGGCAGCCTTCTCGGCATCCAGGTCGAGGCGGAATTGCGGCGAATCTTCCTGGCCGTTCGGCCGCACGTTGGTGAGCTTCTTGTCCTGGGAGGCCAGCCCGAGCAGCTGATTGCGCGCCGCGGTCAGCGCCACATGTCCCTGCCCCTTGGTATCCTCAAGGTAGAAGTCAAATCCTGCAGATGTGCCGAGGTCAAATATCGGCGGCGGCGAGAATGCAAACGCGAAGGCGTCCTTGAATCCAAACAATGCGCCATTGGCGCGCCGCTGGATCGCCGCTACCGACTGCTGCGCACTGGGCCGCAAATCCCAGTCCTTCAAAAGCACAAATCCGATGCCGGCGTTCTGTCCGCCGCCGCTGAAGCTGAATCCTGCAACCGTGAATATGGAGGCCACCGACTGGGATTCCTGCTGCAGAAAATAATCATTGATTTGGTCCAGCACCTTGCGGGTCCTGGATTGTGTCGCGCCCACCGGCGTTTGTACCAGCGTCATCAGGAAGCCCTGATCCTCGTCTGGCAGGAACGCGGTTGGCAGGTGAAAGAACAGCAGGCCCATGAGGGAGGCGATGCCAAGGTAAATCACCAGGTAGCGCTTCGGGCGAGCGAGGATATAGGTGACGCCTGCCTTATAGCGCCCGTGTCCCGCATTGAAGGTGCGGTTGAACCATGTAAAAAATCGGCCCTTGGGCTTGTCAGCACCCGTCGGCGTCGGCTTCAGCAGGGTAGCGCACAAAGCTGGCGTCAGCACGATTGCGATGATCACCGACAGGATCATCGCGGACACAATCGTAACTGAGAACTGCCGATAGATGACGCCGGTTGAGCCATTTAGGAAAGCCATCGGTATGAAGACGGCTGACAATACAGTCGCAATGCCGATCAGCGCGCCCGTGATCTGATCCATTGAGCGCCGGGTGGCTTCGACGGGCGAGAGGCCTTCCTCGCTCATCAGGCGTTCGACATTCTCGACCACGACGATCGCGTCGTCGACGAGCAGGCCGATGGCGAGCACCACGGCGAACATCGTCAACATGTTGATCGTATAGCCCGCAACCGCTAGCACTCCAAACGTGCCGAGCAGTACGACAGGAACCGCGATCGTCGGTATCAACGTGGCGCGCCAGTTCTGCAGGAATACAAACATCACGAGGCACACCAGCAGGATGGCTTCCACCAAGGTCTTGACCACTTCCTCAATCGACTTGCGCACATAGGGCGTCTCATCGAACGGGATCACGGCCTTCACGCCCGCCGGCAGTTGCGGCTTGATCTTCTCCAGCAGTTCCACGACGCCGCGCACGGTAGAGAGGGCGTTCGCACCCGAAGCGAGCTGGACGCCTACGCCTGACGCCGGTTTGCCATTGAAATGCACGTCAAAATTGTAATCGGCCAAGCCCATCTCAACGCGCGCGACATCGCCCAGGTGCAGGCGCGAGCCATCGGCGTTGCTGCGCAGGATGATGTTGCGGAACTGTTCGGGAGTTTGAAGACGTCCAAGTGCCGTGACCGTGGCATTCAGTTGCTGGCCCGCGACGTTAGGCATACCGCCTATCTGGCCGACCGACAGCTGCGCGTTCTGAGCCTGTACGGCCAATTGGATGTCCGATGGCGTAAGTCCATAAGCCTTGAGCTTGTCGGGGTCCAGCCATATACGGATCGCGTATTTCGAGCCGAACAACTCCACATTGCCGACGCCCGGGACCCGGTTCAGCTGGTCCAGCACATTAGTGGCGATGTAATCGGCGAGATCGCCCGAACTCATCTTCCCGTCTTGCGCGACGAAGCCGATGGCTAGCAAGAAGCTGCTGCTGACTTTTCTGACCGAGATACCCTGCAGCTGCACGATCTGCGGCAGCAGCGGCAGCGCCTGCTGCAGGCGGTTTTGCACCTGCACCTGTGCGGTGTCTGGGTTCGTGCCGCTCGCGAACGTCAACTGGATCCCGACGAGGCCCTGATTATCGCTGGTTGAGCTGATATACATCAGGCCATCCAGGCCCGTCATGGTCTGCTCGACGATCTGCGTAACTGAATCCTCGGCCGTTTTGGCGGAAGCGCCCGGATATTGGGCCGCAATTCCGATACTCGGAGGGGCGATATTGGGGTAGCGGGAAATAGGCAACCGGGTGATTGCCATGATGCCCATCATCATGATGATCAGCGCGATGACCCACGCGAAGATCGGCCGGTCTATGAAAAAACGCGACATTCCGTGCGCCCTGAAACCCTATTGGGCCGCGGAAGCGGCCGCTGGGCCAGCTGGCGGGGCGCCTTGCTCGGTCGCGTCGACCGGCATGCCGGGCCCGATTTTCTGCAGGCCCTCGACGATCAGGCGGTCTCCCGCAGCTAGGCCACTGCTAACGAGCCACTTGTCGCCAACGGTGCGCGAAACATGCACGGTTCGCGCCTCGACTGTGCCGTTCGTGCCGACGACAAACGCGCTCGCATCACCTTTCGGATCCCGCGTGATGCCCTGCTGCGGCGCCAGCACGGCCTGACTCAACTGACCTTCGTCAATTTCCGCTCGAACGTACATGCCGGGTAGCAGCATCAGTTCCGGGTTTGGCACAATGGCGCGCACCAGAAAATTGCCCGTACTTGGGTCGACCGAGACGTCAGCAAACTGGAATTTTCCGTCGTGCGCATACCGAGTTCCATCCTCCAGCAATATGCGGGCCGGTGTGGCGGAGCGCTCCGACTGGACCTGGCCGGCATCGATCTCCCGCTTCAGGGTCAGCCATTCGCTGCTTGACTGCTCCACCTCAACGTACACCGGGTCCAGCTGCTGGATGGTCGCGAGCGCCGTTGCCTGACCTGCGGCGACTAATGCGCCCTCGGTCACAGTTGATTTACCGATGCGTCCGCTGATCGGCGCCGCGATGTGCGCATATTCAAGTGTCGCCTTGGAGCTATCCACGGCCGCCTGCGCTCCGGCAGCATCGGCTATCGCGGTTTCATTGTCCTGCGTGCTAACCGCATCGATGCGCGCGAGTTCGGCGGAACGCTTCGCCGCGAGCTGCGCCTGCTGAAGTTTCGCCACCGCGCTGTCGTATGCCGCCTTATACAGGCGATCGTCGATATCGTAGAGGATTTGACCCGCTTTCACGTCGCTGCCTTCGGTGAAGCGGCGCTTCTTGACGATGCCGTTGACCTGCGGACGTACCTCCGCGATGAAAAAGGCCCTGGTTCGCCCCGGTAGAATCCTGGTCAGCGTCACGGGCTGGCTGGTCAATGTCACGACCGTGACCTGACCTTTCATGCCTTGGGGTGGGCCCGCGGGCTTGCCGCCGCAGGCATTCAGCATGGTGCACATGGCCGCTGTGGACAGCAGCAGGTAGACATATCGCATGCGAATCTTCCTCAGGGCACCGGCGGTGGTGGTGACTCCCGCAATAGGGTACTGACGCTGCTCAGGCCTTGTTCGGAGATTATCGCCGCGGCCTGTTGCAATTTAACTACGTTTAACAGGTAATCATAACGGCTGCGGGAAAAGTTTGCGCGGGTTTGTACCCACAAGCGACCTGCCGGTAGAGCTTCGAACGCGCCCGGCACCGGCACCCAAACCGGTTCCGATTGTCCGGGCGCCATGGCGTTCAATGCATGTCCTGACGCAGCGTCTCGATCGGGCTTTTTTAACAGGGTGTCGCTGGTACAGCTCTGATTAACCCGGGAGATGATCGCCGGCGCCCGCCGATTCCCGCTTTGCGCGGGTTCAGGCGAACAAGAAACCCCCAGCAGTGTCCGCATTCAATAAACCGGGATAGTAGGATCGATATCCCGGGACCACGCCAGTATCCCACCTTGGAGATTGGACACGTTGGCGAAGCCCGATCGCAGTAGATAGCGCGCCACCTCCGTACTGCGCCCGCCCGAGCGGCACATCACGACGATTTCCCCTGCCGGGTCCATCTCTCCGCTGCGCTCCGGGATCTGCCCCATGGGTATATGCAGGTACTCGCTCGGCGCAGGCGATAGGCGAATTTCCCACTCTTCGCGCACGTCGAGCAATGTCATTGGCGTACCCTGGGCACGTCGCGCAAGGAATTGCTGCACCGTGAGCTCGCCAATCATCAGAATACGAAAGCGTCGGGCCGTGGTGCGCCCACGAGCGGTTCCAGCATCGTCTCGAACAGGCTTTCACTCAGCCACTGCGTGGCGCTTATTCGACGCACGAGCAGCGCATCCATGATCGGTGCTTCCCCGACGACCGCAAACAGCCGGCCGCCGATCCGCAATGCCTGCTCAAAGCGGCGATCGTACACCGGCATCGATGCGGTGACGGCGATGACGTCGTACTCGCCGAGGGGCGTTGCACCGAACGCATCGCATGTCTCGATGCTCGCCGAGCTGCCTATGGAGCGCAGATTCGCCCGGGCGATATCAGCAAGCCCTGCGTGCAGCTCGATGGAACGCACACGGCCGGCTAGCAGCGACAGGCAGGCGCACAGGTAGCCGGTTCCGGTTCCGACTTCCAGCGCGGCATCGCTATGACCCGTGCCAAGTGCCTGCAAAATTCGCCCCTGCAGCTTCGGCGCGAGCATCGTCTGGCCGAATCCAATCGGAATGGACGCGTCCGCAAATGCGAGTTCGCGATAGGAAGCTGGTACGAACTCTTCGCGTGGCACCGCGGCGAGCGCATCAAGGACCGCAGGGTCGAGTACCTCCCAAGTGCGGACCTGCTGGTCGACCATTTGCTGGCGCGCGGCGAGTGTGTCCATAGGACCCGTGATTATGGTCAATATCGGCAAGGGATGCCATGCCCGTAGGCTATTCTGTTACGATCATGCCCATCGGGTCCCACCCCTGCCGAATTCATCACGAGCGAGGCTCGCGGTGATCATGCCACCTTTCCTTTTCTGGTCCGCTACCTCGGCCTTGCTGATCGTTTGCAGCATCGTCATCTATATCCGCAAAAGCCGCCAGGACAGCGCGGTCGAGAATATGACACGCGAGATCCTGCAGATCTCAGCGGAGCCCGCGGCGACACGGCCCCTGGTACTCAAAGGCCAGTCTTCATCGCTGAGCCATCTGAGTTCGGCAGTTAATACCTTGCTTGAGTCATTTCGGGCGCGGGGCGGCTCCGACAGCGACCGGGACCAGCTGTTTCAGCGACTGGTTGAATCGGTGCATGAGGGAGTGCTGGTCCACAGCGAGACGATATTGTTTGCCAACGCGCGCTTTCTCGGCATGCTCGACGCAAGCGCCGGCGACATCGTCGGCAAACGGCTTTCCGACTTTGTCAGCGCCGACTACGCCGAACTGGTCGAGCGCAATTCGCGCCGTCGCCTGGCCGGTGAACCCGCCCCCGACCGCTACGAGATTGAACTTCTGGGCCCGCATGGGCAGGTCACGCGGGCGGAACTTGCCAGTATTGTGATCCAGAGCGAGGGGCGGCCCGCGCTGCTGTTCACGGTCATGGAAATGGTTGCCGACACATCGATTCAGGCAAGCATTGCACACCGGCCGCGGGCACTCGCAACGCTCGACTCCATGGACGATGGCGTGATCACCGTCGAGGCCGATGGCCGCATCGACTACATCAATCACGCCGCAGTCGCAATGCTTGGCCAAAGCGCGGTGGCATTGCATGGCAAGCTCTTTGCGGACGCCGCGGGGCTGATCGATGAGGTAGATCGTAGGCCGCTGACTGATCCGGTGCGCAAGGCGCTGACCACTGGTACCAAGGTTACGATCAACCGGCGCGCCGTGCTGGTGCCGTCCAATGGCTCTGCGGAGCGATCCGTGGAGATCAACGTATCTCCGCTGCGCGCCGATGATGGCAGCGCGATCGGCGCCGTCATCGTCCTGCATGACATCAGTGAGCTGCGGGGCATTACGCGGCAGATGACCTATCAGGCGAGCCATGATGGGTTGACTGGACTCATTAACCGGCGCGAGTTTGAGCGCCGGCTGCAGGAGACGATCGACTCAGCGCAAACGGACGATCTGCATCATGCGCTGTGCTATCTCGACCTCGATCGATTCAAGATGGTCAACGATTCCAGTGGCCACGCCGCAGGTGACAACATGCTGCGCGAGATCGCGACGATCATACGTGACGCGGTGCGCGACTCGGACTCAGTCGGGCGCATCGGCGGTGACGAATTCGCGCTGCTGCTGGTGGGGTGCCCGCTCGATAAGGCGCGCCAGATTGCAGACGATGTCGTGCGCTCGGTCAACAACTATCGCTTCGTATGGAAGGACCGTATCTTCAATGTCGGGGTCAGCGTCGGACTCGTCGAAATAGGCCGCGACGCTGGTACGCTTCAGGATGTGATGGATTCCGCCGACGCTGCCTGCTACATCGCAAAAAAGCAGGGTGGTGTGCATATCTATTCCGCACGCGAGGAAGTGACAGCGCGCCAGCGCGGCGACATTTACTGGCTGCAGCGCCTGCAAATTGCGCTGCGTGATAGTAAGTTCGAACTTTATTACCAGCCCATCGTGCATGCGAATATTGGCGGCGTGCGCGGCCCAGCCTTCGAAGTGTTCGTCCGGCTAGGCCGCGACCATGACAGCCCCAGTGCGCCGCCGGCGGAATTCCTGCGGGCTGCGGAGCGCTATCACCTGATGCCGCACATCGACCGCTGGGTCGTGCAGGCGGTGCTCGACGCACTGGGACGCGGCGGCCTGAGATTGCCGAAAGGACGCAGCGTCGCGATCAATATCGCCGCGCAGACGTTGGGCGACGCCGAATTCCTCGAGTTCGTGGTCAATTGCTTCGATCATACCGGCGCGACCCCGCAGGATATCTGTTTTGAAATCACCGAGAACGCGGTGGTAGCAAACCTGGATCACGCGCGCCGCTTCATCGACGTGTTGCACGGCATGGGCTGCGAATTCGCGCTCGACGACTTTGGCGGCGGTCTAAGTTCTTTTGCGAACCTGAAGACCCTGCCGATCAACTACCTCAAGATCGATGGCTCCTTTATTCGCGGCCTCGGCAGCGACGCCGTCAACCAGGCGGTGGTGGCGGCCATGATCGACCTGTCACGAAGCTTGAATTTCCGCGTTGTGGCCGAACAAGTCGAGGATCAGTCCTCGCTCGACAAGGCCCGCCAGATGGGCATCGACTTTCTGCAGGGTTTTTTCATTGCAAGGCCACTACCCCTGACCATGACGCCGGTATTGCTCTGACGCGCTAACGCGCCCTCATGGCGGCACCCCGGGGGTGCTTATAATCTTCTGGCAGCCACTCATAACCAGCAAGAGGTAGGCATACAGACCCATTTTGGGCGAGAATCCGCGTCCGACCTTCATCGAGGTGCACCATGCCTATATATGCAGACAACACCCTATCCATTGGCCATACACCATTGGTGCGCATCAACCGGATGGCCGCGGGCGCCGCAGCGACAGTCCTGGCGAAGATCGAGGGACGAAACCCAGCCTATTCGGTGAAATGCCGCATTGGCGCGGCCATGGTGTGGGACGCCGAGAAGCGGGGCGTCCTCAAGCCTGGTATGGCTATTGTGGAGGCCACCAGCGGCAACACCGGCATTGCGCTCGCCTTTGCGGCGGCCGCCCGCGGTTATGAATGCGTTCTGACCATGCCGGACACGATGACCATCGAGAGGCGCAAGGTGCTGCTGGCGCTCGGTGCGAAACTCATTCTGACCCCCGGCGCCAAAGGCATGAAGGGCGCCATTGCGAAAGCCGAAGAGCTGGCAGCGACCGCGCCACAGAAATACCTGCTGGTTAAGCAGTTCGAGAATCCGGCCAATCCCGGAATCCACGAGACAACCACCGGACCCGAGATCTGGGATGACACCGAGGGTGCCATCGATATCTTTGTCTCCGGCGTTGGCACGGGCGGTACCCTGACGGGCGTGTCGCGCTATATCAAGCGTACCCGCGGCAAGAAGATCCTGACTGTCGCGGTCGAGCCCACGCATTCGCCGGTGATCACCCAGACACTGGCAGGGCAGCCCCTGGCACCATCCCCGCATAAGATTCAGGGTATTGGCGCGGGTTTCGTGCCCGCCAACCTCGACCTCTCGATGGTTGACCGGGTCGAACAGGTCACCAATGACGAGGCGATTACGACTGCCCGGGCGCTCGCGCGCGAGGAGGGCATTCTATGCGGCATTTCCTGCGGAGCTGCGATGGTTGCGGCACTGCGAGTAGCGCGTGAGCCGGCACAGGCCGGCAAGACACTCGTCGTAATCCTGCCGGATGCGGGCGAGCGCTATCTCTCGGGAGCATTGTTCGAGGGCGTGTTCGGCGATATCGAGAAGTTGCAGGCTGTTGCCTGAGCTCGCCATGACCGACGCCGCCGAATCCAACCCGCTTGTCGGCAAGTTGATCGACGGTTACCGCAGCGACGCTCGCGCAGTCGCGTTCGCGCCGCGTCCGATGCCATCTTCCGATGCGATCATTCAGATCCTGAACGACACCATAGCGCTGATGTATCCCGGTTATTTCGGCCGCCGGGACCTGACCGAGGCAAACATTGCGCGCGAGATAGAGACGGGAGTCGCGGGCCTGACCGCCAAACTGGAGCGGGAGATCGGGCAATGCCTGCGCCACGCGCAGCAAGCCGATGCGCCGGCGCGAGCGCGCCTGCTTTGCAAAAAATTCATCGACGAACTCGCCGAGATCCGTGCCGTGCTGCTGGGCGATGTACAGGCGGCGTTCGACGGCGACCCGGCGGCTACCGGCACGGATGAAGTCATCCTGGCCTACCCCGGGTTACTAGCTGTGAGCGTTTACCGCATCGCGCACGCCTTACATCTGCTGGGCGTTCCGATAATGCCGCGGATAATGACCGAATGGGCTCACGGCCGCACCGGCTGCGACATTCACCCTGCTGCCGAGATTGGCCCGTCGTTCTTCATCGACCATGCAACCGGTGTCGTGATCGGCGCGACCACAATAATCGGCGCCGGGGTGCGCCTGTATCAGGGGGTCACGCTGGGCGCGCTGTCGCTGCCTCGCGATGCGGGCGGCCAGCTCATCCGCGGCCAGAAGCGTCACCCGACGATCGAGAATGGCGTAACAATTTATGCGCATGCGACGGTGCTCGGCGGGCAGACTGTCGTCGGCGCGGACAGCATTATTGGCGGTTCGGTGTTCATATCCAAAAGTGTACCGCCGCGCTCGCGTGTCTCTCTGAAGGAACCGGACCTGCGGCTGTCGATCCGCGATAGCGCCGTCGCGACCGAAATGTACTTCGATATCTGAGTAATGCGGTGAAGGTCATCGGCCTGATTGGTGGAATGAGCTGGGAGTCGACCGCGTCCTATTACCGGCTGCTAAACACCGCCATCAAGGAACAGCTCGGCGGGATGCATTCGGCTAAGGTCATCGTCTACAGCGTCGACTTCCATGAGATCGAAAGGCTGCAACGCGCGGCGGACTGGCACACGGCCGGCGCGCTGC
The DNA here is from genome assembly GCA_025355645.1 of Gammaproteobacteria bacterium. Lineage (GTDB taxonomy): Bacteria > Pseudomonadota > Gammaproteobacteria > Steroidobacterales > Steroidobacteraceae > Bog-1198. The sequence continues at coordinate 12,670 of JANXZG010000019.1, read as the reverse complement.
TTGCCGACGTCGCCAAGTCACTGCAAGCGGCGGGTGCGCATTGTCTGCTGATTGGTGCCAATACGATGCATAAGGTAGCGCCGGCGATCGAGGCCGCAGTGCGAATACCCGTTCTGCATGTTGTCGACGCCACCGCCGCCGCGGTGCGCGGCGCGGGCCTGTCGAGGGTTGGGCTGCTTGGCACTCGCTTCGTGATGGAGCAGGATTTTTATATTGACCGCTTGCGCGACCAGCACGGACTTGCGGTACTTGTTCCGGACGAGCGCGACCGCGAAATCATCCACCGCATTATTTTTGACGAACTCGTGCTCGGCAAGATCGTCGGCAATTCGCGCCAGGAATTCGCACGGATCATGGCGGCGCTGGTCGCGCAGGGCGCCGAGGGGATCATCCTCGGGTGCACGGAGTTCTCCATGCTGGTGCGACCCGAGGACTGCTCCGTGCAGACGTTTGACACGACCAGCCTGCACGCGCGAATGGCGACAGACTGGGCGCTGTCACCAGCCTGAAGGTCCTACATCATCCTACCGAGCAGCGGCACCAGCAGCAGCGCAACGATATTGATGATCTTGATCAGCGGATTGATGGCCGGCCCGGCAGTGTCCTTGTACGGATCGCCTACGGTGTCGCCAGTGACCGCCGCCTTGTGCGCATCGGATCCCTTCCCACCGAAATGACCTTCCTCGATGTACTTCTTGGCGTTGTCCCACGCACCGCCACCGGTGGTCATCGAAATTGCCACGAACAGGCCTGTCACGATTGTGCCGATTAACAGGCCGCCTAGCGCCTGCACACCTGCGCCCGGTCCCATCAGGAAATTAATGACGTAGACCAGCACGATCGGCACGGCAATCGGCAGCAACGACGGCACGATCATCTCCTTGATGGCCGCCTTGGTCAGCATGTCAACGGCGCGCGAGTAATCCGGCTTCGCGGTGCCTTCCATGATGCCCTTGATTTCGCGAAACTGGCGTCGCACTTCGTTGACAACTGCGCCTGCGGCCCGGCCGACGGCTTCCATCGCCATCGCGGCAAATAGGTAGGGCACGAGTCCGCCGATAAACAGCCCGATGATCACGGCCGGATTCGACAGATCGAAGCTGGTTGCATGGCCCGTGACCTCGACCAGTTTGTGCGTGTAGTCGGCAAACAGCACGAGCGCCGCAAGGCCCGCCGAGCCGATCGCATAACCCTTGGTCACGGCCTTTGTGGTATTGCCCACGGCATCCAGCGGATCGGTGACATCGCGCACCTTCTTGTCTAAACCCGCCATTTCCGCAATGCCGCCGGCGTTATCAGTGATCGGACCATACGCATCAAGCGCCACGATCATGCCGGTCATCGACAGCATCGAGGTCGCTGCGATCGCGATACCATAGAGGCCGGCAAGTTCGAACGAGGCCCAGATGCTCAAGGCAACAGCGATCACCGGCAGCGCGCAAGCCTTCATGGAGACGCCGAGGCCCGCGATGATGTTGGTCGCATGACCCGTTTGCGAAGCCGCGGCGATATGTTTCACCGGCGCGTATTCGGTCGCCGTGTAGTACTCGGTGATGACGATCATCGCAGCCGTGAGCGTGAGTCCCACCAGCGTGCACAGCCACATTGACATGGCTGCATCGCCCATGACGCATTTAGAGGTGAAATAGAACGCAACCGCCGAAATGACGCCGGAGACGATCACGCCCTTATACAGCGCATTCATTATCTTGCCGCCCGGTTGCGTCTTGACGAAAAAAGTTCCGACGATCGACGATACGATCGAGATGGCTCCTAGCAGCAGCGGATAGAGGATTGCCTGCCGGCCCATGTCTACCATCACGAGACCGCCAAGCAACATGGTGGCGACCAGCGTCACCGCGTAGGTTTCGAAGAGATCGGCGGCCATGCCGGCGCAATCCCCGACATTGTCGCCGACGTTATCCGCGATCACGGCGGGGTTGCGCGGGTCATCCTCGGGGATCCCCGCCTCGACCTTGCCGACGAGGTCGGCACCGACGTCGGCCCCCTTGGTGAAAATGCCACCGCCCAGACGCGCGAAGATCGAGATCAGGGATCCGCCGAACGCGAGGCCGACAAGCGACCGCAGTGCCGCTTCCGGGTCACCGAGGACCCGCAGCATCAACAGGTAATAGCCGGCAACCCCGAGCAGTCCCAGGCCCACGACCAGCATGCCGGTAATTGCACCGCCGCGAAATGCAACCTGAAGCGCCGCATTGACCCCATTGTGCGCGGCCTGCGCGGTACGCACGTTGGCACGCACCGAGATAAACATGCCGATGTAGCCGGCTAAGCCAGAGAGGATCGCGCCTGTGGCGAAGCCACCGGCTGTCGCCCAGTCAAGAAAATAAGCGAGCGCGCCGAACAGCACTACGCCGACGATGGCGATGGTCGTGTACTGCCGGTTGAGATAGGCGCGCGCGCCGGTCTGGATCGCCGCGGCGATTTCCTGCATCCGCGGATTGCCGGCAGGTTGCGCCAGGATCCACCTGACCGAATACAGACCATACAAAATCGCGACCACGCCGGCCGCTATCGCCAACCACAGGGCTTTGTCCAAACTCATGGCATCGTCTCCCAATTCCCCAATTTTCCGAATTTTCCTCCGCCTATAGGGCGAAGGGCTGTTTTAGGCGCCGTTTTACGGCGATCTTCTTCAATTCAACGTAGACCGGCAGGCCGTCCCGGTAGGGAGGATAGTCCTCGCCGCCGATCAGCGGGCTCAAATAGCGGCGGCATGCTGCGGTGATTCCGAAGCCATCCGCAGTGATGTAGGTGCGTGGCACCTTTTTTTCCCGGTTCGCGATCTTCTCTAGCGGCGCCTCACCGATGCTCCATCGGTATGGCATGCTGGAATTGCGCACGATAACCGGCATCACGGCGTTCTTGCCTTGCACCGCGAATTCTACCGCTGCCTTGCCGACGGCATACGCCTGCTTGACGTCGACTGCTGAGGCCGCATGGCGCGCGGCGCGTTGAAGGTAATCGGCTACCGCCCAATGGAACTTGTAACCCAGCGCCTCCTTGGTCATCTGTGCGACCACCGGCCCTACGCCGCCGAGTTGCGCATGGCCGAATGCATCGCGAGTGCCTGCCTCGGCGAGGAATTTGCCGCTGGCATCGCGCACGCCCTCCGAGACCACGATCACGCAATAGCCGCAGCGTTGGACCGATCCCTTGACCTTCGCAAGGAACTGCTCGCGATCGAACGCGATCTCGGGGAATAAAATGATATGCGGTGCGTCGCCCGCTTTTTGTCCGGCAAGTCCCGCAGCGGCCGCGATCCAGCCTGCATGTCGGCCCATCACCTCGAGCACAAAAACCTTGGTCGACGTGCGTGCCATGGAAGCCACATCGAGCGCCGCTTCGCGAGTCGAGATCGCGATGTATTTGGCAACGGACCCGAACCCTGGGCAGCAGTCGGTGATCGGCAAATCGTTATCCACCGTCTTTGGCACGCCGATGCAGGCGATCGGGTAACCGAGCAGGCGGCCGATCTCCGACACCTTGTGCGCGGTGTCCATCGAATCGTTGCCGCCGTTATAGAAAAAATAGCCAATGTCGTGGGCCCGGAATACTTCTATGAGCCGCTCATATTGCGCTCGGTTCTTTTCAAGGCCGGCAAGTTTATAGCGGGCCGAACCGAAAGCGCCGGCCGGTGTGTGACGCAGGCCGCGAATCGCGGCCGCGGATTCCCTGCCCGTGTCAATAAGGTCTTCTGTCAGCGCGCCAACAATCCCGTCGCGCCCTGCGTACACATTGGCAATGACGCGCTTATGGCGGCGGGCCGTTTCGATGACCCCACAGGCCGACGCGTTGATGACGGCGGTCACGCCGCCCGACTGAGCGTAAAACGCGTTCCGGGGCCGCATGCGCACGATCGGTTGCCGTTTCATGGGCTCCTCTGGAACCTGTGACAAAGACGCGAAGGATAGCCGATCAGCGTGGACTTGGGCAGCCTTTAGGTTTGACGATATCAACCGGCAAAGGTACGGTGGGCGGCTTGGAAACGGCCAAACGTGAATCAAACATGCGCATAGTTTTGTTGGGGGCTCCAGGGTCAGGCAAGGGTACGCAATCGCAGCTACTCATCAAGGCCCACGGGGTACCGCAGATTTCAACTGGGGACTTGCTGCGCGAGGCCCGTGCGCAGGGTACGCCCCTGGGACAGAAGGCTCAGGCGGCGATGGATTCTGGTAAATTGGTCGACGATGCACTCGTGCTCGGCATGATTCGCGAGCGACTCGCGCGCCCCGATGCAGCACAAGGGTTCATTCTCGACGGTTTTCCGCGCAACATCGCTCAGGCCGCCGCCCTGGGCATATTGCTTTTAGAACTGAAGCAGCCGCTTGAGCGGGTTTTGCTGCTGAACGTGGACCTGGGCCTGCTGTTCAAGCGCCTGACTGGCCGACGCGTCTGCCAGGATTGCCAGCGCGTTTTCAACATCGTCACTTCGCCACCCGGAACCTTGCCGCACTGTACGCAATGTGGCGACATGCCGCGCCTGGTGCAACGCCCTGATGATCGCGAAGAGGTCATCGGGAAACGCCTCGAAGTCTACGAAGCGCAAACCAAGCCACTGATCGAGTATTACGAGAAAGCCGGGTTGCTGCGGGTAGTGGACGGTGATGCCGATGTGGCGACGGTGTATGCGCGCCTGCAGGCCGCGATGCAGGGGCCATAAGGCTCTAAAGCATTGACATTAACTCGACGCCGATGATGTCGCGCCGCCAGCCTCGCTGGCAGGCCGTAAGGCGCTCCCCCTGCGCCATGGCCTTGAGTTCCGCGCGCGGCGCCAGGATTTCCGCATTGATGCCGAGTTCTTTCGCGCGCGCGTCGAGGCGCCGGGACAGCTTTTCCAGTATCAATTTCTGCTCTGGCGTCAGGCGCCCGTCTTTACCTGGCGCCATGTCGGACGGATCCCGCCGCGAGGCCTCTCGAAGCGTCTCGAGCAGCCCTTCAGCGAGCGCCGCCGGAAAATCATCCGGCGGGTGCAGCGCCTGCTGCAGCTCTTGACCCGTGGTCGGGTTGAGATGTGCGGCATCGAATATCGCCGCATCAGAGAGTATCCATGCGCGCGGCAGGTCGCGGGCGCGCGCCTCGCGTTCGCGCCAGATCGCGAGCGCCCGTGCGCGCTCGCGCGGATGTGGTTGCAGCTGCGCGAGTCCGCGCACCCGTTCCCAGGCGCGTGCCGGGTCCGCATTATATAAAGAGGGATCGCTGAGCGCCTCGCAGTCCTGCTGCGCCCAGGCTTCGCGCCCGAGTGCTACAAGACGATGCATGAGCCGCTCGGCAATTTCGCCGAGGTGCAGCACGTCCTCCGCGGCGTACTGAACCTGCGCAGCACTCAAGGGGCGGCGGGACCAGTCGCTACGCGTCTGATCCTTTGGCACGGTGACCCCCAGTAACAGCTGCGCCAGTTCGGCATAGCCGATTTGCGGCTTCATTCCAATGCAGCCCGCAACAATCTGCGTATCGAACACCGGCGCGACCACGCACCGGCTATGCAGGTAGATCGCCTCAAGGTCCTGGCGCGCCGAATGGATGATTTTGCGCGTTGCTGGTGCCGTGAACGCCGGAGTGAGCGCCTGCAGGTTGTTGCCGCCAAGCGTGTCGACGCACCAGATCCGCCCTCCGGCCGCGATTTGCAGGAGGCACAGCCTTGGAAAGAACGTGCGCTCGCGCATGAATTCGGTGTCGAGCCCGAACCACGGCTGCTCAGCAAGAGCAGCGGCGAGCTCCGCCTGCTGCGCGTTGCGTTCAATCCAAATAGCGTCCGGCATTGGTGCGACCCGCGTGTAAAATGGAGTCCAGGGCTGTCTCCTTGAGGATTATGACTGAATCGGTCGATGCTGCGACTCGCAAAACCATTTTTGGATCTCGTGCTGTGGCGTATCACACCTGCGCAGTTACCAGCCTCGTGGCTGCTGCTGGCGCTGGTCAGCGCCGCGATGGCGTTGCTCGAAGTGATCGGCGCACTATTGCCGCCGCCCCAGCCGGACCAGATCCTGATCCGTGTGGTGCTGAGCGTGGCGCTGCCCCTGGCCTTCGCCTGGCCCATTCTATCGCTGACGCGTAACAGCCAGCGCTTTCTGCAGACCTCGACGGCACTGCTTGGCGTGGGTGTACTGGCTCACCTGATTTTATATCCGTTGGATCTGGCGATTGACATGCTTGGCATGGACCACCCAGCGGCGATCCCGATTGGGATACTGTCATTCGTTGGATTGGTCTGGTATCTGCTCGCCTGTGCTCACATCTGGCGCGCCGCACTGGAATCTGGCCTGAGCCTTGGCATTGCCATCAGCGTCGGGTACTTGGTTCTTTCTGTCACGCTCGCGAAAATCATGCTTCCGGACGCCTGAACTATGCATGTGCACATCCTGGGAATCGCCGGTACGTTCATGGGCGGTATTGCGGCCATTGCCAAAGCGGCAGGCCATCATGTCACCGGTGCGGATCGCAATGTTTATCCGCCGATGAGCGACCAGCTTACGGCACTGGGCATGGATTTTATGCAGGGATTCGACGCGGACCAGCTCGACTTGCGGCCCGACGTAGTCATTGTCGGTAACGCGCTGTCGCGGGGGGTGCCCGTTATCGAGGAGATGTTGAACCGCGGACTGCCATACATTTCTGGCCCGCAATGGCTCGCCGAGCAGGTGCTGCGCGATCGGCATGTTATCGCGGTCTGCGGCACGCACGGCAAGACGACCACGACGAGCATGCTGGCGTGGATCCTCGAGCACGCGGGCCTTAGTCCAGGCTTCCTGATCGGTGGCGTTGCCGCCAACTTCGATGTGACAGCGCGCCTGGGGAAGGCGCCATATTTTGTCATCGAAGCTGACGAATACGACACGGCGTTTTTCGACAAGCGCGCGAAATTCGTTCACTATCGGCCGCGCACTGCGGTGCTTAATAACCTCGAATACGATCATGCCGATATTTATCCGGATGTTGCGGCGATTCGCTGGCAGTTCAATCAGCTGCTGCGCAGCGTCCCAGCCGCGGGCCGCGTCATTGTCAATGCCAACGATTCCAACCTTGCCGCGACCCTTGCGGCTGGCTGCTGGACTCCCACGGAGACCTTTGCGCTTAGCAACGCAGACTGGAGCGCGCGCGCGGAGCCGGGCACTGCGCACCGGCGCTTCGAGGTGCTCGCGCGGGGCCGTCCCGCAGGAGTTGTCGACTGGCCGCTGCTCGGAGAGCACAACGTCATGAACGCGCTGGCGGCGATAGCTGCCGCCAACCAGGCGGGCGTGGAGCCGGCCCACGCGGTGCGCGCCCTTAGCGAGTTTCGTGGCGTCAGGCGACGCATGGAGATACGCGGCGCCGCGGACGGGGTCACTATCTACGATGATTTCGCGCACCATCCCACGGCGATGCGGGCAAGCGTGCGCGCGCTGCGCGAAAGTGTCGGCAATGCGCGCATCATTGCCGTGGTCGAGATGCGTTCGAACACGATGAAAATGGGGGTGCACCGCGAACAACTGGCGGAATCGGTCGCCGATGCCGACCTGTGCTGGTTTCTGGCGCCTGCAGATCTGGGCTGGGAGCTCTCCGCGGCGCTGAGCATGTTAGGCGAGCGCGCGCATTGCACAAGCACCCTCGAGGGCGTCTTGGAGGGACTGGGGCAGCTGCTTCGCCCGGGCGATCAGGTGTTGATCATGAGCAATGGCGGGTTCGGCGGCTTGCATGCGAAATTGCTGGCGCAGCTTAACGCCCGGACCGGAACGTGAAGGACCCTGCAAACATGCAGATAATCCCGCTCTTTCCATTGAACATTGTGCTGTTTCCGGGCGGACCGCTGCCGCTGCGAATATTCGAGACGCGTTATCTCGACATGGTTCGGAACTGCATGCGCAATTCGACCGGCTTTGGAGTCGTATTGATCCGTTCAGGCGCTGAAGTCGGATCCGCGGAAACCTATGACGTCGGGACGATGGCGAAGATCGTGGATTTCCATCAGCTCCAGGATGGGTTGCTTGGTCTGTCGTGCGTCGGCGAGGAGCGCTTCCGCGTGCACAGCCGCCGATCCCAGGCCGATGGTCTGAACATCGGCGAAGTCGAACCCCTGCCGCCAGAATCCCCCGTGCCAGTGCCGGAGCGTCATCTGGCCCTTGCGGAGCTTTTGCAATCCGTGCTGCCGCAACTTGGCGAGAGCTATACGGGCATTAACATGCATCTCGACGACGCGGTCTGGGTCAGCCACCGGCTGGCAGAGATATTACCCATGACACCCGCGGACAAGCAGCACTGCCTGGAGCTTACCGACCCGCTACGACGCCTGGATGTGCTCGCGCCCTTGGTCAGGCTTGCCGAGGATGCTGACCGACCTGACGCGTGACGCGGAATTTCCGGCGGGCTTATTGCTTGCTCGCTCGCGGCACCCATTTTGCGCGCGTCAACCAGAGCGCGATCGCGATGGCAATTCCCCAAGGCAGCATCCAATAGCCCAGCAGCCCGTCGAGACTACTGACCCATATGGATTCCCGAGCAGCTGCCGTAGTTACCGTCGCCTCCTGCAGCATGCGAAGCACGACCACCCAGCCCGCGTGCAGGCCGATCGCCACGGCAATGTTGCCTGTCAGGATGCGCGTCCAGCCAAGTATCAGGAACACGGTCGTCCACGCCAGAAATGAGTCGAGCACCGCGAGCGGATGGGTCAACGGTAGCAAGGAGCGCAGCAGCAGGTCGAACCCGCTCAGCCAGGACAACTGGTCGGCCGGAATTCGTGCCTTGGCAAAGAAGTGCAGCGCGGCGAACAAGGTTGCGGTAAGGATCGCCGCCGCCCATTGACCAGATTCCCGCGCAATTGCCGTGTGCAGGCCGCCGCGCATGACCGACTCCTCGATCAGCGCGACCGTGATGCCGGAACCGATCCCGATTACCAGCAGGTGGCTGCAAGCGCCCAGGCCCGGTGTAAAGCCCGGCGCGAGCGTCCGCAGATTCAAGGCCAGCAGGAGCCCTGCGCCCGCTGTCGCTGTGAGCACGCCGATCATGCCCCACAGCAGCGACTGCGCGATGAACTGGCGCCATGGCAAGCCGTAACCAAAGTCCCGCCGAGTGCGAATCCCCAGATGTCGGCACAGCCAGATGAGTTCCAGTGCGAACAGCAGCATCGCGACGCGGCTGGCGATGCGATCGAAGCGCCAGCCCATGCCCGCAACCAGTTCGTACGCGGGATAGGCAAGCAAGCCGGCGCCTGCCATCGCAACAATCAACAGGCCTGTGAACCAGGCGAAAGCGCGCATTTACGCAGCCAATGCCCGGTCGACCGCTGCGATCGTTGCATCGATGTCGCTGTCGGTGTGCGCCGAGGACAGGAAACCTGTTTCGAATGCCGAGGGTGCGAAGTACACGCCGTCGGCCAGCATTTGGTGGAAGAACAGCTTGAATCTCGCGGCGTCGCACGCCATCACCTTGGCAAAGCAGTCTACCGTCGGTTCCGAGGTGAAGAAAAACCCGAACATTCCGCAAATATGATTGGTCGTCATGGGCACGCCGGCCTTCGCCGCGGACTCCCGCAGGCGGCGCGCCAGTTGCTCGGTCATGGCGCCGAGGCGATCGTAAAACCCTGGGGCGCAGATCAGCTCGAGTGTCTTGAGTCCGGCTGCTATCGAAACGGGATTGCCGGACAACGTGCCCGCCTGATATACGGGCCCGAGCGGCGCCAGGCGCTCCATGATGTCGCGCCGCCCTCCGAATGCACCGACCGGCATGCCGCCGCCAATGATCTTCCCGAGCGTCGTAAGATCGGGGCGTATGCCATAAAGTGCCTGCGCGCCGCCGAGTGCCACGCGAAATCCGCTCATGACCTCGTCGAATATCAGCAACGCACCCGACTCATCGCACGCCGTGCGTAGTGTTTCGAGAAACCCGGGTGCGGGCAATACGCAGTTCATGTTGCCGGGGACGGGCTCGACGATCACGCAGGCGATATCCCGGCCAATTTGACGGAATGCATCGCGGACCTGCGCCGAGTTGTTGAAATCGAGCGTGACAGTCTTTTCAGCCAGCGCCAATGGCACCCCCGGCGAAGTGGGCACGCCGAACGTCAGTGGCCCGGACCCGGCCTTGATCAGCAGCGAATCAGAATGGCCGTGATAGCAGCCCTCGAATTTTACGATTGTCTCACGGCCCGTGAAGCCGCGGGCCAGGCGGATCGCGCTCATCGTCGCTTCCGTGCCGGAGCTGACGAAGCGCACGAGGTCGATCGAGGGCATCAGTTCATGTACGCGCCGCGCGAGCTGCGTCTCGAGCTCGGTGGGAGCGCCAAAAGATAGTCCGTCGGCGGCGACTCGTTGCACTGCCGCAATGACTTCAGGGTGGGCGTGGCCTACGATCATCGGCCCCCATGAGCCGACGTAGTCGATGAATTTTCGGCCGTCCGCGGCGAACGTATGTGCGCCGGCTGCTTTGCTGAAGAAGATGGGCTCGCCACCGACGCTGCGAAATGCGCGCACCGGTGAATTCACGCCGCCGGGAATATAGCGGCAGGCTTCCGCAAACAGGTTCATCGCATCAGTCTAAGCTATGTCTGGGCCGGCATCGACAATCGCACCTCGAGCCCGCCCTCCGGGCGATTCACCGCGATCGCCGTGCCGCCAATGGACTTGAGCACCTGCGCCGTAATCGCAAGCCCTATGCCCTCGCCGCCACTGACGCGGTCCCTTGACTCCGCCACACGGAAGAACGGCTCGAATATGCGCGCGAGATCATCGCCCGGGACTCCCGGCCCGCGATCGCGTACGACGATCTGCAGGTTGCCATCCGCGGCCACCAGCAGCACTTCCACGACGGTCGAAGGCGCGCTGTAGCGCACTGCATTGCGCAGCACGTTCTCTATCGCGCTACGCAGCAGTTCGCGGCTGCCTTGCACCTGTACCCCGGCCTTGCCGATCATGCTGATCCGGCAGTCTTTTGCAGCTCCTTCAAAATCTGCGTCGCGGACCACTTCCTCGATGACCTCGTCGATTGGCACGGGCTCGCGATGATAATGCGAATCTGCGCTCTGCAGACGCGCAAGTTGCAGGACCTGGCTGATCAGCTTGTCGAGGCGCTCAATCTCGCTTTCCAGTCGATCGAGCTGCCGGGCGGGATCTGCGGGCAGCTGGCGGGCCAGTCCGAGGGCCACCCGCATGCGTGCGAGCGGCGAGCGCAACTCGTGGGAAATGTCGCGAAGCAGCCGGGTACGCGCACTGCGATTGGCCTTCAGCTGGTCGGCCATCGCGTCAAAATCCCGCGCGAGTACGGCTAGCTCGTCATTGCGGCCGTCGAGCCCCGCGCTGACGCGCAGGTCCAGCGTTTCCGTCGCCACCGCGCGCGCACCTTCCTGCAGGCGCCGGATGGGTGCGGTGAAATGGCGGGCAAGCCAGCCGCTTGCCAGCGCGCTGACGATAAGTGCGACCGCGAGCACCGCGAGCGGAATGCCGGGCCTGCTCAAGGCGCCGAAGATGCTCGGTCGCCGCGGCACAACGAGGATCGTGAAAGGCGTGCCGTCCGCAGCAACGATTTGTGGTGCCGCGCGCGGGGGACGGAAATTGAGCGGCGCCGGGCCGTCCGGGCGGCGCTGGTCAAGGCCGGAGGTCGCGTCGCGATTAAAGAATTCCAGGCGCCGCAATGCCGCTTCCGTCAGGCGCCGGCCCGCGAGATCGACGCCGTCCGGACCCACAATGAACAAATCGCGCTCCGGCACGGAATCCTCGTTCGCCGCGAGCCATTGCTTCAGGCCGCGTACGCCGTCTCTTGCCAGTGCCTCCGATGCTTCAATGGCTACCGGCGGTCGTCGCTGGAATTCCTGCCGTTCGTACTCGCGCGCCGCGTTCGTGTACGTGATCGCAATGCTCGCGCCAACGATCAGCGCCATCGCCAGCCAGAACAGCAGGAATATCCGTGCGAACACCCGCTATTGCCCGTTGGTCAGGATGTAACCGGAGCCTCGGATGTTCTTGATCTCCGGATCCTTGCCGCTAAGTAGATTGAGCTTGCGGCGCAGATTGCTAATATGCGTATCGATGCTGCGGTCGTAGGCGGCGAGCCTACGACCGAGCGCCTGCTCGGTCAGAGAATCGCGCGAGATGACCTGTCCGGCAGATCGCATAAGCAACTCAAGTACCCGCAGTTCAGCGCCTGTGAGCACGACGTTCTCGCCCGCAATACGCACCTGGTGATTGCCCATGTTGAGCTTGATCGGCCCGACTTCCACGACATCCGTCGCAGCGCCCCGCGCCGCACGACTTCCCGCCCGGCGCAGGATCGCCCGGATGCGCGCCACCAGCTCGCGCGGGTTGAACGGCTTGGGCAAATAATCGTCAGCGCCCAATTCCAGCCCCACGATCCGATCGACATCTTCGCCGCGCGCGGTCAGCATCAGCACCGGCACCCGGCTTTTGACGCGCAGCAGCTTCAGTAGCGCAAAGCCGTCGAGCGAGGGAAGCATCAGGTCCAGCACGATCAGAGCAAAGGCGCCGTTCAGCGCTAATTCCAGGCCGCGTAAACCGTCGTGTTCAAGCGTCGTCTGGAAACCTTCGCGCTCCAGAAACTCCGCCAGCAGCGCGCACAACTCGGTATCATCGTCGATGATCAGCAGCGGAGTGTTCGGGCTCATATCTAAATGACTCACGGGCAGCGATCGGAGTTACTGCTTTATGACCTATGGCTTCAAAAT
>JANXZG010000006.1 GCA_025355645.1 Gammaproteobacteria bacterium | reverse complement strand
GCGAGGTTCTTGCATCCAATGGGCACGGGGGACGGTCGATCGCCACGTCTGCGTGGCATAAACATGCTGGTGATGTACGGCATTGTGCAGGGAATGCAATTGGCTGACGCCACACTTTCTAGGTCGAAGCGCAGGTGACCTCAGCGCTCCTGCAGAAATCCTGCACCCGAACAACTCCGCCGCACCAGTGACCCAACAGCATGCGGTTACCACCAGCGGGCGCTTTTAGAGCGAATTGTCGTATAGATAAATCTGGCCTGCGGAGAGATCATTGGCTGCCCACAGTAAGCGTCGATGTGTCGGAGTACCTCTGGCGAGAGAGTAGCGTTCAGCGCGGTGTCCCGCGCGCGGCTGCACACAAGGGACTGAGCTGATGCGATCGCACTCATCATGGGTTGCCTGGTCCAACAAGTCGCCACGCACAGACACACAGAAAGATGGGCTTGATACCTGCGTATTCCAGCGATCGTGAACGCGATTTCCACGTGATCGTGAACGATCAAGTGATGTGTGCTGCTGGAGTTGGTGTTCTACGGTAAGTGTTCATGATCAGTCAAGGTTCCGATCACTTCTTCGCTCGATCGCCGCCCTGATCGCGCATGGATTGGCCAGGGATTTTCAACTCGATGCGGTGACTTTGATGTACTAAGCGATCGAGGATGGCATCCGCGAGCGTGGGTTCTCCGAGATACGCATGCCAGGTGTCCACCGGCAGTTGGCTCGCGATCAGCGTGGCGCCGGTGTTGATGCGGTCATCGAGGATTTCAAGGAGGTCCGCCCGATCCTGAGTCGACAAGGCCGTAAGCCCCCAGTCATCGAGCACGATGAGCGAGGATTTCGCGGTGGACTTCAAGAACTTGATGTAGCTGCCATCGCCGTGCGCAACCCTGAGCTCCTCGATGAGCCGCGGCACGCGCCGGTATTGAACCGAAGCACCTTGCCGGCAGCACTGCTGCGCGAGAGCGCAGGCGAGCCAGGTCTTGCCCGAACCGGTGGCGCCGGTAATGAGGAGGTTCTGCGAACGCCGCAGCCACTCGCCGGTGGCAAGGGTAGCGATCTGCTGTTTATCGAGGCCGCGGGCCGCTTTGTAATTGATATCCTCGATGCAGGCCTCGGCGACTTTGAGGCGCGCGCCGCGCAAGAGCCGCGTACGGCGTTGATTGTCGCGATACAGCCGTTCTCGGTCGACAATGAAGGCAATACGTTCATCGAAGGCGAGCGCTTGGACTGAGGGAGTCTGTTGTTGTTCCTCGAGCGCTTGGATCATGCCGTGGAGCTTCAGGCTCTTAAGGGTTTCGATCGTCGGATTAGTGAGCATTCGTTTTCTCCTTTGGGTTTCATCGTCAGTGGTAGTAACCGGGACCGCGCACGTTGCCGTGCATCGGCATCTCGAAGGCGAGGGGTTCGGATTGCGCCCGCGGTAGATCGCGGCCGCTTTCGAGGATCGATTTAACGCTCTTGCGGGTCGGGCTGCAGAGCCGCAGCGCCAAGGCGCTGGCGGTTTCTAAACGCTGCTCGCCGTACTCGCGGCTCAAGGACAGAAGCCCCAGACAGGCCCTATAACCTTGCTCGAGATGCGGTTTTGAGCGCAACAGCTGTTCGACCACGGCGCCGGTGGCGGGACCGATCGATTCGCCCCACTGGATTAAGCGCCGCGGCGACCACTCGGCATGAGCCCGATGGGATTTGGGCATATGATCGGCGATCGTCGTGTGCACGCCGCGCTGATAGGAGCGCACATGGGTCGCCACTCGCTCGCCGCGGAAGAACACCTCGACACTGCCCGCCGAGAAGCGGGCCCAGGCGCTGTGCCCGACGAGGGCGTGCGGGACGCTGTAATAATGCCGGTCGATATCGACGTGATAATCGAACGCAACGGTGAGTTCTTTCCACTCGGCGAACACATACGGGGCCGCCGGCAATGGCCGCATCGCTGGTCGATCGAGCGCCTCGAAGACGCTTCGGCGTGATCCCGGTAGTCGTTGGAAGGGCCGGTCATTCAAGATCGGCAGCAGCTCTCGGATCGCGGCGGAGCCTATCCGGGATTTTGTGTGCGAGGCATAACATGAGGGATGATCATGGACAGGCCAAGCAAGAAGCGAACGGTAGCCGCCCAGGCGGCGCAAAGAGGCCCATTGCCGCAGATACCGGCTGAGCTGATCGAGCAGCTGGTGCAGGGACCGATGGGGCCGGAGGAGGTGCAGGATCTGTTCCTGTCGTTCCAGAAAGCCGTGATTGAGCGGGCGATGAGCGCGCAGATGAGCCATCACCTGGGTTATAAGCCCGGCCAGGACAAGCCTGCGGGACAGGCCAACGAGCGCAATGGCGCCAGCGGCAAGACGGTGTTGACCGACAAGGGCGCGGTGCGGATCGAGGTACCGCGCGATCGCGCCGGCAGCTTCGAACCGATCTTGATCCCTAAGCATGAGCGGCGTTTTACCGGCTTCGATGACAAGATCATTGCCATGTATGCCCGCGGCATGAGCGTACGAGAGATCCAGGGATTCATTGCCGAGAGCTACGGCACGCAGGTATCCCCGGACTTCATCAGCTCAGTGACCGAGGGGGTGATGGCCGAGGCACTGGCCTGGCAAAGCCGGCCCTTGGAGCCGATCTACCCGGTGGTGTTCTTCGATGCACTGCGCGTGAAGATCCGCGGCGACGGCGGGGTGAGCAACAAGGCGGTGTATCTGGCGCTCGGCATCCAGGCCGACGGCCAGCGCGATGTGCTGGGGCTGTGGATCGAGCAGACCGAAGGGGCCAAGTTCTGGCTCAAGGTGTTCAACGACCTGAAGAGCCGCGGCTGTCAAGACATCCTGATCGCCGTGGTCGATGGCCTGAAGGGGCTGGCCGATGCGATCAACACGGTGTACCCGAAGACCACCGTGCAGACCTGCATCGTGCACCTGATCCGCAACAGCCTGGACTACGCGAGCTGGAAGGATCGGCAGCTCGTGGCCCGGGCGCTGCGCCCGATCTACACGGCGGTGAGCGAACAATCGGCCCGAAAAGCGCTGCAGGCCTTTGCCAGCGTTCCGTTAGCAAGTATCCAACGATTGCGCAGTCCTGGACGCGGACCCGGGAACACGTGACCCCGTTCTTCGTGTTCCCGCCGGACATCCGGCGAGTGATCTACACCACAAATGCGATCGAGAGTCTGAACATGCAGCTGCGCAAGATCATCAAGACGCGCGGGCATTTTCCCACCGACGAGTCGGCCATCAAGCTGTTGTGGCTGGCGCTACGCAACGTGCTGAACAAATCCGTGCGCAGTGCCTTTGATTGGAAGAGTGCCA
>JANXZG010000003.1 GCA_025355645.1 Gammaproteobacteria bacterium | reverse complement strand
CCATCGACGTGAACCGAAAACACCTTCGATGAGCGCTGGAACATATAGATCCGCATCGACGCGCTCAAGGCGTATCGTTTGGATATCGACGCATATGGCTCGAATCTGGTATCCCGGAGCAGTGGTGCAAGAGCCAAGTTCTTCCCTGCAACGCGGCACGGGCGTACTGCAAAAGTGCGCCGATTGGCTGTCGTGGTGATTTTGTGTAACCGCAAATTGGATGGAATCGGGTGGACAAAGGGACGAGAGGTTCCGCGACCGCCGAATTGATGGTCGCGGGGTCAGCGCAGCGCGTGCTTCACTTTTCGGGTAATGGCGGGCGGATCACGCGGGTATGCGAAGGCGCAGCCTGTAACTTAGTAAAAACTAAGCTCCAAATTTAACTAAGGCTGCTCTTTAATTAAATATTCTAGCTAATTCAGGGTACTAATTAAATTAATCATCCTGCGCTTAAATAAGAGGTGCGGCCGATAAGGCCGTTTAATCTGGCAGTCGCTATGAAGCGGGTTCCATTCGGAACTTACATTGAGACCAGGAGCCAGGGAGAGATCGCTTGCGCCTTTGTGCCGCCATCACTGCCTCCCGATCCGCCTTTTATCCTCACAGACGGAGCTCAAACCGCCTTGGACCGTGCCATGTATTCGCTCGGCCGCTTTGATGGTGCCACGATGACGATGCCCGATGTGGGACTTGCTGCTTTATACCTTCGTGCGCAAAGAGGCAGTTCTATCGTCACAAATCGAGGGTACCCAAGCGACGCTGAATGAGCTGCTTCTACACGAGGTCCAAGCGGTGCCAGGGGCGCTTGGCGATGATGTTCGGGAAGTTTCGCGCTACGTCGACGCGATGAATCACGGCCTCGAACGCATCGACGGCGGCTTTCCGCTATCGAATCGCCCGCTACGCGGACTGCACGGCATTCTGCTTGCCGAGGGGCGTGGCGCACAGCAACAGCCTGGTGAATTCCGCCGGCAAACTTCGAATTAGCAAATACCTATAAAAGTAGGCATTTCGTGCGCTAAATCGATGGTGAGCGGGCCCACTATTTCATCTTCGCAAGCCTTCCCATGCGTTGGCATTTTCTCCTGTCTCATTGGACCGCAGATTGCCGGGAACAGCCGGATGCTACGTCTGAAAGCGGTCATTCGCCGTCGACGCGTGAGGGCGCCTGGCTATTGGACTCGGCAACTAAGTCATCACATAATCAAGGTTCTGCGACTCCCCACGGGGAAGACTATAAAAAAACAGAGGAACCAGCCATGAAACTGTCATTCCAACGAATACTTGCAGTTGCATTGATCGCCGCAACTTCAATGACGGTACAGGCACAAATCCAGGGTCAATGGACGAGAGCCGGTTCGCTGCAAACAGCGCGAGAACTTCAGGCGCTAGTGCGCCTGGCGAACGGCGATGCCATGGCGATCGGCGGAGTCGACGGCAGCGGCAACATTCTGGCGTCGACGGAAATCTTCAGTCCAGTAACGAAGGCCTGGAGCCTCACCGGAAGCATGGCGAGCGCGCGATACTATTCACCGGCCGTTGTGCTCCCTAGCGGGAAGGTCCTGGTCGTCGGCGGCCTTGGCACCGGCGCCGTTGCCCTGGCAGCGGCAGAGATTTTCGACCCTTCTACGGGCGCGTGGAGCTCTGCGGGAATGCTATCGCTCGCCCGCTATGCACACTCGGCCGTACTCCTCACCAATGGCACCGTCTTGGTGACCGGCGGCTGTACGGCGAGCCCCTGCGGTACCGGGACAGGCGTCAGCGAACTTTACGATCCGGTCAGCAACTCGTGGACCGCGACGGGCAGCCTCAATGCTCCGCGCTACGAGCAAACTGCGGTGAGGCTAAAAAATGGCCGGGTACTGGTTGTCGGCGGCATTGCCGCAGCGACCACTTCGTCGACCGAAGTCTATAACCCGGCGACCGGTGCCTGGACAGCTGCTGCCAGCATGAATGCCGCCCGCTCCCAGCACACCACCACGCTGTTGGCCGACGGCAAGGTCCTCGTGACCGGCGGCACGGTCGGGAGATTTCCACTGAGTTCCGCGGAAATCTATGACCCCACCGGCGATACCTGGACCCTGACAGGCGTCATGACGAATCCGCGTTTCGCGCACACGTCCACACTGCTGGGCGACGGCACGGTGGTCATCGCCGGCGGTATCGGCCAGTCGATAAGTTGCGGAAAGGATTGCACTGGCTACATTCCGACGGCGCGGTCCGAAGTGTTTACCGAGGCCACCGGCAAGTTCGCGGCGACGAACAATTTGATCCGTGCCCAGGCCTATCACGCAGCAACCTTGGTCGGTGCCGGACAAGCGCTCGCGGCCGGAGGCGAGGGCTATAACGCGACCTGCTGCGTCATCCTTGCGGACGCCGGATCATACACGCCGCTAACAATGGACTTTTCGCCTTCGAGCCTGAATTTCGGCGTTCGGCAGATCGGTCTGCAGAGTCCGGCGCAGAGCGTGACCGTCAACAACGTCTCCGCGCACGCGGCCAAGATTTCGAGCATCGCTGGTAGTGGCGACTATACGCAGTCAAATGACTGTCCCGCGTCGCTGGCCGCCGGCCAGTCCTGCGCGATCGCGGTGAATTTCCAGCCGACAGCAAGCGGAACGCGCAAGGGCGCGATCACTCTCAAGGACAATGACTCGGGCAGCCCAGTTCAGGCAATCTCACTGACCGGAATCGGCGCAGCGCTGGCGTTGAGCTTCCAGCCGGCGTCGCTCAATTTTGGCGGCATCGCGGTTGGTCTTGCCTCTACGCAAAGCGCCACTTTGATCAACGACGGGGCGGCTGCGGTGGCCGTTTTGGGCATTTCGGTCTCGTCGCCCGGAACCACGTTTGTCGAGACGGACGACTGTCCCACTACGCTTGCGGTCCAGCAGACCTGCACCGTCCGGGTCACGTTCACGCCGCCCGACGTCTTCACCTTCAAGGCAATAGTATCCGCCGCGAATGGGGCTGGCAGTCCCGCGACCTTTACCGTGGTAGGTCAGGGGCTCGACGGCAATGGTGGCTGAATGCGAGGCGAGAGATCGCTTAGGCACGGCGCGATTCGGCCCCGACGCGCGCTGGGCGGCAGCGCCGGTCCCGATGCCAGGACGGGCGTCTGTTTGTTCTATCCGAATGCGCCCGTTAATGACCGGCGGGTCTTGGTCAACAGCGTCGGTGCAGCGAAGAGGGGCGTGGACGAGGACCGACTTCAATGCTACGAACCTGGAATGAGTGCCAAATCGTTTTATGACCAATACACGAAGTGCGTCGACGATCCTTGGATTTCTGAAGTCCGATCGGGCCCACTAATTTGTGATGCAAGGTGAACTGCGATGACGCATCAGAAACACAATACTCGCAGCGACCTTGATCTGAGTCGGCAGCTCAGGCCCATGCTTAATATCGTCATCTTTTTCTGCATCGCCACGTTAAGCGAGTCCGCGATTGCACAGAATGCGTCTGCAATTTTTGCTCCGGTAATAGGCGAGCAAATTTTTCACGTCGTTGATTGCTTGCGCGCCGACCCGATCGCGGTAAACCCGCCCACGGGAATGGATGGTAACGGTTTTATACCCGGCTCAAAGCGGTGGAAAATCGACCTCTGAGGCTTACTACCCGGATTCTGAGTTGACTAAGGAAATTCTTCAGCAAACCGGCGATGAGCCATTACGCGGGAAATACACCAGAGTGCGGATCGTAAGACAGAAATCTACCGCGCGGCTGCGCCCGATCCACAGCCGCATCCACTGCTGCTGTTGTCGCCCGGATACGGCGAGGTAGGCCGCTTTTTTTTCCTATTTGGCGGGCGCACTGGTTGCCAAAGGGGATTCCGGCCCGCTGATCGGGCGCCAGCTTTAGTCATCCATCAGGAAGCTGCGCAGCTGTTCGCTGCGGCTCGGATGGCGCAATTTGCGCAGCGCCTTCGCCTCGATCTGCCGGATGCGCTCGCGGGTCACATCGAATTGCTTGCCGACTTCCTCGAGCGTGTGATCGGTATTCATGTCAATGCCGAAGCGCATGCGCAATACCTTGGCTTCGCGCGGCGTCAGCTGCGCCAATACTGAATGTGTCGTCTCGCGCAAGGATTCCGTCGTGGCCGAATCGATGGGTGAGGAAACCGACGTGTCCTCGATGAAATCGCCGAGATGCGAATCCTCGTCATCGCCGATCGGCGTCTCCATCGAGATCGGTTCTTTGGCGATTTTCAGCACCTTGCGGACCTTGTCCTCGGGCATCTCCATGCGCACCGCCAGTTCTTCGGGCGTCGGCTCCCGTCCCATCTCCTGCAGCATCTGCCGGGAAATGCGGTTCAGCTTGTTAATAGTCTCGATCATGTGCACAGGAATGCGGATCGTACGG
Organism: Gammaproteobacteria bacterium; assembly: GCA_025355645.1. Classification (GTDB taxonomy): domain Bacteria; phylum Pseudomonadota; class Gammaproteobacteria; order Steroidobacterales; family Steroidobacteraceae; genus Bog-1198. The sequence goes on along the minus strand of JANXZG010000003.1, from coordinate 70,466 downwards.
GCCTGGTCAGCGATCGAGCGGGTGATCGCCTGGCGGATCCACCAGGTCGCATAGGTCGAAAACTTGTAGCCGCGCCGGTATTCGAACTTGTCGACCGCCTTCATCAGGCCGATGTTGCCTTCCTGGATCAGGTCGAGGAATTGCAAGCCGCGGTTGGTGTATTTCTTCGCGATCGAGATCACGAGGCGCAGGTTCGCCTCGACCATTTCTTTTTTCGCGCGCCGGGCCTTCGCCTCGCCGATTGATACTTCGCGGTTGATTTCCTTGATTTCGTTGATCAGCAGGTGAAACAGCTTCTCGAGGTCCTTGAGCTTGTTCTGGCGCCGCTGGATCTCTTCCTTGAATTTGCCCAATGCCGATGAGTAGCGCTTCTTCGCCTTGATGTGCTTATCAAGCCAGCGCGTGCTGGTCTCGTTCTTCGGAAACGTCGAGATGAAATCCTTGCGCGGCATGCCCGCCTGCTTGATGCAGAGGAACATGATTTCCTTCTCTAGCAGGCGCACTTCCGTCACGTGCTGGCGCAGGTTGTCGATCAGCTGGTCAAACATCTTCGGCGCGAGCTTCAGCTCCATCAGTTCGGCGCAGGCCCGCTTGCGCAGCTTCAGCGCTTTCGGATCCTTCGATCCGAGCTTGTCTAGCGCATTCACATATTGGGTGTGGAGCCTTGCGATCGAGGCGAAGCGCTTGGCCGCTTCGAGAGGATCGGGGCCGGTGTCGACCGCCTCTTCCTCCTCGTCGCCTTCCGTCTCGTCATCGTCCGCGGCCTCCTCGGGTTCGAGGGCCATCAGTTTCGGGTTTTGCGGCTGAGCAATTTCGTCAGGCGCATTCGGATCGACAAATCCGACAATGATGTCAACGAGACGCATCTGGCCCGCTTTCACCAGTTCGTAGTTGCGCAACAGCAGGTGGTAGGTGCCAGGATAGCTGCCCAGCGCAATCTTGACCGCTTCCAGGCCTTCCTCAATGCGCTTGGCAATGCGGATTTCGCCTTCGCGAGTCAACAGCTCGACAGTGCCCATCTCACGCATGTACATGCGCACCGGATCGGTGGTGCGGCCGAACTCCGCGTCAAGATTCGCAAGTGCTGCGGTCGCTTCCTCGACCGCTTCCTCGTCCGGCGCCGCGGTCGCATCGGTCAGCAGCAAGGACTCGGCATCCGGCGCCTTTTCGTAGACCGGAATACCCATGTCGTTGATCATGTTGACGATATCTTCGATCTGCTCCGGATCGACGATTTCGCTGGGCAAATGATCATTTACCTCGGCATAGGTGAGGTACCCCTGTTCCTTGCCGCGGGCCACCAGTAACTTGAGCTGCGACTGGCGTTCGTCCGCAATCTGCATGCCCGTGCCCGGCGGTGTTTTCTTGGTCAAGCTGAACGCCCTTTAGTAATGAAGAATTCCAAACGAAGCCGACTAGTATACTTCCGTGGCCCGAACCTGGCCATCGCCGATTGACTCGAGCGCGGCGCGCTGCTACGCAGGCTTCGCGGGTCTGCCCTTTGCGCGCAATAAATTACTAAGTTCCGTCTTTTCGTCGAAATTCAAGCTCTGTTCCTGTGCTTTTCGCAGCAATTCGTTCACTCTCTGGCCTGGGCCATGGGCTTCGGCGATCTTCTCAATCGCCATTTGTAGCTCGCTGACGGCTGCCTTGGCATCAGCAACTAGCGGCGTTTCCCCCGCAAGGTCCGTCAGGCGGGAGAATTCCGGCCGTTCACGCCAGCGTTCCAGTATCACTGCGGTGCTGGGGGTCGCGGTGTCGCGCGCCTGCGCCAGGAGTTCGCGCAGGACTGGCGCTCCCGGCGTGTCCACTGCATCGAGTTGTTCTGGCCTCACCACGGCGCGCGCCGCGCTGGGGTAATGCAGCACGAGGCCGATTGCCTGCGTCAGCAGATTGCCGCGCCCCACGCTCATCGAGGCTCTGCGCATCCTGGGCGCGGGGTCCTGACTCACCGGCCGGGGTGCACCGGCTAGCAGCAATTCCTTCAGTTTAGCCGCCGGCATGCGAATTTCGGCCGCGAGCCGGTCCGCCAGCAGTTCACGGTAGATGCCCTCCGGCATGCGCAGGAACAACGGGCGTGCGAGTGCAGCGAGCTTGGCGCGCCCATCCACGTGGGCAAGATCGGCCTGCTGTGACAAATGGCTCAGCAGGTATTCGGACATGGGCATCGCAGTCAGCAGTCGGGCTTCAAACTTCTCCCGGCCGTCGGCCGCGATCAGCGTGTCCGGATCCTGGCCCTCAGGCAGGAACATGAATTTGAGCTCGCGGCCGTCGCGCGCCAGAGGCAGGGCATTCTCGAGTGCGCGCCACGCGGCCTGGCGCCCGGCGCGATCTCCGTCAAAGCAGAACACGACTTCGCTGGTAATGCGGAAGATCTTGTTCAGGTGCTCCTGCGTCGTTGCGGTCCCCAGGGTGGCCACCGCGAAGGTGATGCCCGCCTGATGCAGCCGCACGACATCCATATAGCCTTCGACAATGAGCAGCCGCTTAAAATCCGCGCGCGCCTGCCGCGCTTCATACAGGCCATATAGTTCGCGGCCCTTGTGAAATAGCGGCGTTTCGGGCGAGTTAAGGTATTTGGGCTCTCCTGCATCGATGATGCGACCGCCGAACGCAAGAACGCGGCCGCGACCGTCGCGTATTGGAAACATCAGGCGATCCCGAAAGCGGTCATAGAAACCCGCCTGGCGCTCTGCGCCCTTCGAGTCGCGCTCGATGATCAGGCCCGCCTGCAGCAGGCGGCGCCGCTCCTCGTCATGCGCGCCGAAGCGATTCAGCAAGGCGTTCCATGAGTCGGTGGCGTAGCCGAGGGCGAAGGTTTGGGCGGTCGCCACATCGATGCCGCGATGCGCAAGGTATTCGCGCGCGCGCTCATGGTCCTTCAGGTTCTGCTCGAAAAACCGCGTGGCCGAGGACATCACATCATAAAGATCCACGCTGCCGGAGCGCTGCGTGTCCTGCGCCTCGCGTGGCAGCTCGAGCCCTGCGCGCTCGGCGAGCGCCGCGATCGCTTCGGGAAACTCGAGCTTCTCGTACTGCATCAGAAAACCGACCACGGTGCCATGCGCGCCGCAGCCAAAGCAGTGATAAAACTGCTTCTCTGGACTGACCCAGAATGAGGGTGTCTTTTCGCTATGGAACGGGCAGCAGGCCTTGAACTCGCGGCCAGCCTTCTTCAGGGTGATGCGGGAACCGATGATCTCGACGACGTCAGAACGCGTGACGATCTCGTCAATGAACGTTTGGGGAATGCGGCCAGGCATGGACCGCGCCCGGGTTATCCGCCGAGCCTGGCTTTGATTTTTGCGCCCACCGCGGCCATGTCGGCCCGGCCGGCTAGTTGGGGCTTGATCAGGGCCATGACCTTGCCCATGTCCTTGATGCTGGCGGCGCCGCTTGCCGCAATTGCCCCGCCGATCAGCGCCTCGAGCTCTGCTTCGCCGAGTGCGGCAGGCAAATAACCCTGCAGCAGCGTGATTTCCGCCGTTTCCCTGTCGGCAAGGTCCTGCCGCTTGCCTGCAAGGAACAGCCCTACCGATTCCTTGCGCTGCTTGATCATTTTCTCGAGCACACTGATGACCTGCGTGTCGTCGAGCGTAATCCGCTCATCGACCTCGCGTTGCTTGATCGCAGCGGTAATCATGCGGATAGCACCGAGGCGCTCCTTCTCGCCGGAGCGCATCGCTGCCTTCATGTCTTCGGTAATGCGCTCTTTGAGCGACATCGAGGCTGAAAAAGCCGGTCAGTACTGTGGCCGCGGAGCCGCCGCCGGCGGAGCCGACGCGGGCGGGGTGATGCCCATTCCACGCATGTTCTCCCGTGATAAGCGCTTCAGGTGCCGCTTGACTGCGGCGGCCTTTTTTCGCTTACGCTCCTGGGTCGGTTTCTCGTAGAATTCGCGGCGGCGCAGTTCCGTGAGGACTCCCGCCTTTTCACAGGCACGCTTGAAGCGACGCAGGGCGGCGTCAAAATATTCATTTTCTCGAACACGAACGCTGGGCATTCAAACCTCAATAATCCAATAATGCGAGCCGCCGGCATTCGGCGACAGGGGGGCGCATTCTAAAGTGCGCCCCGGTAAAAGGCAAAAACGGCAACTACATGCGCATTATCGGTATCGAGACCTCCTGTGACGAGACGGCGGTCGCTATCTATGACAGCGCCCTTGGCTTGCTGGCGCACTGCCTGCACAGCCAGATCACGATGCACCAGGCGTACGGCGGAGTCGTGCCCGAACTTGCCTCCCGCGACCATATCCGGCGCCTGCTACCCCTCGTCATGCAGACCATGGGTGAGGCCGATACGCCGAGGGACTTGGTCGATGGGGTGGCCTATACAGCCGGTCCCGGGCTGATTGGCGCCCTGCTGGTCGGCGTTGGGTTCGCCCGCTCTCTGGCCTATGCCTGGGGAAAGCCGGCAATCGGCATTCATCATCTGGAGGGGCATTTGCTCGCACCCTTGCTCGAGGCGCATGCCCCCGAATTTCCGTTTTTAGCCCTGCTCGTCTCGGGCGGCCATACCCAGCTGGTCGATGTGGGTGGGCTCGGTCGCTACCGGATCCTCGGTGAATCGCTGGACGATGCCGCGGGCGAAGCTTTCGACAAGACGGCGAAGCTGCTTGGGCTGCCCTATCCCGGGGGCGCCGAGCTTGCCGCCCTCGCCCAGTCCGGGCGCCCCGGCCGATATGCCTTTCCTCGGCCAATGCTGGACCGGCCGGGCCTCGATATGAGTTTCAGTGGCCTGAAGACGGCCGCGCTAGTAGCCTTGCGCGGCCGGACGCTCAACGATCAGGATCGCGCTGACGTCGCGCATGCTTTCCAGGACGCGGTTGTGGAGACGCTAGCGGAGAAATGCCGGCGCGCGCTGCGCCTGACCGGGCACCGACGGCTCGTGGTGGCCGGCGGCGTCGGGGCAAACCGGCACCTGCGCGCGCGCCTTGCTGATATCGCCCGGGACGCCGGGGCGGAACTTTATTTTCCGCGGGCACAATATTGCACCGACAACGGCGCGATGATTGCGCTGGCGGGCTGCTTGCGCCTGCAGGCCGGTAGTCAGGTCGGATTCGAAATCGCTGCGCGTGCCAAATGGGAACTGGGAGATGTCGGAATTCATGGATAAAATCTTTCTTCACGCGCTGAAGGCCGAAGCGATCATCGGGATCTATGACTGGGAACGGCAGGTCAAGCAGACCATTATCGTCGATCTTGAGATGAACGGCAGTGTTCGCAAGGCGGCCTTTTCGGATTCGATCGACGACACGCTGAACTACAAGAAGGTTGCGAAGCGCGTCCTCGCCTTCGTCGAGGCCTCGCAGTATCACCTGGTCGAAACCTTGACCGAGCAGATCGCCATGCTGCTGCTGTCGGAATTCGGCCTGACCTGGGTGCGAGTCAGCCTGAGCAAGCCGGGCGCGGTCAGGAATTCCCGTGACGTGGGCGTCATCATCGAGCGGGAGACCAAGGACCTGAAGGAATGGCGCGATGCACAATGACCATGTAAGGGGATTCAACTAAGATCGTTTGGCGCATTCATGGGGGTTTCGTATGGTCACCGTGGGTCAGCTGCTGGAAAAAAAAGGCCATGATCTTTATTGCGTCGCACCTGAGGAGCCGGTATTGCGGGCCATGGAAATCATGGCGACCCGGGAAGTCGGGGCGTTGCTGGTCATGGATGGCGGCGAGATGATCGGCGTGATATCGGAGCGCGATTACGCGCGCAAAGTCATCCTAATGAACCGCTCATCCCGGGATACGCCGGTGCGCGACATCATGAGCAGCCCGGTGCTCAGTGTCGCCCCCGAGGACACGATTCACCACTGCATGGAGGTCATGACGGGCAAGCGCGTCAGGCACTTGCCTGTGGTCGCTGGCGGCAAGGTGCTGGGGGTCCTGTCCATCGGGGATCTGGTCAAGGCCCTGCTGCATGAGCAGAGCGAACAGATCCAGCAGCTGCAGCGCTACATCGCCGGATAAAGCGCACTCCGTTCAGTCCATGCCGAAAATCCAGGAAACGGCGGTGCGCCAGCTCCTGCCGACCCAGTTGACGGTCGGCATGATTGAGGTGCGCGAAAAGACCAAGCACCTCGCCTCCTTGAAGCCGAAGCCACTGCAGGAATACCTGGCCGATCGCGCGATGCCCGTGGTCAGCGGGCCCGGTGGCAGGCACTACATCACGGATCATCATCATCTGGCGCGCGCGGCGCTCGATGCCGGCATCGACAGCGTCTTTTTTTCGCCGCAGGCGGACCTGTCCTCCTGCAGGGAGCAGGAGTTCTGGTGCGAGATGGACCGCAACCTGTGGGTGCATCCGCTGGATGAAAACGGAGTCCGGCACCATTACTCGCTGATCCCGACGGACTTGAAGAAACTCACCGACGACATGTACCGCTCGCTCGCCGCATTTGTCCGCAACGCCGGCGGTTACGACAAAACGCCGCTACCATTTGCGGAATTTGTCTGGGCAGATTTTTTCCGGCGAAACATCGCGATCGAAGATCTCAGGGCCAGCTTCAGCTCCGCGGTGGCGACTGCCATTCCGCTCGCGCACAGCGAGAGTGCCTCGCGCCTGCCGGGCTACCGCAAAAAATAGCGCTCGCTGGAGCTCGCGCTAGGGCTTCCCGGCCAGGAAATCTTTGCGGGTGTAGCCGGCCGGGATCTCAAACTGCGTAGCATCGATGTTGCGCTGCTGCCATTGCGTCATGACCGACTCGGTCGAGTCCAGCGCGCCCGTCGATGAATCGAAGTGGCGCGTCGCCACCGGCACGCCACCGATTTTCTGCATCACGTTCAAGTGCTGCGCCATGATTCCGCCCGAGCCCGATGCCAGGGACGCAGCCGCACCACCGCGCGCCTGCATGGCATCCATGAACTGCTGATTGAACGACGCGGCACTCCTGATGGCCGTCATGACTTCCGCGGTGCCCGGCAACGAACTCTCCGGTGCAACGCATAGTTGCTCCGTGGGCTTGCCATCGCGCGTCGCATTCCACATATGACAGCTGCGCCCGCCAGCAGAGCCCGTTGCACCTGTGTCGATCGCATCGTAGACATGGGCCTTGGCCGCCGCCGCGGTGCCCGGCATGCTCTGCCCAATGCTCTGCATCGCACGTTCCATCGCCGCGCGCTGCTCGGGCGGCATCGCCGCCATTTTTTCCTGCATCTGTGACATCACGTCATTCATCTTGCCGGCCATCTGGTCCATGGCGGCCTTGTCGAGGACGCGGTAAGTCTTGGCTGACGAGTCGAGCAAGAACATCGAGTTGTCCTTGAACAGGACCACGGTATGTCCGTCCGTGCTGTCGGCACGCAACATTCCCTGTTGCGCATAGAGATGGTGGCGCGGCGTCATCTTGCCGCTAGCGACATCGTGATCGCTCATCTCGATGAAAACGCCTGCCTGTGCGGTGCCCGCCAAGAAAAGAGTTGTCGCAAAAATAGAGCCGCCGGATTTGCGCATGACCATGACTCCCGAGCCGCGATGGCTGGATTCTAACCGATCTACATGCAAAGCCCAGCGCAGGGTAAAATGGCGTTCCCTTCTGCTATGGCGATCATCTGAGGTGTGGCTTGGACGGAATAATGGAGGATGCGGCGCACAGGGCCATGCGCTACCTGAATTCGCTGGCGCACCGTAGCGTGGTACCTGAGCCGATCGACATCGCGTCATTGGCAAAACTTGATGGGCCCCTGCCGCGGGCACCAATGGAGCCAAAGCGCGTGCTCGCGCTATTGGATGAAATCGTAGGTCCGGCCACTGTCGCCATGGCGGGACCGCGCTATTTTGGTTTTGTCACCGGTGGCTCGCTGCCCGCAGCGCTGGCGGCGAACTGGCTGGCCGCCGCCTGGGACCAGAACGCGGGTTTTTACGCGTCGACGCCCGGGGTCGCGCACCTCGAGAGCGTCGTGCTGCGATGGCTCAACGAGTTGTTCGGATGGGGTGCATCGACTGCGGGCGCCCTCGTCACGGGCGCCACCATGGCAAATTTCACAGCGCTCGCGGCCGCGCGCCATTACGTGCTCGAACGGGCAGGATGGTCCGTTGAAGCGAATGGCATGTTCGGCGCGCCGCCCGTCACCCTCATCGTCAGTGCCGAGGCGCATCCGACCTTGTTCAAGTCGCTCGGCCTGCTGGGCTTTGGCCGCAGCCGCGTCACACGCGTACCGGTCGATACGCAGGGACGCATGCGCGCCGACAGCCTGCCGCGCATCGTGGGCCCGACCATCCTGTGCATGCAGGCGGGCAACGTCAACACCGGTAGTTTCGATCCTTTCGACCGGATTGTCCCGGCAGCGCACGAGGCCGGCGCATGGGTGCACGTCGACGGCGCGTTTGGCCTGTGGGCGCGTGCCTGCGCGGACCGTCGTGTACTCACAGCGGGAATCGAACTTGCGGATTCGTGGGCGACAGACGCGCACAAATGGCTGAACGTCCCATACGACTGCGGGCTCGTGTTCGTGCGCAATGGCGCGGCGCTGCAGGCGGCGATGTCAATCACGGCCGACTACCTGCCGCCCTCATCGCCGTTCCGCAATCCATCGGATTTCACGCCGGAACTATCGCGCCGTGCGCGCGGTGTCGAGGTATGGGCGGCACTGCAATCACTCGGCAGCAGCGGCCTTGAGGAGATGGTGGCGCGCTGCTGCCTGCTTGCACGGCGCTTTGCCGAGCTGCTGAAAGCTGCGGGATTCGCGATCCTCAATGAGGTCGTGCTGAACCAGGTGATGGTGTCGTTCGGCGCGCCCGAGATGACCCGGCGCGTGATCGATGCAGTGCAGGCGGAGGGCACGTGCTGGGCCGGCGTGACCGTCTGGCAGGGCCACACGGCGATGCGCATCAGTGTCTCTTCGTGGGCAACCACGATTCACGATGTTGAGCGCAGCGCCACGGCGATCATCCGCATCGCCCATCAGCAGGCTATAATTCCGCCATGAAAAGAATTTTGCTTATTGGCATGATCCTGGTCGCCGGCGGCGCGCAGGCGCAGCAGGCGACTCCCGCACATGCCCAGCTGACGCAACTGGCCGAGGATATTACCTACACCACCGCCAGGCTTCTTCCTTCGCAGGCCACGGCCTGGGGCATCTCGAAATACGACGGCGATCTGGAGATGCCCTCGGAGAAGGAGCGCGCTGCTTACCTCGCACAGCTCGACGAGTGGCAAAAGCGCTTGCATACAATCGGCAAGGGTGGCGCCGCGCTGTCGCTCGTGGACCGCGATGATGTGCTCTTGCTCGATGCACAATTGACACAGCAGCAGAACACATTGCGCATATATCAGCATGATCGCAAGGATTACTCGCTCGGCGCCAACACCTTTGTAAACGTCATTTTTCTGCAGCTTCAGTTCCTTCCGATTGCGGGGCGCGACTCCGTCACCGCGGCTACGGTCGACCAGGCCTGGGCTGACATCGTCAGTCGCCTGGCGAAGGGACCGGCGTTCATCGCGGCTTCGCAGCGTCTGGCAACGCAACCTGGGCATCTGTACGGCACCGTTGGCAGCGACGAGCTCGCGGGCGCGGCGGAGCTTTTCAACACCGCGCTTACCGATGCGGCCAAGGCGCATTTCGGCGAGGGCTCCGAGCCGATGCAGAAATTCGTGCAGGCACGGGATGCAGCGCTCGCCGCGATCGCGAGCACGAAGGCCTATATCGATGCGCATGTCGCCAGTTGGCCGGAGAATTTCTCCATGGGACGGCCGGCCTATGAGCGGCTGCTGCGCGATGAGCAACTGCTGCCGTACTCATCGGACGACCTGCAGCGCATAGCCAATCTGCAGTTGGCGCGTGGCTGGACCGAAGAGGCCTGGCTCACCGCGGTGTCGCAGCACGAACACCGTCCGTTCGGTCCGCAAAGTGGTGGCGGGCTCGCTCCGGCCGGCGCGGCGCTGGTCCCCTATTACCGCGAGCGCATTGCCGAGCTGAAGCGCTTTGTAATTCAGCACGACATCGTCACGGTGCCGGCGTGGCTCGGCCAGATTCAGGTCCAGGAAACGCCGGCGTTCCTGCAGCCGGTCTACCCGGGTGCTTCGATGGATCCGCCTCGGCTATTTTCCGCCGATAGCGCGGGTTTTTATTTCATCACGCCGCCCGTCTCGCTGGAAGACGCCGCGGCACACCTGGACATGAATCAGGATTTTGACCGCGACCGGATCCTGAGTACCGCCGCCCATGAGGCAATGCCGGGACATTTCCTGCAGCTATCAATCGCGCGGAGGCACTCCGACTTCGTGCGCAAGATCCAGAACAGCCCGGTCTTCGAGGAGGGGTGGGCGTTCTACGGCGAGGAAATGTTTGTGCGACTGGGATTGTTCGCCGACCATCTTGACGGGCGGCTCGATGTGGCACGCTGGGAGCGCGTGCGCGCGGCGCGCGTGATGGTCGATGTGAAGCTCGCCTGCGGCGATTGGAGCATGCAGCAAGCTGCGGATTATTTTGCGCGCGAGACCAGTTTCACGCCGCAGGCTGCTGCGGCTGCCACGGCCGCAATCGCCACGAGCCCGGGCTATTACATTGCTTATGCGGTCGGACGCCAGCAGATCGAGGAACTGCTTGAGAGCTACCTGCGGAAGGCCGGCGAGCACGGATCCTTGCACGATTTTCACGACCGGCTGCTCTCGTATGGCTCGACACCGCTTGCGATTCTGGGGCCAGAGCTGCTGGCGGACCTCGACAAACCGGTGGCAGCGGTGCGGGCCGTCGCCAATTTCTGATGCTGCCGAGGCTCCGCCAACGCCGGCCTCTCAGTAGTGCGGCGGGCGCTCTTCGTCGGCAGTGCGGCTCAGCGCTGCGGACAATGCAGAGTTCAGCCGGTCGGCAAGTTCGCCGAGCTGGCGCCGCATCGCCTCGATTTCCTGGTGCTGGCGGTAGACCTGGTCGCTAAGCTCAATGTTGGCGCGCTCGAGGAACGCAATTTTTGTCTGTATCTGTTCGAGCGTCGGATCATTCATGACTTCGCTAGCGTAGCATGGGTGTTATGAAGATATTTTACTCAGCGACCTCTCCCTACGTGCGCAAGTGCCTTGTGGCCGCGCACGAGCTCGGGCTGCGTGAGCGCATTGAACTCGTGCCCTCCGCGCCCCATCCGGTCAATCGCGACCAGACCGTGGTCGCGCGCAATCCACTTGGCAAGATCCCGACGCTGATCACCGATGATGGGGCGATTCTTTATGACAGCCGCGTGGTGTGCGAGTACCTGAATGAGCTCGGCCGGGGACAATTACTTCCCGTCGCGGGTCCCGCGCGCTTCCTGGTACTGGTCGAACAGTCCCTTGCCGATGGCATGCTGGATGCCGCCGTGCTGGTGCGCTACGAGACCGCTGCACGGCCCGAGCAGCTGCGCTGGCGGCAGTGGATTGACGGTCAGACGGAAAAAGTGTCCTCGGGCCTTGCCGAGATCGAGCGGCGCGCGACTGGGTTCAAGGAACGCATCGACATCGGTACGATCTCGATTGGCTGCTCGCTGGGCTATCTGGACCTGCGCATGGAATCACTCGGATGGCGCGGGAAATATCCCGCGGCCGCAGCATGGTTTGAAGAATTCGGCGCGCGCGATTCGATGCTGGCGACGCGCCCGCCTCGCTGACCGTGATTCAGCCGGGGGCTAGCGCAGCGCCGAGTACGGGGCCGGATTCAGCGCGGTCGGTGCCCCTTTTAGCAGGTCCGCAAGTAATACGGCGGAGCCTGCCGCCAGCGTAAACCCGAGCGCTCCATGGCCCGCATTGACGTAGAGGCCCTCAACGCGTGTCGGCCCAATGAAAGGCAACCCGTCGGCGCTCACGGGGCGCAGGCCCGCCCAGGCCAGCCCTTGTGCCGGATCGACCTTGCGCGCGAGTCGCGGGTAGAGTTCGCGAAACGCGGCTGCGAGCGGGGAGATGCGCTCGGGACGCATGCTCAGATCCCAGCCCGCGAACTCAGCTGTGCCTGCGATGCGCATGCGCTGTCCGAGTGGCGTTGCAACGACATGCCGGATGCGATCGCTGACGGGCAACGCGGGTAGGGCCGAGTGCCCGCCGAAATCCACAGTCAGTGAATAGCCCTTGGCCGGTGCGACGCTGATCCGCACGCCGGCATCCTGCAGCAACTGCACCGAGCCCACGCCCGCCGCGACGATCACTCGCGCCGCCGGCAGATGTTCGCCGTCTGTCTCCACGCCCCATACACGTCCCTCGCGCAGGCTGATCCGGCTTGCATGGACGTTCGTGCTGATCTGCCCACCCCGGGAAATGATGCTGCGCCCGAGCGCGTGGCACAGCGCGTGGGCATCGCCGATCTCATCGTCGGGAAAGTAAATCGCACCGTCAATATCGCGCGCGATGTCAGCCAGCATCGGCTCGATTGCGACTACCCCAGCGCTGTCGAGCCGGGTAAAGCGCAGACCGAGCGCCTGCAGTTGCCGCGACGTTGCCAGTTGCTCATGCATGGACGAGCCGGTGCGAAAAAGGCTTAAGCAGCCGCTCGCGCGGCCGTCGTAAGAAAGGTTCAGGCGCTCGCGCCAGCTGCGGGTCAGACGCACACTCTCGCGCGCCAGGCGAAAACTTGCCTGGGTCGCACTGCGGTAGCGCGCCGGCGTCGAGTGACACAAGAATCGAAAGCCCCACCGAACGAGACCCGGCAGCGCGAGCCCCCGCAGCTTCATCGGCGCGGCCGCATCTGTCATCGACGCGGCGAAATGGCGCCAGGCGCCAGGCGCATTCCACGGCTCGGCCATCGACGGCGTGAGCAGCCCGCCATTTGCATAACTCGTGCCACCGCCCACCTGCATCAACGTCTCGAGCACCCGAACCCGCTCGCCTCGTTCCAGCAGCGCGTGCGCAGTGGCAAGGCCAATGAGCCCCGCGCCGATGATCACTGTTTGTTCTTGTTTATGCACCGCTCTTTCCAGCTGTCCATTGTCGCCATTTTGCGCCACCCGCTCGCGCCTCGCACGCAACATCGTTCATACGCGACTGTGCAAAGGAAACAATTTGTCAACGCGAGGTGAGCCGCGCCGTTATGGCTCTCAGTCGAGTGCGAGGCCAGAGAGCCCTGCAACGGCGCAAATATGACGAGATTCGCGTCTTTCAAGGAGTACATGGCATGAATGCAAATACGTCCAGACTGATATTGGCCGGCACAATTGCTGCAATACTCGCCGGATGCGGCGGCGGTGCTGGCAGCACCTCCGCCACGATGCCGCCGCAGCAGAGCAGCAACATGGCTGTGCTGGTCAGCGATGCATCGACCGAGGACTGGGCGATGATCGGCGTCAAGATTATGTCGATTGCGCTCGTGCCACAGGGTGGCGGCGCCAATGTGACCATTTATACGGCGCCGAACCCGGTGCCCGTGACGAACCTCGTTGATCTCGATAATTTGTCGCAAGTGCTCGGCAATACGGAGCTCGTCACCGATGCACCGTTGACCTTCACCGGCGCGATCGTGACACTGAGCGCGAACCCCGGCGATGTGAGCCTGACGGCAGCCGCGGATCCCCAGAGCGGCTTCCAGGCAGCGCCAGGGACCGTCATTCCAGCGACCAGCATGCAAATACAGCATGCGCAGGGAAGCGCTCCCAACTTGACGGTAGCCGTGCCGATCAATTTCATCGAACCGCTCACGGTCACGCCAGGCAAGGCCAGCCAGCTAAACGTTGAATTCGACCTGGGACATCCGGCGTTCATCATGGCGCACACCCCGCCGGCCCTGCAGGGCGCGACCATCTGGGCCGTCAATTTCAGCGGTCCCGTGCGGCGCAATCCATTGTATGACATCACGAGATTGGTGCTGCGCCACGCCTATGGCGAGGTGGCATCGGTCTCTTCCGATAATACCTCGCTGACGATCAGCCAGGAATTTCCAACCGAGCCGCCAGCGAGTCCCGAAACGCCGGTCCTGACGGGCCAGTCGCTGCAGGTCCTGGCAGATACGACCAACGGCACCCTGCTATATGACCTTGATGCTCACACGCGCACGACGATCATGAGCTTTGCAAACCTAGCCACCACGCCCGTGGGCACGCAGGTACGCATTGCGGCCCGTTACCAGGCTGATGGCACGCTGGTGGCCACCCGCATCTGGATCAGCAATGCGACGAATGCCTTCAACACCGTGTGGGCAAGCCCTGAGGGGCATGTGCTGCACGTGGATTCGACCAACAATGTGGTCACGGTCGAGAATGAGCTGGGTCAGGGCATACCAGTGACTGTCAACGCGAATACGCAGTTCTTCTTCCGCACGCCGCAGAGCGCGCAGGCGGACAGCACGCCGATCGCAACCGGCACGGAGCTGCTGTCGAGCGAGAACTTTGTGCGCGGCTTCAAGGTGCACGCCACGGTTGTGGACCCGCTCGCTTCACCGCTGGTTGCAGACTCGATCGACATCGAGACGGCCAAGTACGACGGCACCATCTCGGCGCCGTCAACTACCGGCTTTACGCTGACACATAACTTCCAAACGGCAGGCGACGATTACAGCTACACGATCGACTATATCTCGCCCACAACTGCGAATGGCATTGACCCACTCTCGGGCAATCCGATCAGCGGTTTCAAGTGGTGGTATTTTGCATTTCCGACCGCGCTTGACCTGTCGGTCAGCGATTGGGTGACCGTCACCAATGACGCGATCAACCTCGGTGGCCCGGTCGGCGCGGTGGCAGCGCACGGCATTAGCTTCAGCGTCTGGAACGATCCTGCGAAAGCAAATGCCTGGTCCACCAACGCGAGCATCGTCACGCCTTCGGTGTTGCCCATCGGAGCGGTCGCGACGGGATTGACGAGCGGCAACACATTCACGTTGAAAGTTCCCGGCGGGACCATGCCGGCAACCGTCGATGTTTCAACCGCAGCGGGCGCGGCGACGCTGGTCTACCAGGTCGATCGCAGCAATGGCATCGTGACTGTCAGCCAGGTCGACATCACGACCGCGGCGGGCCTCATGACCTTAACCAAGGCGCTCGCAAACGTGGGAACGCCGGTCAAGGTCTATGCTGTCCCGCTGCTCGACACGAGTTTGAAGGCCTACGTGCTTACGTACTATTCCGGTACGACCATGCCGGCTATGTAGCCCTCACGGGAGCACGTTTCGGCACGCGCCGAAAGGCGCGTGCCGCCTTTTTAAGGCCGCACCAGGGATGGCAGCCAGTGCGTCAGCCCTGGCCAATAGGTGATCAGGATGACCGCAAAGCCGAGAATCAGCATCACTGGCAGCGTTGCTATCACGATTTCACCGATTGGCTTGCCGAAGCGGTAACTGGACAGGAACAAGTTGATGCCCACCGGCGGATGCAGGAAGCCAAGTTCCAGGTTGGCCAGGAAAATCACGCCAAGGTGCACCGGGTCGACGCCGTAGTGCAGCGCCAGCGGCACGATCAGCGGTACGACCACGACGATCGCAGAATAAATCTCCATCAGCGACCCGACGATCAGCAGCACGACGTTCAGCGCCAGCAGGAACACGAGCGGTGATTGCACGTGCGCGCCCATCCACGATGTCAGGGACTCGGGAACCTCGGCGGTCACGAGGAAATTCGTCAGGCCCATTGCGCTACCGAGAATCAGCAGGATTCCGCCAGTCAACAGTCCGCACTCAGCCGCGATCCGCGGCAGGTTGCGCAGCAGCTGCCGGTCTCGATGAATCAAGCCCTCTGCCACCAGTGCGTACGCCGCGGTCACGGCCGCCGCCTGCACGGGCGAGGAAACCCAGCCGCCGAACAGCGCGCCCACTGCGACGACCGGCAGGGCGAGTTCCCATTTCGCTGCGACGGCCGCTTTCCACAACGGTTGCCAGCGCCATGGAGGCGGCGGCGTGCGCGCTCGCGGCGCTCGCCAGATGCCCCAGGCGCACACCAGGACCACCAGTAACAGGCCCGGCAGCAGCGCGGCGCGAAACATGCCCTCGATGCTGACGTCGAAGCTGCCGAGCGTGTCAGGATCCAGGCCCTGTAGCGTCTGCAGCGCCACGATCGAGTACAGGATAACGGGCAGGCAGGGCGGAAAGAGCAGCCCGAGGGAGCCTGACCCGGTCACCAACCCGAGCGAGTCCCGCTCACGATAGCCCGCGGCGCCCAATACCGGCATCAGCAATCCGCCCAGTGCGAGGATCGTCACGCCCGAGGCGCCCGTGAAGGTGGTGAAAAATGCGCAGGACAGGACGGTCGCGATTCCCATGCCGCCGCGAATGTTGCCGAACATCGCGCGAAACAGCTCCACCAGCCGCTGCGCCGCGCCGCTTTCGGCGAGCAGATAGCCTGTGAACGCGAACAGCGGCAGCGTCGGCACGGCGGGCGTCGTGGCGAGTGAGTAATATTTTACCGCGATCGCCGCCGTCGGCTGGCCTGCCGCACTCATCAGCACCAGCGCAAGGCCGCCGATGATCGTGAACATTGGCGCGCCACACAACAGCGCCGCCACGATCACCATGGTCCCCCCCAGGCGAAGCGCGATCCCCGGGCCCGACGCCGCCAACAGCACCAGCGCGACCAGCGCGACCCCGGCAGCCGCGGCGCGCATCGCAGGTGTTGCGTTGCCACGGCCAATCAGGCGCAGGCCGATGCCGATGAATGCCGCCGGAATCAGCATCTCGACAAACCACAACGGGATGCCGGGCAGCAGGTGACCGCTCGCATGGCGCTCGCTGATCGCGAACTGCCAGCCCGAGTAGCCAAGCCGCAGCGCGATGGCCGCGGCAATGCCCTGACCGAATGCGCCGGCCCAGCCCCGTGCCACGGGCGGTAACCGGTCGAGCACGATCGGCGTGGCGATTAGCCGGCGCGACCGCGCTGCCAGTAGCCCGCCCAGCAGCGCGACCAGCAGAGTCAGGTGCGTGACCAGCGTAGTGCTGCGCGCAAAGGCAGAGCCAAACAGCGCCAGCGCGCGATCCGCGAGCGGCAGCGCCAGCATCGCGAAGATCACCAGTGCGATCAGCCAGTGCTCAGCGCCGCAACGTTGCGCGCTGACCTCGGGCGTCGCTACGGTCGCAGGCAGATGGGTGGCATCACCTGCTGTCATGCGCGCTTGCCGGCACGATACTCCGCCACCAGATGGAAAATCTGGTCATGCAGGTCTGCCGGAATGACGCGACCGCGGGCACGAACCTGGAAAGCATCGGCTTCGGACTGCCAGGCTAGCCGCTGTTCCGCAGTCAGCGGATAAACAGTCAATCCTTGTGATTGCATCTTGGCGACCGCCTGGTCGCTCTCGAGGTGCGTACGCCGCACGATGTCCGCGCCCGTGGCCTGCGCGATCGGTACCAGCGCATCACGCTGGGCTTGCGACAACTTGTCCCAAAGCTCGTGGCGCATGACGCAGGCCCCGACCAGCGGTGCGTAGTTCAGGTCCACCATGTAGGGCACGCGCTTTTCAAACTGACTGACCAGCGCGACGATCGGTGGGACGCTGACCCCGGTTATCTGGCCGGTCGCGAGCGCCTGCAAGATGTCCGCTGTTTCCAGGGGCACTGGATTCCAACCCATTTCGCGCATGATGCGCTGCTGTTCGGTGGCGACAGACCACAGGAACACCTTGGCCTGGCGAAATTGCGCAACTGTTGCGACTCGCTCCTTGAAAAAGTAGCGCAGCCACCCCGCGTCTCCCCAAAAAAGCGGTACGAAGCCCTGCTTTTCCAGCCGGCTGTTCAGCATCGGCTGCATATGCTGCAGGACATAGCTGAACTCGTCGAAATCGCGAAACAACAAGGGGTAGGCCTGCAGCACATTCACGGCAGGGTCTATT
This sequence comes from Gammaproteobacteria bacterium, assembly GCA_025355645.1. Lineage (GTDB taxonomy): Bacteria > Pseudomonadota > Gammaproteobacteria > Steroidobacterales > Steroidobacteraceae > Bog-1198. Next base: position 52,759 of record JANXZG010000003.1, on the reverse strand, counting down.
TCAGCAAGCCCTGTAGCCGTCAGCAGGCCAGCCTGCAGCGTGCCGACACGCATCAGGCGCACCATGTCCGCCTCGCTTCCCTGGGTGCCGTCCGGGTAAATAACCAGCCGCACGCCCTGCGCGCGCCATTGGTCCCCCATCGCCTGCAGGCCCTGAAAATAGCTCGAGCCGCGTGGCGCCAGCGTGCCAAGGTTCACGCGCAGTGCCGGCGCATCGGCCCGCACGCGCGGCGCGAGGATGGCACCGGCGCCGGCACATAGGCCCTGCGTGAATTGGCGGCGATTGATAGTCGATATTCTCAAGGCGTCTCCAGAAACAGCTCGTCGACACGATCGCGCAGCCAGCGCGCGCGGCGCTGCTCGATCAGGTTTTCCAGACGGAAGTCAGGATAGCGGTCGGCATCGATCGCTAGGGCCTGGTCGAGCACTTTAAGGTATTCGGCGCGTGCCCGCTGCGCGACGCACACCGATTCGGCCAATGCGACATACGGGGCCGCACGATGCCCCTGGCTGAGCGCAATGGCCCGGTCAAAGTGCGCCCGCGCGACGGTGGGGCGCGCCTCGCGCGCCATTTCATAGCTGATCAAAAACCCCTGCAACGCACCGGCCCCATAGTCGGGGTCCAGTGTGGCGGCGCGAGCGGCAAGTACGTCGACCAAAGGTAAGTCGCCCACGAGGTCCGGATCATCCTTGGCCTGACTGATCGCCGCAGCCCACGCGACCGCGGTCCAGTACAGCAGCGGCACGTCAGTTGCTCGCAGCCCACCCGCGGCGGCCTGTGCATCGCGGCGTAACCTTTCGGTGAATTGCGGATGTACATTGTCGAGCCCTTGCAACCCATAATTGCGCGCGCGCAGGTAGAGTCGCCGGGCGCGCTCACGCAGCTCGCCTGCAGCCTGGTTGTCCTGGTCCCCGAGCCGATCGGCTTCGAGTTGAACGAACGCGTAGCTGTACTGGGTAAAACCACTGGCGGTGGCGAGCAGGAGCCCCGGCTGCGCGGGGTCTTGGGCCAGCAGCGATTCCATCAGCTTCAGGCTGAACGGCGCTGCGGCGCGAACGAAATCCGGATCATCATCGCGGGCGACAACCGCGCCGTTGCTGGCAAGCGCATCTCCGGCCTTGTCGACAGCCAGATGCTGAAGAGAGCAGGCGCCGGCCGACAGCGCAAGCGCGAGGGCTGCCGCCAGATTGACCACTCTGCGGCAAATCATGACACGGTCAGAGCGGGCAGGTGGGCCGCGGTAAACGATAGGCGTCGCCTTGCATTCGCAGAGATATTTATTCGGCGCCGTAGTGGGCGCTGAGGTAATCGACAATTGGCGCGACCTCCGGCTCAGCAACCGGTGCGCCCATGACCTTGATCATCTTGCGCACTTCGGCTTCCCACGCGGTGCGTGTCAGGAAAGGCGAGTTCATCGGGATGTAGTCGAGGCTGTGGCAGATCGCGCAACGCGACTGCACAAGTTCGCTCCCTGCGCCCACGGCCAGGTGAACGCGGGACTCATCGCCGCTGGCGCGCGCCACCAGCACCGAGGCAGCGAGGGTAGCGCTAAAGCCGAGCCATATCAGCGGTGGGGATTTCATGCAATTTCCACGGCAATTTTCTGCACGACATTATTATGGTAGCCCGGGGGATTGAAAATCAGTTCAGATGGTTGGGTTGTGCCCTGCGCATTGCTGGCTCGCGCCATGATGAGCTGGTGTCGCGGTGCCCCGGGCGTGAAACTGAATGTCCAAGGACGAAACGAGAAGCGCCCGAGGTCCGTGCCGAGCTCGCCCGTATTCCAGGTCCGGCCACCATCGGTCGACACTTCAATGCGTCGCACGCCGGCGCCCCCGTCCCAGGCAAGTCCCGCGACCACCACCGGCATTTCCGGCGCAAGGCGCGCGCCATCCACCGGCTGTGTAATCAACGAATTGACCAGGATCTCGGTAATCGGCGTGCTGGTCTCGGATTCCTGCGAAACGAACCGGTCTACCACCGGAAACTTGCCCTTCGGCATCCGGTACGCGGTATTCATCCAGTAGCTCGTCAGGGGCTGTGCGAGCGCACGGATGACCGACACCTGCTTCATCCAGTATGTCGCGGTCCATCCGGGCACGACGATGCGCGCCGGAAACCCATTCCAGTGCGGAAGGGGCGCCCCGCTCATCTCGTAGGCAACCAGCGTGTTCTCATCCATGGCCTTCCAGGCGGGGATGCTCTTGACGAATGCCGGCGTCACATCGAGCGGCGCACGATCGGCGCCGTTGAAGGCGACTTCGACCGTGTCCTTCCTGATACCAGCGCGTGCCAGGATGTCCTTGAGCCGCACGCCCTTCCAACGCGCATTGCCCATCGCGCCCGCGCCCCACTGCACGCCCGGCACGTGCGGATCGGAAAATCCGCGCCGGTTCCCGGAGCACTGGCATACGGCGACGAGCTCAGCAGGCTCGAAGTCATGCTTTAGCTGATCGAGGCTCAGTTGCAACTCCTGCGTGGCGGCATCGCCGCCCACCGCGAGCCGCCAGGTTCGCGCATCGATCTGCGGGATGCTGGCGAGATGCCAGCGCACAAAGAAACGCTCGTTCGGCGTAATCACGTCGTTGAAATACTCAGGCGGCGTCTCGTAGTTGGGCGGCCGGAAGGACCTGCGCAGCAGCGCCTTCTTGCCCGGCAGGGTATCGAGCGCCGCGGCGTCGGCGGCGCCGCGCGGCAGGTCCGCCCAGGCACTGCGTCCAAGGAGGCTGGTAGCTGCCAGAGTGAGACCCTGGGCGGTGGCATGCAGAAGAGTGCGTCGAGTGGTCATGGTAGCGCTGATTATGCCGATGCTGGCGGCGGCGGTACAACAATCGATGGACTAGGGCTGCCTCCCCATGGAACATGCGACGCATGAATAAGGAACTGAGCACGGGCGAGTTCGTGGCACTCGCGGCGGCCCTGATGGCAACGCAGGCCATCGCCGTGGACGCGATGTTGCCGGCATTGCCGACGATCGTTCGGCAATTGCAGGTGGCCGATGAGAACCACGGGCAATGGATCATTACGATCTATATAGCGGGTGTGGGTATCGGGCAGCTGTTCTGGGGGCTGATGTCCGATCGCTTCGGCCGCCGGCCGGTCCTGCTCAGCGGCATCGGGATGTACGTGCTGGCTTCTGCCGGTTGTGCGATCAGCGGCAGCTTTACCGCCTTGCTCGCCTGGCGGGCGCTGCATGGCCTTGCCGCCGCATCCATCGTGGTCACCCGGTCGGTGATCCGCGACCGCTTCTCCGGGCGCCCGATGGCCCGCATCCTGTCCCTGACATTCATGGTTTTCCTGACGGTACCGATCATCGCGCCGAGCCTGGGGCAGCTCGTCCTGCTGCTTGCGCCGTGGCGATCGGTATTTGCATTATTTACGGTGTACGGCGCAGCGGTGTGGCTGTGGGCGGCCATGCACCTGCCAGAAACGCTGCATCCGGAGCATCGTCGCACCATCACCGCCCAGCATATCGGCGGCGCCGCGAGATTTGTGCTGGGCAATCCCACCTCGCTGTACTACGCGCTGGCCTTGACCGTCATGTTCGGCGCGCTGCTCGCGTATGTGGGCATGGTGCAGCAGATCTTCGCCGACGTGTTTCATCGCGCGAGCCTGATGCCGGCGATGTTCGGCCTGTGCGCGATATCGATGGGGTTCGCGGCGTTCTGGAATTCGCGCCACGTCGAGCGCATCGGCATGCGCCGTATATCGCATGCTGCGTTGCTCGTGTTCATCGCGGTCTCGTGTGTGCACATTGTGATCGCCGCGCTCGGGCTGGAGCGGATCTGGACGTTTGTCCTGCTGCAGTCCGCCTCGATGGCGTGCTTCAATCTGGCCGCCTCGAACTTCGGTGCAATGGCGATGGAGCCGATCGGCGCCGTCGCGGGCATCGGAGCCTCCTTGCAAGGGTTCATCTCGACGACGGGCGCAGCGCTCGTTGCCACACTGATCGGGCGTCAGTTCAATTTTTCGGTTGTGCCGCTGGCCGCCGGTGCGCTGGCCTGCGGGTTGTTGAGCCTCGCGTGCGTGCTGAGGGCCGAGCAAGGCCGGCTATTCCGGCCTCACCATGCGCCGGGTGCTCAAGCGCAGATTAAAGCGACGTAATTCCTGTAGCCATGGCTGCTTCTGTGACGTTGGTATGCGTATCTGGCCGATTAATTGGCTGGTATAGGCACCGCATACGTCGATCCATCTGCAGGAGCATTACACATGTTAAATCGGAACCGTAAATTCCTCGGCTTAGCCGTCGTGATAGCGGCGCTGAGCGGCTATGCGGGCGCTACGCTCGCCGCGGACGCCCGCGGCGAGACCACCTGGCAGAAGGACCATCCGCGACGTACCGAGGTCAATGACCGGCTCAGGAACCAGAACCGGCGCATCCACCAGGACGTCAGGGACGGCACCCTGACCCGCAGCCAGGCCGCCGCCGATCATGCGCAGGACCATCAGGTCCGCCAGGAAGAGCGCGACATGGCATCGCAGAACAACGGGCACATCACTAAGAACGAACAGAGAGTGCTGAACCAGCAGGAAAATGGCATCAGCAAGGACATTCCGCCGAAGTAACAGGGCCGAGCTCGCGGTGCGGGGTGCTGCGCGCCCTGCTCCGAGGCTGCGATCAGCTAGATGCTGCGACCGCCATCCACGGCGATGATCTGGCCCGTAATATAGGGAGCATCCTGCGCCAGGAACAGCGCGGTGCGCGCAACGTCCCGCGGACTACCGTGGCGTTTCAGGGCAGTTTTCGCGATGATTTCCTGCTTCAGTGCCTCATCCATCGGGCCCTCCGGCCATAGGATTGGCCCGGGTGCGATGCCATTGACGCGGATCTGCGGGCCGAGCTCCTGCGCTAGCGCACGCGTCAGCATCGCGAGCGCAGCCTTGGCCGCGCTATAGACCGGATGGCCCTTCAGCGGCCGCAAGCCATGAATATCGACGATGTTGATGATCAGCCCGCAGCTCTCGCGCAGGCTGGGCACTGCCGCCTGCGACAGGAAAAACGGCGCCTTGACGTTGCTGCCGAACAGGTCGTCCCACTGCGCTGCGCTGATCTCGCCTACCGGCGTCGGGTAAAAAGCCGAGGCATTGTTGATCAGGATGTCGATGCGCCCGAATTCGCGCAGTGCCGCTGCGACGAGCGCCGCAGGGGCCTCCGCGGTGTGCAGATCGGCGCCATGAATTGCCACCGAGGCCGGCCGCGATTGGTTCAGTTCCGCGGCCAGAGCCTTCGCGGCCGCCTCGGAGGTGCGATAATGAAGCAGAACGTTGGCGCCCGCGCTGTGCAGCGTGCGCGCGATCTGCGCGCCGACGCGGCGGGCGCCGCCGGTGATCAGCAGCACCCGATCGCCAAGGCCAGATGTGGGGTTGCGGGTACTCATGCAAGCGAACGATACCGGAACTGGCGCCCAGCGTGAACCGAACCCGGAAGGCGAGGAGCGCCGTCACGGCGAGCGCGTGAGCGCGCATATTGCCGAGGCGATCGATGTGGCCGGTGGCTGGCTCAGCTTCGAGCAATATATGGACCTGGCGCTATACGCCCCGGGCCTCGGTTATTACAGCGCCGGGGCTCGTAAATTTGGACCTTCCGGCGATTTTGTCACCGCGCCGGAGATCTCCCCGCTGTTTGGCGCGTGCGTCGCGCGCCAATGCGCAGAGGTCCTGGCGACGCTTCGGCAGGGCGAGATACTGGAGTTAGGTGCCGGCAGCGGCCGGCTCGCGGGCGAGATCCTCACGCGCCTCGAGGCGCTCGCTTGCCTGCCAGTGCGGTATTCGATACTCGAAATCAGTGCCGACTTGCGCGAGCGCCAGCGTCGGCACCTATGCGAAAGGGTGCCGCACCTACTCGATCGGGTGCACTGGCTCGATGGTCCGCCGGCGCAGGATTTTGACGGGCTGATGCTCGCCAATGAAGTACTGGATGCCCTACCGGTTCGCCGTTTCTGTTGGACGCGGGCGCAGCTCCTGGAGATCGGGGTCGCGCGCGGCGTGCAAGGATTCCTGTGGTCGGGCCGGCCTGCTGCGAATGGTGTCGCGCAGTATTGCCGGAGCCTGCACGCGGCGGGTGGCGACTGGCAGGACGGCTACACGTCTGAATATTGCGCACTGCTCGGGCCGTGGACGGCTGGCGTAACGCGGTCTTTGCGACGCGGCGCCGTGCTGTGGTTCGACTACGGCCTGCCCCGCGCACAGTATTATTTTCCCGAGCGGCGCGCCGGCACCTTGCTGTGTCACTACCGCCAGCGTGTCCACGACGATCCGTTCCGCTACCCGGGACTTGAGGACATTACCGCCTGGGTCGACTTCAGCGCCCTGGCGGAAGCATCGGCCGCTGCAGGTTTCCGCCTGGCCGGATTTACGACGCAAACCTATTTCCTGGCTGGCAATGGCATCGATAGCGAGATGCATCGCCTTGCCGCCGGCGATCCGAATCAGTTTGCGAGGTTCGCCGATCAGGCCCGGCAGCTGATGATGCCGGGGGAAATGGGCGAACGCTTCAAGGTCATGGCGTGGATGCGGGGAATGGATGTTCCGCTGTCAGGATTCGCGCTGCGTGACATACGCGAGGCGCTCTAGGGGCTTGGGAGGCGCTCGCGTATCCCGGCGATCGCCTGCAGGCGCCGGGCACGTAACTGCGCCGCGATCTGCTCGCCGCTGCGCTGCGAGATGTCGGCCGCGCTGGGCCTGAGTGCTGCAGCCGCATCGCGCGCCGCCAGCAGGTATTGCCGTTGCGGATACGGCTGCTCTTCAAATCCGCTGCGGCCTCGTGCATCCGCTTCGCACGCGAGCAGGACCTGCGCGAAGCGCTCCGGCCGGCGCAACGCATCGGCTTTTTCCAGGAACTCCAGCACCGTCTGCGCCCGCAATTCGAATGCACGATGCACGTTGCCGTGATAGCGCGCGACCAGCACCGCAAGGTCCCGATGACCGGTGGGTATGCGCAGCCGCGTCGCCAGCGCATCGATCAACGCGACGCTTTGTTCCTCGTGCCCATAGTGCTTTGGCCATTGGTCGGGAGGCGTGACGCCCTTGCCCAGGTCATGCACCAGTGCGGCAAAGCGCACCGCCGTTTCGCTCGACAGGCGCACGGCCTGTTCGAGCACCATCAGGGTATGCACGCCGGTGTCGATTTCCGGGTGCCACTTCGCCGGCTGCGGTACGCCAAATAGCGCATCGATTTCCGGAAAGATGACCTGCAGCGCGCCACAGTCGCGCAGCACGCGAAAGTAGCTGCCCGGATCCGCTGAGCCAAGCGCTTTGTCGGTTTCCTGCCAGACGCGCTCCGGGACCAGCGCCTGCAGTTCCCCCCGCGCGGCGATCGCCTGCATCAGCTCGAGCGTCTCCGGCGCCACGCGAAAACCCAGCGGGGCAAAGCGGGCGGCAAACCGCGCGACGCGCAGCACTCGCACGGGATCTTCAATGAATGACAGGGAGACATGCCGCAGCGTGCGGGCAAGCAGATCCGCCTGACCACCATAGGGGTCGATCAGCGTCCCATCCACGGCTTTCGCGATCGCATTGATGGTCAGGTCGCGCCGGCTGAGGTCCTGCTGCAGTGTGACCTCGGGACCGAACTGGAATTCGAATCCGCGGTAACCCGGCGCCACCTTGCGCTCAAGTCGCGCCAGCGCATATTCCTCGTGCGTCGTCGGGTGCAGGAACACCGGAAAATCCCGGCCCACCTCGCGGTAGCCCTGGCGCAGCAGCTCATCGCGCGTGCCACCGACAACGACCCAGTCGCGTTCGTGCACGGGCAGCCCAAGCAGGCTGTCACGAACCGCTCCCCCGACCAGATACACTTGCATGCGTGGATATTAGCAGCATCACGCGCCGCCTCGGCGCAGCCGCCCTGGCGTTCAGCCTGATCCTGCCGATGGCCGGGTGCTATGAGTTGCAGGCGATTGGCGGACAGGTCTCGCTGCTATCCAAGCGCCAGTCGATCGCATTGGTCATTGCGAATCCCGCCACTGCGCAAGCCCTGCGCTCGCAGCTCCAGGCGGTCTCCAGCATCCGCGATTTTGCGAGCCGCGAACTCGGGCTACCGGACAACGGCAGCTACCGCGCCTATGCGGATATCGGGCGCAGCAACGTCGTATGGAATGTCTTCGCGGCGCCGGAATTCTCGGTGACACCGCGGCAGTGGTGCTATCCGGTCATCGGCTGCGTCGCCTACCGGGGCTATTTTGCCGAGTCTGGGGCGCATGAATACGCCCGCAAGCTGCAGGCGCAAGGCCTGGACGTCACGGTCAAGGGGGCCACCGCCTATTCAACGCTCGGCGCCTTCGACGACCCGGTACTTAGCACGATGGTGGGCTGGAGCGATGTCGACCTTGCCGCAATCATTTTCCACGAGCTGACTCACCAGCTGCTGTACGTGCGCGATGATGCGCCGTTCAACGAGGCGCTTGCCACGCTGGTCGAAGAGGAAGGCGTACGGCGCTGGCTGCTCGCACAGGCCCGCGAGAAAGACCTGGCTGGATTTAGCGATAGCCAGACGCGCTATGCACGCGTGATCGCGCTGCTGCTCGATACCCGCCATGAGCTGGAAAAACTATATGCCTCGGCGGGCGACCCGTCGGCCATGCGCGCGAGCAAGGCGGCGCTCTTCGGGCAACTGCGGCAAAGATACCAGCAACTAAAATCCGGCTGGTCGGGGACGACAGGCTACGATTCCTGGTTCGATGGCAAGCTGAACAATGCTGACCTCGTGTCCATCGCCACCTATCAGGCCTGCCTGCCCGGCCTGAAGCGCGAACTCGCCGCGCTAGAGGGAGATCTGCCGGCCTTTTACCGGCGCGCGCGCGAGCTTGCGAAGATGCCGGCGGCGCAGCGGGATGGGCAGGTTTGCGGCGAGGCTTCTTAGTCGGGGATGGCGAATCGCGGCAAGGGTTCCGGCATATCGGCCAGGAAATAGGCCAGCACGGCCATGGTGGCCACCTGACTGCGCAGGTTCTCCGGATCCACTTTATCGAGTGTGTCGGCAGCGGTATGGTGGTAATCGAAGTAATGCCGCGCATCGACCATCGGCGCAAATCCCGGGACGCCGCCATGCTGCAGCGGGTCGATGTCAGCGCCCTGACTGTCGTCATGGCGCGTCATCACGCCCGCGCCGATCGAGCCCAAGGCCTGCGTGACGGGCGCCAGCATGGCAAGCGATTCCGGCGTCACCGCCGCGGATATTCCGATGGCATGGCCAGCACCCTCATCGCTCTCGATTGCGCCGATCTGCTTCTGCAGGCTGTCCTTGACGGAGGCAAAGTAGGCCTTGCTGCCGCGCCCGCCATTCTCCTCGTTAGTCCAGCCGATAAAGCGGATCGTTCGCCGCGGATGCAAGTCGAGTTGCCTCATGATCTCGATGACGCCGGCAGCGGCCATCGCGCCCACTCCATCGTCGGTCGCGCCGGTCGCCAAGTCCCAGGAATCGAGGTGCCCCGACACAATGATATATTCGCCGGACTTTTCGCGCCCGGGCCAGTCGGCGATGACGTTGTGACTGTCCGCATCGGGCAGCATCTTCGCCGTGAGCAGCAGCCTGACCGTGACGGGGCCGGCGCTCGCCAGCCGATCGATCAGATCGGAATCCTCGGCAGCCAATGCTGCCGCCGGCGTTGGCGCCTGCTTGTCATTCCAAACGGTCGCGCCGGTGTGCGGCAGCCGGTAAATTGCACCTCCCACCGAGCGCACCAGCGTGGCCGCCGCGCCCAGGGCCGCAGCGCTGGCCGGACCTACGAAGCGATTGGCGCCGTTCTGCTCGTAGGCGTCCAATGCGCGCCCGTTATCGGCCAGGCGCTGATCGAAATGCGAGGCAAATAAAACGATATTTCCCGGCACCTCGGCCGACCGTGCTTTCAGTTCATCGAAACTGTGCACGACGATTACGCGTGCCGTGAGGCCGGCCGCGGCGGTTGCGGATGATCCGCCGAGCGCCGTCAGGTGCAGCGGCTGGACAATGCCTGCAGGCCTTCCCGGGTATTCAACGATCTCGGCGCGCTCTTCGCCACGAACCCAATGTGGAACCTTGGCAGGCTGCAGCGTCACGCGTGCACCGACTGCGCGCATTGCTTCGGCAACCTGCGCAATTGCGGCGTCGAGCTGCGGCGAGCCTGAGAGGCGGGCGCCGACTTTATCCGACAGGTCGGCCAGGCGCTTATAGGCCCAGTCGCTGCGCATGGCGGCATCGCGTATGCGGCCGAGGGTTGCTTCCTGAGCCGATGCGTCGGCGCCGCCGTTGCTGCCGGCGTCCGCGTTCGCCGCGGGCGCGAGCCCCACCAGCGTCATCGCCAGCAGCCAGATGCCTGCGCCTGAATGATGTTGAATCGATGTCTGCGAAACTGGCATGGTGTACCTTTAATGTCTTCGGCCCGCGAGCATGCGATCGCGGCTCAGGCGCGAATTATCCTCGAAGGCCCCCAGGTACTGGCGCGCGACGCCTTCCATGGCCTCAGGCCGGATGCCAAGCTGCGCAAATCCGTCCTGCGAACAAACGCTGTCAAGGGTCAACGACCGGTAATTGTCGCTGGAAAATGGCCGGCCGGGCACAAAGTCCATTAGCAGCGCCTGCAAACGTCCGAGCACATCGGGCAGCCCGAGGACCTTACGTCGCCGCTGCGTAACGGCGGCCACGAATTCGACCACCTCGCGCAAGCGGTAGGTGCGCGGACCACCGAGCTCGAAGATCTGGCGGCTGCAGCTGCCCCCATGGATGCATTTCACGATCGCTTCGACCACGTCATCGACATACACCGGCTGAAAGCGGGCGTTGGGCTTTGCCAGCGGAAATACCAGCGGTACGGCGGCCAGCAATCTGGCAAACCGGTTCAGAAACGAATCGCCGGGACCGAAAATGACCGAAGGCCTGAAAATCGTCCAGTCGAGCGCGCCGCACTCGCTCTGGATCAGCCGTTCGGCCTCGCCTTTGGAGCGCAGGTAATAGCTCGGTGCGGCGGGATCGGCGCGCAGCGCGGACATCTGCAGGAAACGCACAACGCCGGCAGATTTTGCGGCCTGCAGCGCGCGGCGAGTCAGTTCAGTGTGGGCGCGCCTAAATCCGCCGCCGCCAAATCCGCGCTCATTCAATATGCCGATCAGGTTGATCACGACTTCGTGGCCGCGCAGGTGCTCGCTGAACGCGGCAGCGTCATACACATCGCAGTTTTGTACCTCGACGCCGGGCACCACTCTCAGTTCCTTATGGCGTTCGCGGTCACGCGACAGCACCGTAACACGATGCGCATCACTACTGAGGCGCGCAGCGAGCCATGTGCCAACGAACCCGGTGCCCCCCAGTATGCAAATATTCAAGCTGCGCATACGGACCTAACGGATCGGGATCAACAGCACCTGCGAGCCGCGCCGCACGTTCAGCAGCAGCAGGCTCGCGTCCTTGGCCGCATCCCGGAATGCCTTCAGGTTGGCAATCGGCGTGCGGCCGATTCCTACGATCAGATCGTTGGCGCGCAATCCTGCCAGCGCCGCGGGGCTGCCCTCCTGGACGGATTTTACCGTGACGCCGCCGCCGGCAGCATCGACGAGCTCCGCGCCCTCGAGCGTCTTGTGTATGCCCCCGGCGGCGCCTGCCTCCGTTTCGCTGCGTTCCGCGACCAGCGCGGTGACCGAGCGGGTCTTACCGTCGCGCAGCATGCTGACTTCGACCTTATCGCCGACCCGCAGCATGCCGATGGTCCGGCGCAATTCAGCCGCGTCTTTTACGACATGTCCGTCGATCGCCGTAACAATATCACCGGTTTTTACGCCGGCTTTTTCGGCCGCGGATCCTTGCGCGACTCCGGCCACCAGCGCGCCGCTTACCTCGGTAAGTCCGTACTCCTTGGCGATGTCGGGCGTAACGTTAAAGATGTTGATGCCCAGTACCCCACGCTTGACCGCGCCGTACTTGATCAGCTGGTCCGTGACACCCCTGACCATGTTTGCGGAAATCGCGAAGCCGATGCCGATGTTGCCGCCGCTGCGCGACAGGATGGCTGAGTTGATCCCGACCAGCTCGCCGCGCAGGTTGACCAGGGCGCCACCGGAGTTGCCCGGGTTGATCGACGCGTCGGTTTGTACGAAATCCTCGTAGCCGTCCGGATTGATCCCGGAACGCCCGAGTGCGCTGACGATGCCAGCCGTCACGGTGTGCTGCAAACCGAACGGATTGCCGATCGCGACCACATAATCGCCGACCTCAAGCTGGCTGGAATCGCTGATCGCCATCGCGACCAAGTTCGGTTGGTGAGCCTGTACCAGGGCGAGGTCAGACCCCTCGTCGGTTCCCAGCACCTTGGCCGTGAAGGAGCGGTTGTCGAGCAGCGTGACCGTGATTTCGCTGGCATTTTCGATGACATGATAATTCGTGACGATATAGCCGTTCTTGGCGTCAATGATCACGCCGGATCCGGCGCTCTGGAACTGGCGCTCACGCGGCTGCGAATCCGGCGGGGTCTCGAAAAAACGCCGGAAAAATGGATCTTCCATCAGAGGATTGCGCTGCGCCTGCTCCTTGATTGTGCCGCGTGTCGCGATGTTCACGACGGCTGGCGAGACGCGCTTGACCATTGGCGCGAGCGAGGGCATCGGGGCGGCATCCAGCGGCGCTGCGCCGGGCGCGGCAAGCGCTGGATTTGCAATGGGGAGCAGCAAGCTGGTGGCGGCAAGGATGGCAGCCACTGACATAAAACGCCGGTTCATTTTTTTCTGTCCTTAAATGAAGATGGTCCTAACGCAAAAACAACGGAGCCGGACTGCATGATGCAGTCCGGCTCCGAATTTTACACACAAGCGCGGCGCTTGCAGTGTGCCTCAGGCCGCTTCGACGGTCACCCGCTGCGGCTGTAGCTGCGCGAGCTTCGGAATTGCAATCTCGAGCACGCCATTGGCAGCCTTGGCGCGGATGTTCTGCGTATCCGCAGTCTCCGGCAGGCTGAAGCGACGCTGGAATTCACCCTTGGTGCGCTCCACGCGGCGATAGCCCGTGCCTTCCTGCTGGGTCGATTCGGCGCGCTGGCCGCGGATCGTGAGCACACCCTGCTCGGTGGAAATCTCGACAGCTTTCGGGTCCACCCCAGGTACATCGACGTGCAGCAGGAACTGCTGGGCGTCCTCGTGGATGTCCACCGGCGGCAGCCATGCGCCGGAATCGGTGGCGGTAGACAAGGGCGCGCCGAACAGGCGGTCCATGTCCTTCTGTAGCCGGTTTACCAGGCCCCAGGGTTCGTAACGGATAACGGTCATAGCAAACTACTCCTGTAATTAATATGTTCTGAACTTGCGCGAACGCCGCGGCGCCCGCTTGCTACCTTAGGTAAGGACGCAGACGCTTATTTCAACCGCAGAAGATAAAATCGCGCTGTCAATATCAGAATTTGTGGATATCGTGTGCAAACACAATATCTTGTGCATTCGCGAAATAACTCTTGACCGTCTGCCTACGAGCTGTAATTAAGTGATTTATCTAGAGTTTTTTGTAACTTATTGAAAAACATAGTTATCTTTTCTAGTAAATAGCCCGAAATATATCTTGACGATGCTTGCCATCGCGCCGTAACCTTCCGCGCACGGCACAACATGTTGTGTTCGGTCTTCCAGATTTATACATCGCCGTTTTTATCCATTATTCGCCGCAAAATTAATAGGGTGTCGGTGGTGGATGGGCCTTTATTTGTCTTCTGTCGATAACTATAAAGGAGAGAGATCCAAGCCCATGAACACGGTGGTCAAAATAGAACCCAAGGACGTTGGCAGCATCCCATTCCAGGAAGCGTCGATCGACATATGGGATAAAAAGTATCGCCTCACGGCGAAGGATGGTTCACCGATTGATCAATCGATGGACGATACCTACCAGCGCGTGGCGCGGGCCTTATCCGAAGTCGAGGCGCCGCAGGCGCGTGAGCAATGGAGCGAGTCCTTCCTGTGGGCGTTGCGCCATGGCGCCATCCCGGCTGGACGCGTGACCTCTAATGCCGGTGCGCTCGATCACAAGCCGGCAACCTCGACAATCAATTGCACCGTGTCCGGCACCATCCGCGATTCGATGGATAACATCCTGAGCAGGGTGCACGAGGCGGGGCTGACGCTGAAAGCCGGGTGCGGCATTGGCTACGAATTTTCCACCTTGCGTCCGCGCGGCGCTTACGTGTCGGGCGCCGGCGCCTATACATCCGGTCCCTTGTCGTTCATGGATATCTACGACAAGATGTGTTTTACCGTGTCCTCCGCGGGCGGCCGTCGCGGCGCGCAGATGGGCACCTTCGATGTCGGTCATCCGGATGTGCTCGAGTTCGTGCGCGCCAAGCGCGAGAACGGCCGCCTGCGCCAGTTCAACCTGTCCTTGCTGATTTCCGATGACTTCATCAGGGCCGTCAAAGGCGATACCGAGTGGCGCCTCGCGTTTCCGCTGAGCCGTGCCGAATTTGAGTCCGACCGTCCCGACCTCGCCGACACCAGCAAATTCCTCTGGCGCGAGTGGCCGTACACCGACGGCTATGTGTCCAACGAGGAGGGCCTGGTTGCCTGCAAGATCTTCAAGAGCCTGCCGGCGCGCCGCGTATGGGACCTGATCATGTCCTCAACCTACGATTTTGCCGAGCCGGGGTTCATCCTGATCGACAAGGTCAACGACATGAACAACAACTGGTGGGTGGAGGACATCCGCGCCACCAACCCCTGCGGCGAGCAGCCCCTGCCGCCGTATGGATCCTGCCTGCTCGGATCGGTCAACCTGACCAAATTCGTACTCGACCCCTTCACGGATGATGCGCGCTTCGATTGGGAGTCTTACCGCAAGGTCGTCAAGGTATTCACGCGCATGCTCGACAACGTCGTCGAGATCAACGGACTGCCGCTCGCGCAACAGCGCGAGGAGATCCTGCGCAAGCGCCGCCACGGCATGGGTTTCCTGGGCTTGGGTTCGACGATCACGATGCTGTGCATGAAGTACGGGTCGAAGAAGTCCGTTGCGTTCACCGAGAGCGTATCGCGGGAGATGGCCGTCGCCGGGTGGGAATCGGCGCTCGAACTCGCCCGCGAGAAGGGGCCCGCGCCGATCATGAACGAGGAATTCGTGGTGACCGCGGCCATGTTGCGCAAGCGCCCGGAAATGGCCAAGCACGGATGGCGGGTTGGATCCCATGTGCCGGGCCGTGTGCTGCACGCCCGCTATAGCCGCTATATGCAGCGGATTGCCGAAGTTGCGCCCGAGCTGATCGATGAGCTGGCCGAAGTCGGCGCGCGCTTTACGCACCATACGTCTATCGCGCCGACTGGCACCATCTCGCTGTCGCTCGCCAACAATGCCTCTAACGGCATCGAGCCCTCGTTCGCGCATCATTATTTCCGCAACGTGATCCGCGTGGGCAAGAAATCGAAGGAAAAGGTCGACGTATTTTCCTTCGAGCTGCTCGCCTACCGCGAGTTGGTAAATCCGCGGGCGATGCCCGAATCGAAGAACCCGGCCGAGAAGCTGCCGGAGTATTTCATCTGCGCCGATGACATTGGCCCGAAGGAGCACGTCGACATCCAGGCGGCGGCGCAACTGTGGGTCGATTCTTCGATCTCGAAGACTGCAAATGTCCCGACCGACTGCAAGTACGAGGATTTCAAGAATATCTACTTATATGCCTATGACCAGGGGCTAAAGGGTTGCACGACCTTCCGCTTCAATCCCGAGCACCATTCCGGCGTTCTGGTCAAGGAAGAAGACCTTAAGAATACGACCTATGTATTCACTCTCGAGGACGGTACGGACATCGAGGCGAAGGGCGACGAAGTGATTGAGTACGACGGCGAAACCCATACCGCCGCGAATCTCTTTGATGCGCTGAAAGAAGGCTATTACGGAAAGTTCTGAGCATGGCAAACATCAAGATTGAAAAAAAGATCGCGAAGTACCGGGTCCAGAAGCCCGAGCCCAAGCCCGAGTCGAGCGCTCCGAAGGAGCCGCTGAAGACGCAGGCCAATGTCATCTGGATGCACGAGAAACTCGAACGGCCCGAGGTGCTGATCGGCTCGACCTACAAGATCAAGACGCCTGTGTCCGAGCACGCGATGTACGTCACGATCAACGATATCGTGCTGAACGAAGGAACCCAGCACGAGCTGCGCCGGCCCTTCGAGGTGTTTATCAATTCCAAGAACCTCGATCACTTCCAGTGGATCGTTGCGCTGACCCGGGTCATCTCGGCCGTGTTCCGCAAGGGCGGGGACACGACCTTTCTCGTCGACGAGCTGAAGGCGGTGTTCGATCCGCGTGGCGGCTACTGGCAGCCGGGCGGCAAGTTCATGCCCTCGACCATCGCCGAACTCGGTTATGTGATCGAGCGGCATCTGCAGTCGATCGGGCTGCTGAAGAAACCGGAGATGGACGAGCACCTGCGCAAGCTGGTGACGGAAAAGCGCGCGGAATTCGAGGCGCGGACCAAGCAGACCGACGCATTCTCAGAGTCGGTATTTCCGGACGGCGCGCAGCTTTGCCCGAAGTGCAGCACCGCTGCCGTGGTGCTGATGGATGGCTGCCAGACCTGCCTGAACTGTGGCGATTCGAAGTGCGGCTAGCACGCCAGATAAGCTGCCGATAAAGCGCTTAATCAAGATCGCGGCGACTGCATGGCTGGTCGCCCTGGCATGCCTGCCCGGTATCGCAGCCGCGCAGGACGCAGACCCGTTCACCGTACCGGCCGAGCTCGAACCGGACGTCCGGTTCTGGGTGCGTGTATATACCGAAGTCACCACCGACCAGGGACTGCTGCACGACTCCTGGTACCTCGGACTGGTCTATGAAGTGCTGCGCTTCGATCCCGATGTATCGCTTGCGATGCGCGAGCGGCAGGTCGCGGCGGCCAAGGCCCGCTATTCGGCGTTGCTACATCGCTTCGCGAGCGGCGACACCGAAGGCTTAAGCCTGCATGAGCAGCGCATCCTTAAATCATTCGGCGAGGGTGCGACGGCGCAGCAGTTCCTCGAGGCGGTCGACCGGATCCGCTTCCAGCTCGGGCAGGCGGATCGCTTCCACGAGGGGTTGATCCGCGCGCAGTTGTGGGAATCGCACATCGCAAGGACCTTGCGGGAACGCGGCGTCCCGATGGAAATAGCCGCGCTGCCGCACGTCGAGTCCTCCTTCAATCCGGCCGCGTATTCGCGTGTCGGGGCCGCCGGGCTGTGGCAGTTCATGCCGGGAACGGCGCGCCGCTTCATGCGCGTCGACGGCCTGGTCGATGAGCGCCTCGATCCCTATCGCGCGACAGAGGCTGCCGCTAACCTGATGCTGTACAACTACAACCTGCTCGGTTCCTGGCCGCTCGCGGTCACCGCCTACAACCACGGGCCCGGCGGTCTGCGGCGCGCGCAGGAGGATCTCGGGACGAGCGACATCTCGGTCATCGTCAAGCGCTATCAAGGCGCGACTTTTGGATTTGCGTCGCGAAATTTCTATGTCGCATTCCTCGCCGCCCTGCAGGTCGATCGCAACGCGGAAGCTTTCTTCGGCCCGATCAGCCATCTGACGGACACCGAAAATACGACCATAGAGTTGCCGGAATACATTCCGGTCGATGGCCTGGCCAAGGCGTTCAAGGTGGACCTGGGCGCCCTGCGCGTGCTGAATCCGGCGCTGCGCCCGCCGATCTGGGATTTGCAGCGCTTTGTGCCGCGTGGCTATGCGCTGCGCCTGCCCGGAAATATATCGGCTACGGCAATCGCCGACTCCTGGGCGCGCCTGCCGCCGGCGCAGCGTTTCCTCGCGCAGCGCATGGACCCCAAGTACAAGTTGCGCCGCGACGAGACGCTGCAGTCGCTCGCCGGCAAGCTGCAAGTACCCATGGCGCGCCTGCTCGCCAGCAATGGCTGGACTGCCGCGCCCGCATTGAAGCGGGGTCAGGTGCTGCGCATCCCGCTGCCGCCTTCGCGAGCCGACAAGCTTTCACAGGAGCTTGCCGAAACGGCGTTATTGGCCGGCGCGGAGACCACCGCCGTGACGCCGCCGGCACCAATACCGCAAGCCCTACCGCCTTCCCCCGCGCAGACCCGGGAGCCCCTCGTCGAGCGTCAGAAGCAGGGCGAGACATTGTTTCCGGCCGGCGCCCCCGGTAGCACGGCGGATACCACCGACTATGGCGTCGCCCCCGATAATACGGTGGTGGTTCGCCCGGAGGAGACCATCGGTCATTTTGCCGACTGGTCCCATACCCCGGTTGCGGTGCTGCGAGAAATGAATCACCTGCATAGCGGCGCACTGGTGGCGCTCGGACGAAGGTTCAAGGTAGATTTTTCGCACGTCGATGCGCAGCAGTTCACGGCCGCCCGGGTGGCGTATCACCGGGCGCTGCAGGAGAGTTATTTCGCGTCACATCGCATCGCCGGAACCGTCTCCTACACCATCAAGCATGGTGATTCGCTGTGGATCATTGCGCAGCAACATGATGCGTTGCCGACCTGGCTGATCACGCAGTACAACCCGGATGTGGACTTTAGTACGGTACAGGCGGGCGCCAAAGTCACGCTGCCGCAAGTCGAGGCCATCAATCGCCAGTGAGATGGTTCGACTGGCAGGGCCGCAATGCAAAGCCACATCCGCTTTAGCGGTGCCGCCTGACGCGTACGCTCAGGCCTGCAACACATTGAACCAAATCATTGAAATTGGCAGTTGACCGTCTGTCCAACGCGTCTGCGAAAGCAGGCGATGCTCCGGCAGGATATCTGCCGTGCTGCACGGCCATTGTGCGCAGGAGCCGTGACTTGAGTCTCAGTACCGGAGGGCGGGTCGACAGCGCGGATTTTGTCGCGCGCCGAACGCAGTATAATTTGCGGCCATGATCGCCCGATACTATCTGCTGCTGATCGTCGCCCTTGCCGCTTTCCCCTTGCCGGGCACTCCCGCCAGCGCGGAAGAATTGACGCCTGCCGACCGGGTCGTCGTGCACAAGGCAGAGCGCAAGCTGTATCTGTACCGGGCCGGTGAAATGCTGGGCTCGTACCGGATCTCGCTCGGGCTCAATCCGGTTGGGCATAAGGAACGGGAGAACGATTACCGCACCCCAGAAGGGCACTACGAGCTCGCCGCACGCAACACGCGCAGCAGCTATTTCTTGTCGATCCTGGTGTCCTACCCGAATCCTGACGACCAGCGCCGCGCGCGCCAGCGGGGCTGGCAGGCGGGCGGAGCCATCATGATTCACGGATTTCCCAATTCTCCCAGCCACTCAACGGCATACTATGCGACTACCGACTGGACCAACGGCTGTATCGCCCTGTCAAATTCCGACATGGTCGAGGTCTGGATGCGCACGCAGGACAATACGCCGATAGACATCCTTCCCTAGGGGCCCGCCGTTGCAAACCGAAATCATCTCTTCCGACATGGTCGATGCCCGGGTCGGGCCAAAGGGCAGTCTCGAATACCTTTCCCAGCATGAGATCGCGAAACTGCTCGATTCGGGCCAGGGGGGGCTGTACCCGCTATTTCGCCAGTGCGCGCTCGCGGTGCTCAATGCCGGCAATCCGATCGACGATTCGCGGCTGATCTTCGAGAAATTCAAGGATTTCGACCTGAAGATCGTGCGCGAGGCGAGGGGCATCAAGCTCGAGATCAAGAACGCCCCGGCGGATGCCTTCGTCGATGGCGTCATGATCAAGGGACTGCAGGAACACCTATACGCGGTACTGCGCGATGTCGTGTTCATTTCCAATGAGATCGTCGACAGCGGCCGCTTTGACCTCGCCTCCTCGACCAGCATTACCAATGCGGTGTTTCACATCCTGCGCAATGCGCGGATTTTCGACCAGCCCGGCAACCCGAACCTGGTGGTCTGCTGGGGCGGCCACTCGATTCCGCGCGACGAGTACGAGTACACCAAGAAAGTTGGCTACGAAATTGGGCTGCGCGGCATGGACGTGTGTACGGGTTGCGGCCCCGGGGCCATGAAAGGGCCGATGAAGGGTGCGACGATAGGGCACTCGAAGCAGCGCATCTGGCCGGGCCGCTACATCGGGCTGACCGAGCCTGGGATCATCGGGGCAGAGCCCCCAAACGCGATCGTCAGCGACCTGGTGATCATGCCGGACATCGAGAAGCGCCTGGAAGCCTTTGTACGCCTCGGCCACGGCATCGTGGTGTTTCCCGGTGGCGCCGGCACCGCCGAGGAGATCCTGTACCTGCTCGGCATCCTGCTCGATCCGGCCAACCACCAGATCCCGTTTCCGCTTGTTTTCACCGGTCCCGCTCGGGCCGCCGAGTATTTCCAGCAGATCCATCGCTTCATCGGCACCACCTTGGGCAAGCAGGCGCAGTCGCGCTACCGAATCATCCTCGCTGACCCGGCGGCGGTCGGTCGCGCAATGGTCGAAGGCCTGGCCGAGGTACGCGACCACCGCCGCCAGGCGAGCGATTCCTATGGCTTCAACTGGCTGCTGAAGATCCCGATGGAATTCCAGCTGCCGTTCAACGTCTCGCATGAATCGATGCGCTCCCTGCAGCTCTCGAAGGACCGGCCGGTGCATGAACTGGTCGCGGACATGCGCCGGGCCCTGTCCGGCATCGTGGCCGGCAACGTCAAGGAGTACGGCATCACCGCTATTGAGCGGCATGGCCCCTTTGAGCTGCGCGGCGATGCTGCGATCATGACGCCGCTGGATGAATTGCTGCGCTCCTTCGTCGCACAACGCCGCATGAAGCTCGCCGGTTCTGAGTACGTGCCGTGCTATCGCTTGGTGGCCTGAACAAACCCGCGTTTCCCTCCATTTAACTTACCGCGTCGTTACCAGAGAGGTGCATCGCATTGCTGTGGTATGGCACCGCCAAACCCCGGCTACTTGTGACACAGTTCCTGTCGACACCGACTGGTCAACCTTAGTGTTGTACGCGAGGTCAAAGGCAACCAAGATGAGCGACACAAAGCAGCCGATTCGATACAAAGGCTTGGACCGGCGCGGAGTCCCGCGCCCGCAAATGGGAGGTACCGCGGTTGGCGCCGGCATGACGCGCGATGCCTACGCGAATCTGCTGAAGCGCAGCGAGAAAGTCGGTGGCCGCCATGCTGCGATTACCAACTCCCTGTACAGCTGGCATAGCTACAAGAGCTGGGCCGACAAGATGCGCGGCAGCTGGGAAACCAAGGACTAGCCGATCGCACCGTATCCGGCGCTACAATGCTCCGGTATGCCTTCTGATCTCCTGCCATGCGTTATCTAGTGCTCGGCGCTGGCTTGTGCCTGCTGATGGCCTGCCACGATAAAACGCCTGCGACCGCGCCCCGCGCGCATCACCCTTTTGAGATCGTCGACTTGTCGCCGGGCGCGGGCCCGGCGATAGCCGCGGGCCAAACGGCCGGCGTCGATTACATGGGCTGGATCTTCGAGCCTGACGCGCCGGACCATAAGGGCCGTCTCTTTGACAGCTCCCAGGCCAGCGGCGCACCGCTTAAGTTCAAGCTCGGCGCGAGCCAGGTCATCAAGGGATGGGACGAGGGCGTGCTCGGCATGAAAGTGCGTGGCAGGCGAGAACTGGTCATCCCGCCGGAACTGGCCTACGGGGAGCGCGGCGCGGGCGCCGTGATACCGCCGGGGGCGACCCTGCTGTTCGATGTGGAGCTGGTGTCGATAGAATGAAAGTGATGATCGGCGGGCCCACCGGGCTGCTCGAGGCCAGCGTCGAGGAGGGCAGCAGCGCGGACACCCCCTTTGCCATCCTGTGTCATCCGCACCCTTTGTTCAGCGGCACCATGGACAACAAGGTCGTCACCACCGTGGCGCGCGCCCTTAGTGCCTGCGGCATGCCGACGATCCGGTTCAATTTCAGGGGTGTCGGCGCGAGCGCAGGGACCTACGACGATGGGCGCGGCGAGAGCGAGGATGCCGCGGCGATCGCGGCCTGGGGCGTCACGCGCTGGCCCGCTCGCCAGGTGCTGATTGCCGGGTTTTCGTTTGGCGCCTATGTCGCCATGCGTCTGGCACAGAGGATTGCGCCAGCGCGGTTGATCCTGATTGCCCCACCCGTCGGGCGCTTTGAATTTACGGGCTTTTTAGCCCCGGATTGCCCGTGGCTGATTGTGCAGGGTGAGGCCGACGATGTGGTCGATTCCAAAGCCGTGCGCACCTGGGCGGAGGCACATGGGCCTGCGGCGCGGCTCGTGATGCTGGCAGGCGTCGGGCATTTCTTTCACGGCCATCTGGTCGAGTTGCGCGACGCAATCGAGAGGGAAATCCGGAGCGGCTGACTCACAGAGACAAGCCGCTCCGGAACAATGCCAAAGCTCAGTTCACGAATTCCTTGAGCGTCTTCAGTGCCGCAATGCGCACCTTCTTGCTCGCCGGCTTCGCCTTGAACATGATCTTCTCACCGTTGAAAGGATTGATGCCTTCCCGGGCCTTGGTCGCCGGCTTCTTGACGACCTTCATCTTCATGAGGCCGGGGAAAGTGAACACGCCGTGGCCGCGAAGGCTCTTCTTGATGACGGCGGAAAGTGAGTCAAATACGGCTCCGACCTGCTTCTTGGTCAGCTCGTTATCCTTGGAAATACTGGTCAGAATTTCGGACTTAGTCGGTGCTGCATTCTTCTTTGCCATATGCATGATCTCCTGCTGAGGGGTTGCGAACGCGGGCGTTATGCCCGCAAAAACTTATGTCGGCGCCGAAAATAACATAGAAAAAAGCCGATGTTGAGCGAAAATAAAAAATATTTTCGTGCCAAGGCTGCGCGGAAGAGTCTGATTTTTCCGAGTCCGGCGGCATGGTGGCCCGGCAACGTGCGCAGCAGGTCGCGTACTTCACAGCGTTTTCAGGCAGCTAGGACAGTCTCTGAGCATTCCGCATGAGCCACGCATTGCGTGACGCTGGCAAAGTCAGCGCAGCAGAATCAGCAACGCGCAGATGCCGATCGATACCCACAGCATCGAAAAGTCGATCTGCCCGATCGGCGGGATCACCCGGCGCACCCGCTGCAGGAGTGGCTCGCACAGTTGTGCCAGCAGCCGCATTCCCGGCGCGTAGGCACCCGCGGCAATGGTGCTCGTCAGCCAGTACAGCAGCAGGGCGACCAGGTAGATGCGCAGCACCATGGCGATGAGGTCAATGACAATGCCGCGTGCGAGGGCGCCCGGATTGCCGAGCCCGCCACCGCTGAGTCCCAGCATAGCTGCCGTGTGCACCGTGGCGGCGCACAACACCGCGACCACGGTCGCAGTGTCTAGCTTGCCGATCGGCGGCAGCACGCGACGCAGCGGCAGGACCAGCCAGTTGGTGGCGCGCACGACCGCATCGGCCAGTGGATCGCGGAAATTGGCGCGGACCAGCTGCAGCAGCAGGCGCAGAACGAAGGCGAGCGTCAGCAGCCACAGCAGGATGTCGACGACAAAGCGAAGGGCATCCACTTACCTGGCCCTCAAGGTGCCGCGAATTCGGCAGCTAGTTCCGCCGAGCGTCGGTCGGCAGCGGCAACTGCATGCGCGACGATTGCGCGCAGGCCCGCCGCGTCCAGCACCGCGATCGCCGCGGCAGTCGTGCCACCCTTGGAAGTGACTTGCTCGCGCAGCGTGGCAAGGGAATCGGTCGAATGACGCGCCATCTGCGCCGCCCCGAACGCGGTTTCGAGGGTCAGCCGATGTGCGACATCAGCCGGCAGGCCGCGTTCGTGCGCGGCCGCCTGCAGGGCCTCCATGAACAAAAAGAAATAGGCCGGGCCGCTACCGGAGAGCGCGGTGACGGTGTCCATCTGCGATTCATGCTCGACCCAGACGGTCGCGCTGACCGCTGCCATGATCGATTCGGCCAGCGCGCGGTTCGCGGCGCCCACCGCCGCGGGCGCATACAGGCCCGTGGCGCCAAAACCATTCAGAGCCGGACGGTTGGGCATCGTGCGCACCACGGGTACGGCA
Source organism: Gammaproteobacteria bacterium (assembly GCA_025355645.1). Lineage (GTDB taxonomy): Bacteria > Pseudomonadota > Gammaproteobacteria > Steroidobacterales > Steroidobacteraceae > Bog-1198. The sequence continues at coordinate 28,900 of JANXZG010000003.1, read as the reverse complement.
GGACCGAACCATCGGGCCAGCGCTGCGTGCGGAATGCCGGCGGCGACCGAGATGACCAGCGGCACCGCAGGCTGCTGCGCGAGGGCATTCAAATGAGGTGCCAGCGCGAGCGCTACTGCGCGCATCTGCTGGGGCTTGACGGCGAGCAGCACCACCTCGGCGCCGCGCACCGCCTCGGCGTTGTCCGCGGTCTGCCCGACGCCGTAGTCTGTTGCGAGCCGCTCGCGCTGTTCGGCGCTCGGGTCGGCGACGACCAGGTGGCTCGCGGCAACTCCGCGCTTGATCAGGCCACCGATCAGGGCGCCGGCCATGTTGCCGCCACCTATGAAGGCCAATTTTCGGATGTTGATCATGTTGCTTGCCTTCCTTAAGCCTTAAGGCTGCTGCCGCAGACCGAATAGCGCAGTGCCAATGCGCACGTGCGTCGCGCCTTCCGCAATCGCAGCCTCGAAATCGCCGCTCATTCCCATCGACAGTGTATCGAGAGCCAGGCCCCGCGCGTTCAATCCTTCCAGCAACTGGCGCAGGCGGGCAAAGACTGCGCGCTGCGCGCCAATCTCCGGCGTTGCTGGCGGCAGGCACATCAGCCCGCGCAATTTCAGGCGCGGCAGGGCGCCGATCGCATCGGCCAACTCCGTCAGGTCAGCTAGCGGGGCGCCGCTCTTGTGGGGTTCCGGCACCAGGGCGACCTGGATGCACAGGTTCAGCGCGGGCGCATGAAACGGGCGCTGTTCGGACAGGCGCCGCGCCACGCTGAGCCGATCGACGCTGTGGACCCAGGCAAAGTGCCCGGCTATGGCACGGGTCTTATTGGCCTGAATTGCGCCAATGAAGTGCCAGTTAAGCGGTAAATCGCGCAGAACTTCGATCTTATCCGCTGCTTCGCGCACATAATTCTCTGCAAATTCCGTGACGCCCAGCGTGGCGGCCTCGCGCACGGATTCGGCAGGCTGCGTCTTTGAGACTGCAACCAAGGTAACCCCGGCAGGGTCCCGGCCCGCCTGGACGGCTGCCTGTTCGATCCGGGCCCTGATATCGCGTAAGTGAGAACCTAAATTGTGCGGACCGGTTAACATATTGGGTGATGGCACCCTCCCTATACTTCAGACGGCCTACTTTGGCCTAATCAGGAGCCGTTGATGGCCGTCGATATTGCGCAGCTTCTCGCCTTCGCGGTCAAGAATAACGCGTCGGATCTGCATCTGTCCTCCGGCGTCCCCCCGATGATCCGGGTGGATGGCGACATGAAGCGCGTCAACATGCCGGCGCTCGTGCACAAGGAAGTGCACAGCATGGTGTATGACATCATGAACGACAAGCAGCGTAAGGCGTTCGAAGAGTTCTTCGAGACCGACTTTTCGTTCGAAATCCCCAAACTGGCGCGCTTCCGCGTCAACGCCTTCAACCAGAATCGCGGTGCCGGCGCTGTGTTCCGCAACATTCCATCGACGATCCTGACGCTCGATGAGCTGAATGCGCCGAAGACCTTCAAGGATTTGTGCATGCTGCCGCGTGGCCTCGTGCTTGTGACCGGGCCGACCGGGTCGGGTAAGTCGACGACATTGGCCGGCATGGTGGACCACTGCAACGATAACCGGCCCGACCATATCCTCACGATCGAAGATCCGATCGAGTTCGTCCACGAGAGCAAACGCTGCCTCGTCAACCAGCGCGAAGTGCACCGCGACACGCTGGGCTTCAGTGAGGCGCTACGCTCGGCGCTGCGCGAGGATCCGGACGTGATCCTGGTCGGCGAAATGCGTGACCTCGAGACGATCCGACTGGCCCTGACCGCCGCGGAAACCGGGCATCTTGTATTTGGCACGCTGCACACGAGTTCTGCCGCCAAGACCATCGACCGCATCGTCGACGTATTCCCGGCCGCCGAGAAGGAAATGGTCCGGGCCATGCTCTCGGAGAGCTTGCGCGCCGTGATCTCGCAAACGCTGATGAAGAAGATCGGCGGCGGTCGCGTCGCCGCGCACGAAATCATGATTGGCACGCCGGCGATCCGCAACCTGATCCGCGAGGGCAAGATCGCGCAGATGTATTCCGCGATCCAGACTGGACAGAGCCTCGGGATGCAGACCCTCGATCAGTGCCTGCAGGAGATGGTGACGAAAGGCATGGTCAGCCGCGAAGAGGCACGCTTCAAGGCACAAAACAAGGACAGCATCTGATATGGATCGCGATCAAGCCATTCGATTGATGCAGGACCTGCTGCGACGCATGGTCGAGAAAAAGGGTTCTGACCTGTTCATCACGGCCGGCTTTCCGCCGGCCATCAAGATCGACGGGGAAATCCGCCCACAGGCCGAGCGCTCCTTGCTGCCCGAGCAGAGCGCGGCGCTCGTGCGGGCGGTCATGAATGACCGGCAGACAAAGGAATTCGATGCGACGAAGGAATGCAACTTCGCCATTTCGCCCTCTGGCATCGGCCGCTTTCGAGTCAGCGCCTTTGTCCAGCAGGGCTTTACCGGCGCCGTGCTGCGCACGATCAACGCCAAGATCCCGACGATCGAGGAACTTGAGCTGCCGATGATCCTGAAGGACGTCGCCCTGTCCAAGCGCGGCTTCGTGATCATGGTCGGCGGCACCGGGTCGGGCAAGTCGACATCGCTGGCGGCGATGGTGGGCTATCGCAATGAAAAGACCCGCGGCCACATCGTCACGATCGAGGACCCGGTCGAATACATCCACCCGCACAAGGGTTGCGTGATTACCCACCGCGAAGTCGGCGTCGACTGCGAGAATTGGCATATCGCCCTCAAGAACACGCTGCGGCAGGCTCCCGACGTCATCCTGATCGGCGAAATCCGCGATCGCGAGACCATGGAATACGGCATCCAGTTCGCCGAGACCGGCCATCTGGTGCTTGCCACGCTGCACGCCAACAATTCCAACCAGGCGCTCGACCGCATCATCAATTTCTTCCCCGAGGAGCGGCGCGAGCAGTTGCTGATGGATTTGTCGCTGAACATCCGTGCGCTGATCTCGCAGCGCCTGCTGCCGCGCGAGTCGGGCACCGGGCGCATCGCGGCCATGGAAGTCATGTTGCAGTCGCCGTTGATCTCCGATTTGATTTTCAAGGGCGAGGTGGCCAAGATAAAGGATGTCATGAGCCGCTCAAATCGCCTTGGCATGAAGACCTTCGACCAATCGCTGTTCGAGCTGTTCGAGGCGGGCCTGGTTTCCTACGAGGACGCGCTGCGCAATGCCGACTCGAAGAACGAGCTGCGCCTGCGCGTCAAGCTCGAGAGCAAGCGCGAAGTGCGCAACGAAGACGGCGGCAAGGACCTCGAAATCATCGACGAAGACGCCAACTAGGCGCGCCAATTAATGTCTACGGCAGTCAATACGATTCAGTCGATGAATACCAAGCCATTATTCAGGTTAATGGTAGAGAAGAAGGCGTCGGATCTGTTTTTCACAAGTTATGCGCCGGTCAAAATCAAGATCGACGGCAAGATCTTTCCCGTCAACAAGCAGATCCTGAGCCCGGAGACGGTTCGCCAGGCGGCAATCGGCCTGATGACCAAGGAACAGCTCGAGCATTTCAACCAGGAGCTCGATGTCGACTTCGCGATCTCGGAATCGGGCCTTGGCCGCTTCCGGGTCACGGTTTTCTACCAGCGCGGCAACCCGGCCATGGTGCTGCGCTACATCACCTCGGAAATGCCCAAGCTCGACGATCTTGGCATGCCGGAGATCCTCAAGGAACTGGTGATGCTGAAGCGCGGCCTGATCCTGATGGTAGGCGCCGCGGGCGCGGGCAAGTCGACCACGCTTGCCGCGATGATTAACTATCGCAATGAGTCCTCGTCGGACCATATCCTGACTATCGAGGACCCGATTGAATTCCTGCACAGCAACAAGAAATCGATCGTCAACCAGCGCGAAGTGGGCCTCGATACCAAGTCATTCGCGCGCGCCTTGCGCAGTGCCGTGCGCGCCTCTCCCGACGTGATCCTGGTGGGCGAAATCCGCGACCGCGAGACGATGGAATCCGTAATCGCGATGGCCGGCACCGGCCACCTGTGCATCGCAACGCTGCATGCGAACAACTGCGCCGAGGCGCTGGATCGCATCATCAACATGTTCCCGCGCGAACAGCACAACCAGATCTTCCTCGACCTCTCGCAATACCTGCGGGCGGTGCTCTCGCAGCGCCTGGTCACGACCAAGACCGGCGCACGGGCCGCGGCCGCCGAGATCATGGTCAACACGCCGCATATGTCGGAGCTCGTCAAGAAAGGCGATGTCATCGGCATCAAGGAGGCGATCAGCACCGGCACCGAGCGCGGCATGGTCAGTTTCGACGCTTCGCTATACAACCTGGTGCGCGAGGGCAGGATCGAGCTGGAAGAAGCGCTGTCCTCAGCCGACTCGCGCGCCAATCTCGAGGCCAAGATCAACTTCGGCTAGGCGCGGCAGGGGGCGAGGTTCGCCTCGAATTCGCGGCTGCAGACTTCCCAGCCGCAGCGCAGCGCGCGCCGCCGGCATTCCGTAGCATCGTTTGACAGCGCCCGCACGGCGGCGATGGCCAAATCTTCGTGCAGCACGCCGGTCACTCCCTCCTCGATCACGTCGATCGGTCCCGTGACGGGATAGGCGGCCACCGGCACGCCGCAGGCCAGGGCGTCCAGAATCACGAGCCCACAGGTGTCGGTGCGGCTCGGAAACACCAGCACATCGACAGCGGCCAGGTGCGCGGCCAGGTCCTCGCCGAAACGGAACCCGGCAAAATGCACTTCCGGGTTTAGCGACTGCAGGCTTGGGCGCTGCGGGCCGTCGCCAATCACGATCTTTGATCCGCTGCAGGGCATTCGCAGGAACGCCTCGATATTCTTCTCTACCGCAACTCGGCCCACGCACGCCGCAATCGGCCGCGGCAGGTCCAGGAGGAACGTCTTTTCGCGTGGCCGAAACCGGTTGGTATCGACGCCGCGGCGCCAGCTCGCGAGGTTCACGAACCCGCGCGCGGCCAGCTGGCTGCGCATCGAGGCAGTGCTGACCATGCAGCAGACCGCGCGGCCATGGAACCAACGCAACATCCGGTAGGTCAGGGCGATCGGGATCGGGTAGCGCGCCCGCAGGTACTGCGGAAACTGCGTATGGTAGGAGGTCGTGAACGGCAGGCGGCGTTTCAGGCAATGTCGGCGTGCGCTAAGTCCCAGCGGCCCTTCCGTGGCGATGTGCACGGCCTGGGGCTGGAAACTCCTGAACCGGTCGGCCAGTTTCCCGTCCGGGTTCAGCGAGAGCCGGATCTCCGGGTAGGTCGGGCAGGCGATATTGGGAAACTGGTTCGGCGTCACCATCGCAACCTCGTGCTCGAAGCGTTCGAGCGCTGCTGCGGTCGCGGTCAGCGTGCTGACGACGCCGTTGGTCTGCGGCGTCCACGCATCCGTCACAATCATCACTCTCATCGCCGGCTTCCCATCGGCGCACAGCATCGCATCCAAAGATGACACACCGATGAAAGGCTTCGCTGTCATGAAGCTGCAACGAAAAAAATACTATATTTGCCTCATCGACCGTATTCGTTGGTCCTGTTTCGAGGAACACCATGGCCAGATTCTGGGAAGAATTGCGGACACAGCGCTGGGACGATCATCGCTATTACCATCACAGCCGCATCAATCAGTCGCTGCATTTTGTCAGTGCGATCAGCTTCATCGTCGCCTACGCGATGATGTTCAAGGATCCGGTGATCTCGGCGCTGATCGGCTGGCTGGTCGCGATGGTCAGCCGCCAGTCCGGACATTTCTTCTTCGAACCGAAGGACTATGACCAGGTCAATCGCGCAACCCATGAGCACAAGGAAGCCATCAAGATCGGCTACAACCTGCGCCGCAAGGTGGTGCTGCATGTGCTCTGGGCACTGGTCCCGCTAGTGCTGTGGCTGGACCCGCGCGGCTTCGGCCTGTTCCCCCTCTCTGCCGACCGCGGCGAATTCCTGCGCCATGTCGGGGAGGTCTGGCTGGCCCTCGGCATTGGTGGGCTGCTGTTTCGCACGGTACACCTGTTTTTCCTGAGGGGTGTCAGGACGGGCCTTGTAGGGCTGACCAAGATCCTCACGGACCCGTTCAACGATGCGAAGACCTACTGGAAGGCGCCGTTTCACCTCATGCGGGGCGAGCTGCTCGACCCGATGCACCACGTGAAAGAGCAAGGCGCCTGAACGGCATCTCGCGAAAGATCCGGCGCCTGATCGATTGATTGGTCTGCGCCGTATCGCTCCACCACCAGCCGTCCTGCTTCATCGCCGCGGCCGCAGCGACGAAGCGCGCCGCCACTTGTTCAAAGTCGGCGTCCGTGTAGTTAAGGCTGAAGATGAGCCGACCGGTGCCCACCCAACTGAGCGCGATGCCGGCCGCACGCAGGTAATACTGGAGCATCCAGTTGTAACGCGACGGCCGCTCATAGAGCACGGTCCAGACGGTCGAGAAGTTCGCGACACGCAGCGGCAGGCTGACCGCCAGCAGCCGCTCGTTCAGCAGCGCGGCGCGTCCATCCCAGAGGGTGTCGAGATCACGGTACATCGCGCGCACCGCATGCCCATCGAGCCTCTGCAGGAACTCATGCATGGCTGCCATGACGTAGGGGTGGGCGTTGAAGGTGCCGCGCGCGAAGCAGATATCCGCGGGCTGCTCCTCGTGAAAGCGCTTCATCAAGGCCGCCCGGCCGCACAACACGCCGACGGGAAGGCCACCGGCCACCGTCTTGCCGTAGGTAACCAAGTCGGCGCGCACGCCAAAGTATTCCTGCGCGCCGCCCGCGGCCAGCCGAAAGCCCAGGAACACTTCATCGAAGATCAGCACGACGTTGCCTGCCGTGCACACCGCACCCAGCTGGGCCAGCCAGTCGGTGTACCCGGCGCGGTCAAGCTGGGCGCGGCGGCCGCTGTCGATCAGCGTCGAATCCCCCGGTGCGCTGGCATTCGGGTGCATGGCCTGCAGGGGGTTCACCAGCACGCAGGCGATATCGGAGCGGGTGCGCAGCACGCGCAGGCTCGCCTCGGCCTGGTCCTGCAGCGTGTAGGTTTCATTCGCGGGCAGCGGGTTACCGATGCCCGGCTGCACATCGCCCCACCAGCCGTGATACGCGCCGCAAAAGCGCACCAGGTATTTTTTCCGGGTGTGATACCGGGCCAGGCGCACGGCCTGCATCACGGCTTCTGTTCCCGACATATGGAACGACACTTCATCCAGGCCCGAAATCTGCAGCAGCCGCCGGAGATTTGCGACGACTACCGGGTGGTAGGCGCCGAGCACCGGACCGAGGTCCCGGACCCGCTCGCAGCCGCGCGCGATGCACTCCTTGTAGAAGTCATACCCGAACACGTTGACCCCATAGGAGCCGGTCAAGTCGAAGAGCCGGTTGCCGTCCAGGTCGGTGACTGTCACGCCCGCGGAAGACTCGAGGAAGGCTCCACCCTGCAAGCGCTCACGGACATAACGGCTGAACGGGAAGGGAATGCGGTAGCGCGAGGTGAACTGCAGATCCGAGATCGAGCTTTGCACCTGCGCGGTCAGTTGAGCGCTTTTCGGGAACAGCCGCGCAAATTCCTGTTCGAGGCGCGCAAAGCCCGTGCGGCGCAGCGCCGCGCTCTCCGCGGGCGCCCCGTCAACCTGGAAGAATTGCGCTTCGCCGTAGTCGTAGGGCGGCACCCACGCGGCGAAGCGGCGCGACAGGCGCGCATGACCGGTCAGGGAGGGGTGCTTGGCGCGCGAGAGCTGCAGGCGGCGCTGCGCTTTGCGCAGCAGCCTCACGCCGATCAACGCGCCAAGCGCATAAAGTAAGAAGGGAGACAGGTCGAGCATCCGTGGCCAATGTATGGCAGGGCGATGACATTTCCGTGACCGAGCGCTCCTGGCTCAAGCGCCTCTCGCAGCAGGAAGACCTTAATTTCGTGCTAAGCAACCTGCTGGCACGACGGCAGCTGACTCGCTTCATGGGCTGGGTCAGCCGCATCCGCCACCCGTGGTTGTGCCGGGCGGGGATCTGGCTGTGGCAGCGCTTTGCGGAGCTGGATCTGTCGGACGCAAAAAAAGGCGGTTTGCCAGCCTGCACGAGTGCTTCACGCGCGAGCTGCAGGCCGGCGCGCGCCCGATCGCGGCCGACCCTGGCTGGCTTGTCAGTCCGTGCGATGCGATCGTGGGCGCCTGCGGAGAGGTAACGGACGGTTCGGTACTGCAGGCCAAGGGATCTGCCTATCCATTGCTTGACCTGCTCGCGGACCCACGGCTGGTGCGCTATTACCGCGGTGGAAGGTTCGCGACCCTGCGCCTGACCTCCGGCATGTACCACCGCTTCCATGCGCCCGGCGACTGTCGCGTGGAGCAGGTCACCTACCTGTCGGGGGATTGCTGGAACGTCAACCCGATTGCCTTGCGACGCATCGCGCGCATGTACTGCAGGAATGAACGGGCGGTGATCCGTTGCCGGCTCACCGCCTCAGGGCAGCTGGTGACGCTGGTGCCACTGGCGGCCGTGCTGGTCGCGAGCATCCGGCTGCATTTCCTGGATGTGCTGCTGCACCTTCGTTATCGGGGCCCGTACGAGTTTCGCTGCGATGCCCTGTTTGAGCGGGGCCAGGAAATGGGCTGGTTCGAACATGGCTCGACCATCATCCTGTTTGTGCCCAATGGGATGTCGCTCGAAGGGCTGATCGCAGGGCAGCGCATCCGGATGGGAGAGCCGCTCGTGCGCCTGAGATGAGGAAGGCGGGCGCAGGCAGTCGTCTGGCTTGCCGTGCGCAGCCGGATGCGGCCGCAGGCCGGGGTTTACTTCGTGAAGGCGAAGCGATCAGCACCGGCCTTGTGGGGCATGGTCAGTTTCGACGCTTCGCTATACACCTGCCATGCCCACGTTTTGCGACTGCGGCATTTTATGGCGATCGACAGTGCCGTCAGCGCAGCGACTGCGCGATCTTCACGCAGGGTGTGCGTACGACTTCGTCAATGCGGTCGATGCATCCGCTCACCCCGTGACCCTGTTACTCGCCGTGTTGCGCGGCGCGACCCTCTAATAGCCCGCCGAATCCACCAATGTCATTGCTAGCCACATAGGGGCACCTCCGCCCCGGAAAGTTCGCAATCGCCTACTACTTGGGAAAAGCACCTTTTCCTCCATCTATGGGGCCGCCGGATCGCTGCTGGTCTTGCTGTCAGGGACATTTTACTCGACCCAGATCTGGCGAAATTACCAAGAGTTATCCTAGTAGCGTGGGCCCGCGCATTGCTGCGCGGACGCGGCCAGCTTCCTCATAAAATCGTCGGCTTTGCTCGTTAATTTGCGTTCTTTTTGGCAGACCCCAGGGTTAAGACCCCCGCTCGTTGTCCTACCGCATATGAAGCTGTTGACGTACAGCATTCATTCAACGAAGCGGTAATACTCGATAACCGCTTTCCGGCTCAGCCGATTTCAGTTGAATCGTCAAGGTCGTGCTTCCATAACCGGGACCAACGTAGGGGTGTCATGTGTACTTGAGTCAAATTCTCCTCACCGTGGCGCCAATCAGCGTGACCTGCGCACGAAGGCTAGTTGCGCGGCGATTCCACAGGCCACCCCCCAATCTAGTCCTTAGCGAGGGAATCTAATTGTCTATGCCTGCCCGCAAGAATCGCAGATTAACCCAGGACTATGTCCCCGCAGCCGCTTTGATCAAGGCACTCGATCAAAGTGAGCGCGTAAAAGATATCGTAGAGGAGTGCGCAGATGATCTTTCAACGGTCAACACGGCGTTAGCCCAAGAACTAGGGAGGACCACGCCGCCGCCGCGGGTGACTACTGCCCTTGAAAAAAGCGCGGTGGTCGAAGGTAAGGTACAGCATGCATCCGAACAGTTGACTATCGTCAATGAGGCGTTAAAGGTCGAGGTGCAGGAGCGACATGCACTGGAAGATCGCCTCACCGCCTTGACCGAGCAGAGCGAAGTGGACAAGCACGCGTCCTTTCATGACTCGTTGACGGGGTTACCGAACCGGGCGCTTTTCAATGATCGCCTGGAACACGGGCTGGCACAGGCGGCTCGTCACAGTTGGACTTTGGCAGTCATGTTCCTGGATCTGAATAACTTTAAAGGCATCAACGATAGCTATGGGCACGAGGCTGGCGATGCTGTGCTGCAAGTGATCGCGGCCCGGCTCAAAAAGATCACTCGACGCGACGACACGATTTGCCGCCATGGGGGCGATGAATTTCTGTACTTGCTGGCAGAAATTCGCAAGGAAAAGGATGCGATCATGATCGCAAAGAAACTCATTGCGGCAATCCAGCAACCGTGTGAAATTCCCGCCTCAGAAGCTCCCGTGACCGTAGTAATCGGCGTCAGTATCGGCATCGCCGTTTGGCCAAAACACGGGGTAGATCCGGAATGTTTGGTCAGGCAGGCGGATAGGGCAATGTACGAGGCGAAGCGCACGAAAGCCGGATACTCAATCGCGCCATAAGCAGGCTAAATCGCGAGCAAGTGCCGCCAAAGCAGGCGCCGATTGGCCCGTAAGCCACTGTACCCCCGCGGTATTCTCTTCGTCCTGTCCGCCGCGCCAGGCAGCGCAATCCGAGCCGGCCTGAGCGACATTCATTCTACTGCGCCTCCTGATGCGCGTAAGTCGCCGCGCTGCTGGATTTTCCTCTAAACGAAAGGCGGGTGCTAAACGGCGAGGAGTTCGCCGATCGATCATAGATTAGATTTTCGTCATCCCGCCATAACGGGCGAATAACATATACTGAACCCGGTGTCTGATGGTATCTGTAACCGGCTCAGGTAATGACTGCATCAAACAGGGAACAGTTAGATAACCTTGCCGGCCACCTGACGCGTAGGCGGCCGCTGATTTTGCAGGCGTGGCATCAACTGGTCGATGCAGACCCGGGGTTGACGACCGCGTCATCAATTTCCCGCGCGCAGTTTTACGACCACATCCCACAGCTACTCGATGCCTTTGCTGACCTGCTCTGTGCGGAGGACTTTCGCGAGAAAAAGCAGGCCAGCGCCGAGCAGAAGAAAAGCGCCGGCGAACACGGCCTGCATCGCTGGCAACAAGGGTACAACCAGGCCCAGACCATGCGCGAGTGGGCGCATTTGCATATTTGCCTGCTCGAGGAGCTGGACCACTACGCGAGGACCCACCCTTCGACTTCGGCAACCGTTATGCATCAAGCCCGGCGCGCGTTGGTGCGCTTATGCGGTGACGGCGTGTGCGAAAGTACGGCCCGATATGCGCGTATGCAGCAAGTCGAGGCCGCGAGTCGTCTGCACGACTTGGAGCAGGCCGTGCAGCATCTGCAATCGGTAGATCGTGAGCGCGCCGAGCGATGGCGGGAGGCGGCGCATGATTTGCGCAGCACCGTGAATGTGGTGACCACGGCTGCTGCCGTGCTGAGGCGCGACGGCGTGGCAGAATCCGCGCGGGAGCGCATGTCGCAGGTGTTGCACCGCGGCACCACCTCATTGCACGCGTTGCTGGTGGATCTCATGGACTTGGCGCGGTTGGAATCGGGGCAAGAGCGCCGCAACCCCACGAGCTTCGACGCGGCCCAGATACTGACTGCGTTTTGCGACCCGTTGCGGGCATTAGCGGCGGAGCGCCATCTTTTTTTTGAGACGGAAGGGGTTGCAACCCTGCCCGTCGAAGGCGATCCGGTCAAGGTGCAACGCATCGCCCAAAACCTTATCACCAATGCACTTAATGCCACCTCGCGCGGCGGGGTGCGAGTGACCTGGGAGGAACGCGCCGTCGGTAAGCGCGAGCAGTGGATTCTGTGCGTGCAGGATACTGGACCGGGCCTGGATGTGAGAACTGCCGAGCCCCTTCAACGTGCGCTCAAACGTGCAACCGAAGAGTCTCATCAAGTCGAGGAGCACGCTAACCCGAGTCGCGGGGAGTCCGAGAAGCTCGATCCTGCTCCCACCTTGACGTCAAGGTCTCCCCAGGGGTCAGCCTGCGACCTCGGGGGCGAAGGGATTGGATTATCCATCGTGAAGCGGTTGTGCGAACTGCTCGATGCCAGCCTCGAGCTCGAGACTTCGCCCGGTGCTGGCACGACCTTCCGGGTGATCTTTCCGCGCCGGTATCAAAACCCGCCGAGCGCTGAAAAAGCGGCGGCGGATATCGAGCCTCAGTAGCTTTTACTGCCGCGTACCCCGTACCGTCGGTACACGAATGATTCGATCAACAGCGTCGGGAGCTTCGCGCGTAACGTCCCGCGTGCTTGCGGCCGCTATAGCGGCTTGCGGCGCCGGGTCAGAGTCGCCGCGATCGCGGCAAGGATGGCCATACGCACGGCGACGCCGTTGTTGACCTGTTCGCGGATCACAGAGCGCGGGCCGTCCGCGACATCCGAGGCGATCTCCACGCCGCGATTCATGGGGCCTGGATGCATCACCAGCACGCTTGGCGAGGCCAGCCGGAGCCGCTCGCCGTTGAGCCCGTACTCGCGAAAATACGCCGCTTCATCGAGCGCCGCGCTCGATGCCATGCGCTCCTTCTGGATGCGCAGCATCATGACCACATCCGCACCCGCGATGCCGTCCTCGATTCGCGTGAAGCGCTGCGCACCGGCGAATTCCGCCTCCTCGGGCAGCAGCGCCGCGGGCGCGACCAGGCGCAGGTCGCTTGTCCCCAGCGTGCCAAGCGCCCTTGCCGTCGAGCGCGCCACGCGTGAGTGGCGGATGTCGCCGACGATCGCAACCTTCAGACCGGCAAAGCGGCGCTTGTGCGCGCGAATCGTCAGCACATCGAGCAGACCTTGCGTCGGATGCGACAGGTGTGCCTCTCCGGCGCTGATTACGGAGACATGCGGGGCCACATGATCGATCAGGAAATCCGGCATGCCGGGCTCTGAATCGCGGATCACAAAGATGTCCGTGTTCATCGCTTCCAGCGTGTACAGCGTATCCAGCATGGTCTCGCCCTTCACGCGCGAGCTCGATTGCATGTCAAGGTTCAGCACATGCGCGCCCAGGCGGCGGGCGGCAAGGTCAAAGGAAGCGCGCGTGCGCGTGCTGGGCTCGAAGAAAAGGTTGGAAACGGTCACGCCGGCGAGCTCGCGGCCCTCGTAGGCGGGCTGGCCGGGGAACCGCCGGTAGCTCTCGGCCCGATCGAGAATGGCTACCAGCATGTCGCGCCCCAGGCCATCGAGCGTCGCCAGGTGGCGCAGACCGCCGGCTCCGTCTAGTTGTGACCGCATCAGCGCCTCATGAGTTTTCCGTGATCCAGCGTTCGAGGATGATACAGGCTGCCGCCGCGTCGATGTCCGCCTTGGCGACCCGCCGCTTGCGCAAGCCCGTCTCGCGCGCATCCTTCAGGCGCGCGAGCGCTTCCAGTGATGAGTAGCGTTCATCGACCAGCTCGACGCGCAGCTTGTAACGACTGGCAAGCTCGCTCGCGAAGGCGCGCGCGGCGCGGGTCTGCTCGCTTTCCGTGCCGTCCGCATTATACGGCAGGCCGACCACGGCGAGCGCGGGTTGCCAGTCGCGCAGCAGCGCGCCGATGGCAATCCACTGGTGGCCGCCCGGCCCTGCGAGGACCGCCGAGAGCGGCGTCGCAGTCGCGCTCACGGTGTCACCGCACGCAACCCCGATCCGGCGCATGCCGAAATCGAACGCCATCACGAGGCGTGCCGTGCGGTCGGCCGGTCCCTCAGGCATTGCCGCTGACGGGGCTAATGCGCGAAAGCTCGACGCCCAGCAGCTGCCCGGCGGCGTCCCAGCGTTTCTCAAACGGCACCTCAAAGACGAGCTTCGGCTCGACCGGGGCCGTGATCCAGGCGTTTGCCCGGATCTCCTCTTCCAGCTGGCCGCTTTCCCAGCCGGCATAGCCCAGCACCAGGAACGCATCCTCGGGCCCCTCGCCGCGGGCGATTGCCCGCAGTACATCGCGCGACGTCGTCACGTGAATCGCATCCGAGACCTTGAGCGTCGACTCCCACTGCCCGCCGGCGCGATGCACGACGAACCCGCGGTCGCCCTGGACCGGCCCGCCGCGAAGTACGGCGCGCTCGCTCGCATTGGCGCCGCCACCGATGTCGATCTGCAGTTGCCGGAAGATCTCGCCCAGCTGCATCTGCAGGGGTTTGTTCAGGATAAGGCCGAGCGCGCCGCTCGCGCTGTGATCGCAGATCAGCGTGACCGAACGTGAGAAATTCTCATCGCCCAGCGCCGGCATCGCGATCAGCAGCTGGTTAGTCAGGTAGCCGCTCTCGCTCATGGGCTCTCCACTACCGCGACCGCCGAGCTTGCGAACGCGCCGCCCAGGAATTGCCACTCGTAGGCGATGCGTAGCCGGTCATGCGTCGCACCGAGCTCGGCGGGAAACGGATCAAATGGGGCGGAGAGCTTCAGGATCCGCAGCGCCGCATCGTCCAGTTCGCGATGGCCGCTGGTCCTGCGTATCGAGGCTTCCGCCAGCTTGCCGCGCGAGTCGATCACGACCGCGATGACCGGCGTGCCGGAATATTTCTGGCGCTTCGCGACATTCGGAAAATTTAAGGTCCCAATGCGCTCGATCTTGTGCCGCCAGTGATCAAGGTACACGGCAATGTCGGAGGCACGCGTGTCCGCGGTCACCCATAGCGCCTGCTTGGTCGCGCCCCGCACGCGCAGCTCAACTCCTTCCTCATTCGCGCTGACCCCCAGGGTCGGCAAGGTCGACAGCGTCAGTTGCTGCGGAGCGGCAGCTTCTGCGCTGCTGACCGTGCCCAAATACACAATGCGCGGCGCGGGGGCGGTGGAGGCCACGCGCGCCTCCTCCCCGAGCATCGCGCCGCTCTCAGGCGCATCGCCGCTGCCCGCGCCATTGTCGCTGCCGGCCTGCATGACGGTCATCGGCGCAGACTTTGGGATCAGCGTTTGTTCCGAGGTCGATGAGTTGCCGGACCCTTGCTGGCTGCGCTGCGCGAGGTAGGGCGCAGCCGCGTTATGCGCCACGCTGGGGGCTTGCTGGTCGACCAAAATGACCTCCATCCCGTGGGTTTCATCGCCGTCGCCGTGTTCCACGGGTGCACTGAAGGTAACCCCCAGTATCAGGATCGCGTGCAGCACGGCCGCCAGGAAAAACGTGGTCATCAGGCGATCCGCGGTCGCCGGTAGCCCGCCCCGCACAACGGCAGTGCTCATGTTGCTCCAGGTATCCTGGCAATCGCGTCCAGCAACATGCCGCCGATGTCCAGCTCATGGCGCTTGTCGAGTTCGCGAATGCCGGTCGGACTCGTGACATTGATTTCCGTGACGTACTCGCCGATCACATCGAGGCCGACGAAAATCATGCCTGCGTCGCGCATGCGCGGCCCGATCTGCGCGCACAGCCAGCGGTCACGGTCGGTCAGGGCGCGGCTCTCGGCGCGGGCGCCGGCTGCGAGGTTGCCGCGGTTATCGCCGCTATCGGGTATGCGCTGCAGGCTGAATGGCACGGGTTCGCCATCCACCAGCAGGATACGGCAGTCCCCGGTCGCGACGATCTCTGGCAGGTAGCGCTGGATCATCGCAAAGTTCTTGCCATAGTCGGTCAGCGTCTCGAACACGACATTGCGGTTCTTGTCGCCCTGGTCGACGACGAAGATCGACCGGCCGCCCATGCCGTGCAGGGGCTTACAGACCACTTTGCCGTGCTCGCGCAGGAATTCGGCCATTTCCGCCATGTCGCGCGTAATCAGGGTCGGCGCACAGCATTGCGGAAACCAGGCCGTATAGACCTTTTCGTTGATGTCGCGCAAGCCGCGCGGATCATTGACCACCAGTGCGCCCTGGTCGCGAGCACGTTCCAGGATATAGGTGGTGTAGATGTATTCGAGGTCAAAGGGCGGGTCCTTGCGCATCAATATGACGCTGCAGTCCCCCAATCGGCAGTTTTTTGGCTCGCCGCGATCAAACCAGCCGCTCGTCGTGTCACGAACCTCCAATGGCGACAGGCGCCCCATGGCGACCCCATCGCGCAGCGACAGCGCCTTCTGCTCGGCATACAGGACTTGCCAGCCGCGGCCCTGTGCCGCCAGCAGCATGGCCAAGGTGCTGTCTTTGGCCGGCTTGATGGCCTCGATCGGGTCCATCACGACGAGCAGGCGCGGTACGGAGGGCTTGATCATTCGTTCGAAACCTTTCGGGTTGGCGCGCGGCGCACTCTATAGCAGATCAAAGGTACAGGGCTCGGCATGAGAAAACTGTGAACTACGGCTCTGATGTTTGGACGTTTATGGCTCGAAATGGGGGCAGTCCGCGTGGCTTGAGTTCCGTGGATATGTTAAAAAGATCACGATATTCCGCTACCTACGCGTAAGCAAGTTCGGTTAACCATGATACCCAGCGAAAAATCCAAATTGTCCGGACTGAAGGTCCTGGTAATCGATGACAGCAAGACCATTCGCCGCACGGCCGAGACTTTGCTGAGCAAGGAGGGCTGTGAGGTGTTCACGGCCATCGACGGGTTCGATGCTCTGTCGAAGATCGCCGATCACCAGCCGGACATCGTGTTCGTGGACATCATGATGCCAAGGCTCGACGGCTATCAGACCTGTTCGCTGATCAAGCACAACAAGGTCTTCCGCAAGATCCCTGTGATCATGTTGTCGAGCAAGGACGGCCTGTTCGACCGGGCCCGCGGACGCATTGTCGGTTCGGAACATTACCTGACCAAGCCTTTTACGAAGGAT
This sequence comes from Gammaproteobacteria bacterium, assembly GCA_025355645.1. Classification (GTDB taxonomy): domain Bacteria; phylum Pseudomonadota; class Gammaproteobacteria; order Steroidobacterales; family Steroidobacteraceae; genus Bog-1198. Next base: position 12,247 of record JANXZG010000003.1, on the reverse strand, counting down.
GAACTGCTGGGTGCGATCGAAGCGCACGTCGGCAAGTGATCGGAGAACTTTAAGCCATGGCACTGATCCTAATAGTCGATGACTCGCCGACCGAGGTGTTCGTCATGCAGAAGGCGCTCGAGAAGCACGGCTTCCGAACCGCCGCGGCCGAAAACGGCGCCGATGGCATCCGCCTGGCGAAGCAGATGAAACCAGATCTGATCTTCATGGATATCGTGATGCCTGGCGTCAACGGGTATCAGGCCACGCGCACGCTGTTCAATGACCCGGAGACGAAGCTGATCCCGATCATCATGGTCACGACCAAGGGCCAGGAGACCGACCGCGTCTGGGGCTTGCGGCAGGGGGCGGTGGACTACATGATTAAGCCGGTAACCGCGCAGGCACTCGTTGAAAAGGCGCAGGCTACGCTCTCACTATGAGTGATCCCGGCAACGGCGCCGCGATCGAATCCCTTCGCGCCCTGCGCGATCGCCCGTTCGAATTGCTGCAGCGCCTGGAACAGCGCAATCGTGGCAACACCAGTGGCAATACCGCGCATGCAAGCCCCGAGCGCGAATGGGTCGGCGTGGCCTGCCGCATGGCGGGCGAGATTTTTCTGGTGGCGCGCGAGGAGACCCGCGAAGTGCTGGGATACCCCACCGCGGTCACCCGACTGCCCGGCGCCAAGCCCTGGGTCAAGGGACTCGCGAATGTGCGTGGGCAGCTGCTGCCGATGCTGGACTTGCGCCAGTTCCTGGGCAGCGGCACGACCAACGTCGGGCGCAACACCCGGGTCATCGTCGTCAACCATCGCGAAGTGCCCGCCGGACTGATTGTCGATGAGGTGCTCGGATTTCGCCGCTTTGCGGAGCGTGAATTCAATGTGGATCCGCCGCCGACCGTCATTCGCTGCGACAGCTATCTGGCCGGCGCGTTTCGCCGCGGCGGTGAGGTATGGCCGGTGCTGAGCATGAAGGTGTTGGTGGAAAGTCAGAGTTTTTTGCAGGCGGCTGGCTGAACGGCGTCGGAAAATACCTATGAATAAAGAAGCAATGAACAATCGCTGGTCGACGGCGGTGCCGGTGCTCACGGCGCTTACGGCCGTGTTCGTGCTGGCTGCCGCGGTACTCGCCTACCTGATGGACAGCTCAGCCGCGCCTGCGCCCGTCCCGGGCCGCGCGCAGGTTCCGCTGCTGCTCGAGCGCATCCCGTTCGAGGCGCAGAACGCATTGCGTGGCGAGGCGGCCGCATTCGATTCGCTCTCCGGCAGCACCGCGCAGGCGCTGGCGGGCCGGGACAGCGCGGGCGGCGCAGGGCCTGAGTCCGACGCCAACTGGCGCAAGCTCAGCGAGGCCGTTGCCACGGTCGGCGCGGCGCGCAGCGCGGTGACGACGGTGCAGGCGGCCAGCCAGGATGTGCACGAGTTGTCACCGAAACTGCTGGCCGCGCTCGGCGATCTCGCGAGCGGCGCGGATGTACCCAAATCCGATGCCGTGACACGCTACTTGCAGCGATTTGAGCTGACCGCGCAGCGCATGCAGCAAGATTTGAATGGCATCGCGGGCGGCGTCAATGACGTGGCCCCGGCGGCGCAGCGCCTCGCCGATGGCGCGGCCTACCTGAATCAGGTGGTGCGCGGCCTTTCGGGCGAGGAGTCCGGCATGGCGCTGCCGCATATCAGCGGCGCGGAAGCCGATGCGCGCCTGAAGGCGCTCGTGCAGAGCAACCAGCGTTTTTCCGAGGCGGTGCGCAAGGTGACGGGCGTCGCCGATCCACTGGCTCATGCGCAGGCGGCGGCGCAGGGACTGCCCGCGGTCACCGCCAGTTTGCGGGCCGGGATCGGCGAGGAACCGGCAGGATCCGGCGCTGGCGACGGCGGCTTGAGGCGCTGGCTGATCATATCGCTCGCGCTTGCGATCGCCTCGCTGGTCGCTCTCGCGCTATTTTCCCGGAAGGCGCTCAGCATGCGCCGCTCGATCGAGAAGAGCGTCATGGAGAATGAGCGCAATCAGGATGCGATCATGCGCCTGCTCAATGAACTGTCGAGCCTCGCCGATGGCGACCTCACGGTGCAAGCAACCGTGACCGAGGAGATCACCGGCGCGATCGCCGACTCGATCAACTATGCGATCGAGGCGCTGCGCAACCTGGTCACGACAATCAATGACAGTGCGGTCCAGCTCGACGGGGCCACCCGCCAAACCCAGACGTTCGCCGCCGGCATGGCTAAGGCGAGCGGGGCGCAATCGAAGCAGATTACTTCGGCCAGCGAGTCCATGGCAGATATGGCCGCATCAATCGAGGAGGTATCGGGAAATTCCGAGCGCTGCTCCGATGTCGCGCGCCATTCGGTCGATGTCGCCCACAAGGGCGGCGATGCGGTGCGCCGCACGATCGACGGCATGAATGCGATTCGCGAGACGATCCAGGAGACCAGCAAGCGCATCAAGCGGCTCGGTGAAAGCTCGCAGGAGATCGGCAACACCGTTGAACTGATCAATGATATTGCCGAGCAGACCAATATCCTGGCGCTCAATGCCTCCATCCAGGCCTCGATGGCGGGCGAGGCGGGGCGCGGCTTTGCGGTAGTGGCGGATGAGGTGCAGCGACTGGCCGAACGGGCCGCCAATGCGACCAAGCAGATCGAAGTGCTGGTGCGGACCATACAAACCGACACCAACGAGGCGGTCGTGTCGATGGAGCGCACCACGACCGATGTCGTCGGCGGTGCATTGCTGGCCGAGAATGCCGGCGCGGCGCTCGAGGAGATCGAGCAGGTATCAAATCAGATCGCAAACCTCGTGCAGAATATCTCGGCGAGCGCGCGGCAGCAGGCGGTGGCCTCCGGCAACATCTCGAAGAACATGCAGGTGGTGCGGGACATCTCTTCGCAGACCGCCGACGGCTCCGCCGCGACCTCAAGCTCCGTCAGCAAGCTCGCGGCCCTCGCGGCGCAGCTGCGCAAGTCCGTGGCGGGGTTCCGCCTGCCGGACAGCGGCAAGGCGGCGCCATCGCTGGCCACTACGACGGGCACGACCTCCGCGCGCCTGCCGGTATTGCAGGATCCGGTCGAGGTGGCCAGTACGCACGCGGACGCCACGGGTAAGCGGCGCAAGCTGAGCGGCGTCGGCTTCTGAAGCTGAGACCCAGGTTCCTAAGGTGTCCACCGCGCTCAGCATGTCCGACGTCAATTCGCAGACCCTGCACGTCGTTGCGAAGGAAATGTCGGTCACGCTGGCCGATGCGCGGGCCTGCCTGGAGGCCTATGCGGAGCGCCTGGACCAGCGCGAATTGCTGGACAAATGCGCCGAGCAACTGCATATCGCGCATGGCGTACTGCGCCTCGTCGAAGTCTACGGCGCAGCGCTGCTGGCCGAAGAGATGGAACTCGTGGCGCGCTACCTGCTGCAGGCCACCGACACCGAAGAGAAGCGCCATCTAGACGGGCTGGATTCGTTGATGCGCGCGATGGTGCAGCTGCCCACTTACCTGGACCGGGTCCTCTCCGGTGGGCGCGACATGGCGCTGATCCTGTTGCCGCTGCTGAACGACCTGCGCGCCGTGCGGGGCACGCCCCTGTTGTCTGAAGGCACGCTGCTGCTGCTGAACCTGAAGTCCGATCAACCGGCGAAGCCGCAGCCCCAACCGAATGATGAGCAGGGGAGGGATGCGGTCACGGTTGCGCGGCGGCTGCGATCGAAATTCCAGCTGGGTCTTCTCGGCGTGATTCGCAACGAAATCATCGAATATAACCTCGGCCTGATGGCGCTGGTGGCCGCGAAGCTCGAGCAGGTCGCGACGACCCAGCCGGTATTCCAGTTCTGGTGGGTCACCGGCGCAGTCATCGAGGCGCTGCAAACGAACGGCATCGAGCCGAGCGCCACGGTCAAACGGCTGCTGGGCCAGGCTGACCGGCAGATCAAGCTGCTCGGCGATCTGGGCGAGGCGCGCTACGGCGAAAATCCCCCGGTCGAGATCCTGAACAACCTGTTGTATTGCGTTGCCTGCTCGTCCACCGACGGCGGGCGCATTGGCGCGGTGCGCAAGTCCTTCAAGCTGTCCGAAGTGCTGCCGTTTGACGATTCGATCGAACAGGAGCGGGCGAGCCTGTCTGCGCCCAGCGTCAAGCTCATGCACACGGTTGCGCTTGCGATCAAGGAGGACCTGGCGAAGGTCAAGGACGTGCTCGATATCTTCGTGCGCCGTGGCGGCGGCCAGACCGAGGAGCTGCGGGTGCAGCTCGAAATGCTGCGCAAGATCAGCGACACGCTCGGCGTGCTCGGCCTGGGCCAGCTGCGCCAGCGGGTCCAGGACGAAATCACGGAGCTGAATAATTTCCTCGCCGCCGGTAGTCCCCCGCCGGAGAGCGCACTGATCAAGATCGCCGGTGTGCTGCTGTCGGTCGAGGACAACCTCGATGAGCATCTGGTACGACTGATATTGCCGATGCCACCGGTTGCGGACAAGGCCGCGCCGCCGGGCAGCGACGACCACGAATTCCGGCAGGTCAGCGAAGCGGTGCTGCGCGAGTGCATCGTGAACCTCGCGCGCGTCAAGGATGCAGTGTCAGCAGCGGTGCAAAATACCAGCGACGCTACGCCTGCGGGGCTCGATAGCGTGCCGCAGCTGTTGCGCGGGATCACCGCGGGCCTTTTGATGCTGGGCAAGGGCCGGGCGGTTGGCCTTATGGATGCGATTGGTGTCCAAGTGCGCCGCCTGATCGAAGTTGGCGCGCCGAAGCCGGAGCCACAGCGGCTCGAGCGCATCGCGGATGCGATCGTGAGCCTCGAATATTACATGGAGACGATCCAAAGCGGCCGCGCCGATCCATGGTACATGCTCGACAATGCCGAGATCTGCATTAAGGCATTGCAGGATGAAGGGCCCTCTAATATGCCGAGCTTGGCAGCGCAGCTGCCCACGGACGTCATCGCCACCGTCAAGATCGATATGATCGAGCCGGAGCCGGCCCCCGCGGTCGCGCATGCGCCGACCCTCGTGATACCGGCGATGCAAAGTGCGCGCGAGGCGGCCGATCCATTGATGATCGAAGTGTTCTCCGAGGAAGCCAAGGAAGTCGTCGCCTCGATCAACAGCGCATTCCCGCTGTGGGAACGGAATTCGGACGATATCGAGTCGCTGTCGACGATGCGCCGTAACTTTCACACCCTGAAGGGCAGCGGGCGCATGGTCGGCGCGCGCCTGTTCGGCGATTTTGCCTGGGCAATCGAGAATCTGCTGAACCGGTTGCTGGACAAGACCTTGGCAAGATCGGCGGGCATGACCTCGCTCCTGGCCGCCGCAGTGTCTGCATTGCCGCATCTGGTTGATAACTTCGAGACAGGCCGGCCGGTACAAGCCCCGGTCGGCGACATCATGGCCAACGCCCATGCGTTCGCCGAGGGTCGTCGCCCCGAGCAGCAGGCGGTGCCCGAGCAGCAGGCGGTGGTCGACGCTGCACCTGCGTACATACCAACCATGGTGATCCCGACCAAGGATACTGCACACGCTGTGGCTTCGCCCGCGCCGCCGGAAGTCATTGAGCCACCTGTGGCGATGGAGATGGCACCCGAGCCCGCCGCACCGATGGTTGTCGTGCAGCCCGAGAAGCCTGTGCCGATGGATCCTGTGCTGCACGAGATCTACAGCAAGGAGACGGCCAATCATCTCGAGCATATCCGCGAATACCTGCGCAAGCGTGGCGGCCACCCGGCGCCCCACGATCTACCCGAAACGGTCTATAGGGCCATCCATACCTTGAGCGGCAGCTCCAAGATGGCGGATGCACGCCACGGCATCCGTCTGACCGAGCCCCTGAACAATTACATGCGCAAGGTCTTCGACAGCGGTCACGGCCTGACCGATGCCGGGCTCGTGTTGCTCGCCGATGTGGTTGCCGCGATCGAGAATGTTGTCTCGCACATCGATGAAGAAACGAATTTCTTTGGCGAGCAGCCGCTGCTGCGCGAGCGCATCGCCAAGCTCGAGGCGGCCCTTGATGCCGAGATCGCACGCCTCGCAGAAGAGGCCGCAACCTTTGAGCATCTGTCGGTCAGCGGCGCCGCGGTAGCGCTCGAGCCGGGACTGCCGCAGGTGCCCGACCTGCCCGTGGCGATGCCGCTGCCCGCGCCCGAACCCACGCCGGCACCAGCAGCCGTGCTAGCACCGGTCACGCCTAGCGCACTCGAACCCACGCCGATACCAGCACCCGTGCCGGCGCCGGTTCCGCCTAGCGCACTCGAACCCACACCCGCACCGGCACCCATGCCGGCACCGCAGCAGGCGCTCGCGCCCGAAGCATTTGATACCGAGATTGCAAATATCTACGGCGAAGAGGCGATGGAGCTTCTGGAGGCAGCGCAGGCCTCACTTGCCGGCTGGAATGCCAATCCGAACGACAAGCAGCCGGTCGCCGAGCTGCAGCGCCAGCTGCATACGCTCAAGGGTGGCGCGCGCATGGCCGGCATATCCGCCATGGGCGACCTGAGCCATGAACTCGAGACGCTGGTTAACCAGATCGATTCTGGAGGCGTGGTTGGCGGCGATCGCGCCCATGCGATCATGCAGGCGAGCCTCGATGAGCTCGCACGCATGCGCGATACCGTCGCCCAGGGTTCCCTCCCCAAGGGCGCTGCGGTACTGCTCGGGCAAATCCGTGCTTACATCACGGGCGGTGCGGCCGAGACCGATATCATCGGGGCAGGCGCGGTTGTCCCGACCACACCGGCGGCGCCTGCGCCGTCAGTCGCACCTGAGCCGCAGCCGGAAGAACCTGCGGCGGAGGCAGCGCCGCAGCTGCTCGCCTCGGTTGATGAGCTGGAGACCAGCCGCAGCGGCGAGTACCTCGCGATCAGCGCCGAATCATTGCAGCAGACGGTGTTGCCGGGACGCGAGAGCCAGCCGCTGGAGCGCGCGGAACTCGCGCGTGTCGATGCCGACCTTCTGGACACGATGCTAAATAACGCTGGCGAAGTCAGTATTTTCCGCGCACGGCTCGATCAGCAGATCAATTCCATCGACTTTAACCTCGCCGAGCTCGCACGCACGGTCACGCGCTTGAAGGAGCAGCTGCGCGGCCTGGAAATCGAGACCGAGGTGCAGGTGCTGAACCGGCACCGCAGCGACGATTCGATGCGCACCGACTTCGACCCGCTGGAGCTCGATCGCTACTCTGCGATCCAGCAGTTCTCGCGGGCGCTGGCGGAGACTTCGGGCGACGTCGGCAGCATCCAGGGCCTGCTCGAGTCGCTCGCCCGCGATGCCCAGAACTTGCTCGGGCAGCAAGCGCGGGTCATCACCGAATTGCAGAACAGCCTGATGCGCACGCGCATGGTGCCTTTCCAGCGCCACGTGCAACGCCTGACCCGCCTGGTGCGCCAGGCCGCTAGCGATACGGGCAAGCATGCCGAGCTGATCGTGCAGGGCGCCGCCGCGGAACTCGACCGCCAATCACTTGAGCGCATGGTGCCGCCACTGGAGCACATGTTGCGCAACGCGATCGTGCATGGCATCGAGCATCCCGAGCAGCGCGCGCAGATCGGCAAGCCCATCACCGGGCGAATCACCATCAATCTTGCGCGCGACGGCGCCGAGGTCGTTATCGTCGTCACCGACGATGGCGCTGGCATCGATGTAAAACTGATCCGCGAAAAGGCGATTTCGCTGGGCCTTGCCGATCCACAGGCGAAGCTTACCGACGAAGAGGCCATGCAGCTGATTCTCGAACCGGGCTTCAGCACCGCCGGGCGCGTCACCCAATCGGCAGGCCGCGGCGTCGGCATGGATGTCGTGGCGACCGAGGTCAAGAAGCTCGGTGGCGGCCTGTTCATCGAATCCAAGGTGGGCGAAGGCTCGCGATTCACGATCCGCCTGCCGTTTACGCTTGCGATCAGCCAGGCGTTGATCGTGCGCGTGGCCGAAGAGATCTATGCGCTGCCGCTTGCGACGGTCGAGGGCGTCGTGCGCCTGCCGCGCAACATCATCGCCCGGCATCTTGCGAAGGAAGCGCCGCCATTCGATTACGGCGGGCAGAAATTCCGCTTCCAGCAGCTCGGGACTTTTGTGGGGCTCGGCGCAACGATGCTGCCGGAAACGGATGTGTCGATGTCCATCGTGCTGATCAAGGCGGGCGAGCATTCTACTGCGCTGGTCACGGATGAGCTGATCGGCAGCCGCGAGATCGTGGTCAAGTCGCTGGGCCCGCAAATTTCCGGAATCCGTGGTATCGCGGGCGCAACAATCCTGGGCGATGGCAAGATCGTCGTGATCCTTGACATGGGTTCACTGGTGCGCTCCGAGTGGCGCTCGCGACCGAGCGAGACGCCGCTCATTGATCAGCGCGACCGTCGCACCTTCGCCATGGTGGTGGATGACTCGATCACGGTACGTCGCGTGACGCAGCGGTTGCTTGAGCGCAACGGCATGAAAGTGCTGACCGCGAAGGACGGGGTCGAGGCGATGTCGCTCTTGCAGGAAAACCTGCCAGAAATTATCCTGCTGGACATCGAGATGCCGCGCATGGACGGATATGAGGTGGCTGCGCATGTGCGTGGCGATCCGCGCCTTAAGCACATACCGATTGTCATGATTACTTCGCGCGTCAGCGAGAAGCACCGCGCGCGTGCGATCGAACTTGGCGTTAACGCGTACCTGGGCAAGCCGTACCAGGAAAGCCAGCTGCTCGACGCGATCGAGCCACTGGTCCAGCGCCGCAACGTTGCCAACAGCTAGAGAATCGCGTGTCGAACCTGAGCGAAGAACTTTACAGTCTGCTGGTGCCGCTGGTCGGCGAGCGCCTGCTGGTGCCGCGCGCCTGCGTGGCCGAAGTCATCGGTTACCAGACCCCGGCAGAGATGACCAACGCGCCGCCCTGGTATGCGGGCCTCGTCAGCTGGAATGGCCAGAACGTGCCGGTGATCTCATTTGAAGGTGCCCTTGGCATGCCACTTCCCGCGATCTCGGGACGCACGCGCATCGTCGTGTTTCATGCGCCGGGCGGCCCGCTACACTCGGGCTACTTCGGCATGTTGACGCAGGGCTTTCCGCAGCTCGTGCGCGTCAGCGCCGATGTGATCCGCGCGGACCCTACCCGCAGCTTTCCCGAGCGTTCACCGGTCCTGTGCCAGGTGCGCATGATCAACGAGACGCCGCTCATTCCGGATCTGCAGCGCCTTGAGGAGCTGATCGCCGAGGAGACCTCGGTCCTGATGTAGCGCCGGAGAGGCGCGTATTGAGCAAGACTAGCCCTGCGATCGTTACCGCGACGCCCACGTAAGTTCCTGCCCCAACGTGTTCGTGCGCCACCAGGCCCCAAAACACGCCCCAGATCGGCATGATGTAGGTGACGGCCGCAAGCTGCGTCGCCGAGATCACCGGCAGCAACCGGTAGTAAATCAGATAGGCGATGCCGCTGCCGGCGAAGCCCAGCACGGCAATTGCGCCGATCGGACCCCAATGCAGCGTGGACGGATGCGCGCCGCCGAGTGCGAAGGGCGCCAGCATCAGCGAGGCGAGCGTGAGCTGGGTCGTCGCAAGGCCAATGGGGTCAAGCCCGCGCAGCTTCGCCTTGGCGATGACGGTCGCAATGGCATAGCTTAAGGTCGCAACGATGATGATTATCGTGCCTGCGAACAGACCCGCGCCGGCCTGCGCGGGCCCCGCATCCTCTCCCTGCGTGAATACGACGAGCACCACACCGGCAAAGGCGATCAGCACGCCCGCCGTCGTGATCAGCATCGCGCGCCGTCGCTCGATCGCCATTGTCAGCATCAGCGTCCAGATCGGCACTGTGGCATTCAGGACCGCGGCAATATTCGAAGGGACGGTCTCTTCACCCAGTGCGTAACAGGTAAAGGGCAGCGCGTTATTCAGTAAGGCGACGAGAAGCAGCCAGCGCATATGTGAGCGCGGCGGAAGCTTGTTGCCTCGCAGCGCCAATATGGCCCACAGCAGCATTGCACCGAGCGAGCAACGCAGCAGCGCCACCCACAGCGGCGGAAATGTTGTATCCGCAATCCGGATCATCAGGAACGAGATGCCCCAGACGCCCGACAGGGCAAAAAGCGGCAGGAATAATTTGAGCTTCAAGTGGATCCCATATCCCCGTAACGACTCTGCAGCCAGACCAGCGCGGCGATTGCGGCAGTTTCGCTGCGCAGGATGCGCGGCCCGAGGCGCACACGGTGAAAACCGGCGACGCGAAACGCCTCGAGTTCCTCTGGCGTGAATCCGCCTTCCGGTCCTACGCCGATCTCGAGCGCGGCGTCAGCAGACCAGGGCGCAACGATCGGCGCAGGTTCCGGATCGAGTACGAGGCGCGTGCGCGGCATCTGCGGCGGCACGCCGAGATAATCAATGAGCTGGCGCGGCACATCGATTATGGGCAGCCGGTTGCGTCCGCTCTGCTCGCAGGCGCCGATCGCCACGGCCCGCCAATGCTGCGCCTTCGCGCTCGCCTGGCCAATGTCCAGGCGCACGACGCTGCGATGGCTTAAGACCGGAATGATATGCCGGACCCCGAGCTCGGTGGCTTTTTGCACGACAAAATCCATTCGGTCGCCGCGCGGTACGCATTGCAGCAGCGTCACTGCGAGCGGTGACTCGCGATCCGCCATTGCCGCTCGCCCGACCGTGACCCTGACCTTAGAGCCTCGCACTGATTCGATCTCACCGGCCAGCTCGCGGCCATCGCCGTTGAATAGCACCAGCGCATCACCGCTGCGCGCGCGCAGCACCTTGGCGATGTGGGAGGCGGTTTCAGCTGGCAGGTCCACGATGCTGCCCTCGTCGAGCTCTGTAGCGACGAAAACCCGAGTCAGACGCATGCGATTTACCCGATACTCATTGCGGACTGCGTATTGTCGCATATGCTAGGGCGGGTCACCTCCAGTGAGGGCTGATGTTTGTCCAGTAAAGAGATGCAGCTGCCCGAACTTGAGGTCGATGCGAGAAGTGGCCTTATGCGCGGCGTGCGACAAGTAGAGTCGCCCAATCACGATGCACGCCCCGTTGGTGTGGAGTGCGACCTGATCGTCGTGCATGGCATCAGCCTGCCGCCCGGCACATTCGGCGGACCCTGGATCGATTACCTGTTCACCAATGCCCTGCCTGCGGATGCGCATCCGTATTTTGCGACGATCAGTGACCGCAAGGTCTCCTCGCACCTGCTCGTGCGGCGCGACGGGGAGATTACCCAGTACGTGAACTTCAAGGACAGGGCCTGGCATGCCGGCCAGTCGACGTATGCGGGGCGCGAGGCCTGCAACGATTATTCGATCGGCGTCGAACTCGAGGGCGCCGACACGACGCCTTATGCCGATGTGCAATACCCGGTGCTGGCGAATATTGTGGCGGCGTTATGCCGGGCGTATCCAGCGTTATCACCGGCGCAATTAGTTGGTCACAGCGACATAGCGCCCGGCCGGAAGACGGACCCCGGCCCCGCCTTCGACTGGTCGCGCGCGCGGCGCTTGATCGAGCTTGCCGGCAAGCGCGGTGCTGGCGCAGATTAATTAGAGAAATGAACTCGTGTCGCGTTAGGCATCATGCGAATCGCAGCGCCCCAAGGCAGTATTGACCGCGAGTGGCTAGCGCTTCGCTTGGCCCTATGGCCGGGCGATTAGGAAGCCGCACACTTGTTCGGAATGACAGACACTCTGGCGCGTGGGCACTACGTTAGCCTGGCAGTAACTGCCAGTGGAGCGGCTGCGGGTTTTGTTGAAGCGTCGAAGCGCGCGGACTACGTAAACGGCACTAGCAGCTCACCGGTAGCGTTTCTGGAAGGTCTATACGCCGAGCCTAGGTCCCGGCGCAGAAGGTGTAGCGCGCGCTTGTCGAATCAGTAGTGAAATGGGCAACGACTGGCGGTTGTCTCGAGCTCGCGTCCGACTCACTGCTCGGTAACACCATTGCACACGCGGCGCACCGCGCCTTGGGTTTGGAGGAAACCGAACGAGTTGTGTACTTCCGTCTAGGGTTGCAAGATGCCTGACAAGCGGATCGAGCTATCGCGCGTCGCATCTTCGCTGAGCCCAGGAGACGCGGGGTTTCTCCGGCATCGAACCAAGGCCGTTTATCCCATTTCATCGACTCGTTAAGTCCGGCGCCAGAACACCTCGCCACCCTTGTCCTGGCGGGCAAGCACGCGCGCGATCACGAACAGAAGATCCGACAGGCGGTTCAAATAAATCATGACGTCGGCGCCGACGCTCTCTTCGCGCGCCAGGCTCCAGCAGACGCGTTCCGCGCGCCGGCAAATCGTACGCGC
>JANXZG010000163.1 GCA_025355645.1 Gammaproteobacteria bacterium | reverse complement strand
CGCAACCATGACTGGGGCGCAAATTGAAGACATGTCACCGCTTCAAAAAGCGGTCTTCTTCAAAGATGGCGGCAGACAAGTCGGTTAATCTCTTTCTTTCAATTCACCTCGCATTTCCCGCACAACAGCGGGCTAGGGGTTTCTTCTCATGGCTAATATTCTCACGGCTCTTCAGCCTATCCTCTTCTCCGCCGCACGTGTAGTTCCTCGCGAACTCACCGGCATTCTCGGTGCCGTTGACCGCGACTTTTCCGACCAGGGCGTCGCTAAGGGCGACTCGGTTAAAGTTTCTGTCGCGCCTACTCTGGTTGCGCAGAATGTAACCCCCGGTCAAATCTTCACGGTCGGAAATGATCGTACGCCAACCGCCGCTGTCCTCACCTTGAATCAGGAACAGGAAGTCACCTGGAATCTGAAGCCAGAGGAAGAGCGTTCATTGATGAATGCTGGCGTCGCTCAGGACATGCTGGCGCAGACCATCAGCCAGGGCATTCGTACCTTGGTGAACAAGGTCGAGTCGTACACCTACGGCATTGCACGCGCCGCCGCCAGTCGCGCCTATGGCACCCCCGGCACTACGCCCTTCGGCACCGTGGCCGATCTCACTGACGTCAGCAATGTGCTGAAGATCCTTCTCGATAATGGGGCGACGGTTGATGATGATAAATCATTAGTCATCGACACCTTCGCCGGTCTGAATCTGCGCGGCAAACAGGCTGGCCTGTTCCGCGTGAATGAGGCTGGCAGTGACGACCTGTTGCGTCGTGGCGTGCTGGGCGATGTGCAGTCGTTCAAGTTCCGCGAATCGGCTGCGATTGCTCCTATCGCTAAAGGCACTGGCACGAGCTACACGAGCAACGGCACTGGTCTGCCCATCGGATCGACCGTGATCCCCCTGATCACTGGTTCTGGCACCGTCCTGGCTGGCGATGCAATCACCTTCGCTGGCGATGCGAATAAGTATGTGGTGACTGTTGGTGTTGCGGCCCCTGGCTCGATCACCATTCAGGAGCCTGGCCTCAAAATTGCTATTCCAGCCGCCGCCACCGCGCTGACTGTTGGCAACGCCGCTACCGCCAACATCGCCATTCGTCGCAACGCAGTTAAGACGGTCATCCGTCCGTCGTTGCAGCCAATCGGCGCGATTGCCGATCAGATGACCATCAGTGATCCGCAAACCGGCCTGACGTTCCTGCTGCTTCGCGTTCCCGGTAACGCGATCACCAGTTGGTACATGCGTATCGTATACGACGCCTTCGCGCCGAATCCGTACGCGATTGCCCAGCTCCTCGGGTAATTGATGTATTGCGTGCCCTCGTCGCCCACCGGACGAGGGATTGCAATGCACCATCTACCGGAGTCGCATATGGAAACTTTCATCATGATTCATCCCTCGTTTCCCGAGTGCGTCGGCGATGCCGTAACGCTCGCTGCATGGGCCGCTGACGGTTGGACTCGCAAAGAAGAACCCAAAGCGGAAGAGCAAGCCAAGGGTAAGAAGTAATTCATGCGCCCCGGCGAGTCATGTACGCTGGTCATCGGTCGTCAGACCGTCGCCGGGGCAGCGGCAACAGGTAAGATTGCCTCTGATTTTTCCATCGGCTGGAAAAAGGACGGCGTGACCACGGCCATCACGACCAGCGTCGTCGAGGTCGATACGGTTGGCGCGTGGCAAGAATATCGCGTCGGAATCACGCTGCCCACTGGCGGCCCGTACGTGCTCCATGGACGCATCGGAGCCATCAGCGGCACTGACATAACAGACGGCGGTGTTTTCGACGCGGAAATCGAGCAACAGGATTACGATAGCCTAGCTGCTATATTGCCTGTTATTCCAGTCGCCCAGCTATCTGCGGCCTCTAGACAGGCCGACCCTCAAACTCTTAAACTGATCGCGAATAGATACGCCAGTATCTCGTTTGCCGTTAAAGATTCGTCGGGCAATGCCGTCGACCTATCGGGCTATACGAACTGGCGCTTCGGCGTTTGGGATAAGACGCACACGGGGTCCATCTACAGTCTGTCATCCGGCATCACCGGGACGAATCTCGGGATCGCCGCATGGGCCGTGCCTGAGACTGCTACGTTCTTCGCAACCATGGCCGCAGCCATCGCAGCGGGACAAGATCAAATCGAACTCTATTGGGATCTCGTAGGCGACTTAGCCGGAGTCGCAGCCCAGAGTCAGACGGTACTCTACGGCAAGCTGATCATGTACCGCAACGAGTCCACATCATGAGCGCCATAGCCCAGCATTCAGAGCCGTTGTCAGCGGCACAGCTCCTTGCGCGCATCAAGTCGGTCGGTGGTCAGGGATCCGGTCTTGATGCCGACACGGTGCGCGGTTTGGGGCCGGACAGTTCGCCTTTCGCTGTCGGCGGGATGATTGGGATCGTGGGGTTTGGGAAGACGGTTCCCCGCTCGCCGTTTCAAGGTTGCGTTTATCCATCGGCATTGCTGGGGGTCTAAATGCGCGGCATCCAAACTCCTCCTAATGATGGCGATATCCTAATCGCAAAAGGCGGATTTTTCCAAGCTGCTTCTGCGTCGCTATTGACGATATCTGGCGTTGCGTATTTGGCGCTGGCCAACGTTTTCACGCAACCGCAGACGATTAACCCGGCGACCACGCTGGCAAATACCATTCTATTTCTGAAATCGTCAATCGCTGACTTCTTGCAGCTCGATATCCAGAATACCAGCACAGGTATCGGCGCACAATCTGGCTATTCCGCGACCGCCGACAACGGCACCGCGACGACCG
>JANXZG010000147.1 GCA_025355645.1 Gammaproteobacteria bacterium | reverse complement strand
ATTATTGATAGTTCCACTAAATACGAAGCACTACACTAGAATTACCAACACGATGCCGATTGGGATGGGCATGCGGCGGGCAATCCCGGCCAGGTGATCGAGCACGCGTCGCGCCGGCTTCCACAGCAGCGCCAGGACAAGCGGCAGCGATAACGCCAAACCGAACAGCATCAACATCAGAAACCCCCGGCCGGCACCTGCAGCTCCATTCACCACTGCGGAGCCCATCACTGCAATCAAAAGCGGAGTGGCGCAGGCCGGGATGTTCAGACCGAAGAGGATCGCCAGTCCTGCGGTCCGGCGAGCATCCGATACTCGCGCCAGACTGGGGCCGACGGTGCGCATGATGTGTCCCGCCATCCCGGTCAAATAAAGCAAGCCCAGCGTGACGTAGAGGGCCCCCAGCAGGACCGCGCCTGCGCGCTGAAACCCGACGAAGGCGCCGCCGACGAGCGCCGCCATCGCACCCATCATTCCAATGAAGAGCGCGCGGGTGAGCGTGAACAGCATCGCCTGGCCCATGCGCGTCGCCGCAGGCTTGCCTTCGACATACTGGATGAAAAGCACGCTCGATCCGATGGAGCACGGTTCCACGAATCCGAAGAGACCCAACCCGATCGGGACAAGGGCGAGCGTCCAAACCGAGTCAAACAACGCAGAAGCTCCTGGCGAGTGACACCGCCATCACGGGACCGGACCGAAATTCGGAAACAGCGCATTTACCTGTTGTCGCATCTGGCGCCTCTTGCGCGTTAGCCGAGACACGCACTTAGCGGCAACAACCCGCGCGGCCGTGTTCCTGAACAGGCGGGCACGCCACGGTGCCGTAAGAGCAGAACACGCAGCAGTGGCCCGGCTTCGGCCGCAGCAAGGTGTGACAACCCTCGCATTCGTAGAACCACAGGCAGGCATCGATGGGCATCGACTCTGCCTTCACGTGCGCACAGTGCGGGCAGGTCAACGTCGACGACAGGATGGTTGTGTCCATCATTTTTCGCTTGCCTGCGACGCTAGGAGCCTGTCGGACTTAGCTTGATGATGTGAGCAATAGTGGCGATGGAAAGCGAGCGGGACACAGAAACGGACGAATTGGGTGCGATGCGGTCTGAGTGGGGCTTGTGCGCACCTGTACTGCCTCGTTTATCGCACCATTATCGCCATCCGTTTGATGTTCCATGCCATGGTGACCAGCGTCCACTCTCCTCGCACCGAGGCCAATCCACGCAGCAGGAACTGCCGGAAGCGCATCACCGACTTGATGATGCCGAACACCGGCTCTACCGTCTGCTTGCGCAATCCATAGCGCTTGCGTCCTTGAACCGTTTTGAGCCGGTGCTTCATGCGCTCCACCGCACTGGCAGGCTCGGCCAGCGGTGGCGGCTCGGTGAATCGGTCCGCCCAATGCGGGTGATGTCGATCGCGCCCCGCAGCAAGCAACGGTTCGATCTTCGCCTCCACGCAAGTCTCGACGTTCGCCGCGCTGAAGTAACCGTTGTCGGCCAACAAATGCTTCACCCTGCCCAATGCCTCGGGCAAGCTGGCAAGCACTTCGAGCATCGGCTCGATCTGCTGCTTGTCGGTGGCCACCTGCGCCACGTTGATCGCCACGACCAGCATGCTTTCGGTATCGACTGCGGCCTGGGCGTTGTAGCTCTGCTCGAAGCCCTTGCCGGTGGCCGGCATGATGCGCGAATCGGCATCGGTGAGGTTGATCTGATCGGTGGGGCGCACCCCGGGACTGGGCGGTGCCGGCGGCTTGCCACCTGGCTTCTTTCCAGTTTGTGTGGTCTTCTCCGCGCGCGCTTTCATTTTCGCTTGGTAGTCGGCTTTCTCCTGCGCATCCCGCTCGGCGGCGCGCGCCTCGATCTGTGCCTTGGCCTGGCGGATCGCAGCCAGGCGGTCTTCGCGCCGCGCCCATTCTTCTGGGATGCTCAAACCCTCGGGCAGCGGCTCCTGATCAGCCGCCTCCGCGCGGGCGAGCATCGCCTTGACTTCGGCTTCCAGTTGCGCCTCGATCTTCTGGGCATGTCCGTAGGACAGCGCGCTGTGCCGCGAGGCATTGGCGTGAATCTTGGTGCCGTCAAGGGCGATCGTGCCCAGTTTGAGCAACTTCATCTGCCGGGCAATGCACAGCACCTGCACGAACAGCGGCTCGATCTGTTTGAGAAAGCGCTTACGGAAAGTGCACAGCGAGTCGTGGTCGGGTTGCTCGTTCGCGGCGATATAGCGAAAAGCAATCGACTCATAGGTCGCTGCCTCGATGCGCCGGCTCGAATAAACGCCCGTGGCGTAGCCGTAGATGAGCAAGCCGAGCATCACCGTCGGGTGATACGCCGCCGAGCCGGCGCCACGGTACTGCCGGGTCAGCGCCGACAGATCGAGTTGCTCGACGATATCGACCACGAAGCGCGCCAGGTGATCCTTGGGCAGCCAGTCCTCCACCGAGGGTGGCAGCAGGTACGCCGCATCTCGATTCACCGTCACAAATCGCGTCATTCGGTCGCCTCGCCTAGGTGTCCTATGCCCC
>JANXZG010000111.1 GCA_025355645.1 Gammaproteobacteria bacterium | reverse complement strand
CGCAACGAACTCGCCAGTTGAACTTTTGCCTCGCGCGTCAGGTTTTTTTTCATCGTGGCCTCCCTTGTGAGTGACGCGCAATGGTTACATTTCGCCTGAGGCAACGAAATCGTTTAGTAAGGCTTTAGTTGAGGCAACGCGCACAGACGCTCCCCGTTTGCCAAGTAGGTGTCGCGATGTTGGTGGATAGGCAAGGCTGCAGTCTTATATTCGGCCTGTTGTGCAGGCGCTAAACCTGCTGGCCATGATGGAATCCGCTGGAGAGGTCCTGTTCTTCTGAACGAGCTTTTCGCTCCATAGCAGATTCAGGCTGGGCTCTCCCCGGTCTGACCTATTTCACCATCACCACGACCTCTCCTTGGGCAAACTGAAATAAGGTACTTCTCAAATCATCATCTTGCTGGCGCGAAGTCCGCGCGATACTCGCGGCCATGCGCAAGCAGGGCCCAAATCACCCGAGCGATCTTGTTTGCCTGGGCAACCACTGCAACGTTCCAATGCTTCGTTTGTAGAAGGTTGGTTAGCCACGGCGCGTGGACTTTCTGGCGAGCCGCGACGGCTCGGGCACAGTGGATAATCATTGCACGGAGATAAGGGCTTCCACGCTTGCTGATCCCGAGGAGCCGTACACGGCCACCCGTACCACTTTGGCGAGGTACAACACCGATCCAGGCGGCGAACTCACGGGCTGACCGGAACTCCCGCGCGTTGCCGACAGACGCAACGATCGCAGTCGCCGTCAACGGACCGACACCGGGGATTGCCCGCAGCCGCCTACAGCGCTCATCGCTCCGTTCGTAGGACTCGAGCTGCTTCTCAAGGACTTCGATTCGTCGGCTCAGGTCATTTATCAGGTGCAGTTGGTCCCGAAGTGCGTCAAGAACCATCGACGAGACTCGCTCGTCCGCCGCGGCAAACGCGGCGGGCAGCGCCTTCAGGCTCCAGTGGCGACCCCGCGGCAACTCAATGCAAACTCATAAAACACCGCTCTGATCTGATGAAGCTGCGCCGTGCGATCCTTCACGAGCAGGTTGCGCATGTTGTGCAACGCCAGGATCCCTTGCTGTTGCTCAGTTTTGACAGGGACAAAGCGCATGTCGGGCCGCTGGGCCGCCTCCCAGATCGCCGCGGCATCCGCCGCATCAGTCTTATTCGTTTTCACGAACGGGCGGACAAACTTTGTCGCTATCATTCGAACATCGTGGCCCATTGCGGGAAACTGCCTGGCCCAGTGATGTGAGCTCCCGCAGGCCTCCATTGCGACGATCGCCGGTGGCGTGTTGCAGAAGAACTCGGCCAGCTTGGTTCGCGACAGAGTCCATCGCTGAATCTCCCCGCTATCCACGTTTACCGTGTGAACCTGAAATACGCGCTTAGCGAGATCAACACCGAATACTGCTGGCATGGTCCGTTTCCTGGTTAGCTGTCGGGAGCACTAGCCTCACCCACAGAGGCGGGGAGCGTCCATACCATCTTCGGAAAATCGCTTCCTCACGTCCAACCTCCTCGCCGGGGTTAGACTCTAATACCAAACGCAAAGTCTATTGCCGTTGCTCGATCTTGATGGCAGGGATATTTGTAAACGCGGCACGCCATTCTTGGATATATTGCGACCCGAAGCGAAGCAATTCTTCGTTGCGATAATATGCAAGTACTCGCGTAAAGGTGTGCAAGGCATTGCTAAACACACCGTTAAATAGATGATGGGCGCCGGCCATGTTCCGAATCGGGTGGGCCACTGCTCCGTTGCCCATCTGAAAATCTATGTGATCTTCGGTTGATAATGAATGCATGCATTACTCTCGACCCCTTGCCATAATACAGAAGGTAGTCAGGCAACCTCATCAGCTCCTTTGCAATGCTACGGACACTTGGCTTTCCTAGCACTTTGTACCATTCGGGCTCAGGGTAGGGTGGCTTTCTGGATCTGTTTTTGGCGTTATCCAAGATTCGAACGCGGCATTCGCGTCGGCGAATCTTGATTGCGCAAGAATTCCTGCGGCGTCGTCAACTAATAATAACCAAGCCAGATCTGCCCATTTAAGGACTAAGTGGAACGAAGAATGCAGAGATTGTCTCGCTTTTTTAGACAGTTTTCGCGGTCGGGATAAGTGGAACTCCGCCGGTTACGCAGCCACCGCGAGCGGCTGAGATTTGTAGTAAACATTGTCGGGCGTATTTCGGTCAAGCACCGTGTGAGGCCGCCGGACGTTGTAGAAGCTGATGTATTTTTCCGATGCCCTCTTTGGCAGCCGCCACGGAGTCGTACGCATGCAGATAGACCTCCTCGTACTTGACCGACTTCCAGAGTCGTTCGACGAACACGTTGTCGCGCCACGCGCCGCGGCCATCCATGCTGATCCGGATGTGGTTCTTCTGCAGGACCTGGATGAAGCTGGAAGCCGTAAACTGCGATCCCTGATCGGTATTAAAGATCTCGGGTGCGCCATATTTTGTGATTGCTTCCTCGAGAGCCTCGACGCAAAAATCCGCCGTCATGCTGTTGGAGATCCGCCAGCTCAAGACTTTGCGACTGTACCAGTCCATGACGGCTACGAGATACACAAAGCCGCGGGCCATCGGGATGTAGGTCACGTCCGCTGCCCACACCTGGTTCGGCCGATCGATGGCAAGCTTCCTGAGCAGATACGGATAGATCGCATGACGCGGATGGCGCCGGCTGGTGTTCGAACGCCGGTAAAGCGCCTCGATGCCCATCCTTCGCATCAGGGTCGCCACATGCCGGCGACCGACGACGGTTCCTTCCAGACGCAGCAGATCGCGCAGCATCCTACTTCCCAGGAACGGCCACTCGAGGTGCAGTTCATCGATGCGGCGCATCAGCTCAAGATCCGCCGCGCACGTTCCCACCGGCTCGTAGTAGAGCGAGGCGCGCGACAGCTGAAGGAGCTCGGCCTGGCGGGTCAGGCTCAGTTTGTGGTCGGGAGTGATCATCGCTTGGCGCTCGATCCGGGAACTCGTCCGAGCGCGCCGGCTAAAAAATCGTTCTCCAGCGACAGCTGCCCGATCTTCGCGTGCAAGGTCTTGATATCAGGTCCAGGCTCCGCTGAATGCCCGGCACCGTCGAACACGGCCGCGGCACGCTCAAGCAACTGCGTCTTCCATTGCGTGATTTGATTCGGATGAACGTCAAAGCGCGTCGCCAACTGCGCCAGGGTCTCTTCGCCCTTGACCGCAGCCAGCGCCACCTTGGCCTTAAATGCCGCAGAGTGATTGCGGCGGGATCTTCTCGTCATGGCTCTCCTTCCTTTCAGGCCACATGCTCGCCTGTAATGGACGGAGTTGCCACTTATCCTGTTGTCTCAAAGAGCGGCTCCAGCTCTGCGATCTCGCGCGCGCAGTGTCTATCGATCGTTGTGGCTAACCCACAGCTTTTGGACGCTCCCTGCAGTCGGATCGAGCAGCTACAGTTGGTGAATACGCTGTGTTTTGCGAAAACCTATGCAGACGGTATGCACTAGAAATCGCGCGACGTGATTGATTACCTGGGCGTTGAGCCGCTCAGCGAGGGATTGAACGATGAAAGATGCGACTTGGGATGATCAGCGCCTGGCTGTCTATCGGGCATTCATTCGTTCTGACAGTGCGCGCCAGGCGTTCGATGCGCTCATTGTGGCAGCGATCAAGCTCCGAACGTACCATTGCCGGCCGAATGATGCGAAGGGGCCCAAAAAGACGTTTGTGTATGAGGATGCCCTCTCGGGCGAAAGGCCCTTTGCG
>JANXZG010000093.1 GCA_025355645.1 Gammaproteobacteria bacterium | reverse complement strand
TAGGATATCAACTCAAAAAAATGGCCCGGCCCGCGCTGAAGCGCCAGGCGGTGAACTACATCGTAGGTCACTATGCCATCGCTTGGAGGCGGGCCGGCCGAGTTATCCGACAGCATCGCAGTGTTCAGTACTACAGCTCGTGCAAGGACCCACGGACAGCGCTGCGAGCCAGGATGTGTGAACTCGCGCAAGTGCGGATGCGCTATGGCTATCGACGCCTTCATGTGCTTCTGCGACGCGATGGCTGGATTTTAGGTCGAGAGCTGGCGTATCGCCTGTACACCGAAGAAAGCCTGCAATTGCGCAGCAAGCGGCCTCGACGACGCAAGATGGCTGTGTCGCGGCGTGAGCGCTTTGTTCCGAAGCGAGCAAATCAAGCGTGGTCCATGGATTTTGTCACCGATCAGCTCGCCGATGGGTGCAAGTTGCGTGCGCTGACCGTGATCGATGTCTTCACGCGCGAAGCGCTTTGCGTTCGAGTCGGGCAGCGTCTGCGCGGCGAGGATGTTGTGGAGGCCTGCAATCAGTTGGTCGCTCAGCGCGGGGCACCGGTGCGAGTCTTCGTCGACAACGGCAGCGAGTTCTCGGGTCGACTTATGGACCTTTGGGCTTATCACCATGGCGTGCAGATTGACTTTAGCCACCCGGGCAAGCCAACGGATAACTGTTTTGTCGAGACCTTCAACAGATCTTTGCGAGACGAATGCTTGAACGTGCATTGGTTCGAATCTCTCGAGGACGCTCGAATGAAGATCGAGGCGTGGAGAATCGATTACAATGACAGTCGTCCTCACCAAGGTCTGAAGGATGTGACCCCGACGGAATATGCCTTGAAATCTAGATCAGCCGAGTTGGAGATGGTCCCACAACAGGCCGGGGGCTAACCCTGCGAGTGGTCCTAGAAACCATAGCGGTTCAAAGTGGCCATTTCCTAAGTTCTCAGTGGACCGAAGAATGCCAGCAGGTCAGCTCGAGTATGAGCCACGGTTTGCGAAGCGAATGGAGAGCGCCCGCGCGAGCTTGCGGGCCAGCAACGGACCTGAAGATGAAGGACCTGAAGTCCTAGAGGCACCACGCAAGGTCCGTGTCGACGCCGGTGTCGGCCTCATTTGTCCTAGCGCAGTGTTTCGAAGCCTGGATGCGCTCCCGCCTGTCGATCAAACGTGACAGTTTTGGAACAACCCGCATCGACCCCCAGTTCAACGATCACTGCATCACTGAAATCTGCCTTCGATTCCCGGTACGCCTTGAGCGCTCGCCACAGGACATCGGCGCGTTCCATGGTGAGCTGGGGTGCCGTCAGCAGCCCCTCCACAATGTCGGCGACGGACTCTCGACTCGCACTGTAATTCGAGGACATCACCCACACGATTTCAGCGAGCGTCACGACCGAAATAAAGCCGCGGGCCTCAGCCGTCAGTAACCCTTCAATCAGCCTCGTGGCCATCGCGGCCTGGCGCACATCGTCCTGGGCCAGGTAGCGCACGACAACATTCGTATCAAGACCGATCATCGCGTCCGACCCATTCGGGAAATACTGCGATTCATGTCCTCGATGCTCACGGGGCGTCGCGGTTTGGGTAAAATCCCCTTGAGCGCTCGAATATCCCGGGTAGCCGGTTTGACGAGAAATCCCGCCTCCGTTTCGACAAACTCCACCCGATGGCCCGCCTCGAGCTTCAATTTCTTGCGGACCGATTTGGGTATGGTGATTTGTCCCTTGCTGGTAATCGTTGCAGTTGCCAAACACCCTCCATTAATTCAGTACCACAGGCAGGGTATCTTACATTAAGTAAGTAATATTTGCGCAAGAACTGACCGAAGCGAGCACACTCCCGGAACGCCTAATTATTGATTTATAGAGAGATCTGTCATGGGTGGCCTCCGATCCTGATCGCAGCCTTTCTGTACCACCAACTTGCTATGACCGATTTTGCGCGAATCTTCCCTGCGGGCGCTTCCCGAACCCACCGGCTCGAGGCGACAGGCCGTCGCCTCTCATGGAACCGGGAGCGCAGTGCGCATAAGTGAAAAACACCGTCGTAAGACCCCCCTACCCGATCCCGCGAATTACTATGTAGAATGCTGTTGAAACGTTTAGGGCTGCGAACAATCGTGCGTGGTACTTGGCGATTTTGTCGCGTTCTATGCGATGTTCGGCCACCTTATAGCAAGATTGCCGAAACTGGGGAGCACAACGCATCGACGTTCTCGAAAAACTTGCGCGGCTCATTGAAAGCGACCGTGAGGCCTTACTTGGCCAATGGCGGGCGCAAGTGCGGGCGCTCCCCGCGGCCCGGCATCTTGACGTACCGACACTCAACGATCACGTTCCGGACTTTCTGACTGAACTTGCAGTCGCCCTGCGGACGGGATCAGAACAGACGATTGCCCAGGCCCTACTTGTAGGCACCGGGCCTGCCCATGGTCTTCAGCGGGTCAAAGATGACTTCGATGTTGAGGAAGTTGTAGCCGAATACAACATACTTCGAGGATGCATACACGACAGGGCCGAGAATAACGGCCTGAGCATGCGTGGGAGGCCATTCCATGTTCTTAACCGTGTCCTCGATGGAGCAATCGGCTCCGCCGTGCAATCATTCGCCGCCCAAAAGGCGATCGAGGTCCGACAGCGACGGGAGGAGTACCTGGCGTTCGTGGCGCACGACCTGCGCACCCCACTTAACGCCATTTCACTTGCGGCTCGAGTCCTTGAAATGCTCATTAGCCGGGACCGTCCGGAATCATCGCAAGCCACGCAAATGTGCACTGCCCTTAAACGGAATGTGCGACACCTTGAAGCGTTAGTCGGCAAGGTGATTGAGGAAAATACCAATCCGGAAACGGAGATCGGGGCCCCACTGCAGCGACGGGAGTTTGATCTGTGGCCCATGGTGGAAGGCCTCATTCATGACCTCCATCCTGTTGCTGAGGCAGTCGGCACGCGTCTGCTCAACACCGTCGCGGAGGATTTCGTTGTCTACGCCGACGCCAGCCTGATCAAACGGGTTTTACAGAACCTGACTGCCAATGCGATCAACTACACGCCGCGGGGGGAAGTCATCATTGGCGCGCGGCACGCGGGGAAGGGAGGGGAAGTCGAGTGCTTCGTCCGCGACAACGGGGCGGGGATCCCGCCGGAGCGCCGCCGGTCTGTGTTCGACAAGGAGGAGACTGATCCGGACAAAGAAGGGGGTTCGGGGCTTGGTCTCGCCATCGTAAAGACGTTCGTCGAGGCACACGACGGAGTGGTGATCTTAGAGAGCGAGTCGGGTATCGGTTCAACTTTCAGATTTACACTTCCTGCGAAACGAAGTTGAGATTTCGCAGCGAACGATCAGCTATAGAGTCGCGTAGCTCAGGCGAATTGGGTATCGTGGCCGGCGATCGCGATGCTGCCTCGCCAAGTGGCGCTGCATTGAGTCACTCGCTCCCCTCGCTACTGCTTTAAGTTCGGCTTTCCATTTTTTCTAACCGCTTTTGCCGTCGAGGCATTCTCGCTACTTTGGGTCGCCATTCCGAAGACCCGCGCCATCGAAGACGACCGCTGCAGGAGCAGGGATCTCGCCAAGCCCCCCCGTTTAGATTCGCGTGCGATCGACGTTACCCCCCGTCCTGAGTAGCATTTCAGTTTAGAGTCTAATCCCGGCTGAGATCGGTCCCTTTTTCGTAGCACTCTCAGCCAAAAATTCGATCGGCCTCCGCACTAAGAATCGAGCGCGGCACCAGCGGTTTCGCAAATTTATCAATTAATCAGCGATATACCAGCGCCTCGAATAAAATATTAGGCACAAAAACGGCACGCGGGCGAAAGATGAAAGCCGGATTTTCGAGCGTAAATTATTGTTTTTATTGGTGGTGAGAGAGGGACTCGAACCCTCGACCTCGGCATTATGAGGTCCAGGTGTTAGGGAAATATCGGGGGATTAGCGCCCTGAACGCATTCTAACCCTACCAGAAACGACCTGACTGGGGCACAAAACGGGCACACGGATTTGGACCACTTCCTTAGCTTTGTCCCGCCAGCCTCATCATATCGATGTTCGTCCGCCCGATCGCCTCCAGAATACTCCAGCAAAACTCAATGAGCGATTTACGAGCGCATATGTATACAGTGCTCTACGCCTTATTCTAGCGGCGCGAAAAAGATCTACTTGGCGAGAAACGCACCAATACCAATAAGAATGGTCGACAACCCGGTGATGTTGTGGCCGTGTATGCGTGCTTCGTCGGCGTGCTCGGCGGCCGCACGTCAACGACTTCAACTTACATGCAAGCCTTCATCGGTACGAGATTGCTGGAGAGCCAGAATGCCCAGCCACGAACGAAGCCGTTTGAGATCTCTGACTGCCAGATTCTTGTGTTCACCTTGCGGGTGCAGCCCAGCGGTGTCCGTTCGTATTACGTCCGAATCTTCCGCAATCGCGGCGTGACACTGGGCAAAGTGGACTCACTATCGCCCGAGGAAGCGCGCGACCGATGCCGCACCTGACCTTCCTTGGTGCTTCTGTCCCGGCTGTGCTGGAAATCGCCACCCGCTATTGGCTCTTGGGTATCCGCCACCTTGTCGTCATACGGGGTGATACACCTCGTGTTGCGCCATTCCTAAGGAACGTCTGAAGAACTGGGTATGAAAATCGAGATGGCAACGGAATTGGGTTTTGGATCGGCGCAATCGCGCGTTTGCGCGGAAGGGTTCGCAGTCGGCGCCTCAAAATCGCCTGCTCGGTGGATTTCATCGACACGTACCCTACGCATTGAGCAATTTCCGTCTCATCAAGAACAGATTCGCGAGCGCCGCGGTGACCTCGAGACGGTGCAGGTTCTTCGCCAAGCC
>JANXZG010000042.1 GCA_025355645.1 Gammaproteobacteria bacterium | reverse complement strand
GGCCGGAATTGGCAATCTCTTCCGCATTCGATGCTAAGTTCATGCGTACGCCTCGGGAGGTATGTGGACGCCCCATTATCAGGCAATGGGGCCGCTAAGGAGTTGAATTAGGTGAGCCGGATCGAGACTTTGATCGGTGCTGAGACTTTACCCGAGAAACTCGGCCAGCTCACCCTAACTGCCGCCGGCTACGCGGTGCCCGGACCAACTAGCGCGGGCGATTCGACCGGTGGGATCAAGGCTGTCACGATCGGCAGTCTGCTCAATGTCGTCGGGGCGGTCCATGCGCGCGAGATGCAGCGGCTGGCCGTTTGGGCATCAGCAAGAGGGAAAGATCGTGGCAATGGCCGGCGATGGAATCAACAATGCCCCTGCACTCGCAAAGGCGGATGTGGGCGTTGCCATGGGTACAGGCACCGCGGTCGCGATGAACAGCGCTCCGCAACCGCCCAATCTATCGACCGTCCAGTACCCCCGGCGCAGGCTTTTTGGGCCATCACGCACGGCATCGAGGATGAGCGCCGTGCCGGGGGTCAAGCCACGACGATGCCACGATTTGGAGCATGGTCTCGTTCCTTCAGGCCCTACCCACCTTGAGCGCTGAGCGGCACCGAATATCGTGGACGGAGCTTCGCCCGAAGAGGATATGGACATGAAAATGGATGCCGAGCCGCCTTACACTCCAGCGCTTAATACCCAACACTCATCATGCACTCGTGCACCCCACGCGCCATGCACGCAACCACTTTGTAAACGCAAAAAAGCACGGGTCCTCATCAGTCCTTGATGAGGAGAAGGCCGCGCCTCTGTACGCCCGGGCGAGTTGCAAGACCCGGTGTGCGGGATGACGGTCACTGCGGCCTCCCTCTCATGTCGTGCAGCACAAAGGGGACGCCGGTCCGTACTCATTTTTCCATCGGATAATTTGCACGAAGCGATGTCAGTACGGTCGCAAGTTGCTCGAAGTTCCGCTTGGTGCCGGTCGCGTCCTTGGCATCGCCGGAGGCATCAAGCCGTTCGGCGAGTGTGGCAACAAACTTGACGCCGCTCTTGACCTTGACCAGGCTCTCAGGCGACAGCGCGCTTGATTTACCCGGCAACGCGGCAACGAGGTCGCGGATCGCGAAAGCATGGTGATGCACTTCGGCAAGATCTCCCTTATCAATGGTCTTCTTCAGTTCTGCGGACTTCGAGTCGATGGCCTGCCACAAACCCTCCGTGGTGGCAGGTATAACCGTCTTTTCGGACGTTTCGGCAGCCGTCGCGATTTGAGCTGAGGCGCCGAGCACAGCACCTGTCAATACCAGGCTTAAACCAATCGCGTTGAGGATCGAATGTTTCATCAGTGGGTCTCCAGAGGCTTGAGTTGGACAAGAGTAGCAGCAGGATGCCGGCGCTCGCGCCAGCGTTCGACGCGGTTGTAAACAGTAGGAACGACGACCATGTTCAGAAGCGTGGCAGTCAATAAGCCGCCGAGCACCACTTGCGCTAAGGGGACTTCGAGCTCCTTCCCGACGGGGGAGCCGAACATGAGCGGCAAAAGCCCGAGCGCTGCGGTAAGGGCGGTCATCAGTACCGGCACCAAGCGATCCATCGTGCCCTGCAGCACGACTTCTTCCAGGGGCTTTCCAGCCGCACGGAGTTGATTGTAGTGACTGACAAGGATGATACCGTTGCGTGTAGCGATGCCAAACAGCGTGATAAAGCCGATAACGGCCGCTACGCTTAAATTCGCCCCCGCCAAATACAGTGCAACAATGCCGCCTATCATCGCGAGCGGTAGGTTGAACAGCACCAGGAGAGCCTCGCGAAAATTGCCGAACGCCTTATAGAGCAGCAATACCGCACCCAGCAGAGCGAACAAGCCAAGACTCGTCAGGGTCCGATTGGCCGCACGCTGACTTTCGAACTGCCCGCCGTATTCAATCGAGTAGCCAACCGGTAATTTGAGCTTCTCGCCGATCTGTTTCTGCGCATCCGTGATTACGGCACTCAAATCACGACCCTGGACATTGAAGCCCAGCACGATGAGCCGCCGCACACTCTCGCGGCCAATCGAGTACGGCTCATCTTCAACGCTGATATCGGCCACTTGGCGCAGTGGCACTTTGCCCCCTTGAGGCGGATTCAACGCCGGCGCATCTACCAAGATGTCCCGGATGGCGGCGACATTGTCGCGGGAATGCGCCTGTAGGCGCAGCACCAAATCGAAACTGCGCCGCCCTTCGAGCACGGCGGAGACGGTTTCTCCGTTGAGCGAGGTCTGGATGTCTTCGGCCACGGTCCCCACGTTGATGCCGTAGCGTGCAGCCTTATCGCGATCGATGCGGATATTGACCTGGGGCACGCTGATCTGTTGCTCGAGATTGATGTCGACCGCGCCCGACACGTCCTGCAGGATCGTCCGTACCTGTTGGCCCAGCTTAAACAACATCGGCAGTTGATCACCGAAAATCTTGATGGCCACTTGCGCACGCACTCCGGACTGCACCTCATCGAAACGATGCGCGATGAATTGGCCCACATTAAAGACCGCCCCCGGGACATTGCTCAAATCCTTGCGGATGTGCTCGATGAGCGCATCCGCCGACATCGCGTTATTTTTGGCGAAGTCGAGGTTCACGTCAAATTCGCTAAAATTCGGCGGCTGTGCGTCCTCATCCAGCTCGCTGCGTCCGGCGCGCTGGTCAATTGATATGACTTGCGGGTACTTGAGCAGATCTTCACGCACCAATTTGCCGAGCCGCATCGATTCATCGAGCGAGGTGCCCGGCAGTGTATTCATCGCGACGATAAAATTGCCTTCGCGAAATTCAGGCAGGAACGAGAGACCAAAGAATGGCAGCAGCGCGAGCGCCGCGATTAGCGCGGCGGCGGCCGAACCCATGACGATCCAGAAGTGCTTCAATGCGAACCGCAGCAGCCGCTCGAAACCCCGCTTGATCCACACTACCAAGGCGGTTTCCTTATCGTGCGCGCTGACCTGACTTGACGCGCCTTCGGCTTTGGGTGCTTCGTGGGAGCCGCGCGCAAGGATCAAACCATCGTCGACTCGCTTCTCCTCGCCTAGGACCAAAAGCAAGTAGCACAGCGCCGGAACCATGGTTACTGCCACCACGAGCGAGGCCGTCACGGAAGCGATGTAAGCAATGCCTAAAGGGCGGAAGATGCGCCCCGCCAGATCCTCGAGGAAGAAGATCGGCACAAAAATGAGCACAATAATGAGGGTCGCGTAGACGACGGAGTTTAAGATCTCTTGCACCGCATCGAATACCAACTCAAGCGCGCCGTCGGTTGCTGATCCGGCGGCACGTCGCACCCGCAGCCGGTGCACGACGTTCTCCACCGTGATGATCCCATTGTCGACCACCTCGCCGATGGCAATCGCAAGCCCTCCCAATGTCATCGAGTTAATGCCGACCCCGAGCCAGTTCATGACGAGGATACCCCCGACGAACGAGGCCGGCATCGACAGAAACGTGATAAAAGAGGCGCGCCAATTCATCAGGAACAAAAACAGCACGACGATGACGATCAGCGCCCCTTCGAGGAGCGACGCTCGCAAATTCCGGATCGCCGATTCGATAAAGTTGGCCTGGCGAAAGACCGTCGTATTCATCGTCACGCCCGCGGGCAGAGTTCGACTGATATCCGCGAGCGCCGCTTCGACTTTCTCAGTGGTTTTCACCGTATCGGCACCATAGGCCTTCGAGACGGTTCCAATCACCGCATCGCGGTCACCGAGCGCCCCATCGCCACGCTTGATCTCGGGGCCGAGCGCGACCTCCGCGACATTGCCGATCGTGATCGGCACGCCGTTGCGTAAGCTGATGATGGTACCGCGAATATCCTCGAGCGATACGATGCGGCCGATGCCGCTGACGATCAGCTCCTGCCCGGGCTTTTGCAAAAAGGCGCCCGGCACATTGACGTTTGCGTTTTTGAGCGCCACGCGAACCTCTTCGACGCTCACGCGGTACGCGAGCAGACGATCCGGATCGATCCGCACCTGGTATTGCTTGACTTCGCCGCCGACCGCGACGACCGAGGCGATGCCACCCAACGCTAGAATGCGCGGGCGGATATCCCAATCGGACAACGTGCGCAAGCTCTGCGGCGAGAGGGTGTCGCTGATCAAGGCATATTTTACCAGCCACCCCACCGCGGAGGTGACGGGTAGCATCACCGGTAGTTTTGCGATGGGCGGTAGCTGACCCATGACATTTTGCAGGCGCTCGTTGACGAGCTGTCGGTCGAGGTAGATATCCGTACCCGCGTTGAAGACCACAGTAATGGTTGATAAACCCACCGAGGTTTTCGAGCGCACCGAGGCTACGCCCGGTGAGCCATTGATGGCACTCTCGAGCGGGTAGGTGATGAGTGATTCGACATCCACCGGCGCCATGCCGGGTGCTTCGGTCTGAATGACGACCTGTGGCGGCGCGAACTCCGGAAATACGTCCACCGACATCCGCCGAAACACAGCAGCGCCGGCCGCGAACAATATCAATGTAATCGCCAGCACGATGAGGCGATTGTGCAGCGACCAGGCAATGATGCGATTGAACACGGAAGGCTACTATTTAGGCTTCTGGTTTTTACCAGAGGTTTCCGTACCCTTGGCTGCGGCGGCCTTTTTCTTACCGCCGCCGGTGAGCCATAGCGTATAGAGCTCGCGATTGCCTTGGGTCACGACCTCATCGCCGGGTACCAGACCGCCCGTCACTTCGCTGAATTCATCGTCCGCAAGACCCGTCGTGATGTCAACGCGGTCAAACTGCTCGCCCTGTTTGACGAAAACGAATTTCTCCCCGTTCGCTTCAATGATGGCCGAGTTGGCAATCGCGAGAGCGGCTGCATTCTGTTTGAGAACCACTGCCGCCTTGGCGAACAAATTGGGCTTTAATATCCCGTCGGGGTTGGGGAGTCGAACCCACACGACGGCAGTTCGACTCGCCGCGTCCAACGCCGGTCCAATCAACGTGACCTTTCCTTTGAATACTTTGTCCGGATAGCTCAACGTGCGGATACGCACTTCTTGGCCTAGGCTTACCTTGCCAAGGTCCTCTTCATAGACACGGGCCACCATGTTGACCTGGGATCGGTCGCTGATCTCGAACAGCGCGATCGCCGGTTCAATCGACTGCCCGATTGAAATGTTAACGGCATCCACGACGCCCCCTTTGGGCGAGGAGACATCGACACTCGGCGGCGGGTCGCCGACCAAGCGCGCCTGGATGCGCGCGAGCCGCTGACCGGCCTGCACACGATCGCCTAGTTGGACATAGAGCGCACTCACTTGACCGCTGATGCGGGCACTAACTTGGGCTTGCCGGTCCACCAGCAATTGAATCTCGCCGTTGAGCACCAGCAGATCGGCCAAGGGCCGTAGCTCCGCCGATCCGAGAGTGAGGCCAATCGCTTTCGCCTGGGCCGCACTGAGCGACACCGGACCTTTGGCGCTATCCCCCACTTCGATCTCATCGCCATGCGCAAAGACTGCGGTTGGCATCTCCGCGAGCAGGCCCAAGGCGATAGCGAGGGCACCGCTAAGTAGCCTTATACGATAGAAAGCGTATGGTTCAGTCATGGGGATTCATCTATGGGATGCGGAAAATCGCCCACCGCGGTTCGCAGCCGAGCGTAGGCCTGTAGATACAGATCAAGGGTATTGAGCGCGTTGGTGCGCAAGTCCGCTTCTTGGCGCCGCGCCTGAATGACCTCGAGAAGCGGAACCAGACCCCGTTCGTACCCCTTCTGCGCGAGTTCGACATTGCGGGCGGTGACGGGCAGCAACGTCGATTCGTAATTCTTGTAGAGAATTTGCAAACTCGTGGCTTCGGCGTGTGCCGCCCCCACTTCGCTGCCGATCTGCTGTGTTAACGCATCGCTTTGTGCGCGGGACTTGCGAACGCCCACCGCGGCCTCCGAGATGAGTCCCTGCGTGCGGCTTTTCAATGAAAGCGGAATGGTCACGTTCAACGCCAATGCTCGGTCGGCGGGCTGGCCGGGAGCACCGATGATCGACTGGCGATCCTGCTGAACGCCAAGACCCACACTCCAATCCTCCCACCGCTTGGCGTTCGCGAGCCCGAGCTCGGCTTGGGCGCGATCGATTTGCAGTGACGCCTGACGCTGATCCGGCCGTTGCGCTAGCGCGGCAGATAATTCGACATCAAGCGGTGGCAGCGTATCGATCGCGGGCAATCGTTCGACGACGTCAAGGGGCGCATTGACGGGACGCCCGATTTTCTGATTCAACGACTGCAGCAATGTCCTGCGTTGCGTTTGAAACAACAATCGCTCCTGAGCAAGTCGTTGCAGATCAAGGGCAATCGTATTCACGTCCAGTTCCGAGACTTCCGCCGCTTTGAAGCGGCTGCGCGTGACTTTTTCGAGCCGCTCATCCACCGCGCTTAAACTATCGCGTGCTTGCATCTGGCGATCCACGATGAGGATCCGATAGACATTTGCCGCGATCTCTCCGGCGAGTTTGCGCTGCGCATCGAGGATCTCGGCTTGCGCCAAATCAACATCGACGCGCGCAACGTCTTTTTGACGCGCCAAGCGGCCAGCGATCGGAAAATCCTGACTGACGCCGACCGAGGCGCTGTAAGCCCCTTCATTTCGAAACGCAAAATCACTCCCGGCGCCTAGATTGATCCGAGGATTGGGCAATGCGCCCGCCTGCACGAGGCGCGCCCGGGCGGCGTCGATCGCGAATCGCGCCGCTCGCAGATCCTTGTTATCACGCTCGGCCGCAGCGATCAGCTGGTCGAGGTTCAAGGCGACGTTAGAGCTCATATCCGCAACCGCGGTTGTCGCGAAAACAACCGCGAGCGCCGCATACCAACGAGCCTTGAGCCGTCTGGCCCGCGCAGCTTCGCAAACATAAGGTCGTGTCAGAAGCGACTTCATTTGATCGTGAGTTGGCCAACCATCCCAGCGGCGTAGTGACCCGGGACATGACAGGCGTACTGCAGCGTCCCTGTCTTGGTGAAAGTCCAAATCAGGGTCTCCGTCTTACCCGGTGCCACGATTACCCCGTTGAAATGGGTCATTTTCATGCCGGCCATCGCCGCCATTTCTTTATCGTGTTCGACCTGTTCTTCAGCGCTGCCCAAGATGAATTCATGATCGAACTTGCCGTTATTGGCAATTTCAAATTTCACGGTCTCCCCCGCAGCCACCATAATTTGCGTAGGGGTAAATTTGATGTCGGTTGCCGACAGTAAAATGGTTCGCTTTACCTGGGCCGTTTCACCCGGATGGCCAAACCAAAAGGTCGATTCACCCGAATGCTTGTGGGCCGAACCGAGACTTGGCGTACTCGCGAATATTGCAGCGCACAATACGGACTGAGCGGACCCTTTCAAGCAGTGAAGTCCGATTAGACGGAAGCTGGGGTTACTCGATATGCTCACTGTTGAAAACTCCTTACGACCCACTTGGACGGATGAGACACCGCCGATCGCCCGAGGGCTGTACGGCCTGAAT
Organism: Gammaproteobacteria bacterium; assembly: GCA_025355645.1. Classification (GTDB taxonomy): domain Bacteria; phylum Pseudomonadota; class Gammaproteobacteria; order Steroidobacterales; family Steroidobacteraceae; genus Bog-1198. The sequence continues at coordinate 132,416 of JANXZG010000042.1, read as the reverse complement.
TTAGTAATACGTTTAAGCAGGGATGACCCCTCTCCGAGAGGGTTAGCATCGGATGGTGCGTATACAGACACCACGGCCAAAAGTGAGTGACCCCATGATCGACGATGAATTGCGCCAACTCGGCGAGCTTAAGTTAGATCGTTCTTTGGAGCACCTCGAATCCGATATCTGGCGCCGACTCGCCGTGCGCAGTCAAAAGCGGGCGGCGGTGCATCGGCGGGTCTCGTTGCAAAGCGTTGTGATGGTTTTCACACTCGTCGGTAGCGTGGCCATTGGCATCACGGCGACCCGCTCGCATGCACCGACGCGTGGTCAGCCAGTGCTCGCTTTGGGCTTGGACTTAGCACCGTCTAGTTTGCTGCTGAGGGGTGTGCCGTGACGCCCTCACGCATATCTTTCCTGTTTATTGCCTTGACTTTGCCGGTGGCCATGATTGGCGGGTGGGCGGGTGTTAGTTACGGATTGCGCCAGTCGCGGTCCCCTCCGCAGCTCGATTCAGTGCTGCACAGCGAACTGCACCTCTCGTCCGCGCAACGCGACCAGCTTGCGACACTCGAAGCGGAATTTGCGGCTGAGCGGACTCAGTACGAGTCTCAAATGCGGATCGCGAACAGGGACATCGCGAGCGCCATCACGGTGCGGCACCAGTACGATAACGAGACCCAGAGTGCCATTGATCGATTGCACCGTGCGATGATCGGGTTGCAGCAAGCGACTGTAAAGCATGTCATCGCCATGCGGGCGGTGCTCTCCGGCGACCAAGTCGCCCAATTCGACCGGACGGTGAATCAGGCTTTAGCTGTTACCCCCCCGTGACCTTGCGCGCCTCTACAGTGCCGGATGAGAGTCTCGCAATGAGAGCTCAGCAAGGCGATCATCTCGCCTTCGACGCGCTCGTGGGTCGGCACAAGGAAATGCTCTATCGCCTGGTACACCGTTACTTGGGAAATACCGATGATGCATATGATATCTTGCAGGATACCTTCATTGCAGTGTGGGGGACCTTGCACCGCTATGATCCGAAGCAATCATTTGCAGCTTGGACACGCACCATCGCACTTAACAAATGCCGGGATTTCAGTCGGCAACAACGATTTCGACGATGGATTTCTCAACTCTTCGCCGCCGAGCCCGCGATTGAGCCGCCATCGCCAGCACAGGTCGCCGACGTGGCCGAACTTGAGACTGAAAACCAAAATCGTTTGCAGCGCCTGAGTGAGGCGATTGCAATGCTACCCGCGCGCTACAAAGAGCCTCTGCTCTTGACGACGGTGGGCGGACTGTCGCAAAAAGCGGCGGCGGCGGTATTGGTAACCTCGACGAAAGCGGTAGAGACGCGCCTGCGTCGCGCTCGACGCGAGCTTGCTACCGTTTTAGGTCCATCCCTAGAGAGTCAAGCACGACCGACGCGTAACACAAAAGGAAAGGCGCAACGATGAGGTATCGATACGGGCAATCCCGTTGGACGTCCGCCACTTGGTCAGCGACAATTTAGATTTTCCGGGCGTGTTGCCCCACGAAGAAAGGTTACTCGGTTGCTGTCCAGGACCATTTCAGAACGTCCGTGAACGATAAAAAGCCTACATTGTCCGCGTAATATGGCGGTTTTCTGAAGCGGCTGGAAGTCGCTGGAAGTTCTTGGAAGTAGAAATTGGTGGGCCGTGTAGCCAGGGAATCGCAGATCTAAGCAATTGTTTTAAATCACTTAATTTTGAGCCAAATCCTGCAAAGCCCCCATAAAGGCCCCTATCAAAAGGTGGCAGTCTCCGCACAGCAATGGACGCAAAGAGGATTCGAACTTCGAACGTAAATCGTTGATTATGCGATTTCTTTCCCGGGACACAAAACTGCGTACCCGCACTGGTACCCGCACAGACTGGCGCTACATTGACTTCATGCCAAAGGTTCCAATGTATGGCCAGCGAGTTCCTGAACCGCGATGGTTGCGCGAGGAGGAATTTTAACGTCTGAAACGAGAGCTACCGTCTCACCTGAAGCTTGCGGCAGAATTTGCCGTGCTTACCGGACTTCGCATGAGATCGATGCTTCAACTCACGTGGGACCGGATAGACCTCGAAACCCGCCGCGCCTGGGTGCCACAGTCACAGATGAAGGCGGGCCGAAGCTTCGGTTTTCCCCTCTCCTCTGCAGCGGTTGCTGTACTCGAAAGTTGCGGGGCACTACACCCGACTGGCAATCGCGTGTTCCAATATGAAGGCCTCCCCGTCGATGACTGCAACACGGCCGCTTTCCAGAAGGCTGTAAAGCGGGCAAAACTCGAACCGCTACGCTGGCATGATCTGCGGCACACGTTCGCCTCATGGGCCGTCCAAGGGGGAGTAACCCTTCACGAACTGATGCAGCTGGGCGACTGGAGAAGCTACTCCATGGTCCTACGTTATGGGCATTTAGCCCCGGATCACCTTTCTAATGCCGCCGAGTTGGTGGCACAAAAGGGGCACACGGTGGATCGAGAAAGGGCCGCGGGACGTGCGCAAGATACTGAATTTACTGGTGGTGAGAGAGGGACTCGAACCCTCGACCTCGGCATTATGAGTGCCACGCTCTAACCAGCTGAGCTACCTCACCACTTTCCGCGCTGTTGGCCCGGGCGGCGGATTCTGCGCAGCCCCCACCGTGCCTGTCAAGGCAGCCTACACGTTGAACCTGAAATGCATCACATCGCCCTCGCGCACGAGGTATTCCTTGCCCTCAAGGCGCAGCTTGCCGCCCTCCTTCGCACCCGCCTCACCCTTGCCAGCCAGGAAATCGTCATAGGCAATGACTTCGGCACGAATAAATCCGCGCTCAAAATCGGTGTGGATGACCCCAGCAGCTTGCGGTGCGGTAGCCCCCCGGTGGACCGTCCAGGCCCGCACTTCCTTCACCCCAGCCGTGAAATAGGTCTGCAAGCCTAGCAGCGCGTAGGCGCCGCGTATCACCCGGTTGAGCCCGGGCTCTTCAAGATGCAGATCGCGCAGGAAATCCGCCCTGTCGGCTTCGTCGAGCTGCGCAATCTCAGCTTCGATCGCAGCGCAGACGGGCACAACGACCGCGCCCTCTACGTTCGCCAGCTCACGCACCCGGTCGAGCCTTTGATTGTTCTCGAACCCTTGTTCATCGACATTGGCCACGTACATCACCGGCTTGTCAGTCAAAAGGTGCAGGTCACGCAGCAGCGCTCGCTCGTTACCGTCCAGTCCCATGGAACGCACCGGCTTTGCGAGGTTGAGCTGTGCGCGTACCCGTTCCAGCAAATCGCGCAATCGCACCGCTTCCTTGTCAGCGGCCTTGGCCGCTTTTAGTGCTTTCTGGTAGCTTCGCTCGACGCTGTCGAGATCCGCCAGCGCAAGTTCGGTATTGATGACCTCGATATCACTCGCCGGATCAACCTTGCCCGCGACGTGGATAATGTCGTCGTTCTCAAAACAGCGCACCACATGCGCAATTGCATCGACCTCGCGGATATGGGCAAGAAACTTGTTACCCAAGCCCTCGCCTTTTGAAGCGCCGGCAACGAGTCCCGCGATATCCACGAATTCCACCGTGGTCGGCAATATTTTCTCAGGATGCACAATCGCTGCCAGCATTTCAAGCCGCGGATCCGGGACCGGCACGACCCCGACGTTCGGATCAATCGTACAGAATGGATAGTTCTCCGCAGCGATCTGCGCACGCGTCAGCGCATTAAACAGGGTGGACTTGCCGACATTCGGCAGCCCGACGATTCCGCAGCGGATCGGCATTTATATCTTTCCTGCGCGATTGTGCAATTTAGTCATTGCACGCTCCGCGCCTTGTTCCAGCATGATGGGCAGGCTGTCGGCGGCATTGGCCACCGCATCCAGGATCAATTCCTCCTCGGCGCGCCCCGGACGCGTCAGCACATAGTCGATGACCTCAGCTTTATTGCGCGGATGGCCCACCCCAATCCGCAGTCGCCAGAAGTGCTCGCCTATGTGCGCGATCGCATCGCGAAGACCGTTATGGCCACCATGGCCGCCACCGAATTTGAGGCGTACGCTGCCGGCCGGCAGATCCATCTCGTCGTGAATCACCAATATCTCCTCGGGCTGCACTTTGTAGAAATCGCTGAGCTGGCGAATGGAGAGGCCGCTCCGATTCATGTAAGTGGTCGGCTTCAGTAGGACGATTTCGTGCTCAGCAATCTTGACGCGCGCCGTTTCACCGGAATACTTGCGGTAATCGCGAAACTCCCCCTCGTGGCGGCGCGCAAGCACGTCGACGCACCAGAATCCGGCGTTGTGCCGGGTCATCAGGTGTTCCGGCCCCGGGTTTCCGAGACCAACCACGATTCGCAACGGTAATCCAGGCATCGCCGATCAAGCCCCCGGTGTAAACGGCGAAGGGCCGCCACCCGGACGGCCCCTCACCGCAATCACTTCTGCGCAGACTGCTACTTTTTCGCGTCTTTCTTCGCGGCTTCTTTCTTCGCAGGTTCCTTCTTTGCATCGTCCTTCTTCGCTGCATCCGCGCCGGCAGCTGCCGCCGGGGCACCCGCCGCGGGAACGCCAGCCGCCGCCGGAGCGCCAGGCGCCGCAGCCGCCGCCGCATCCGCTGCCGCAGGAGCGACTTCGACTTCCTCTGCGCGCGGAGCGTGAATCGCCACCACCGCCGTATCCTTCTTGGACAGTTCCAGCAACTGGACGCCTGCGGGCACGGTGAGCTCTGACAAGTGGATGCTCTCGTTCAGCGACAGTCCCGACAGATCAACTTCGATGAATTCCGGGAGGTCCTTCGGCAGACAAGCGACTTCGACCTGCGTGCGCAGGTGCGAGACCAGTCCACCCTGCGACTTCACGCCTGGAGATATTGAGGCGCCCTTGAAGTGCAGCGGTATATTGATGCGGATCTTCTCGCTGTCGGAGACACGCTGAAAGTCGATGTGCAGCACGGCGTTCTTGTAGGGGTGGCGCTGCACATCCTTCAGAATCGCTGCCTGGGTCTCCTCCCCAACCTTGAGGCTGAGAATCGTCGAGTAGAACCGTTCATTTTCCAGCATGACAATCAGCTTCTGGTGGCTCACGCACAAAGCGCGCGCATCAGCGTGACCACCATAAAGGATAGCCGGCACTTTGCCGTCACGACGTAGGCGGCGGCTCGCACCTTTGCCTTGGTCCTGACGGAACTCGGCTACGAGTTCAAAAGAGGTTTTCATGATCTTCTCCAGTTATTACACAAACACAACGACCCGACACCGCGACCAGACGCCGGGAAGTTGACCAAATCGCAAGGCGGATCAGTCGATATACAACGAGCTGACCGACTCCTGGTCGCTAATGCGACGAATCGTCTCCGCCAATAATGCTGACACGCTCAACTGGCGTATCTTCGTGCAGGCCTTGCCTGCGTCGGTCAACGGGATCGTGTCCGTGACCACGAGCTCATCAAGCACAGACGCCGAGATCCTCTCGATTGCCGCACCCGACAGCACCGCATGCGTGATATATGCGACCACCTTGACCGCGCCCTCGTCCTTTAGCGCCTGCGCCGCATGACACAGAGTGCCTGCGGTGTCGACCAGGTCGTCGATCAGCACGCAGATCTTGCCCTCGACCTCGCCGATAATGTTCATGACCTTCGATTCATTGGGCCGCGGGCGGCGCTTGTCGATGATCGCAAGGTCCGCATCGTCCAGGCGCTTGGCCAGCGCGCGGGCCCGCACTACACCACCGACGTCGGGCGACACCACGATCATGTTCTGGTACTTCTGCTTCCATGCATCGCCCAGCAGCACCGGGGAGGCGTACACGTTGTCGACCGGAATATCAAAAAAACCCTGGATCTGGTCCGCATGCAGATCGACCGTCAGCACCCGGTCCACGCCAGCGCTGACAATCATATTGGCGACCAGTTTTGCCCCAATCGCGACCCGTGTCGCGCGCGGCCGCCGATCCTGGCGCGCATACCCGAAATAGGGAATGACCGCGGTGACCCTGGTAGCCGATGCACGCTTGCAGGCGTCGGTCATCATCAGCAGCTCCATCAGATTTTCCGCCGGCGGACAAGTAGTCTGCAGGATAAAGACGTCGCGCCCGCGCACATTGTCCATCAGCTCGGCGTTCACCTCGCCGTCGCTGAAACGCCCGACCTGCGCGCGTCCAAGCGGTACATGCAGGTGGTGCGTGATCTCGTGCGCAAGCGGCAGGTTCGCATTGCCGCTGAAGACGACAATGGCCAGTTCGTTGAATTCCTTATTTTGCGCCATAGAAATCGCTCAATCGAATTGGCTGGGGTGGAAGGATTCGAACCTCCGTATGGCGGGATCAAAACCCGCTGCCTTACCGCTTGGCGACACCCCAACTCGGAAACCAACGTTCAGCGTACCCGTCTGCACCATGTGCTCAGCCGGTCGCCAGTTTTTCAAGTAAAGGCGAGTCGTTCAAGCCGCGCGCCAGAAAACCCTCCAGAGTCTTCGGCAACGTCCGCATTATCTCACGGGCTGCATCCCTTGTTGCGCACGCCAGGAAGACACAAGATCCGGTGCCTGTCAGGCGCGCATCGCCGAACCTGGACAGGAAATCGAGCGCTGCGGCGACCTCTGGGTGGCGCCGGCGCACGACCTGCGTGCAATCGTTGCCGCCGCCGGTTGCAAAAAAGCCGCTAATTGTGATCGGCACTGAATTCCTTGTCAATTGCGAGTCCGTGAAAACCGATTCGGTCGACACAGATATATTCGGCTTTAAAATCAGATAGTTATGCTCCGTCGGCGCCTGCGGCGGATACAACGGGGTTAGCTGCTCGCCCACCCCTTCGGCCCAAGCGGCACGGCCATGGACAAATACCGGGATATCGGCACCTAAAGTCAGGCCAAGCTCGGCAAGTCGGGCGCTGGACCAGCCAAGCTTCCATAGATGATTCAGCGCAACCAGTGCCGTCGCGGCATCGGAACTGCCCCCACCCAGGCCCGCGCCCAATGGAATAAACTTCTGCACAGTCAGATCGGCGCCCAGTGGGCAATTCGCGGCGCGTTGCAATGCGCAGGCCGCGCGAATCACGAGGTCCTCCTCAGGAACAATTCCCGCGGCACCTGACAGGCGGCGGATCTGGCCGTCGGAACGTATGCGAATCGCCACTTCGTCACACAGATCGACAAACTGGTACAGGGTCTGCAGCTCGTGGTACCCATCCTTGCGACGACCCAGGATATGTAAGAAAAGATTGAGCTTTGCCGGCGCCGGCCAGCGACTCGCAGGTCCTGCGTTCATCGAGCAAAATCCCAGGCGTCGATGGCGATCCGCAGCCTCACGTCCTCGCGCTGGACGGTTAACTGGCCCGGCAACCAGTCCCCCTGGACTGGCTTATATCGGTCAATAATTACCGTCCAGCCCGATTGGGTCAGTTGCTGCGCCCGATCCTGCGCATTGCGCAGGATGGTGCTTGACTCTGCAGGATCTGGCACGCCAAGAAGCCAGAAACGCAGGCTTCCGAATGGCAGGTCAACACCGAGGCGATCATGCAGGAGCGCGGCCGCATTATCGTTCGTCGCCCCGTCGATCGACAGACCCTCGGGGGAGAGCCTCACGATGCTTGCACCAATTCCCAGGGGCCCGGTCAGGTGCAACTCGCTGCTGCTGCCCTGCTGCCGCCAGGCTAGGCTTGCCTGCCAGCCCTGCTTTCCAATCGATGCGGCTGCGCGCCCATCGAGAGCCCATTGTGTGGCCTGCTGCAGCGCGGGCAGGCGCAATTCCCAGGCAACAGGGGACATGATCGGCGGTGCCGGAGGAGTTGTTACGCAGGCGCTGAGGCAAACGCAGAAAGCAACTATTGCGCCCGTGAGCAGTGGGTGGCAAAGGTTACGGCCCGGCCTGAGCATTGGAGTTAGCGCTGCGCGCGCAGTCGCTGGCGCGTAGCTTTCAGCAGTCGATTGTCGAGGTCGATCGCACCCGCCTGCGCCCAGATCTTTTCAGCCTCGGCCTGTTTCCCAAGCTGCCACAGTACTTCGCCCAGATGTGCGCCGATATCCCCGCCTGGTTCGTCCGCAAATGCTGCCGTCAATATAGGCATTGCATCGGCTGCATGACCTTGTCGATAAAGTATCCACCCCCGGCTGTCACGGATCGCCGCGCTTTTTGGCGCCACGGCAAAGGCCGCATCGATCAGCTTGCGTGCGCGCGGCAGTTGGCGAGAATGATCCGCGAGGGTATATCCCAGCGCATTTTGGGCCGCCGGATCATCGGGCCGATTTTTGAGCACCGACTCGAGTTCTTGTAGCGCCGCCGACACCTCGCCGCGCTCATCCTGGAGCGAGGCGCGCGCATAGCGCAGGTCAGCGCTGTCCGGGTACTCTGCAATGGCGGCAGCAATGACCCGGGACGCGCCGGCGGCATCCCCGGCTTGATTGTCGATGCCAGCGCGCGCTGACAGGATCTCCGGCGCCGACTGGGGCTCCTCGATCATCAGCTGATCCAACAGCTCGTCGGACTCGGCCGCCTCGCCATGCGTGCGAAGAATGGTCGCCGCGCGCAACATCGCGGCGAGGCCATTCGTGCCGCCGCGCACCCGCGCGTAATTGGTAAGAGCACGGTCCAGGTCGGCATGCCGCTCGGCAATCAGCCCCTGGTAATAATATCCCTCGTCCAGAAAGTGCCCCGATGCGATCATCTGCAGCAGGTGTTGCGAAGCGGCGATGTCATCCCCGTCCTGAAATTCGATCAATCCCAGGATATGCAACGCCTCCGGTGCCGCTTCGGGTTTATCCAGCAGTGGCACCAGCTGCTCCCTCGCCTCCGCATCGCGTTTCGCCGCCAATAGCAGCAAGGTGTAGTCGATGCGGCGCTCAGGCGAATCATCGGCCGCAAGGTCCGCATGTGCCTGCTGCAACGGCATATCGGCATCACCGGAAAGGATACGCGCGCGCCGCAGTGCCTGCGACAGCGTGCGCGCCTCGTCATCATGTGCACCGGCGGCAGTGGCAGCCTGCAGCGCGCGCACGGCCGCCGCCGGATCGTCGGCGCGCAATGCCGCAAAGGCCTGAACCCGCAGCGCCGCCACAGATGCCGGAAAATCTGCCGCGAGCCGGTCCGCAACCTGGTGTGCACCGTAGAAGTTGCTGTTGTCGATCAACTCCTTTTCGACCACGGCAAATCCAGCTTCCGCACCCGCCGGCGCCGCGCTCAGCAGCGCGTGAAAATGGCTTCTCGCTACATCGATTCGATGCAAGGACAGGGCCGCAGATGCCGCAGCAAGCCGCGCCTCGGCCGAATGCGGCTCGCGCGTAAGCCAGCGTTCGGCGAGCGCAAGTCCGATCGACGGCTGCAGGGTCTGTGCCGCTACGTCGATCGCGCGCGGTAAAAGGCTTGGATCTTGCTGCGCGGCGGCGGCGTACTGCTGCGCCGCGAGCTGGGCCTCATGACGAGCCAGCGCGATCTCCGCCGTGACAGTATAAAATGACTGCGGGGCACTGGCCCCGGGCGCTTGAGCCGCACAGGCAGCCCCGGCAGCATACATAATGGTGCCAAGCCCGAGGATCAGACGAGCGAACGGTAAGATCGGCAACACGACCGCATGATAACGAACAAAGTCCCCGCATGGCATTCAATATCCTCGGCATAAATCACAAAACCGCCTCGGTCGCGCTACGTGAGCAAGTTGCCTTCGCCGACGAGCGCCTACATGCGGCGCTGCTCGCGCTGCGCCAGGAAAGCGGTGTCGCCGAGGCCGTGATCCTGTCGACCTGCAACCGCACGGAACTGTATTGGGCCGGCCCTGCCGCCGATACCACACTCGCCGACTGGCTGAAGCGCCATCATGATGCCACTACGGATCTGTCCACGAGCCTGTATGTTCACCGCGAGCGCCATGCGGTCGAGCACACGTTCAACGTGGCCGCCGGTCTAGACTCGATGGTGCTGGGCGAAGTGCAGATCCTCGGCCAGCTGAAGGAAGCCTATCGATTTGCCCAGGCAGCGGGCAGCACGGGGCCGGCGCTGAACCGGCTGTTCCAGGCGGCCTTCTCGGCAGCCAAGCGCATTCGCAGCGAGACGCAGATCGGTGCCAACGCCGTGTCGCTGGCCTCGGCAACCGTGAGCCTCGCGCGCCGCGTTTATGCCGACCTCAGTGAGCGCAGTGCGCTGCTGGTAGGCGCCGGGGAGATGATCGCACTGATAGCGCGTCACCTGGCGAGCGCCGGAGTTAGGCGCATGGTCATCGCAAACCGCAGCCTGCCGCGCGCGCAGACGCTTGCCGCCGAACTCAAGGCCTATGCGGTCGGGCTTGACGACCTGGGGAAGGAATTGCAGACGGCCGATATCGTCGTCTGTTGCACGGCGAGCCCGACTCCTCTGATCACGAGATCCCTCGCTGCGAGCGCACTTGGCGCCCGGCGCCGCCGCCGGCCGATATTCATGGTGGACCTCGCGGTCCCGCGCGATATAGATCCTGCAGTTGCGCAGCTGAAGGATGTGTATCTGTTTTCAATTGACGACCTGCAGAAGGTCATCGACGAAAACCGCCAGCAGCGCGAGCTGGCAGCCGGTGACGCGAAGCTGCTGATCGACGAGGAAGTCGCCCGGTTCATGGCCGAAGCGCGGGCACATGACGCGGGTCCCGCCATTCTGGCGCTGCGCGAGCAGGCTAACCAGATCCGCGCCCACACACTGGAACAGGCCAAAAGGATGCTGGCAGCGGGCCGCTCCGGCCAGGAAGTCCTCGATTACCTTGCCAACACGCTGACGAACCGCCTGATGCACGGGCCGACCCAGGCGTTGCGCCAGGCGGCCGAATCCTCCGACACCGTGCTTGCCGAGGCAATCGCGCGATTGCTGCTCGAGGATCGCGGGCGGCCATGAAAGACTCCATCCGCAGAAAACTTGAAAGACTCGCTGAGCGACATGAGGAAATCAGCCGCCTGCTGTCGGACCCCGGCGTAATCGCAAAACAGAACCAGTTCCGTGATCTTTCGATGGAGTACTCGAAACTCTCGCCGCTGATTGACCGGTACCAGAACTTCGTCTCGCTGGAAGCCGATGTCACCACGGCACGGGAGCTGAAGATGGACGAGGAACTGGCGCAGATCGGCGCCAGCGTCGCTGCCGAGGAACTCGAGCTGCAGCGCCTGTTAGTGCCTAAGGATCCGCAGGATGACAGCAACATCTTCCTCGAGGTGCGGGCGGGAACGGGCGGAGACGAGGCGGCCATCTTTGCCGGCGACCTGTTTCGCATGTATGCCCGCTACGCCGAGAAGCGGCGCTGGGAGGTCGAGGTGCTGAGTGAGAGTCCGGGCGAGCACGGCGGCTACAAGGAAATCATCAGCCGCATCATCGGGCGCGGCGCCTTCTCGGCGCTCAAGTTCGAGTCCGGCACCCATCGCGTGCAACGCGTGCCTGCAACCGAGGCGCAAGGGCGCATACATACCTCCGCCTGCACCGTTGCGATACTGCCGGAACTCGAGGAAGTCAGCGCGATCGAGCTGAATCCGGCCGATTTGCGCATCGATACCTATCGCTCCTCCGGCGCGGGTGGTCAGCATGTCAACAAGACTGATTCGGCCATCCGCATCACGCATATCCCTTCAGGCATCGTGGTCGAGTGCCAGGACGAGCGCTCTCAGCACAAGAACCGCTCGCGGGCCCTGTCGCTGCTGAAAGCCCGGCTGCTGGCAAGCGAACGGGAAAAACAGCAGGCGCAACAGGCCCAGTCCCGCAAACTCCAGGTCGGATCTGGTGACCGGTCGGAGCGCATCCGCACGTATAATTTCCCGCAGGGCCGGGTCACCGACCATCGGATCAATTTGACGCTCTACAAGCTCGACGCCGTGATGAACGGCGACATCGAGGAGCTGATCCAGGCCTTGAACCAGGAGCACCAGGCCGAAGAACTCGCCCAGCAGGTTGAATGATGAACACGCCCAATATCTCTGAGCACTTGCGCCTTGCCTCCGGTCGTCTGCAGCAATGCAGCGAATCACCGCGCCTCGATGCCGAAGTACTGCTTGCGCATGTTCTGTCGGTGCCGCGATCGGCTTTGATCACCAATGGCGATGCGCCGCTCGAGGGGCCGCTGCTTGCCGAATTCGAGCGCCTGATCGCAGAATGCCAGCGCGGTGTCCCCGTTGCCTACCTGACCGGAACGCGTGAGTTCTGGTCGCTGCCGCTGCACGTCACGCCGGATGTATTGGTGCCGCGCCCCGAGACCGAGGAATTGGTCGAGCTGATCCTCGCGCGCCTGCCGGCCGATCGCGCAGCGAGCGTGCTCGATCTGGGTACCGGAAGCGGCGCCATCGCGCTCGCGATCGCGAGCGAGCGCCCGCTTGCGCGCGTGATCGGTACCGATGTATCCGCCGCCGCCCTGGATATCGCGGCTGGCAACGCCAGCTCGCTGGGACTGACGAATGTCGAATGGCGGCGCGGGTCGTGGTTCGATGCGGTCGCGCAGCAGCGCTACGACATCATTGTCTCGAATCCGCCCTATGTTGCCTCGCGTGATCCCGCATTGAAGGCTTTGCGAAATGAACCGTTGGTCGCGCTAGCCTCGGGCCCCATGGGCTGGGAGGCGTTTGTGGCGATCATCGCGAGCGCGCCGCTGTTTCTGACTAATCACGGCCTGCTCGCACTCGAGCACGGCATGGGCCAGGCCCCGGCGCTTGCCGCCATCCTAAGAGCCCGTGGCTTCCGGGATATCTCCTCGCATCACGACCGCTCCGGCCATGCGCGCGTGATGCTGGCTAACTTTCACGCATCAACAGAGGAACCATCATGATCCGCTTCGAAACGACCTTGGGAAATTTCACGATTGAGTTTTTTGAGAAGGAAGCCCCGACCACGGTCGAAAATTTCCGGAAGTACGTCACCGACGAATTCTTTGATGGCACCATTTTTCATCGCATCGTCCCCGGCTTCGTGATCCAGGGCGGTGGCTTTACCGAGGACATGAGCCAGAAGAAGCCCCGGGCGCCCATCAAAAATGAGGCGGACAACGGCCTGAAAAATACGCGTGGCAGCCTGTCGATGGCGCGCACCAGTGATGTCAACAGCGCCACATCGCAGTTTTTCGTGAACCTGAAGGACAACGACTTTCTCGATCATCAGAGCGGCAACTTTGGCTATGCGGTATTTGCGCGCGTCACCGAGGGAATGGACGTGATCGACAAGATCGCTGCGGTCAAAACTGGAAAGCGGCGCGGGTTTGACGATGTCCCGGTGCAGGCCGTGGCGATGACCAGCGTGCGCAAGATCGACAAATAAAGCCTGCACATTGGCACAGAAGAGATCCTGGGCGGCCGGCTTGCTGCGCTTGTTCGCGTTGGCGCTGGCGCTGTGCGCGATACTTAGCATCGGCGCAGTGCTGCTGTTGCGCTGGCTGGATCCGCCGTTCAGCGCCTACATGGCCGAGACGGCGTTATCCGCCAGGATTGCCCGGGACTCCACCTACCAGGTCCGGCATCGCTGGGTGGACCTTGCGCAGATCTCGCCCAACCTGCCGCTGGCCGTCGTCGCCTCTGAGGATCAGAAATTCCCCGAGCACTGGGGCTTCGACGTCGAGGCAATTGAGAAGGCGTATGCCATGAACCAGCACAGCCATCGTGTGCGCGGCGCGAGCACGATCAGCCAGCAGGTGGCCAAGAACATGTTCCTGTGGACCGGGCGCAGCTATATTCGCAAGGCGCTGGAGGCCTATTTCACGGTATTGATCGAAGCCTGCTGGCCCAAGCGGCGCATATTGGAGATGTATTTGAACATCGCGGAATTCGGCTACGGCACCTACGGCGCGGAGGCAGCCGCCGAGCGCTACTTCCACAAGCGTGCAGCGCTCCTGAGCCGACGAGATGCCGCGCTGATGGCGGCCGTTCTGCCGAATCCGCAGCGACTTTTGGTCGCGGCGCCATCGCCTTACGTGGAGCAGCGCCGCGCCTGGATCCTCGAGCAGATGCAGGCGCTCGGCGGCCCTGAAATGCTCAATGAAATCGACGCGTATCCCGATCGTCACCGCTGAGCGGGCTACTTCTCGGTCACGTCGATCGTGTTGTCATCGGATATCCGGTCGATCAGCTTGTTATAGGGATCAATCCCGCCGCGCGTGGGTTTCTGATCCACGACTACGGTAAAGGTCTGGCGTTCCTGTGTGATTTTTTCACGCTTCAGGTACAGAGGCTTCTCTTCGTCCTTCTTGCCGATAAACACGCCGATGTCGATATAGTCGGCGAGTGGCATCGGGTGTTCCTCCCCCTTGTCGTCAACCTGGACTTTGCGCGCCTGCACATCGAGGCTTACGTCATAGCGCCCATCATTGCGTCGATGTGATGTCGCGGATACGGTCTTGTTGTCGTACAGCACGATGCGATTGAACCCGTCGTCGATCAGATATTGATATTCCGGCGGCGTGCGGGTTCGCAGCGCCTCGACCAGCTGCCGCGTATCCGGATAGAGGTTCTCGGCGTAGCGGTTCTGCATCAGGAAATCATGCAGTGCAAGGTTCACCTGGTCCTCGCCGATGTAGTCGGCGAGCGTGTACATGATCTGTCCGCCCTTGTCGTACCAGACGTAGTCCTCGCGTTCGACCAGGGCGAGCGGCCGCTCGCGCCGGGTCTCGCCGGCGCGTCCACGCAAATAGCGATCCAGGAAGTGATGCAGGATGCGGTGCATGTAGTCCTTGCCGTGCAGGTTCTGCATCACCATGTACGCGGAGTACTCCGCCAGCGTCTCGCTCATCATGTTCGATCCCTGCACGTCGCCGCCGATCAGCTGGTGACCCCACCACTGATGGGCAAGCTCATGCGCAGTCACGAAGGCCGTGATGTCCAGATCATTGGGGTCTTTCTGCCGCGCAATGAAGCCGATCGCCTCGGAATACGGCACCGTGTTCGGGAAGGACTGCGCAAAGGTGCGGTAACGCGGGAATTCCATGATGCGGTACTGGCTGAATTGGAAGGGACTGAAATTCTTTTCGTAATAATCAAGCCCGGCGCGCGAGGCCTTTAGCATGGCGTCGACGTTGAATTCGTGCGCCGGGTCGTAATACACCTCGAGGTTGATGGGTCCCGCCACCCCCGCATAGACTTCGCGGCGCACCTTGTAGCGGCCCGACAAATAGGCAAAGAAGTCCGCCGTGTGGACATCCCCCATGTCGTACTCGAAGTAATGCCGGCCGTCCCTATGCCAGTCACGCTGCGGATAGCCGGGCGCGATTGCGATCTGGTCATCGTCGGTGCTGACGATCGTGTGATAGCTGATCCAGTCCGAATTGGGCGTAAAGAGATTCAGGTGCGAATGCACCGGATCGCCGCGTGGCGCCATGTCCAGAAGCTCCGGCAGGTGCTCCTCGCGCCGGCGCCGTGGATCGTCAAGCTCGGCCGTCTTCTGGTAGCCGATATTGGGAAAGAAGTCGGTATCGAAGAAGGTGCCATTCTTCGCGAACTGCGCCAGCTCCCTGCCGTCCTTGAACCCAATTGACTGGTGCGCAAGATCGAAGCTCATCGTCACGGTCTTTCCCGGCGCGAGCGGCGTATCCAGCGTGTAGATCAGGTAATCCCCGCGGGTACTGCGCATTGACAGGTGACTCGGCCGGTCAAACTTCAGGTTGGTGACTGTCTGGAACGCATCGCTCAGATGGATCGCCGGTATAGGCGTCGCGGTCTTGTTCTGCAAAGTGAACGTGCCAGTCCCCCGGAAGGAGCGCGTCGCGGGAAAAATATCGATCGAGGCATCGACCGCAGTCACCTTGGGCTGCGCCAGCATCTCGTACTTCTTGAAATTCCGCTCGTACTCCGCTCGTATATGGCGCAGATCCTCGCTGGTCAGAAAGTCGTTGCGGACGTGGGCATTGTAGTAGTACCAGCCCCCCGCGCCGGCGGTGGCCAGCAGCAGCAGCCCGGCGGCCGGCGCGAGCGGCGGGAAGCGTCGCCAGGCGAGGCGCGCGCGGCCACGGAACGAATCCTCCGCCCCGCGACGGGCGAAGGCGATGGAGACGACGCCGAGCAGGGCGAACGCCGCGGTCCAATAGGTCAGCGACCAGAGCAATGCCGGCACGTAATGACCGTAGCCGTTCATGTCGGAATAAATGTAGGCCGGCACGGCGCCTGGCCAGATCAGGCTGCTCTCCCAGCCAAAATTGAATACGACCGGCTGCAGCACCCACACGCCGATGACGATGCCGTGCCCGATGAATTTGTTAGGCACCAGGGTCTGCACAAACATCGCAAACATGGCGCATCCCATGACCTGCGGGAACGTCACCAGGTACAGCTCCTGCAGGTACTGCAGGACTTCAAAATGCGTATAGCCCAGGATAGTCTGCATCATCATGCCGACCAGCATGGTGAGCGCGAGCAGCACGGCTTCGACCGCGGCGATCGCGGTGAGCTTCGAGAGCCAGTCGATGCTCTCGCCCATCGGCAGTGCATCATGGATGCCATCGAAGCGGTTATCGCGCTCCCGCCAGATCAGTTCCGCCGCATACAGGCCCGCCACGATCAGCAGGAACAGCATCGCCGAGCCCTCGACGCTCTGCACCATCAGGTAGGTCACGGGCCATACGTCAGCACCACTGAAGTGACCGGCGAAATAGCCGTTGTTGACCGAAAATGCGACCAGGATGGCGGCAATGGCCCAGAACGGGATTTCCCTGAAAATCAGGCGTATACGCAGGCTGGTGAGCGACCAGTACTGCACGAGCGAGGTGCGGGGCCCGAAGACCTGGTGCACGGCCGGCAGGCGCACCGGTGCAAGCGACGCAGGGCGGCGGGCGCCTTCCTGATCCGCGGATTGCAGTTGCGCACGCGCCGCGCGCTTACCCTGCAGGCGCTGTGTCAGCGACTCAACCGACATCGGGAACCACGCCCACAGGGCGCCGAACAACGCGAGCCCAACGCCCGACCACAGCAGCCGGTTATAAAGAAAGACACCCGGTGAGTAGCCGGAAAAATCGAACGACAGGAGCAAGGTGTTTTTCTCTGCCACGCTCCAGTAGCGGGTCAGGACATTGATCAGCAACAGCCCCACCGGATCCAGGACGCCCGACCAGAAATGCTCGAGCGAGCGGGTTGCGATAAAGACCGTGATGCCGATGACATACACCATGAACACCGCCGCACCCTGCAGATACACGATGAAGATCCGGCGCGTCAGCGCACCCACGGCGAAGAACAGGGTGCCGAGGAAGAAGATCTGCACGACGACGATCGACAGGAACGGCTGCAGGTACCACCAGAGGTGATTCGGGCCAATGCGGGCATGATCCGCCCAGGGCGCGAACGTCCCGAGCCATGCACCGAGCATCACGCCGGCGAATACGCCGACGCAGGTGACAAAGGAGCCGGCCCAGCGTCCGCCCAGGTAGGCAAATTTCGAGATCGGCTTGGTGAACAGGATCTGGTAGGTGTCACGCTGGAAATCACGCAGTACGGACGTGCCGAAGATCGCGGCAATCACGATGATCCCGAAAGTCGCCGCATAGGAAGCATTGATGGTATTCGCGTAGGGACCGTTCAGCAGCAGTTTGCCGTTCTGGAAGCCAATGATGCCAAAGCTCTCGGAGGCCACGGTCAGGAAGGAATACAGGGTCCACATTAGGAAATAAACATACGTCGAGAGACTCTTGAGCCTGAAGCGCATCTCGAAGGTGAAGAATTCTAGGAACATGGCCTTAAGCCTGCTGCTGCTGTGACAGGCGCTGGAAGTAGACATCCTCCAGGCTCGAGGGCACCGGCAGGAATCCGGGGCCCGGGGCGCTCGGGGCGAACACGCGGATCTCGTGCTGCCCCTCCACCAGGTGAGAGCTCAGCACACGCAGGCTCGATTCCAGTGAGCACATTTCATCATCGGTCTTGACGATGCGAGACCAGATCTGCCCATCGAGCACGCGCAGTGCCTCACCCGGAGCGCCTTCCAGCAGCACCTGGCCCGCAGCGATGATCGCCATGCGTGCGCACAGCTCGCGCACGTCATCCACGATATGCGTCGACAGGATCACGGTGACGTCACGGCCAATAGAGGCCAGCAGGTTCAGGAACCGCCGGCGTTCGGTGGGATCAAGACCTGCGGTGGGTTCATCGACGATGATCAGCTTCGGGTTCGCGAGCAGCGCCTGGGCAATGCCGAAGCGCTGCTTCATACCGCCGGAGAAGGTCGACAGGGCCTTCTTGCGCACCTCCCACAGGTTCGTCTGCTGCAGCAGCGCCTCAACCATGGATTTGCGCTCACCCGCCGCCGTAATGCCCTTGAGCACGGCGAGGTGATTCAGCATGTCGAGCGCGGAAAGCTTCGGGTAGACGCCGAATTCCTGCGGCAGGTAGCCCAGGACCTTGCGCACCTCATCTTTTTGCGTCAGCACATTGAGGCCGTCGAGGTCGATCGTACCGGCATCCGCTTCCTGCAGCGTCGCAATGGTGCGCATCAGCGAGCTTTTGCCCGCGCCATTCGGCCCCAGCAGGCCGAACATGTTGTTGCCGATCGTCAGCGAGAGATTCTTGAGCGCCTGGACCCCGTTGGGGTAGGTTTTTGAAAGCCCGGTGATCTTCAAAGTCATTAAAAAGCTCCTCGCTTCGTCAAAATTAACGGCCTTGGGGTCCAGAACACCGCAAGGTTGCGTAAGTTACTGTCCTTGGGAAATTAGTGCACGGAGCCTGCGCCGGCCGCCGTGGCGCCGGGGGGTGCAAAAATCTGCTCCACATCGACCGCATCGAAGCGGTAGGCCCTGTTGCAAAAGTCGCACCGGACTTCCATCTCGCCGCGCTCCCTGAGCACCGATCGGCTCTCCTGCTCCCCGAGCGCGCGCAGCATGCCGGCGACCCGCTCGCGCGAGCACCGGCAGCGGAAAAACACCGGCTCCGGCTCGAACAGGCGCACATCATCCTCGTTGAACAAGCGGTGCAGGATGTCGGTATCCGCCAAGTGGCTCAGTTCAGCCGCGCTCAATGTATCGCCGAGCAGCTGTACCCGACGCCAGGCATCGCCGACCGCGGGGCCGTCCTCTTGTGGCAGTCGCTGCAACAGCATTCCGGAGGCGCCGTACTCGTCCGCGTGCAGCCATAGTCGCGTAGGCAACTGCTCCGAGTTCTCGAAGTACAGCTGCAGGGATTCGGCCAGTCGATCGCCGCTGATCGGCACGATCCCCTGGTAGCGCTGGCTCAAGTCATCATTTTCCAGCGTAACCGTCAGATTCCCCGCGCCGAACATGGCCGACCCAGCAACCGCCTCGGCACCCGGCTCGCGATAGCGCGCCAATGCACGCACGCCGAGCCCGCTTGTGCTCTGTGCCAGCATCAGATGTACGGGGCCATCGCCTTGTAGCTGCAGGGAAAGTACGCCCTCGAACTTGATGGTGGCTGCCAACAGCAGGGAGGCAGAAACGGCCTGACCCAGCATGTCGCGAATCACTGGTGGGTACTGGCGGTGTTCTATCAGTGCTCGCCAGGATGCATCCAGGTGCACGAGGTGGCCCCGAATGGGCAGTCCCTCGAAGACGAACCTGTGCAGGCAATCCTGATCGTGCATGCGTCTTAAGGTCCGCCGCTGAGCCTGGCCTTCAGCAGATCGTTCAGCTGTGCCGGGTTCGCCTTCCCCTGAGTGGCCTTCATGACCTGGCCCACGAAGAATCCGAACAGCTTGTCCTTGCCGCCGCGATAGTCGGCGAGCTGCTTCGGATTCGCGGCAATGACCGCATCGATAGCTCGCTCGATCGCCCCCGCATCGGTGATCTGCGTCAGGCCCTTGGCGGTAATGATCATGTCCGCCTCGCCCCCTTCGGACCACATCGCCTCGAATACATCCTTGGCGATCTTGCCGGAAATGGTGTTATCGATGATGCGCGCGAGCAAGCCCGCAAGGCCCTGGGCCGACACCTTCGATCTGTCGATATCCAGGGAATCGTGGTTCAGCGCGCTCGAGAGTTCACCCATGACCCAGTTAGCGGCGAGCTTTGCGTGCGCTGCGCCAGCACGCCCGACGACCGCCTCGAAATACGCGCCGAGCTCGCGGCTTGCACACAGCACGCCTGCATCATAGGCCGACAGGCCGAAGTCCTGCGCAAAGCGCGCGGCCTTCTGATCCGGCAGCTCCGGCAGCGTCGAGCGTACTTCGGCAATGAATGCTGGACCTATATCGAGCGGCAACAAATCCGGGTCCGGGAAGTAGCGGTAGTCGTTGGCTTCCTCTTTGGAGCGCATCGGGCGCGTCTCATTCTTGTCCGAGTCATACAGGCGCGTCTCTTGCACGACCTTGCCGCCGCTCTCAAGGATGTCGATCTGCCGGGCGACCTCGTAGTGAATCGCCTTCTCGACAAAGCGAAACGAATTCAGGTTCTTGATTTCCGCCCGTGTGCCAAGTTTTTCGGCGCCACGCACCCGCACCGACACGTTCGCATCGCAACGGAACGAGCCTTCCTGCATGTTGCCATCGCAGATCTCCAGGTAGCGAACTAGGGTGTGGATCTTTTTCATGTACGCGACCGCTTCCTTGGCGGAGCGCATGTCCGGCTCGGACACGATCTCGAGCAGCGGCGTGCCGGCCCTGTTCAGATCGATCCCGCTGGCATTCGCGAGTCCTTCATGCAGGGATTTTCCAGCATCCTCCTCAAGGTGCGCACGGGTGATTCCGACCGTCTTCGCCACGCCATCCTCGAGCAGAATTCCGATCGAACCGCGCTGCACGATGGGCAGCTCGTACTGGCTGATCTGGTAGCCCTTGGGTAGGTCCGGATAGAAATAATTCTTGCGCGCGAACACCGAGCGCGGCGCCACGACCGCACCGATGCTCAGGCCGAACTTGACAGCCATGCGCACCGCCTCGGCATTCAGCACCGGCAACACGCCCGGATAGCCGAGGTCCACGAGGTTTGCCTGCGTGTTCGGGGGCGCTCCATACGCGGTTGCCGCGCCCGAAAAAATCTTCGAGCGCGTCGCGAGCTGCGCGTGGATCTCAAGCCCGATGACGGTTTCCCAGTGCGTCACGACTCATAGCCCCGCGGAATGTGACGATGCCAGTCAGTCTGGAGCTGGTAATGATGGGCGGCGTTGAGCAGCCGCCCTTCCGAGAAATGCGGCCCTATCAGCTGCAGGCCCATCGGCAATGAATCAACGTAACCGCAGGGCACCGATATCCCCGGGAGGCCGGCGAGGTTCGCACCAATGGTGTAGATGTCGTTCAGGTACATCGTCACTGGATCATCGATTTTCGCGCCGATGGCAAACGCCGGCGTCGGCGTCGTGGGCCCGATGACCAGGTCGACCTGGGTGAAGGCAGCCTTAAAATCATCGGCAATCTTCTGGCGCGCCTTCTGCGCCTTCAGGTAATAGGCGTCAAAGTAGCCTGCCGAGAGCACGTAGGTGCCAGTCATGATGCGCCGCTTGACCTCGGCTCCGAACCCCTCGCCTCGCGAGCGCTTGTACAGGTCCATTAAATCCTTGGGCGCCGCGCAGCGATAGCCGAAACGCACTCCGTCGAATCGGGACAGGTTTGAGGAGCATTCCGCCGGGGCGACCACATAGTAGGTGGGCACCGAGAGCGGCAGGCTCGGTAAGCTCACTTCCACGGTCTCGGCCCCCAGCTTGCGATACAGCGCGAGCGCATCTTGGATCAGGGCCGCGGCCTTCGGCTCCAAGCCGTCGAAGAACTCCTTCAGAAGCCCGATTTTGAGCCCTTTTACGGGCATCTGCAATGCAGCATGATAATCGGGTACGGGCTGGTCGACGCTGGTCGAATCCTTCGGATCGAATCCGGCCATGACTTGCAGCACCAGGGCGGCATCCGCAGCGGAACGCGTAAAAACACCGGCCTGATCGAGGCTCGAGGCAAACGCGATCATGCCGAAACGCGATACGCGCCCGTAGGTCGGCTTGAGCCCCGTGACACCCGTCAGTGCCGCCGGCTGGCGTATTGAACCCCCGGTGTCGGTGCCCGTTGCGTAGGCAGCAAGCCGCGCCGCGGTGACGACTGCTGATCCACCCGATGAGCCGCCGGGTACCCGCGTGGTGTCCCAGGGATTCCTGACGGGTCCGTAATAGCTGGTCTCATTCGAGGAGCCCATCGCGAACTCATCCATGTTCGCCTTGGCCAGCGTGACGCCACCGGCCCCCTGTAGCCGTTCGACGACAGTCGCGTTGTAAGGCGCCACGAAATTATCGAGCATGCGCGAGCCGCAGCTGGTCCGCACCCCATCGGTGCAGAAAATGTCTTTATGAATGAGGGGGATGCCGAGCAATGGCGAGTTTTCCCCGGCGCTACGACGTCGGTCAGCGGCGGCCGCCTCGCCCAGGGCCCTCTGCGCCGTCAGCGTGATCAGCGCATTGAGCTGCGGGTTGAATCGCGCGATTCGGTCGAGGTAGTGCTGCGTCAGTTCGACGCTTGATAACTGCCGCCGTGCCAGTAGATCGGCCTGCTCGCCGATGAAGAGATTGTGAAGCATCGTGTCTGCCGTAACAGTCCTATTCAATCACGCGCGGCACGACATACAAGCCCGACTGGACCTGCGGTGCATTCGCCTGGTACTTCTCGTGCCGATCGGTGTCCTCAACCTCGTCGGCCCGCAACCGCTGGCTCTGGCCAACGAGCGGATGAGCCATCGGCGCAACCGCGCCGACATCGGCCCTGGACAGTTCATCGACAAATGCAACGATGCTCGAGAGGCTCGTCACGTAGACTGGCATTTCCTGCTCGGTGATCGACAGTCTTGCCAGGTGCGCGATCTTCTCGACTTCTTGACGGGTGAGGCTCATGACACGGACCTGCAAAACAAGCGACTGCGGCACGAAATAAGGCCAAATCATGATACACGCTGCCTTGCTGAATGTCCTGTCGGTTGCTACATTAGCCCAACTTTTTCGCTCCAGATAAACACAGCTCATGTTCAAACGCCTGCGAGGTTATTTTTCCAATGACCTCTCCATCGATCTCGGCACCGCCAATACGCTGATCTACGTGCGTGACCGCGGTATCGTGCTGAACGAACCCTCGGTCGTCGCCGTTCAGGACGAGCCGACCCGTGGTGGAAAATTCATCGTCGCGGTCGGCGTCGAGGCCAAGAACATGCTGGGCCGCACCCCGGGCCACATCACCGCGGTGCGTCCGATGAAGGACGGCGTGATCGCCGATTTCACCTACACCGAGAAGATGCTGCAGTACTTCATCAAGAAGGTGCACGGCAACCGCTTCCTGAGCCCGAGTCCTCGTGTGCTCGTGTGCGTGCCCTTCGGTTCCACCCAGGTCGAGCGCCGCGCGATCAAGGAATCCGCCGAGGGCGCCGGCGCGCGCAGCGTCGATATTGTGCCCGAGCCAATGGCGGCCGCGGTGGGCGCCGGCCTGCCGGTTCAAGAAGCGCGTGGCTCCATGGTGCTCGACATCGGTGGCGGGACCTCGGAAGTGGCCGTCATATCGTTGAACGGCATCGTCTATGCAGCCAGCGTGCGCATCGGCGGGGACAAGTTCGACGAGGCGATTACCAATTATATTCGCCGCAACTACGGCATCCTGATCGGCGAGGCGACTGCCGAGCGCATCAAGCTAGAAATCGGTTCCGCCTATCCCGGCCAGCAGGTACGCGAGATTTCTGTCAAGGGCCGCAACCTGTCCGAAGGCGTGCCGCGCAGCTTCACGCTGAATTCTAATGAAATCCTCGAAGCGCTGCAGGAGCCGCTGCAGGGCATCGTCGGCGCGGTCAAGCAGGCGCTTGAACAGACGCCGCCGGAACTCGGTGCCGACGTCGCGGATCGGGGCATCGTGCTCACCGGCGGTGGCGCGCTGCTGCGCGACGTGGACAAGTTGCTGATGGAAGAGACCGGCCTGCCCGTGGTTGTCGCAGATGATCCGCTGACCTGCGTCGCACGTGGCGGCGGGCGCATCCTCGAACTGACAGAACAGCACGGCCCGGGCATTTTCGGGCTGGAGTAATGCAAGCGACCAGGATTCTTCCCGGCCATGGTCGCATTTCGTAGCGCCGATAATTCCGGGCGCCAGTCGGGCCTGCTGCTGCGCTGCATTCTGTTCTGCCTGCTAGCCATTGGCCTGATGATCCTCGACAAGCGCTACGATCAGCTCAGCGGGATTCGCCGCGCCCTGTCGGTCGTTGTCTATCCCCTGCAGGTTGCGATCACAAGTCCGTTCGAGGCCTGGGACTGGCTGCACGAGAGCTTTCGCAGCCGCGATGCGCTGCGCGCGGATAAGGCAAGGCTGGAACAGGAATTGCGCATGGCCCGGTTCAGGCTGCAGCGCTACGAGGCGATGGAAACGGAAGTTCGCCAGTTGCAGGGGCTGCGGGAAAACACCACCGGCGTCGCGCACAAATTTATTGTTGGCGACGTGATGAACGTCGATGTTGATGCCTTTCGCGCACGGGTCATGGTCGACAAGGGCGCACGTGACGGCGTCTTTGTCGGGCAGGCGGTGCTCGATGAGGGCGGCGTATTCGGGCAGGTAGCGCGGGTCTCGGAGCTGACCTGCGAAGTCATCCTGATCAGCGACGCGACGCACGCGATTCCGGCACAGGTCAATCGCAACGGGCTGCGCACCGTGGTGCTCGGCAGCGGCGATCCGAATCACCTGAAGCTGCCTTATGTGTCGACCGCGGCCGACATCGTGAAGGGCGACCTGCTGGTGACCTCGGGGCTCGGCGGAGTATTCCCGGCGGGCTACCCGGTCGGCACGGTCATCGAAGTGCGGCGCGACCCCGCCGCCTCGCTGGCGGAAGTCGACGTGCAGCCCACTGCAGCGCTTGATCGCTCGCGCCTGCTGCTGTTCATCTGGGTGGACGCCGCCAAATGACGCGCGAGGATCAGTTGCCGCGCACTTCGATGACCATCTCGGCGCTGGCGGCGCTAATACTCGCGATCGTCCCGCTGCCATATCCGCTCGACGTGCTGCGTCCGGATTTCCTTGTGCTGGTAGTTTTGTACTGGTCCATTCTCGCCCCGCGCACGGGCGGGCTTGCGCTCGCGTTCATCGCCGGCCTCGCGCTTGATGTGCTGCACGGGATCGTGCTCGGCCAGCACGCCTTCGCGCTGACGCTGATGGCCGCGTGGGCAACTCAAGTGCGCCTGCGGGTGCGCGTGTTTTCCATGCTGCACCAGTCACTGACGATCTTAGCCTTCCTTGCTGGCTATCAGTTCATCCTGTTCTGGATCGACGGCGCCACGGGCAACCCGGTGACGTTCTTAAGTCGCTGGTTCGCGCCGGTCATCGGCGCATTAATATGGCCGGCACTCGCGGGCCTCCTCAACCGCCTGAACGACCGGTAGGCGACCCATGAAGGCATCCGCATGGTAAGTCGCGTCCGCATCAAGGATCACTGGGCGGAACAGCGCATATTCACGTTCCGCAGCATCGTCGCCGGCGTGCTGGTCGCGGTATTGCTGCTGACGGTCGCCGGGCGCCTATTCTATCTGCAGGTGCTGAGGTACCAGTACTACGCGGAACTATCGCAGGGTAACCGCGTGCGCACCGACCCGATCCCGCCGAGCCGTGGCCTGATCCTCGATCGTCATGGCGCGGTGCTGGCCGAGAACAGACCGTCTTATCAGATCGAACTGGTGCGCGAACTCGTAGGGGATATTCCGGCCCTGGATGCGGCGCTGTCGCAGCTCGGCGCCATCGGTTTGCTGCGCGCGGCCGAGATCCCGAATATCCGGCGCACCGTGCTGCTGCACAAGGTTTATGAGAATGTCCCGATCAAGCTGCAGCTTAACGATGATGAGATGGCGCTATTCGCGGTGCATCGCTGGCAGTTTTCTGGCATTGATATCCGCGCCAGGCTCGCGCGCTACTACCCGCTGAAGGAAATAGCGGTGCACGCCATAGGCTATGTTAGCGCGATCAACGAGGAGGACTTGAAGCAGATTGACAGTGCCGAATATGCCGGGACCAGCCTCATCGGCAAGGTCGGCGTCGAGGGCGCCTACGAACACCAGCTACACGGCAAGCCGGGCTTCAAGGAGATCCTTGTCAATGCGGCCGGCCGGCCGGTCGCCAAGCAGGGAATCTACGCGCCCCAGCTTTCATCGCGCCCCCCGGTGGCAGGCACCGACCTGATACTGGGACTCGATATCCGCGTGCAAAAGATCGCGGAGGAGGCGCTGGCCGGCAAGCGCGGCTCCATCGTCGCGCTCGATCCGCGCAATGGCGACATCATCGCGCTCGCCAGCACCCCGGGATTTGACCCCAACGACTTTGTCCGGGGTCTGACGGTCGAGCACTACAACGAATTTCAAAATGACATCGACAAGCCACTGCTGAACCGGGCGTTGCGCGGCGCTTACCCGCCGGGCTCCACGGTTAAGCCGCTGTATGCATTGGCGGCACAGGTCTACGGGATCATGTCGCCGCAGCAGACCGAGTTCTGCCCGGGCTTTTTCACGCTACGCGGCAGCAGCAACAAATACCGGGATGATCAGAAGCACGGCTCGCTCGACATGCGCGAGGCGATCGCGAAATCATGCGATGTCTACTTCTACCGGGTCGCCGAGCGCATGGGCATCGGCCGCATGGACGAGTTCATGAAGGCATTCGGCTATGGCGCGCTGACCGGCATCGATATCCCCGGCGAAAAAGCCGGGTTGTACGCATCGCCTGAATGGAAGCGGCACAATTTCAAGCGAGTCGCCGAGCAGGTGTGGTTTCCGGGCGAGACCATCAGCATGGGCATCGGCCAGGGGCCGATCACGGTCACGCCGCTGCAACAAGCGCACTTTGCCGCCGAACTTGCCGAACGCGGACAGATCAACGCGATTCCACGGCTGGTCACGGCCAGCCGGGCGGCGGGCTCCGATGTCATCGCGCCGCGCGATCCGTCCTTCATGCCACCGGTCAATCTGGGCACGCTAGATCAATGGTCGGTCATCTACGACGGGATGCTCGGGGCGACCACCACGGGCACGGCGTTCATGGCGGGGCGCGGCGCCAAGTACAAGATTGCTGGCAAGACCGGCACGGCGCAGGTGTTCACGATCAAGCAGACCGAGAACACGCGAGCCAAGATTACCGATGAGCGCAAGCGTGATCACGCCTGGTTCATCGCGTATGCGCCCGCCGAGGAGCCGCGGATCGCGATCTCCGTGCTCGTGGAAAACGGCGGCTTCGGCGCGGCGGCAGCAGCGCCTATCGCCCGCAAGGTCCTCGATGCTTATCTGCTACCGGATACCGACCTATGAACTTCGAGGAATTTTCCCAGTCCCGGGCACGGCGCACGCTCACGGCGGGCGGCCGCATGTTGCGGGCGCTGGGGCTCGATGGCCCGCTGACCGGGTTGCTCGCGCTGATCGTGTGCATGGGCGTCATCGTTGTGTACAGTGCGTCCGGCCAGAACGTCAAGATGGTCGAGCATCACCTCGCGAACATCGCCATTGCGATCGCCACGATGCTAGCGCTCGCGCGCCTGGCGACGCCGCAATACCTGCGCCTGCTGGCCCCTGTCGCCTATGCGATCGGGGTCGTGCTGCTGATCGTGGTTGCGATCACCGGCCATATCGGCAAGGGCGCCCAGCGCTGGCTCGACGTCGGGTTCATGCGCTTCCAGCCGTCCGAGATCATGAAACTCGCGGTACCCATGATCTGCGCCTGGTATATGCATGAGCGGCCACTGCCGCCGACGTTCCGGGACCTGGTGATCATGGGCCTGCTGATCGCGGTGCCGACGACGATGATCGTCATGCAGCCTGACCTCGGCACGGCGTTGCTGATCGCCGCATCCGGACTGATTGTCATGCTGCTCGCGGGCATGTCGGTCATCATCATCCTCGCGTCGATCCCGATTCTGGGAGGCGCCGCGTGGGCGGGCTGGCACGTCATCCATGAATACCAGCGGCAACGGATCCTGACGTTCCTGAACCCTCAGAATGATCCACTAGGCGCGGGCTATCACATCATCCAGTCGCAGATTGCGATCGGCTCCGGCGGCGTGTTTGGCAAGGGCTATATGAACGGCAGCCAGGCGCAGCTCGAATTCCTGCCAGAGCGCTCCACCGATTTTATCTTCGCCGTGATCGGCGAGGAATTCGGCCTGCTCGGCCAGCTGCTTCTGATCACCCTCTACGGCGTCGTGATTGCACGCGCGCTGTACCTTGCGATGCAGGGTCAGGACACTTTCGCGCGCCTGACCGGCGGCTCCATTGCACTGAGCTTCTTCGTCTATGCCTTCGTCAATTCCGGCATGGTCAGCGGCATCCTCCCGGTCGTCGGCGTGCCGCTGCCGCTGATCAGCTACGGTGGCACCTCGATGGTGACGTTGCTGGCAGGTTTCGGCATCCTGATGTCCCTGCATTCGCATCGGCGCCTGATCGGGTCCTGACGCCGTGCCCCGCCTGAGTTGTGCACTGCTGGCCGTGCTGTTGTGCACGGTGCATTACCCGGCGGCGGCGCTCGACACGGCGCGCCCGGAGGTGCGGAAATTCATTGCGCGGGTCGTGAAGCAGGATGCCTTCAACAAACGCCGGCTGCGCGCGTTGCTCGGCGCGGCGCAGAGCCAGCCTGCGATCATCGAAGCGATGGAAAAACGCGCGGAGCACGTCAAGCTATGGTTCGAGTACCGCGCGATTTTCCTGACCGACAAGAGAATCCAGGATGGCGCCGATTTCTGGATCGCGCACCGTGAGGATCTTGCGCAGGCGAGCAGCGCGAGTGGCGTGGCCCCGGAATATATCGTCGCGATCCTCGGGGTCGAGACGAGCTACGGCCGCTCGATGGGGCATTACCGGGTGCTCGATGCACTGGCGACACTGGCATTTGACTATCCGGCGCGGGCAAAGTTTTTCCAAGATGAGCTGGAAGCATTCCTGTTGCTGACCCGCGAAGCCTCGGTCGACCCCTTGAGGGCAATGGGATCGTATGCGGGCGCGATGGGCGCGCCGCAGTTCATGCCCTCGAACTACCGCCGCTATGCCGTGGACGCCCGCAAGGATGGCCGCATCGACCTGTGGACCAATTGGGCGGACATCTGCGCGAGCGTCGGCAATTACTTCCGCGAGCACGGCTGGTTAACAGGCCAGCCGGTCTTGAGTGAAGCCATGCTTGATGAGGTAGCGTCGGGGGCGCCCGACGGCCGCTTATTATCGATGGACGAGACCATCGGATCACTGCAGGGCAGGGGTGTGCATTTCGAGGTGGCGCTGCCAGCCACGGCACCCGCGGTGCTGATAGCCGCCGATGAGGCGGACGCAGTGCACTGGCGCGTGGGGTTCCACAATTTCTATGTCATTACCCGCTACAATCACAGCATGTTGTACGCCATGGCCGTGCACGATCTGGCACAGGCGGTCCGTAAGCGCGTCGGTGCGATGGACGCGGGCGCGCCAGAGGCTCCGCCCGAATTCGTGCCGCTGCCGTTGCCGGCTCCGATACCCCTGGCTACACCGCCGCCATGAGCCCCTACCGGCGACTTGGCACTCTGATCCTGGCGGCTGCCGCATTGCTGGCTTGCGGATGCAGCAGTGCCCCGCCGCGCCGCCCGCATGCGCCGCCCGCGCAAAGCGCACTAACGCCGCCGGTCGCGCCAGAATCGGTGGCGGATGCCTTGCCTAAAGCCGAGCCGCGCTCGGCGTACGGAAATCCGCCATTTTATGATCAGTTCGGCAAGCGTTATGTGGTGCTTGGCAGCAGCGCGAACTACATCGAGCGCGGCGTCGCCTCATGGTACGGCCCTGGGTTTCACGCCGAGCGCACCTCTACGCATGAGCCGTACGACATGTATGGCATGACTGCCGCGCACAAAACCCTGCCCTTGCCCTGCTATGTACGGGTGACGAACCTGCAGAACGGGCGCAGCGTCGTGGTACGCGTCAATGATCGCGGACCCTTCGTCGACAACCGGATCATTGACCTCTCCTATACCGCGGCCGCCAAGCTCGACATGCTGCGCAATGGCACAGCCATGGTCGAAGTGCGCACGGTCGACCCGGTGGATTCTGCGCCCCAGGCGGGAAGCGCGACGCTGACCGCTGCGGCGATGCTCAATGCCGTGACGGCGTCCGCCACGGCGGCAACCCCGGTCGCCACCATCCCGCCCCCGCCGGCGAACCAGATTCTGTATGTCCAGGCCGGTGCATTCGCCGACCGCGCGAATGCCGATCGCTTGCTGACAAAGCTAAAGAACAGCAATTTCAACAATGCCTTCATTCGCGGCGGCACGATCGGGGGACGCAGCCTGTATCGGGTACGCCTCGGCCCGGTGCCGGATGTCGCCGAATATGATCGCCTGGTCGCCGCGCTCGAGTCGATCGGCGTGCACGATGCGCACCTGGCATTCGACTAAGGGTACACTTGCGCCCTTTTCCATGAGGACTTCGACCGATATGACGCGTTCGTTGCTTGGCTTTTGTCTCCTGGCGGTCCTGTCGATCCAGAGCGACGCGGCCGCCGCGGTCATCCCAAAAGTTCCGGACGTCGATGCGCGCGCGTACATCGTCGTCGATTTCCACACCGACAAGATCCTCGCCTCGCAGGATGCCATCGCGAGGATGGATCCTGCGAGCCTGACGAAGCTGATGACCGCCTACATCGTGTTCCAGAAGCTTGCCGCAGGACAGTTGAAGCTCGATGAGCCCGTGACCATTAGTGAACACGCCTGGCGCTCGGAAGGGTCGCGCACATTCATCGAGGTCGGCAAGGCCGTGCCGGTCGAAAAACTGATCCTCGGCATGATTGTCCAGTCGGGCAATGACGCTACCATTGCCCTCGCCGAGCGGATCGCCGGAACCGAAGGAACCTTCGCGCAACTGATGAATGCGGAAGCCCAGCGCCTCGGCATGACCGGTAGTCATTTCGAGAACAGCTCCGGGCTGCCTTCCGCGCAGCACTACACGACGGCGCGCGACATGTCGCTGCTGGCGGTCGCGCTAATCAGAGACTTCCCGCAGTACTACAACTGGTTTTCCGTGCGCGAGTTCGATTACAACGGCATTCGCCAGCAGAACCGCAATGGCTTGCTCGAGCGCGATCCGACCGTTGATGGACTGAAGACCGGACATACCGACTCGGCGGGCTTCTGCCTGGTCAGCTCTTCTTTGCGCAATGGCATGCGCCTGATATCCGTGGTGCTTGGCTCCAGGAACATGCGCGGGCGCGAGGAGGCGAGTTCCGCGCTATTAGGTTACGGGTTCACGTTTTTTGACACGCGCCTGGTCGCCAAGGGCGGCGAGCGGCTCGCAGCGGCTCCCTTGTGGAAGGCCGAAGGCCCGTCGGTGGATGTGGGGATTAGCCACGACCTGTACGTCACGGTGCCGCGCGCCAACGGCGCTGACCTCAAGACGGCCGTCGATGTGCAGCAGCGCTTGATTGCGCCGATCGGCGCGAATGACAATATCGGACAGCTGCGCGTCTTCGCCGCGGGCCAGACGATTGCGACCGTTCCGGTCCATCCGCTGCACGCGGTGCCGAGCGGCGGCTGGTGGCGCCGCCTTGTCGATACGATTCGGCTGTGGTTCGCCTAGCGGCTGTTCGCCCATGCCCTTGCCGATATGCTATTTGAATGGCGATTTTCAGCCCCTCGCCAGTGCCCGGGTGTCGCCGCTCGATCGCGCATTCCTGTTTGGCGATGCGGTGTACGAAGTGATACCGGTCTACGGCGGCCGCCCGTTCCGGCTGCGCCAGCACCTGGACCGCCTGAATCGCAGCCTGACTGAGATTCGCATGACAGCGCCGCGAACCCATCCGGAGTGGGAGGCGATCTGCCTTGCCCTGATCGAGCGCAATGGCGGGGGCGACCAGTACCTGTACATCCAGGTCAGCCGCGGCGCCGCGACCGATCGCAACCACGCTTGGCCCGAGAGCCTCGCGCCGACCCTGTTTGCCTACACCTCGTCGCTCGAACCCGTTGCCCGCATCCTACTCGAACAGGGCGTCGCCGCCGTCACCACGGCAGACACGCGCTGGGCGCGACGGGATATCAAGTCCACCGCGTTGCTTGCCAACGTGCTGCTGAAAAAACTCGCCGTCGACGCCGGCGCCTACGAGACAATCATGCTGGAAAATGGGTTCCTGACCGAGGGCTCATCAACGACCGTGCATGTCGTGAGCGGCGCCTCGATTCACACCCCTGCCAATAGCCATGCGATTCTGCCCGGCACGACGCGCGAAGTGGTCATCGAAATCGCGGCACAGCTGCGGATTGCGTGCACGCACGGGCCTGTCAGCGAGGCCGAGCTGCGCGGCGCCGATGAAATATGGCTGGCATTCTCGACGCGCGGGATTTTGCCTGTCACGCGGCTCGATGGGGCGCCGGTCGCCGGCGGGCGGCCCGGCCCCCTGTTCGCGCGCTTGCATGCGGAGTTTCTGAGCACCATTGCAGGCCTTGCCGGCACGCCCGCATTATGAGCCGCAAGACCTTGCTTGAATTTCCGGCCGAATTCCCGATCAAGGTCATGGGCCGGCACGACAGCAACCTGCAGGCGCTGACCCGTGCCATTGTCGAGCGCCACGCCGGCAATCTGGAGCCGGAGCGGATTCGCGAGCGGCTCAGCAGCGATGGCAATTTCCTCGCCATCACCTACATGGTCACCGCAAAAAACCAGGCACAGCTCGATGAAATCTATCGTGAGCTGACGGCTTGCGATGCGGTGCTGATGGCGCTCTGAACAGGCCGCGCCGAAAGCTCGCGCAGCAGATGCGGGGTTAATGCATCGGCCGCCACCGCGACCTCGCCAAGGTCGCAAAGGTCGGCAAGGCGCGTCACCGCGAGACCCCGGTATCCGCACACCTCGATGCGCCCAAACGGCTCCAGGTCGACGCTTACATTCAGTGCAAGGCCGTGGTAACTCGCGCCGCGCCGTATGCGCAGGCCGACGCTCGCCAGCTTGGCGCCATCGACATAGACTCCGGGCGCATCACGCCGGCAAGTCGCCACGACGCCGAGCCCCGCCACCATATCGATCACGGCACGCTCGAGTGCAATGACCAGCTGGCGCACGCCGAGGCGCAGGCGGCGGATATCAATTAAGGGATAAACCACCAGTTGGCCGGGCCCGTGATAGGTCACCTGGCCGCCCCGATCAATCTGCAACACCGGGATATCGCCCGGGGCGAGCAGATGCTCGCGCCGTCCGTTCATGCCGAGCGTGAAAATCGGCGCATGCTCGACGAACCAGATTTCATCGCGCGTATGTTCATCGCGCTCATTGGTGAAGCGCTGCATGTCACGCCAGACCGGCTCGTACGGCTGCAGCCCCAGGCGGCGCACCAGGGGCGCGTTGACAGCGGCAGGCATCAGCCGGAACGCCGGTTGTCGATGCCCGCATTGTTTCGCGCGAGCGCCTGCTCAGCGCGGTAGCTCGAGCGCACCAAGGGGCCCGCAACGCATTCGAGGAATCCCAGATCAAGCGCAGCCGCGCGGTAGCCATCGAACTCGGCAGGCGTGACATAGCGCTCTATGTCCAGGTGATTGATCGTCGGGCGCAGGTATTGCCCCAGCGTCAGGATATCGACGCCCGCCGCACGAATATCGACCATCGTTTCGCGAATTTCCGCATCGGTCTCGCCGAGGCCCAGCATCAGGCTGGTCTTGGTCAAAATCTTCGGCCGGAATTCGTGCGCATATCGCAGTACCGCCAGCGTCTGCTCATAACCGGCGCGGGCATCACGTACCGGGTGCGTCAGGCGGCGCACCGTTTCGACATTCTGTGCAAATACCTCGAGTCCCGACTCGAGCACGGTGTGCACATCCTTGAATACTCCCTGAAAATCGGGTGTCAGGGCTTCCACCGCGGTCTGCGGATTAAGCCGCTTGATTGCACGGATCGCAGCTGCATAGTGTGCGGCACCGCCGTCCGGCAGGTCGTCGCGATTGACCGAAGTCAGCACGATATAGCGCAGCTTCATCAGCTGAACCGAACGGGCGACGTTCTCGGGCTCCTCCACGTCCAGCCAGCCACGCGGATTCCCCGTATCCACCGCGCAGAAGCGGCAGGCGCGTGTGCACACCGCACCCATCAGCATGATCGTCGCCGTGCCGGCGTTCCAGCACTCGCCAATATTGGGGCACTTGGCTTCCTCACACACCGTGCTGAGACGATGCTCATGCACAATGCCACGCACGGCGTTGAAACTAGCGCCTGAGGCCATCTGCGCCCGCAGCCAGGGGGGCTTTCCCGGCGCGGGTGATGGCGGCGCCAGGCGGCTCTTAATGCCGTCCCGGATTGCCGTGAAACCTTGCGGCGTCAGGTATTTATCGCCACTGCGCACTTTCTGGTCTGCCATGCAGCCAGTGTAGCGCTATGCCTGCACCTATTAAAAGCTATAGCGAAATCCGAGCGTCGGATCGACTGTCGAGGTGGCTAGCGTGAACCCGCTGGCTAGGCCGCCCTGCACCTGGTTCCACATGGCGCCCGCAAACGTATCGAAACGCTTCGTGAAGTGATAGTCCGCGACCAGCGAGATGAAGTTCTCCGATCCGCTGCAGTCGCCGCTGGCGTTGGAAGAGCAACCGGCTGTCCAGCCCTTCACGCCGGTGGCGCCGTAGTTATTCTGATCGTAACGGTAAAGGGCGCCAGTCAGGTCAAACTGCGGGGTGAATGCATATTTTAGGCCGACCCAGCTGATCGAGAGCCTCTTGGTATTCGGGAAGGAGGCGCTTGCGCCTGTCTGTGTATTCACCGCCACCAGAAGATATCCACCAAGAATCGTCTGTCCGGCCAGGACCAGATTGCTCGGATTATTATAGCGAATCTGCTCATAACCGGCGTTGAGCGTCGCGACCTTGCCGGGAAAAGAGAATTTTCCCATCAACCCGAGTGTTGAGTTATCGGAAATCGTTCCGGACAGAGACTTGGAGATGTCGGTCTCGCACGCAAACCCAGTGGCAGCAGTGCCGCCGCAGACGCCCTGGATGGTCGCGAGCTGGGCCGATGACAGTGCGCCTACCGAAATTGCGTCATTCTTCTTGTTATAGAACGCGTCGACGGATCCCCCATCGAAGGCGATGCCAGCGACGAGTCCCCAGGTAGTGCCGGGATTCGCACTTGTCTTGACCTGGAACTGCGCACCCAGGTGCGCTAGGCCGGCATTCACCTCATATTTGGCAGAGCTGTCGAGGCGCTTGTCCGCGGTGTCCCCGCCGCCAGGCGCGGTGCCCGAATATCCAATCGGTGAAAATGCGTAGGAGCCGCCTAACGGATCGTATTTGCTGATGCCGTCGGCTAGCAGGTTCAATGTGCGCCCGAACACCAGCGTGCCGAACTGCACGTTGCTGATCCCGACATAAGCAACCCCATCAAACAACTGGCCCGCCTGGCTGCTGTCGCCCGCCGTGGCCTGTGCTGAAGTCGCCTTGCCGTTGTTCGCGGTCAGGGATCGCAGCCCGTCGGTTATCTGGCCGGACCAGGGATTGAAGTCCGTTTGCACCCTGAACACCCCTGACCAGCCATTACCGAATTCTTCCTGGCCCTTGAGGCCGATCTTCGAGTGGCTCATGTAATTGCCACCCACCGTCGTCTCTGACGAATTGCTTTGCTTGCTGACGAGTGCCAGTGTGCCCGGACCGAAGTAGTCACTTTGCGGCGCGCCGGCATTCTGGTACTGGATGCCCGCGTCGAGCGTGCCGTACAGCGTGATGCCGTTCCAGGTCAGCGGACCGTCGGGAGTTTGTACATTGTCGGCCCTGGCCGTTTTGGACATCGCGGCCATAAGGCTTATCGTAATCGCGGCGGCAAGTGTGGTCTTCACGCTTCAGTAACTCCTGCGGAATGTGGCAGATAAATCCGATGACTGTGGGTCTTTTGCAACGCCCGTTTGTCGAATCGCGCCAGTATCTGACAGCTGTGTTTCAAACAGATGACAAGGTGCACACTCACGCTCAGGATGGTGCTGAGGGACTTATAAACTCACGGGAGCCTAGACAATGAACTGGCTGAGCTACGCAATTCTTGGTGCGTTTGCGGCGGGCGCCACGGCAGTCCTTGCCAAGCTGGGGCTGGAAGGAATTCCGTCGAACCTTGCCGTCGCGATACGCACCGGTGTCGTGCTGCTGCTCGCCTGGGGCCTGGTGTTTGCCCGCAACGAGCAGGCGAGCCTGCCGCTACTATCGACACGAGCATGGGTCTTCCTGGCGCTCTCCGGGCTTGCCACGGGCCTGTCCTGGATCGCGTACTTCAAGGCGCTATCGCTTGCACCCGCCGTGCGCGTCGCGCCAATCGACAAGCTGAGCCTGGTATTCACCTTGGGGCTAGCCGCCCTGGTCCTCGGTGAGTCGCTGTCCTGGAAGTCGGTGCTCGGCGCGGTGCTGATGATCGCAGGCGCCGTGCTTACCTTGGCCTGAGGCGTTGCCGGTCAGGCCTCAATGCCTTGCCTCGCGAGATATTCATCGTAGGTGCCCTTGAAGTCACTGATAAGCCCGCCGGGCTTGAGCTCAATGATTCGCGTAGCGAGGCCGCCTACGAACTCCCGATCATGCGAAACAAAGATCAGGGTGCCGGGGAAATGTTCGAGCCCAATCTGCAAGGACTCGATCGTCTCCATGTCCATGTGATTCGTGGGCTCATCCATCAGCAGTACATTGGGCCTCATCAACATCAGCTTGCCGTAGATCATCCGCCCCTTCTCGCCGCCCGATAGCACCTTGACTGATTTCTTGGTTTCATCCCCCGAGAACAGCAGCCGGCCGAGGGTTGCGCGCACGAGCTGATCGTCGTCCGCCTTGCCGGTATACGTGGACATCCACGAGAACAGGTCCGCCTTGACGTCGAACTCGGCCTGCGGATCTTGCGGCATGTAGCCTACCTGCGCGTTCTCGACCCATTCGATGCGCCCGGCATCGGGACGCAGCTCGCCCGCAAGGCATCGCATCAGCGTCGATTTGCCAACGCCGTTCGGGCCGATGATCGCAATGCGTTCTGCCGCCTCGATGCCAAAACTGACCTTGTTCAGCACATCGGTGTCGGTCCCGGGATAACGGAATGACAGCTTCTCGACCGTCACGGCGTTGCGGTACAGCTTCTTGCCCTGCTCGAAGCGGATATAAGGATTCTGGCGCGACGAGGGGCGGATCTCCTCGATCTTTATTTTCTCGAGCTGGCGCTTGCGCGAGGTGGCCTGGCGCGCCTTCGAGGCGTTCGCGGAGAAGCGGCGCACGAATTCCTGCAGATCCGAGATCTTGTCCTTGGCCTTGGCGTTCGCAGCCTCGACGCGCTGGCGCGCCTGGATCGAGGCCAGCATGAAGTCATCATAGTTGCCGGGATAGACCTTCAATTGCTGATAATCAAGGTCGGCGATGTGCGTGCAGACCTGATTCAGAAAATGCCGATCATGGCTGATGATCAGCATCGTCGCGTTATAGTTATTCAGCGCGCCTTCCAGCCAGCGGATCGAGTTGATGTCGAGGTTATTCGTGGGCTCATCGAGCAGCAGCACGTCAGGCTGGGAGAACAGCGCCTGGGCCAGCAACACGCGCAGTTTAAGGCCGGGTGGCACCTCGCGCATCGGTCCGTTATGGCGGCTCTCGGCTATGCCCGCATCCGCCAGGATGGCGCCCGCCCTGGCCTCCGCGTCATAGCCGCCGAATTCAGCAAAGGTACTTTCGAGGTTTGCCGCGCGCATGTAATCGGCATCGGTGGCATCAGGGTTTGCGTAGATGCGATCGCGCTCCTGCATGGCCGCCCATAACTCGGCATGGCCGCGCATCACGACATCGAGCACCCGGTCATCCTCGTAACCGAACTGGTTCTGGTTCAGCTTGCCGAGGCGCATGCCGGCCTGCAGCATCACGTCCCCGGCGCTCGGCTCAAGGTCGCCGCCCAGGATCTTCATCAGCGTGGATTTCCCGCAGCCGTTCGCGCCGATCAGGCCGTAGCGGTTGCCGTCAGAGAATTTGACCGTGACCTGTTCAAACAGGGGTTTCGCGCCAAACTGGATGGCGACGTTGGTGGTAGCAAGCATTGACTGGCCTGGAGGCTCATAACCGGGGCGAGGATTCTAGCCGAGTTGGCTACGGGAACATACCCTCAATAGCACCGAAAGGCCGATAAACAGCACCAATGCGCTCAAGGCGAGCGAATGGTGCACACCGATCACTCCGCCCAACAACCCTACGCTGGCGCCACTGAAGGTGCGCGCACCGAGGCTCGCCATCGTATAGACACCGATGACCCGGCCGCGAATCTCGTTCGGCGCGTTTAGCTGTATTAGCGCCATCGACATTGAGTTGAACGACAGCTCGAGAAACCCGGCGGCAAACAGGCACACAACAGCCGGCAAATACGAAAGGCTCAGCGCAAATCCACCCATCGCAATACACCATAGTAAGGCGAGCAGGATCGCGCTTGATGGGCGCGCGCGCATCGCTCCGCCCGCCTCCAGCGCAATGCCGCCGAGCAATGCGCCCGAGGCATCGGCAGCGAGCAGCAAGCCATACATGAATCCGTAGTAACCATGCTGCAGGTCCAG
Organism: Gammaproteobacteria bacterium; assembly: GCA_025355645.1. Lineage (GTDB taxonomy): Bacteria > Pseudomonadota > Gammaproteobacteria > Steroidobacterales > Steroidobacteraceae > Bog-1198. The sequence continues at coordinate 94,113 of JANXZG010000042.1, read as the reverse complement.
CGCAAATTGCGGCATCTGCGCCTGGTAGGCATTGCCGATGATCAGCGCGGCGCCCCCGGACAGCAGCATCATCGATACCAGTGTGCGGTTATTGCGCACTGACTTGAAAGTGGCGATGACATCTTCAAGGCCGCGCAACGCCGGCCGCACCATGGCGCCTGCCGCACGAAATTTGGGGCCATACGGAGCCGTGCACAACCACAGGTAAAACGGCACATAGATCATGGCGTTGACGAACAGGCCATGGGAGGCGCCCAGAGACAGCAGCACCATCCCGAGGGCGGGCCCTACCAGCATGCCGAGGTAGCGCATCGTCGCATTGAGCCGCACCGCGCTTTCTATTTTGCCAGGACCAACGATGTCGAATAAGAGCACCTGCGAAGGGGCTGACCAGAACACGCCGGCAAGACCGTGCAGCACGAGAAGTACCCAGGCATGCCAGATCTGCAGGGTGTCGGTCATGATCAGCACGCCCCAAGCGAGCGATACGCTAATGAAAAGCAGCATGCCGATCTGGATCAGGCGGCGCGGATCGAACCGATCCGTCAGCGCGCCGATCGGGATCGAGAAAAGAAGGTAGGGCACCCAGTGCGAAATGACCGCAAAGCCACCCAGCGAGGGCGAATGGAAGCGCCGGTAGGCCGCGTAATAAGTAATCACGTGCTCGACGTTATCCGCAAGCATCGCACTCGCCGATAACAGCACGAAATAGCGGAAGCCCGAATCTTTAAAAGCCGCGAATTTACCCGCTGAGGCGGGCGTTGTCGTGGATTGCGCTGAACTCATGCGATAATTCTGTTGCCGGTAAACCATACAGTGTCGCATGAGCAAACGCCCGCACAAATATGAATTGGCCGTGGTCGGTGCGGGCATTGTTGGCCTGGGATGCGCGCTCGCGGCGGCGCGCCGCGGACTGTCCGTCGTCGTGATTGAGCGCGGGGCGCGGGCACTTGGCGCATCGATCCGCAATTTCGGCGTTATCACTGTCACGGGCCAGGACCACGACACAATCTGGCCGCGGGCTCGGCGCACGCGTGATATCTGGCACGAGCTTGAACATCAGGCCGGCATCGTCGTGCATCAGCGCGGAATGTGGCTGGCCGCACAGCGGATGGAGGCAGTCGCAGTGCTCGAGGCGTTCATGGCGACCGACATGGCGCAGGGCTGCGAGCTGCTGGACGCTGCCGCTGCGCGCAAGCGTAGCCCGCGCCTGGACTCGGCTGGGCACAAGGCGGTGCTGGCCAGTCCGCATGAACTGCGCATCGAACCGCGCGAGGCGATACCGCGCATTGCCGCCTGGCTCGCGGAGACACAGGGCGTGGAATTTCTTTGGAATACCGCCGTGCAGGCGCTCGAAGATACAACCCTAAACACCGCTCGCGGACCGGTGAGCGCGGAGGCCGTCGCCGTATGCCCGGGCGATGACCTCAGCACGCTGTTCCCAGAGCGTCTTGCGGCACACCGGGTCAGCCGTTGCAAGCTGCAGATGCTGCGTCTGGAGAGCCCCGGATTCGAGATGCCGGGCACCTTGATGTCGGATCTGAGCCTGCTGCGTTACGGCGGGTTTGCCCGCCTGCCCGAGGCCCTTGCCTTGCGCCAGCAGCTCAAGGCGCAGCAAGGCGAATACCTGCATCATGGCATCCACCTGATCGTCGCGCAGGCCCTCGATGGCAGTCTGGTAGTTGGCGACAGTCATCATTATGATACGGCCGACCAGCCGTTCTCGGACGCCACAGTGGATGATCTGATCCTGGCGGAATATCGGCGGGTCATGGGCGCAGCGGCGCCCGCCGTGCGGGAGCGCTGGATCGGAACCTATGCGGTAGCACCGGACCGGGCGGCACTGATCGATGCGCCCTCGCCCGCCGTGCGCCTGGTCGTGGTCACGAGCGGCATCGGCGCATCAACAGGATTTGCGATCGGCGAAGAAGTCATAGGCGATCTATTCAAGTAAAGGATACCAGCTACATCATGAGCGACCCCATACTGCTGACACCCGGACCACTGACCACGACCGCACAGACCAAGGCGGCCATGCTCTTTGACTGGGGCTCCTGGGACAACGCGTTTAATGCGATGACCGCATCAGTCTGCAAGGACCTGGTCGGGATCGTCGATGCCCAGGATTCGCACGTCTGCGTGCCGATGCAGGGCAGCGGCACTTTTTCAGTTGAGGCGGCACTTGGCACGCTGGTGCCCAAGGGCAGCAAAGTGCTGGTGCCGGACAACGGCAGCTACTGCAAGCGCATCGTCAAGATCCTGGCGTACCTGGGGCGCGAGGCCGTGGTACTCGAGCATAGCGAGCAGGAACCCGCGAATGTCGCGCGCATCGATGCAGCGCTCGCGGCAGATCCTTCCATCAGCCACGTCGCGCAGGTGCATTGCGAGACCGGAACCGGCATCCTGAACCCACTTGCGGAGATCGCGGCCACGGTGGCACGACGTGGGCGTCGCCTGATCATCGATGCCATGAGCTCCTACGGGGCGATCCCGATTGATGCGCGCAAGCTTGCCTTTGATGCGCTGATCGCGGCATCCGGCAAATGCCTCGAAGGCGTACCGGGCATGGGCTTTGTGATCATGCGCCGGGCCGCTTTGGAAGGGGCCGCGGGCAACAGTCACTCGCTTGCACTCGACCTGCTGGACCAGTGGCAATACATGCAAAAAACCGGTCAATGGCGCTATACCCCGCCCACCCATGTCATGGCGGCACTGCATGCCGCCATCGACCAGTATCAGCGCGCGGGAGGGCTTGCAGCGCGCCAGGCGCGCTACCAGGCGAACTGCGCGGCGCTTGTTGATGGCATGCGGGCGCTTGGGTTCAAGACCTTCTTGCCCGATGCGCTGCAGGCGCCGATCATCGTGACGTTCCACGCCCCGGCGGATCCGGCGTACCAGTTTGCGGAGTTTTACCGGCGCGTGCGTGACCAGGGATTCATTCTCTATCCGGGCAAACTGACCGCAGTGGAGACATTCCGGGTGGGGTGCATCGGGGCGATCGATCCGGCGATCATGCGCCGTGCCGTCGCGGCCATTGGCGCTGCGATCAACAGCATGGGGGTACGCGCGGCGGCTTAAGGCGCGTCGGCGAGGATATCGCCCAGCGCAACTTGAAGCGGCCCGATATATTTCTCATAGTTGCGCCAGCGTCCCGCCGACGCGCCATGGATCTTCTGGCGCACCTGCCACCGGCTCGCCGTGAGCACCAGCCGGTCGGTCTTGTAAAAATCCAGAGTTCGCGGGTCCCAGGGCAGCCCAATGAATTCCAGCATCCGCCGGGATTGCCCTTCCTGGTCCTCGATCAACGCCTCGTAGGAGATCTCGATGAGCGAATTCTTGGGCAGCAACCCGCGCCAATAGTCGGTCAGGCGCCGGTATTCGCGATAGTAATGCGCGAGGGCCACTAAGTCGTTTCCATGCGGACCCATGTTGAAAAAATTCTGGAAATAAATCGACAGGCAGGTATCAAGCGGGTCGCGTCGTACATGGATGATTCGCGCCCGCGGGAATGCCATATGGACCAACCCCTCATGCATGAAGTTCGCCGGCATCTTGTCAACGACGCGAACTGCCGCGCCTGAGCCTGCCGTCAGGCGCTCCAGGTAATTCTCGGCAAGGCCAGAAATCGGAACGGCCTTGCGGTAGGCATTGAATGCGCTGTTCCAGAAAGTCACTTCGCCGGCCCCATGTACGGACGGATGAGAGGCCAGGATCTGTTCGACCAGCGACGTGCCGGATCGGGGCATGCCGACGACAAGCACCGGCAGGTCCGAGTCCGATGCGCCCGGCTGGCGCTGCTGCACGAGAGAAGGATCGAGCCGACCGATGATCTCATCGACACGCGCTGTCAGTTTCACCGGATCGTAAACGGCGCCATAGCGCTTGGTCAGTTCATTGGCGCGTTCGTAATTCGAAAATGCCTGATCGTACTGCCCGGTATCATCGAAATATTTGCCGATGGAAAAGTACAGGCCGATCTGCTGCTCGAGTGGCAATCGCTTGGCCAGCAGGCTTTCAGCCCCCTGCAGCCACTCCTGATCGTTCAGCGTGAGCTTGCGATGGGTGGAGATGCTGCTGTAAGCAGCCGCGTTATCGGGCTTGGCCGCAATGGCGCGGCGGAACCACTGCTCCGCATCCGCAAATTCTCCCCGATCCGCGCGCAACTCACCCTGCACATGCAGCGCCTCGGCATAGTTCGGGTCGAGCGCGAGCGCCGCCCGGCAACTGGCTTCGGCCTCCGCGGCGCGCCGCTGGTGTCTTAGAACAACGGCTAGGCTCGTGTGCGCAGCCGCATGATCGGGTTTGAGCGCAAGCGCGCGCCGGTAACTGGCCGCTGATTCATCGATCCTGTGCATCTGGAACAGCATGTTGCCGAGGTTACAGTGGCTCTCGACATGCGCCGGATCGAGTTCGATCGCCTGTCGATACAAGGCCGCGGCCTCGCGCCGATCACCCATGTCCCGTAAGGTATTGCTCAGGTTGCAGAGCAAATCGACGCTGACAGGTCCTGAGGCCAGGGCGCGACGGAAATGGCCGGCCGCCTCCTCATGGCGCCCGAGGCCCACCAGCGAGAGTCCCGCATTGTTGTAGGCCGCGCCGAGGGCAGGGTCCAGCGCCAGCGCCTGCTGGCTGCCGACCAGCGCCTCTGCATAATTGCCCGCCAGGCGCTGCGCGTTGGCCAGGTTGAAGCGGACCTGCGCGTCCTCGGGTTTGAGCCTCAGCGCCAGCTGGTAGGCACGCTGCGCCTGCTCAACCTCTCCAAGCTGCAGCAACACATTGCCGAGGTCGTTCTGCGCGATCAGCTGCTGCGGATTGATCTTCAGTGCGCGCTGATACAACGGCACGGCCTGCGCCGCGCGCCCCAGCTCGCGCAGCGAATCGGCTGCGTTGACCAGCGCATCAGCATCGTTCGGCTGCAGCTGTAGCGCGCGGCGCAGGCTGACCAGTGCCTGCTCCCATAGTTTCTGGTCGTGGAGGACTGCACCGAGGTTCCCGTGGGCTTCAGGATCGTTGGGCATCAGTTCGGCAGTCTTTTGCATCGCCGCAAGTGGATCCTTGCCCTGCCTGGCTTGTGTGACACCGAAGATTTTCCACAGCATTCCCTCACGGGGATACCTGCCCAGCAGCGCCATGGCACGCTGTTCAGCCTCCACCAGGCGATCCTGGTTGACCAGTGCGATTAGCGTGCCGATATCGTTATGACTGAGCGTCATGTGCGCCAGAGTTGCATCGCATCGCCCAGCGCGGCCTTGAGCGGCCCGAGCCAGGGATCGTAATGCTTCCACTGCTCGAGCCCATCGCGATAGATCGGCTGACGCACCTGCTCGGAGCTCGCGGTGCGCACGCTACGCTGGGTCTTGTGAAACTCAACACATTGCGCCTCGAAGGGCAACCCGCAGAAATCCAGCATCCGATGTACGTTGCCCTCGAGGTCATTGACGACATCCTCGTGCAGGATTCGCAGGATCCGGCCTGGCAGCACCCGGTCCCAGTGGGCCATCAGCTCAAGATAAGTGCGGTAATAACGCGCGATGTCATCGATGCAGTAGGTGAACTCCTGGCCGTTCGCGAACAGCTGCTTGAAATTGCTAAAACAGCACGCCATGGGCTCGCGTCGCGCATCGATGATCCGTGCATTCGGTAACATCAGATGTATGAGCCCAACGTGGCGGAAATTATTCGGCATCTTGTCGACGAAATACGGCTTCTGGCTGCGATACGCCCGGGCGCCCGCCAGGTACTGCTGGCCCAGCGCGAGGCAGTCCGCGGCCTTCAACGTTGCAAGGACGCGCGGGTAGCGCGGGTAGCCGGGTTCGAATTCGCGGCCGCGGAGCTTTGCGACCATCTGCTGGACCAGCGGCAATTCCTGCGTGCCTTCGACCTTCGAGTGAGACGCCAGGATTTGCTCGAGCAGCGTAGAGCCTGAGCGCGGCAGCCCGACGATCAGGATCGGGTCCGGGTCCGGTGCACCCCAGCCGCGCCGGGCATCCAATAATTCGCGCGTGCAGGTCTCGACCTGCATGCGCGTGTTGGTTTCGATGATTTCCGCCTGGTACTTGCTTTCGGCGCGCTTCAGCGCGTTGCCACGTTCGTAGAAGTGGAAGGACTCGGCGAACTCCCCCCGGTCCTCCAATGCCTTGCCCAGCGCAAAACACAAATGATACCGATCGACCATATTGGTCGCCGGCGCACTTTCCGCAACGCGTACCTGGGCGAGCTCTGCATCCGTAAGCCGGTAGGTCTTAAGATTCGCAAGGCTCCAGTACGCATCGCCAAAATCGAGCCGGTCGGCGGCAGCTTTGCGGTAAGAGGCAATCGCCTCGTCGCGCTGACCCAGAGTTTTCTGCGCATGCGCAATTGATAAATGTGCCTCGGCATCCGCGGGCACGCCGGCGAGCAGCTCGCGGTAGAGCGCGATGGCCCGGTCATGCTCCCCGAGGCCCGCGTAGGTGTAGGCATAGAGTGCTTTGTAGTCACGATTGCCAGGGTCGTCCTGTTGCAGCAGATCCAGTTCGCGCCGGGCGTCCTGATGGCGGTTCAGTTCGACCAGCACGCCGGCATGTTCCCAACGCGCTGCCCGATGCGAAGGATCCATCTGCAGGACCGCCGCCAGCAGGATCTCGGCATCATCGAATACCTGGCGCTTGATGCCGATGCTCGCAAGCAGCCGCATCGCTTCGACCTGGTCGCCATTTTGTATTAGATAGTCACGAACCAGGCGCTCAGCCAACTCGAGTTCGCCATCCGCAAACAGACTCGCCGCGCCGAGCACCTCGCGCGGTACCTTCTGCAAGTCACTGGCCTGCTTTGCGGCCAGTTGGGCCCTATCCTGCTGTCCGGTCATGCGGTAGAGGCCTTCCAGCATGCGCCAGCTGCCGGGCAGCGAATGGTTGATCGCCACCGCGCGCTCGAAGGCGTCGAGTGCAGGGAGTGCCTGCTTCAAGTCAATGAAGCACCGGCCCCGTTCCTCATGCAGGCGACTGAAACGTGGATGGCGACCCTCGAGAGCGGCCAGCCTATCGAGCGCATCCGTATGACGGCCGAGGTAGCGCAGCGCGATAGCCGCCAACAATTGTACTTCCCGCTCATCGGGACTGCCCGCAAGCAACACGTCAGCCTGCGCCAGCACGTCGGAGAATTGCCTCTGCCGAAGCAGGGCCTGAAGCCGGGGGATTTCAGCAGGGTCCATGCGCATCCAAAAAAAAGGCGGACCAGTTAAGTCCGCCCTTGATTCTAATGCAACCAGCGCTGCTGGCTGCCCAAGATCACAGCTTAGGAGCTCAGAACTTGTACCCCAGGTTCAACATGAGCACCCGCGGCCGCAGCGGCGTTTCGGACTTGATGAACTGTCCGGAAACCGTGTCGGTGCTGGCATCGCTGTTAAGAAGGTTGCTGCCCTGCACAGTCGCGGTCCAGTTGTCCTTGCTCACACCGATCGACCCGTCCCAGGTGGTGTAGCCAGGCATCGTGTACAGCAGCAAGGTCGTGGTCGGCACCGCGATGGTACTGCCATCTTTGAAACTGGCCGGCTCGTTGCGCTCGGCACCCACATGGTTGGCACCAATCATCGCGAACGGGCGGTAGTTACCGTAGGTCCAGTCATAACGTGCCCGCAGGTTGAACTGCGCGGACGGCGAGAATGCGGGCGCAGTGCCCAAGTCTCCGAAGGTATTGGCCAGGGTTACGCCTTTCTGCGACACGATGCACTGTCCGATCGGCGTCGGATTGCCGATCGAAGTTGCACTGGTTCCCACTGACTGCGGTATGTTGCTGGTAAGGCAGGGCGCATTGGTCTGCTTCGAGCTGTTCCAGGAGGCGGACCCCTGGACCGTGAGCCCTTCCGTGACGCGGGCAACCAACTGCAGTTCGAGACCCCGCACATCGTAGCTCGGGCCGTTAACGTCAAACGTCGTGTTGCCGAACTCCGGTGGCGAGAACAGCGGGAGCTGGATGTTCTGCCAGTGCATCAGGTAAGCCGATCCGTTGATCTGCAAGCGATGGTTCAGCAGCTCACTCTTGAACCCGATTTCATTGTTAATCAGATTGTCCGACTGGAAGCCGGCCGGCTTGTAGTACTGCTGCGACGAGTTCTTGCAGGCTCCGGTGGGGCTCGCTGCGGCGCAGGCAAGCACCGCGGGATCTGTGGATGCGTAGAACGGGATTTCAGACCGGAGCCGCACACCGCCCATATAGTCGCTCGCCGTGCGGTTAAAGCCGCCCGGACGGAACCCTTGTGAGAAGGTGTAGTAGGCCATCAGGTCCGAATCGATGTGCCAGGTCAGGTTCAGGCGGCTGCGGAAGCCGCTTTCATGTTTTTTCAGATTGATGCCGAAGCCGCAAGGACCCGTGCCGATGGCATAGAAAGCGCCGGCGGTGCAAGCACCATCCGGATGGTTCACGACCAACGGGCTCGTCGTCTCGCTGTAGTACTCGGACCCTTCCTCGAATTCATCATAGTGGTAGTGGCGCGTGCCGGCGGTCAGGGTCAAAGTCTTCGGGATCAGGTCAAAATCAATAGAGCCGAAGAACGCGGTCTGCTTGTAACCGCGATGCACGTCCTCGCCGAACGCTGAGTTGGTGCCTATACGCAGGCCCGGGCTCGACGCCGGGTAGCCCGCGAGCGGGCCGACCGCTGACAAGCAGTCCGGTCCGCCGGCTAAAGCCGCCACCAGGTTCGGTGAGCCCGCGGGTCCGCACTGCGGAATCGGCAGGTAATTGAAATTCATCTGGTCATAGATGTCGAACGCTTCCCAGAATGCGCCGCCGAGGAACCGCAAACGATTCTCATCGTTGGTGCTGAAGCGCAGTTCGTGGGTTTGATGCGTATTCCTGACGTTATCGTTCCAGTCGCCGACCGGTGCGTAGCAATTGCCAGTGGTCTCGCCTTTCGTATGGAAGTAGCCGCTCTTGGACAGCTTTCCCGTGCAGGTGTAGTAGGACCCGACGGCGCTACGCATGTAATTCGAGTAATCCTGCTGCGCGTTAATCGTACGAGTCAGGTAGCTGCCGGTGTAGACCAACTTCAAACCATCGAAATTACCATTCAAGGTCCACGCCGTGCTCTCATAGTGATCCTTGTTGTAGGCAGGCGTGAAGGCCTGGATCGAATGGCTGGGCAGCGGGCTCCCCAGGCAACCACCGGGGTTCGCGGTCGCGTTGCAACCGGGCGCGCCGGGCAGCGCATTGTTGACGCCATTCGGATAATCCTGGAAGTAGCCGTCTGCTTCCATGTGCTGGTAGTTCTGCTGGATAAGCAGGTTCCAATTGTCGTTGATCTTCCACAGTGCGGAAAGGCGCATGCCCTGGTAGGTGATCGAGTTTGTGTCATCGGCTATCAACGCGCCGTTGGTGGCGCAGACACCGGGTTGATTAATATTGCAGATCGATCCAGCAACATTGTTGATGTAGCCGCCGCGACGCTCGTTGAAGATCGTGGCGCGCACTGCCAACGTATCCGCGATCAACGGGATATTGATCGTCGCGTTCAGCATGGAGTTCGGATCGCCGCCTGCCGTGATGCCGTAGCCGGCATTGACATTGCCTTCAGTTGCATCCAGCTTGGGCTTGTTCGTGATGTAGCGAACTGCCCCGGCCTCGGCGCCACCGCCGAACAGCGTGCCCTGCGGGCCTTCGAGGACTTCGACGCGCTCCATGTCAACGAGGTAGACGTCGTTGTTGCGAGCCGGAAACTGCATCGACTGGTCGTCAAGGTAGAGCGCGACGTTCGGGAACGGCGCCGTCGTCGATTGCGACTGGTTGCCGGAACCGCCTGAGGACAGTCCGCGCATGAAAATATTGCCGGTTCCACCACCGCCGTTGCCGCTGTACGTCACGTTCGGGGTGTAGCGCAGCAGGTCATCAAATGTGACAACACCGAGTTGCGTCAGCTGTTCGCCCGTGATTGCCTGGATCGTGATCGGCACGTTCTGCAGTGATTCACTGCGACGCTGCGCGGTGACGACGATCTCGTCGATTCCGCCGACCTCATCAGTTGCGGCCGCAACGGCCACTCCTATATTTGCGCCCAGCGCAGCCAGGACCGCATAGGTCAGCTTTTGGTTGTACTTCAAGAAACTCTCCCTTACAGAGTTGTAGTTTAACTGCGACGAAACGATCGAAACCCGCGTTCCCTCACTGAGGATCCACGCGGCATCCCGCCACTTGGCCCGATACTAGTTGATTCGGGCGGGCCCATGCAAGCGCGATATCCTAAATGACCAGTGTTGCGCAATAGTGACAAGCACATTTAATAGTCAGCCAGCGCATCACGCAGCATGGCCACGATGATGTCCACCTCGGGGCGCCCGCAAATAAAGGCCGGCGCGATGATCGCCACATCGCCAGTGGTTTTCAGGTGCAAGCCGCGATCAAAGAGCTTTGCTTGCAGGTCGGCACCGCGCACGCCCGCAGCCTTGCCAGGCTTGATCTCAACGCCCGCCAGCATCCCAAAGCCGCGCACATCCGCCACCACCCCGATATCTTGTAATGCAAACATCGCGTCCTGGAAATACGGGGCGAGCTCGCGGCCCTTCGCGAATAAATCTTCTGTCTCATATATCTTGAGCGTGGCCAGTCCCGCTGCGCAGGCCGCCGGATGCGCCGAATAGGTATAGCCGTGGAAGAACTCGGTCGCTCCGTCCGGCGCCGACTCGGTAATCGTCCGGTAGATGCTATCCCGCACTGCAACGGCGCCCATGGGTTGCGCGCCATTGGTCAGGGCCTTGGCCAGCGTGATGATGTCGGGCAATACGCCAAAGGTATTGGCGGCGAAGGGTTGGCCGGTGCGCCCAAAGCCGCAGATCACTTCATCGAACACCAGCAGGATCCCAAAGCGGTCGCAGATCTCGCGGACGCGCTCGAGGTAACCCTTGGGCGGCACGATGACCCCGGTTGAGCCTGCGATGGGCTCGACGAATACGGCTGCGATGCGCTTCTCGCCGACTAGCTGCACAAAACGCAGCAGATCATCGGCGAGTTCCACGCCATGCTCTCCAAGCCCACGAGTCAGCCGATTCTGCGGCAGCAGCGTATGGCGAAGGTGCAGCACGCCCGGCATCACTGCACCAAATGCCTCGCGATTCTTGACCATCCCGGAAAGCGCGGTGCCGCCCATGTTCACGCCATGATAGGCGCGCTCGCGTGACACGAGGTAAGTGCGCTGGCCCTCGTTACGCGCGAGGTGATAGGCGAACGCGATCTTGATCGCGGTGTCCACCGCTTCGGAACCCGAGTTGCAGAAAAAGACATGGCTCAGGTCCTCAGGCGTCAGAGCCGCAACTGCATTCGCAAGCTGGAAGGCGCCCGGGTGGCTGCGCATGAACGACGGCGTGAAATCGAGCGTGAGCAATTGTTCATTGACTGCCTTGGCAATTTCCGGCCGGCAGTGCCCGGCCGCCGTCGTGAACAGGCCCGAGCAGCCGTCAAGGATCTTGTCGCCGTTCTGGTTCCAGTAATACATGCCGCTCGCGCGCACGAACAGGCGCGGTTCGCGCTTGAAGTCGCGATTGGCGGTGAACGGGAGCCAATGCTGCTCGAGTGCGTCGCTGCTCAGTGTCATAAAGCCGCTTTATCCAAACGTTGCGCCGATATTCGCAGCGGCTGCCTGCAGGCGCGGTACAAATTCGATCGCCCGCATCAGCGGCAAACGGGCCGTCGCACCCTGCACAGCGATCGATGCAATGGCTTCGCCCTGGGTGTTGCGCACCGGCACCGCTACACAGGCGACCCCGACGACGTATTCCTCGTTATCCACCGCATAGCCGGCTGCGACGATGCGTTCAAATTCCGCGGCCAGCACCTGGCGGTCCGTGATCGTACGTTCCGTAAAGCTCTGGAGACTCAGCAGTGCGAGCAGCCGATCGCGCTCTGCTGCCGGCAAGAAGGCGAGCAGCAATTTGCCGCTCGCACAGCAGTGCGGAGATATGGCAACTCCGCCCGAGGGAATCTGCAAGCGCAGGGGCCAGTCCGCCTCGACCCGATCCAGGTAAATCAGCGCGCCCTTATGCAGCACAGCGAGATTGCAGCTCTCGCCGATATCGCTGACGAGGCCGCGTAGCACGATGCGCCGCTGCGTCGCCGCGCTGTCATTGCGCAATACATCGAGTCCAAAGCTCGAGAGGCGCTCGCCAATGATATAGGCGCGTCCGCCGGGTTCGCGCGACAACCACCCGGCTTCCTCGAATAGCGTCAGCGTTCGATGCAGCGTGGGCTTTGGCAAGCGCGTGGCCAGCATCAATTCCGACAAGGTGACGGCGCGCCCGGCGCGCACCAATAGTTCGAGCACGCCGATCGCTTTCAGCGTCGAGGACGTCTCATGTGACGGAGTGCGGTCCTGCATCATCGCTTAGCCTTTTTAGTAAGCTACCGGTACAAATCTGAACGTTTACCAGAACAAGGTTTGCCAGTGGGCCCATGTGGTGCCTATTATAGGTATAAGTAACACATAGTGTCTCTAACAACGAGATTTTGATAAGGAGTGGTACGCTGTGAGCCGGTCGCAAAAAATGGGCCCGTCGGAGGCCCTGGTGGAAGTCCTCGCCGTCAACGGCGTCAGGCATGTGTTCGGAATCGTTGGATCCGCCTTCATGGACGCCCTCGATATCTTTCCGGCTGCCGGCATCGAGTTCGTAGCCGTCGCGCACGAACAGGGTGCCATCCATATGGCCGATGGCTATGCGCGGGCCTCCGGCCGTCATGGCGTGTGCATCGCGCAAAATGGCCCCGGCGTAACCAATTTTGTGACCGGCGTTGCGGCTGCTTACTGGGCGCACTCGCCGGTCGTGTTTATCACGCCGGAAACAGGCTCCATGGGATTGGGATTGGGTGGCTTCCAGGAGACCGAACAATTGCCGATCTTCTCGAAAATTACCAAGTACCAGGGCCATGTGAACAACCCGAAGCGTATGGCGGAGATCGCCGCGCGCTGTTTTGACCGTGCAATGCTCGAGATGGGCCCGGCACAGCTGAATATCCCGCGAGATTTTTTCTACGGCGATATCGATGTCGTGATCTCGCCGCCGATGCGCATTTTTCATGGCCCTGGCGATTCCACTGCGCTCGATGCCGCGGCGGCTACTCTGGCGAGTGCGAAGTTCCCGGTGATCCTGGCCGGCGGCGGCGTGATTATGGCCGGCGCCACAGCCGAGGCGATCGCGCTCGCAGAACTGCTTGGCGCGCCGGTATGCAACAGCTATCTGCACAACGACTCTTTCCCGGCATCGCACGCGCTCTCGGTCGGACCCTTGGGCTACCAGGGATCGAAAGCGGCGATGAAGCTGATCGCACAAGCCGATGTCGTGCTCGCGCTGGGCACGCGCCTGGGACCGTTCGGAACACTGCAGCAATACGGCATGGATTACTGGCCGCACCAGGCGAAAATCATCCAGATCGATTCGGATGCGCGGATGCTGGGGCTCGTCAAGCCGATATCGGTCGGCATACACGGCGATGCGCGAGCCGCTGCCGCGGCGCTGATCGAACGCCTGAAAGGCCAGCAGCTTCACTGCGCTGCGACCCGCGCTGAGCGTATGCAGCGCATGAATGCCGAAAAGCAGGCCTGGGCGAGTGAGCTCGACGGGTGGACGCATGAACGCGATCCGTACTCGGTCGAAGTCTCAGCCAACTCCAAATACATGCACCCGCGCGAGATGCTGCGCGCGCTCGAGCAGGCAATGCCGGCGGATGCCATGGTCTCGACCGACATCGGCAACATCTGCTCGGTGTCGAACTCTTACCTACACTTTGAGAAGCCCCGCTCTATGTTTGCCGCGATGAGCTTCGGCAACTGCGGCTACGCGTTCCCGGTCATATGCGGCGCAAAGATCGCAAGCCCGCAACGACCGGCGTTCGCCTATGTCGGGGACGGCGCCTGGGGCATAAGTTTCAATGAACTGCTGACCTGCGTGCGCGAGAAGATCGGCGTCACCGTGGTCGTATTCAACAATGGCCAATGGGGGGCGGAGAAGAAGAATCATGTGGACTTCTATTCACGCCGGTATCAAGGTGTGAATCTTGAGAATCCGAGCTGGTCGGCCGTGGCGCGTGCATTCGGCTGCGACGGGGTGACCGTCGAGCGGCTTGCCGATGTCGGGCCGGCGCTGAAGGCGGCGACCGAGGCCCAGTCGCATGGACGCACCACGGTCATCGAGATGATGGTCACGAAGGAACTCGGCGATCCTTTCCGCCGTGACGCCCTCTCGAAGCCCGTGCGGCACCTGGAGAAATATAAGTCCTACGTATGACCGACCAGATCCCCGCCCTGCGCAAGTCGCTGCAACGGCGACATATGCAGATGATTGCACTCGGCGGCGTGATCGGCGCGGGTCTGTTTGTCGGCAGCGGCGTCGTAGTCGGCACGGCCGGCCCCGCTGCGGTCATCTCGTTCGCGATCACCGGCATGCTGGTCGTACTCGTGATGCGTATGCTGGGCGAGATGGCGGTCGCCTACCCCGTGATCGGCGGATTTTATGAATACAGCCGTATCTCGCTCGGCGAGCTCGCCGGGTTCCTGACTGGCTGGATGTACTGGTACTTCTGGATCATTGTCGTCGCTCTCGAGGCGGTGGCCGGCGCCAAGATACTGGGGCTTTGGTGGCCGGTCGTCGCGCCGTGGGAATTCACGCTAGGGCTCACTGCGCTGTTCACGCTGGTCAACCTGATGTCGGTGCGCTCCTATGGCGAGGCCGAGTTCTGGTTTGCCTCGATCAAGGTGGTCGCGATCACCGTGTTCCTGGTTGCCGGTGGCGTATTTGTCATGGGATTGTGGCCCGGGGCGTCTGGCGGATTTTCCCATCTGACCATGCACGGCGGCTTTATGCCGAACGGCATTGTGCCGGTGCTGACCGGAGCCGTTGCGGCCACCGGCTTTTATTTTGGCACGGAGATTGTCGCGGTCGCGGCGGCTGAATCCGCGGAGCCGGAAAAAGCCGTCGCCGAGTCGATGCAGTCGGTGATCTGGCGCGTGCTGATTTTTTATGTTGGATCGATCTTCCTGGTGGTATGCATCGTGCCATGGAACGATACCGAGCTGATGACGCGCCCGTATGTCAGCGTGCTGCAAACGCTCAGGATCCCGGGCGCGGTGACCGTCATGAGCCTGATCGTCCTGACCGCGGTGCTCTCCGCGCTGAACTCCGGGCTGTTCGCCTCATCGCGCATGCTGATGGCCCTTGCCGCCAAGGGCGATGCGCCGCGATTCTTTGCGAAGCTCGACACGCGCGGCGTGCCGGTTGCGGCCCTGTTCGCGGGTACCGCATTTGCCTATGCCGCGGTCGTCATGAGCTATGTGTCACCCGACAAGGTGTTCTCTTTCCTCGTCAATTCCTACGGCACCGTCGCCATTTTTGTGTACGTGCTGATCGCCCTTTCGCAACTGAAGTTGCGCCGGCGCCTCGAGCAGCAGATGCCGGAACGCTTGCGCATGCGCATGTGGTTCTATCCGCACCTGACCCGCTTCGCGATCCTGCTGATGCTGCTGATCGTTGCAGCCATGGGCTTTATTCCTGACCAACGCACCCCACTGATCTTTGGCCTTGTCAGTGTCGCGGTGCTGCTCTCGGCATTCGGCATTCGCCGGATCCTCAGAAGTCGCTGAACAGCATGCGGCTGCTGGTGTTCAACGCGGGCAGTTCATCGCTGAAATTCGAGCTGCTCGAGCTCGCGGACAAATCGCTACCCAACAGAATCCGCGGCGGCATTTTTACGGAAAGCGCGGACGGATCCGGTCTTTACGTATGCCGCGATGCGCCCGGGATGGCGCCTGCGCTTGCCAGCGTGCGCTCACTGGCGGATGCAGCCGTATCCGCGCTCGCATGGTTCAAGGACTCAGCGATTCAAGGACGCGACGGGCTGGCCGGCCTTGCGGCGAGCGTGCATCGCATCGTGCATGGCGGCGAGCGCTTTCGCGCGACTACCCTGCTTGGCGATCCTGAAATTGCAGCGCTGGACAAGATTAGCGAACTCGCGCCGCTGCACAATCCGCCGGCGCTCTCGGTCATTGACGCGGTTCGGCACTCGCTCGGTGCCGAGGTGCCCCTCATCGGCGTGTTCGACACAGCTTACTACGCCGCATTGCCCGAGCAGGCTTATCAATACGCGGTCCCGGCGCGCTGGCGCGTGGAGTTTGGCATCCGGCGCTATGGCTTCCATGGACTTGCCCATCGCAGCATATGCCAGGGAGCACGCACATATCTCGGTCGGTCGGCCCCGAGTGAGCGCATCGTCAGCCTGCAACTGGGGAGGGGTTGTTCGGTGACCGCCACGCGCGCGAACGAGCCCGTCGCGACCAGCATGGGATTCACGCCGCTCGAGGGCCTCGTGATGGGCACGCGCTCAGGCGATGTGGATCCCGGCGCAGTGCTGTATGTCATGGAACGGACCGGCATGCAGGCGCCTGCAATGCGCAAAGAACTCAACGAGTGCAGCGGCCTGCTCGGCCTATCTGGCAAGAGCGCCGATATGCGCGAGCTGTTGAGGCGCGAACAAGGAGGCGACCGCGAAGCCGCACTCGCGATAAATATATTCTGCCGGCGAGCGCGCCACTATCTCGCGGCTTATATTGCCGAGCTCGACGGCGTCGATGCAATCGCATTCGGTGGCGGCATCGGCGAGAACTGCCCCGACATTCGCCGCCGTATCATCGGGGATCTGTCCTGGGCCGGGATTTCGCTATCGCCACAGGCAAATGCCGCGTGCATGGGGGTTGCCGCCAACATCGCAATGCCCACGAGCCGCGCGGCAATCTTGATGGTACCGGTGGATGAGGCGGGACTGATTGCGGTGGAAGCCGCGGCGCTGCTTGATAGGCCGCCGTGAAAACCCGCCAGGCGAGGTGCGCCGCCTCGCGACCGACCGACCGCATGCTTGACGATTATCCGGAGCCGCTAGCTCTGGCTTTGCGCGATGTCCCCTTCTTCCTGACCTTCCCAGAGCCGCGTCACGGGGTCGCCGTCCTCTTCTGCCTGGGCAGGGCCCATTCCACATTCGAGAATTGTTCGTCGCGTACACAGTGCGATTTCCAGCCAGTTACGACGCCTGGCGATGGCCCGGCTTCGGTGCTTCACAGCCGACAGCGGGGCCAACAGCAGCGGAATCGGCATCGAATAGGCATGTTTGCAACCGATCTCCTGCGCTCCCAGCCGCTTCCAGAGGGTCGAGTAGGAATTACTGAAGCTTTCCGCATAGGTCTCGGCGTAGGCAATCTGCGCATCAGCCTTGACCACGTAGATGGCTGGCATGCCGTTCGCCATGGCAATTCCGCACACAGAGGCTATACAGAAAAAGGGCGGCGAATTCTGCTTGAAGGTGTTGCGGAATAGCTGAAGCTCGGGAACATGGTCAGTCTGATTCCTGGTCACAAACATCGTGCACTGCGACGCGAGTCCAAAGACACTGCTATCGACATAAGAAAACGACACGCGGCAAACGCGCACATCGTTGACAAAGCAACAGACGCTCAAGTCGCCTTCATGCCGGTTATCCTCAGTCGCGCACAGCGTTATCGCACAACGCACGCCGTCGACGACCTGCTGCCAAAGCGTAAGCCCGCGGCGGGAGTGATAGACGTCGCGCAGGTAGGCCGAAGCGCCGACCCGGCCTTCGTACCCGTAATGGAAGATCGCGCTGTCAATTCGCTGCGCCACGGTGAAGTATCGCGACAGGTAATAATTATGGGTCAGGAAAAAAAACCGGTCGCGCTGGTTTTGACCCTTGAGGTACTGGCCCATAAATCCCATGTTCCACAGCTGCCTGAGTTTGTGCGGATAACGCAGGATTCGGCACGAGGCGATCAGGCGTTGCAAAGCAAGCCACCATCTTTGCGCGGGAGTGAGCTTACGCATTGGTCCGTCAGCAGCCTTCGCGGTGAATGGCCTCAAATGGGTTCCATCCGCTAGGGCGCACGCGATGAGCGCAGCACAGGGGTGAACACGTCGGCGATTTAAACATTCCGTTCATCAAGTGCATCGCCCCAGAGGTCACGTCTTGTCGGTAAAGGAGTCTAAAACATCCGGATTTAAATTGTGCCGGATATCGGCCGCTGGACCGCATTTGCTTTGTTCATCAGGCATTTACGCGGTACCGTGTAGGAATCGCGGTAGCACGGGCCTGGCTAGTCGTCGCTGCGGAATACCTCGCGAACTGTCTTAATGGCGCCGGCTTCCTTCACGGCGTATCCCGGCAGGCTATCAATGGCGGTGCGAAATTCCGTGCTGCGCATGATAGACAAGACGCGCTTGATCGAATCGAGTTCCAGGGTGGACTTCAGACACACGAAGAAGTAGTCCTCGGTGACCAGGCGCACGAACCCCAAGTCGAACTGACGTGCGGCGGCCTCGACGCCGAAACTGACATCGGCCATGTCGCTGGCTACATAGGCAGCGACCGCGGCGTGCGTGAATTCCATCTGCGCGTAGCCGTTGATGCGCGAGCCATCGACTCCCGCCTGATGCAACAGTTCCTCGAACAACAGGCGCGTGCCGGAGTCCGGTTCGCGGTTCACGAAGCGGATGGACGGATCGAGCAGTTGATCCAGGGACTCGATCTTCAACGGATTTCCGCGCTTGACGATCAGCCCCATCTCGCGCGTGACGAAGCTGATCACGCGGTGGGTCGCGGGCGACAGCCAGCCCCTGGATGCCGCGATGCTGCGGCGCCGCAAGGCGCCTTGCGGCAAATGCATGCCGGCCAGGTCGCATTCGTTGCGCGCAAGCGAGGCGAGCGAGGACTGATTGCTGACGTAGCGCAGGTCCACGCCGATGTCGGGCTCATGGCTCAGCATCTCGCGCAGCTTCGCGACCGCGAAGCCATGGCTCGCATGCACGCGCACGATCCTCGGGCTATGCGGTAGGAGCTGGTTGATCTCGGTCTCCAGTTCCTGTGACAGATTATCGAGCTGCGGCTTCAAGCGCGCGCGCAGCCGCTGCCCCGCCCAGACCAGCTTGTCGCCCAGCGGCGTCAGCGTCGTTCCCCGACCCTGGCGCCGCTCGACCAGCTGAGCGCCGAAGAACGCAGACCACTTTTCGATCTGGTTCCAGGCATGTCGGTAGGACATGTGCGACTGATCCGCCGCACGCGTGATCTTGCCGCTGGCGCGGATCTCCTGCAGCAGATCCATCATGACCAGCATGGATCGCGAACCGTCGTCCTTCGTAAACCGCCAGACCGGTTCAATCTCGATTCGGATCATGCCAAGCCCCGATAATATGAATAATAATGCATATATAAGCATCCGAAATTAGGAACTCAAAAGCATATTCCAAGCAGCCTAAACACCGAGTAAAATTGCGTTCACCAAGGTAAATAGGGTGTATTTGAGACGTTAAATATGCATTTATTTACCTATATATAACGAGGAACATGACCATGTCAACATCTGCCAAGTCCATAGCGCCCGCCGTCGTTGCACAGAACGTCCGGCACGATCTGCTGATCGACGGCCAGCGCGTCCCGGCTTTGTCTGGCCGCTACTTCGATACCCTGAACCCGGCCAGCGGCGCTCAGATTGCGCAGGTCGCCGAAGCCGATGCGCAGGACGTCGATATCGCGGTGCGCTCCTCGCGCGCCGCGCTTGAAGGGGACTGGGGACAGATGCGGGCCTCGGAACGCGGGATGCTGATGATGAAGTTCGCAGACGCCATCCGCAGCGCCCAGGACGAACTGATCGACCTGGAGAGCCTGGATTCCGGCAAGCCGGTCGCCGCGATCCGGCGCCAGGACCTGCCGGCGGTGCTCGACACGCTGGTGTACTACGCCGGCATGGCCGACAAGATCAATGGGCAGGTCATCCCAACCCGCAATGACGCCCTGACCTATACGGTGCGCGAACCGGTGGGCGTGGTCGGCGCGATCGTACCGTGGAACTTTCCGCTGATGATCGGCATGTGGAAGATTGCTCCCGCGCTCGCCTGCGGATGCACGGTGGTGCTGAAGCCCGCCGAGATCACGCCACTGACCGCACTGCGGCTCGGCGAGCTGGCGCTCGAGGCCGGCATTCCGGGTGGCGTGCTGAATGTCGTGCCCGGATTTGGCAAGACGGCTGGCCAGGCCCTGGTCGATCACCCCGATGTAGACAAAGTGACCTTCACAGGCTCCCCGACCGTGGGGCGCCAGATCCTGCGCAGCGCCGCCGGCAACCTGAAGCGCGTGACGCTGGAACTCGGTGGCAAGTCGGCGAATATTATTTTTCCGGACGCCGATTTGGACGCCGCATCACGGGCAGCCGCGGCCGGTATTTTCTTCAACTCCGGCCAGGTCTGCTCGGCCGGCTCACGCATCCTTGTTCACCAGAGCGTTTACGACGAGGTGGTCGAGCGCGTTGCCGCACGCGCACGTGCAATACGGGTCGGCGATCCGCAGGATGCCGCGACAGGCATGGGGCCGCTAATATCCCAGGTGCAGATGCAGCGCGTCCTCGACTACATTGAGGTAGGTCGGCGTGAGGGCGCCAGGCTCGTGACGGGCGGCGCGCGCCATGGTGAGCGCGGCTATTTCGTCACTCCGACGGTGTTTGCAGGCGTCGCCCCGCAGATGCGCATTTCGCAGGAAGAGATCTTCGGGCCCGTGGCCGCCATGATTCCCTTTGCGGACGAGGAGGACGCCCTGCGTATCGCGAATGGAACGGTGTACAGCCTTGCAGCCGGTGTCTGGACAGCTGACATCGCGCGCGCGCATCGCTTCACCCGACGCCTAAAGGCCGGCACCGTGTGGGTTAACACCTTCGGGCCCACCGACGTGCGCCTGCCCTGGGGCGGATCGCGGGACTCAGGCTTCGGCCGCGAGCATGGCGAGATGGCCATCGAAAATTTCACCGAACCCAAGGTGGTGTGGATCAATACCGGGCGGTGACACCAGCGCTAAAGCCGCTGCTGCCTGCTGCCCCAATTCGCCGCGGCCCAGGTCGCAAGCTGGAGCGGATCTTTCGAATAACGCGTGCAGGGATCTACTTCTTACCCCAGTGCCGGTCGGCAATCAGGCAGATGATCTCGAACATCATCGTGGCTCCGACCAGCGCGGTGTTCCCGGTCTGATCGTATGGCGGAGCGACCTCGACCACATCGCCGCCGATCAGGTTCAGGCCGCGAAGGCCGTACAGCAGGCGCTGCGCCTCAAGTGCCGTGATGCCACCGACTTCGGGCGTGCCGGTGCCCGGCGCATACACCGGATCGAGGCCATCGACGTCAAATGAGATGTAGGTCGGCCCATCGCCGACCACGCGGCGCGCCTCGGCGATCACGCGTTCGACTCCCAGCGTTGCAAACTCTTCCATGAACACAACGCGCATGCCGTGGTTTAGCGAGAAATTAATGCCGTCCATCAGGTTCTGACCGCCACGGATGCCGATCTGGATCGTGCGCTTCGGATCGAGCAGCCCGTGCTCGACGGCAAGTCGGAATGGCGCTCCATGAGTGAACTTCGAGCCGTAATATTCGCCCCAGGTGTCGCAGTGTGCATCGATATGCACCATGCCAATGGGACCCGCGGCGGCGATCCCCTGGAAGATCGGGAACGTGATCGAGTGATCCCCGCCCGCCGTGACCGGGATGATCCCGGCCTTGTGCACAAGCCGGTAGAAATCCGCGATCTGCGCCGTCTGTGCCTCCAAGTCGTATCGGCCGGTGAAACGCACATCGCCGAGGTCGGCAATCCGGCATAGCTCATAGGGGTTCATGCGCATGCCGAGATTGAAGCCGCGCATCAGGCTCGAGGAGTTGCGGATCTCGCGCGGGCCGTGCCGCGCGCCGGGGCGATTCGTGACGCCTAGGTCCGTCGGCACGCCGATCAGGCCGATATCGACGTCGGCAAGGCTCGTCGCGAGCGGCGTGCGCATGAACGTCGCGATATCAGTATAGCGCGGCTCTTTCATCGGCTCGTATTCGACACCGTCGACGACGCCTTTCTTGCGGTAGGTCATAGATTCCTCGGTTTTCCCAGCAGGCTCATGGATACAAAGATCATCAGGCTCAGGCCGAGCCCGACGTAGATCGGCGCATCGGAGTTCATGCCCTTCACGAACAGCATCACGAGAACCGCAATGCCGCTGACCGAAATGGAAGTCAGCGCCGCGCTGCTCGTGCCGCGCGGCCATAGGATCGCGCCGATGACCGGCACAAACAGCGCGCCGGCCAGCAGGTCATAGGCTACCGTGAGCGCTGCAATCACATCGTCGGTTTCGCAGGCAGCCACAGTTGCCGCGATGCCCAGCAACAGGGTGACGACACGGGTCAGGTTGACCGACCCGATGCTCGTGGATTTTCGCAGCGGAAAGTACACATCTTCAATCAGAACCGTGGCGGAGGCCAGCAGGCAGGCGCTACAGGTCGACATGATCGCCGCGAGCGAAGCGGCAAGAACCAGGCCGCGCATGCCTGCGGGCAGCACCGCGTTCACGATCGTCGCAAAGGCAAGATCGGGGTCGGCAAGCGGCGGCAGGAAGGCGTGCCCTGCCGCGCCGATGGTGGCGCCCGCGATCGCGTACACCATGCAATAAATGCCCACATAGATTCCGCCGTTGCGTGCAACCTTCAGGCTGCGCCCCGTGAATACGCGCTGCCAGCCATCCTGTCCAATCAGTATCCCGAAAAAATACAGCGTAAAAAATGCCAGGATCTTCGATCCGCCAATATGCGTCAGCGAGAAAAACTCTGGCGGCAGATGCGCATGCATGCCGGCAAAGCCGCCGGCGTGGTAAATCGCCGCCGGCAGTAGAACCATCAGGATGCCGATCGTCTTGATCACGAATTGCACGATATCGGTTGCGGTCAGCGCCCACATGCCGCCAAAGACCGAGTACACAACCGTAACACCGCTGCTCATCAGGATCGCTGGCGTGCGCGGAATGCCGACGATCACTTCCATGACCGCACCGACGGCGATCGTGCCGGTCACGACGATCATCAGGTCGTAAGCGGCCATGACGACGCCGCCCGCAATGCGCGAGGCAGGGCTGTAGCGCCGCCCCAGCAGTTCGGTGATCGTGAACAACTTCAACTTCAGGATTCGCGGCACCAGCACAACGCCCATCACGATCATGCCAAGCCCGTACATGAAGACCAGCCACATCCCGGAAATTCCATACACATAGCCGAGCTTTACGCCGCCGACCGTGGAGCCTCCGCCCAGAATCACCGCCGCAAGTGTCCCGGAATAAAGGATCGGTCCGACCGAACGGCCCGCGACCAGGAAATCCTCCTGCGTCTTAGCCTTGCGTTGCGACCAGATCCCGACGATCAGGATGCCGATCAGATAGGCCGCGAGTACAAACTGATCCAGGGTCATCATGCCTAGTTCACCTCAAGCGACCGCGTGTGTCAGCTTGCGCGCATCCTCGAGCCCATGGCCCTCGGGCCCGGCTTCACGCCGCCACAACAGCAACGCGGACGACAAGGCAAGCAAGCTAATAAGAAAGAAGAACCATAGCATGGCCGAATAGCCCGCCGGGTTCCGGGCACCGGCATGGGCCAGGTCCGCCAGGGCGCCTGCGGCATGGTTGGAGAGCGCAATGCCGAGCGCCTGGATCAGCGTGATGAGTCCGAGGGCTGAGCCTAAGCGGCGCGGTGCGACGATCAGCGTGGTCGCCGGCCAAATCACTGCCGGCACCAGCGACCAGCTGACCCCGATCATGACGGTCGTGACCCACAGGCTGTACGTCGTGACCCCGAGCACGACAAAGCTCAGCGGCAGTAGCACTGTCCCAAGCACCAGCATCAACGCGCGATGTCCCAGCCGATCGGCGAGTAACCCGAACAGCGGTGTTGCGAAGATCGCTGCGAGAAAAACCAGGCTATTGAAATAGCCCGCTTGTTGCAGGGTCAGTCCCTTGACGTGCTGGAAATATTCGACCGCAAAGGTTTGCCGGAACGGAAAAAAGACCGCGGCATACAGCACATGCACGCCAAGGATGTACCAGTACGACGAATCGAACTTGAGCAGGTCGCGCCACGCGAAGCGATCCGATCCGACTGCGGCTCCGGCGGCGGCCCGGTAGCGGCGATCGATGCAATAATAGACCAGCGCCGCGCCGAGGCCCAGCACCGTGATGCCGGCGCCCAGCCACAGCGGTGCCTGCCAGCCGCGCTCGAACGCGGAATGCGCCCACACGGGCGACGAATTCTCGGCGTAGGAGCCGACACGCGCGAGGCTCAGGTAAAGCGCGGCGGCCAGGGCAATGCCGGTGCGCGGGAACCATTGTGCTATGCCTGCGAGCAGCGCGATGAAAATGGCGCCTTCACTGATGCCGAACAAAAAGCGGCCCGCAACCATCGTCTCATAGGGCTGGCCGAAGGCGGTCAGCGCCGCACCCGCGACGCCAATCGCGGCAGCCCAGAGGGACATGCGCGCAGCGCCAAAGCGGTCGATCAGCACGCCGTTGATCAGCGCGAGCGCGACATTCGGATAGGCCATGACCGCATTCAGCATGCCGATCTGCGACTGGCTGAAGCCGCGCTGGCGCCCGAGCAGGTCCGCGACTGAGCCAATCACATCGGACTCGTAATAACTGCTGGAAACAGCGATCGCGGCCACCGCAAGCACCAGCCATCGCAACGGGGACGCCGGAGCGGTGCGCGGGGCCTGCATCACCGGAAGCGCGCGCCCTGGCGTGCAAGCTCTTTATGCACAGCGTCAATGTTCAGCTGCCCAAATCCTTCATCCCGCTGGATCGATACGGCGGCCGCGACGCCAGCGCCCTGCCCGGCCACCGCGCAGCACATCATGTTGCGTGCGGAAGCATGGGAAATCTTGTCCCCGCCGATGCAGCGGCCCGCGACCAGCAGGTTAGCGACTCCCTTTGGCACCAGCGCGCGGTACGGAAGCTGCCAGTAACGGCCCGTCGTCGGCAGGATCAGCACCCCATAGCCATCGATGAATTCGGGGAAAATACCGATCGCATCATCAAAGCGTCCCTGCTCGCGCACGTCGTTGCCAGTCAAGTTGTACTGCGCATCGATCTTGCGGGTGTCGCGGACACCAAGCGTCATGCCAAAGTTGCGCAGCTTCGCCTGCTCGCACCCGGGCATGTATCCCCGCAGCGCCTCGAGCGCATGGATCGCCTCACGCCGGCCGCGCATCTCGCCAACGGTCAGATCGTTCGGGTCCGTGCCATCGAGCTCGGGGATATGCACCAGGTTCAGGTACGTCAGGTCCCCCTGATCAGTGACCGAGCCCCAGGTGCCGGCAATCGTCTTGAGGTTCTGCGGGATCAGGCCCGCATCCAGCGCCTGCTTGAACGGCTTGCGCAGGAACGGCGAAAACAGCTTGTCTTCCTTGCCGGTCGTCTGGTAATTCCATTCGCCGTTTCCGCCCCAGTCAGCGTAAGTCTGCGGATCGGCCTTGACCGCATCGATGAAGCGGCGCTTGTTGACCCCATTCATCGAGAACATGACCGAAACCGACATCATCTCGTTCTTCGGCAGCTTGAAAGTCGGTGCGCCGGCCCTCGCCGCCACATCGGCATCGCCCGTCGCATCAATGACCCGCTTCGCCAGGATCGCCTCGCGACCCGCCTTGCTCTCGGTGATAACGCCGCAGATCACGCCGTTCTCGACAATCGGGGCGACGCACAACCGATGCAGCAGCGGCCGGATGTCTGCCTCCTGCACGAGCACGTCCGCGACCCACTTAAACATCTCTGCGTCCAGCGCGTGACTCAGGGACTGGGGCTCCGGCATGGCGGCGCCCATCGCCTTGGCGCGCTGCTCGAATTCGATGCCTATGCCTTCGCAATCGACCGTATGCTCGTGGCGATACCAGGCAAATCCCTCGACGCCAACCTGCGTGATGTTGCCGCCGAAGCAGCCATTGCGCTCAAGCAGCGCGGTGCTCGCCCCGGCACGGGCCGCGGCGAGCGCCGCGGACAGGCCGCCAGGCCCGCTGCCCACGACCAGCACGTCGGTTTCCAGGATCACATCGACCGAGCGCGCAGCCTCCAGAACCTTCTTGGTCAACTGGGTTTCCAGCCTTCCGGCAGCATGTCGAACGCAAGCGTGTCGCGATACCCGAAGCTCGCGCCCGGGGCGGCGTGAACTGGCGTCAACATGTGCCAGATCCGATCATCGTCAAAGGCGTAGCACTCGCCCATCTCGCGCATCGTAAAGCGATCGAGTTCCGTGCGCTGATTGTCGGTGATAGCCACCTCTCCGCCCACGACGCCGCTGCGCGCCAGCAGATGCGTCGCGAGATATTTCTCGCCATCCTTGTGCAATCCGGGCGGGCTCGTATCCGCTGGGCGACCCGGGGTAGCGGCGAATCGAAGCACATGCAGGTTGACCGCATAGCGAATACCCGGCTCGGACAGCGGCAGGTACATCAGGTGATAGGCCATGAGCTTGCGGATCCCCGCCGAGTCGACCACCGCGTCAGGCAACGGCTGGTATTCACGCTGGGTACCGGGCAGCGAGGGATTATATTTCTCCAGCTGCACATACGGCGTGCCGTCGTCACAGCGCTGAATGTGCACACCGTCCTTAAAAATCTCGGCCTTAAACCGGTTCAGCGAGCGGAACCGGTCGCCGGTTTCGTAATACTGATCCCGCGGCATCTGCCAGGCGGCATGCGCAAGATCCGCAAGTGCCCGCGCGACCGCGGTATCGAGCGGCAACGGCCGGCGCGTGAACCCGCGGGCTAATATATCGGCGTTCGCGCCCTGCGCCCGGCCGACTGCTACAAAATCATTGCTCATGGATCGCTCCGATGCGTTTTAGGCCGGCGCAAAACGCTGCACCAGCAGGCGATAATCGGCCAGTCCGCGCACCTTCAGTCCGGCCATTTTACCCCGGTCATCGCAGCGCCGCACTTGCAGGGCCTCGGTGTGAAAGGGTTCCGTCTCGAACTGCGCGACCTGCGCGGCAGACATCGGGCCACCCTGCAACCTCAGCGTCACGATCGATGCCTCGCTGAGCACCGCCATATAGGCCGGATCCGTGGCGCACAGGTAGCGCTTGGCCGGCACATGCAAACGCACGGACTCAGAAATTTCGCGCGGAAAACGCTTGGCTAGCCATGTTGCACCCTCCACTTCATGCCGCGCATCGGTATGCCAGTCGGCAAGATCGTCAGGGGTTGCCTGCAGCAGGTGCCCGACGTCGTGCAGCAGCGCCGCAACCACCAGTTCGTCCGCCGCCCCATCCGCGGCGGCAAAATGGGCGGCCTGCAACGCGTGATCGAGCTGCGTGACTGCCTCGCCGAAATACGCCCCGCCACCGTGGCGGCTGAACAAACTGGCTATCTCTTCAAATGTCTTCATGCCTGCTCTCCAGTGCAACACGACTGTAGACACTGTCCTTGGTTAAATAGCATCCCTGCAGGTGGCGCGCGGCCGAAAAAGAGGTGCGCGCGTGCAACACACGCCAATTGTCGAACACCACCATGTCGCCCTTGTCCATGCGCATGCGCAGCTGAAACTGTGCCTGGCGCAAGTGCCATGCGAAGCACCGGTAGGCCTCGTAGTAATCTGTCACACCCGGCGCCGAGGGCGGCAGCGGTGCGATGGAGCGATTGTTGTAATGCACCGCGATGACCTCGTGCTGCAGCCCGAGTTGTATCATCGGCTTTTCGGAGTAAAGCTCAACGTCCCTGGCGTGATAATGGAAAGGCACGGCATTTTGCGTGAGGATCACAAAGGCTTCCGGATGCACCTGGCGCAGGTGCTCGGCGATGGCAAAGGAATCGGCAAACAAGTTGTCGCCGCCGTCGGCAGCCGGAAGCAGACAATGCAGCACCTGGAAGCCAGGCACCGGATCGCGATAGGGATTGTCGGTGTGAAGGCCGAGGCCCAGATCGGTGTAGGCGAGGTTTTCCGCTTTGGCAACCGAGCGCACGTCGAACACTCGTCCGTAATTCGTTTCCTGCACCAGACCGATCGGCGCAACCGCCTCCAGAATCGCGCCATCCCGCGCTGGCACCGCGGAGACAAACGCAAGCCCCTCGCTTCCCAGGCGGCGAAACCAGCGCGCGGCATTAACGCCGCTTTCCCGAAGCTCGGTGGCCGTCAGCCATTCGAAATCCTGGCGCGCATCCATGCCTGCCGCATCACCCCATAGCCTCACGGGTCGCGCCGAACCAGCTGCGGGCCGGTCGCGCTGAAGCGCGAGCCAGGAAATTGAAATAGAGGTCGGCGCCGCCCTGTCGTGCCATTCGATCAGCACGTGCGCATCCTTCAGGGTGGCATCGCGAATTTTCGGCGCATCCGGCAAATCCGCCACATCGATCAGGCGCTGGCCGCTATGGGGCTCGCGGTGAAGCGGGTCATTGTCGATAAGCCAGAGGGCCGCAAAGTCACTTTGCTGTCCGTCGGACCACACGACCGACAGTAAATCCGCCTGGAAGGACAACGCTTTCGCTCTGGTATCGTTAGTCATCGCGCCTTGATCCTGTATAGCACTGCAGCGGCCAGTGCGGAGAGCGCGCAGACCCCGGCGAGCAGCAGGAACACGCCCTGCCAGCCGAAGGCTGCCGACAGGCGCGCGACGAAATAGCCCGCCATCGTGCCCCCTATATATCCAACCCCGTCGATGATGCCGGAGGACGCTGCACTCGCGCGACCGCCGCCAAAATCGAGCGCATAGGCGCCGCCAAGATAAGAATAAGGCCCCAGCAAACTAAAGGCGACCACGCCAATCAGGACGATGGGCAGCATTGCGCCGGCGAGTGTCTCGGGCACTCCCATCAGTACGACCAGCGCCACGGTGGCGACTGTCAGGCCGATCATCATCAACAATGCACGGCCGTTAACGCCCATACGATCGCTGAGCCAACCGCAAGACAATACCGACACCGCGCCGACCGCGGGAAAGACCGCGCTCAAGGATCCGGCGTGGCCGGAGCTGAAGCCGATATGGCTTTTCAGGTATACGGGTGTCCAGGTGTTGAATGTTTCGCGCACGATCGTGCAACCGAACGATAGCAGGCACACCATCAGGAACGCCCGGCTCTTCAGCAGCGGCAAGAGTAGCGCCCAAACGCTTGTCTGCCAGGATGCGCCCGTGGTGGATCGGGCAGCGGCGAACAGGTTCTGCGGGTTGACGGCGGCCTCAGCAAATCCCAACTTGACGCGCGATTCATGCAAAAACAGGAGATTAGCAACGAAGATGACTCCGGCGACCCCGGCGGCATACCAAAACAACGTCCGCCACCCGTAGCCATGGTCAATCAGCATGCCCATGGTTTGCCGAGCGAGCGCATCCCCCACGAGGTAACTCAAGGACAACAGGCCGAGGATCGTGCCGTAGGAGCTGAAATTGAACCAACGTGAACTGACCTTAATCAGGCCGGCCCAGCCGATCGATTGCACCATGCGATTGCCCACCCACGCCAGCGTGAAGATCGGCAACATGCCGGTAGCCGCGAACAGCAATGTGAAGATCACCGCGCCGCCAAGGCCCAGCAAAAAGCTCGGCTTGCCGCCCCACAGATCGCCGAGTCCGGCCAGAAAAAACTTGCACACCGCGTAGGCGAGGATTCCGTAGGAGGAGATGGCGCCAATCTTCGCCATGGCCTCGGCCGCGGTCATTCCGGAGCGGCTTAATTCGTCGATGATCAGCGGTGTCGCCACGGAAAGATCGGCGCGGCAAAAGTAATAGGCGCCGTAGCCGCAGAACAGCAGCGCAATGACGACGGCCTGGCGCGACTTGAGACTCAGGGCGCGCATCAGGCCACGACCAGCGCAACGCCAAATGCGACCAGCGCCATGCCGCTCATCGCTGGCAAGGTGAGCTGCTCGCCAAAGCAAAAATACGCGATCAGCGCGGTGACTGGCGGCACCAGAT
This sequence comes from Gammaproteobacteria bacterium, assembly GCA_025355645.1. Classification (GTDB taxonomy): domain Bacteria; phylum Pseudomonadota; class Gammaproteobacteria; order Steroidobacterales; family Steroidobacteraceae; genus Bog-1198. The sequence continues at coordinate 64,357 of JANXZG010000042.1, read as the reverse complement.
ACAGCAGGCTCGACACACGCGAGGCGGCATCGTTACGAATCATGACGTACAGCAGCGCCGCTGCGCCAATGGACAGGGGTAGCACGGACCACGCCATCGCCAGGACGAAGGGCAGTGTCCAGTCGATGCTGCGGGTTTCGAACAGGCATGCAAGCACGGCATAGCAAAGTCCGGCCGCGACGTATTGCAACACACCGACCGTGCGCAGGTCGGCGCCGGAGTTGTATTTCTTCTGGTACACCGTACCGATGCTGATGCACAGCAGGGCAAAGCCTGCGAGCAGCCCGGTCTGCCAGGTCAGGGAGGCGAGTGACATGCGCGCCCATAGCACCACGAGCAGGCCCAGCACGCCGAGAGCAAGTCCGCACCATTGCCGCGCGATCAGCCGCTCATCGAGAAACAGGATTGCCAGGATCGACGTCACCACAGGTTGCATGCCGACGATCAATGAGGTCATGCCGGCGGGCATGCCCCGGGCAATAGCGGCGTACACGCCGCCCAGATAGCCGCCATGCACGAGCAGGCCCGCAACGATCACGTGCCCCATCGCACGTGCATCCGCGGGCCACGGTGCACGCGTAAGCAGCGCAAACAGCAACAGCAGCGCGCTCGCGAGCGCCATGCGCAGCGCCAGGAAGGTCATTGGCCCGGCGGATGGCAAGCCGTATCTCGCGCCGATGAATCCGGTGGACCACAGCACGACAAAAAAGGCCGGGACGAGTTTCCTGGACAAGGTCAGTGCGGGGCGGGAGCGACCCACCTCTCGACGTGACCGCCCTTCATGACAAAAGCCACCTGCGTAACGACGTGGATGTCATCGAGCGGGTTACCCGGCACCGCAATGATGTCGGCAAGGAATCCCGGTTGCAGCTCGCCGATTTGCCCCTCCCAGCCGAGCAGCCTGGCGCCGTTCAGCATATCCGCCTGCAGCACCGCGAGCGGCCGCATCCCGTACTTGACCATCAGTTCCAGCTCCCGTGCCTGCGTGCCATGCGCAAACGGCCCGACGTCCGAGCCCACCGCGAACGGGATGCCGGCGGCCAGCTGCTTCCTGAACTCGCTGACTTTTAACTCGAGCAGTGCGCGATCCTGCTGCGGGTCGGGGGCGCCCTCGGCGGGAACGCTTGCTTCGAATATCGCAAAGGTCGGCACTGCCGGGATTTTCTTCTGTTTCATCAATGCCATCGTCGCATCGCTCAATTGCGTCGCATGGTCGATCGATGCCACGCCCGCCTCTGCAGCGTAATGGGTGCCGGGCTCGCCCATCGCGTGAACGGCAACCACGGTTCCGAGGCGCGCGGCTTCTTCGACAGCCGCGCGCAGTTGCGCGCTCGTATATTGATAAGGAGTATGCAGAGCACCATCGGCCATCCGGTCGGCGCCGGTTTCGTAGATCTTGACGAAGTCAGCTCCTTCCTTGCGTTGCTGGCGAATCACACCGATCAGTTCATCGCTTGAATTGGCGTAAGTTGCGTTCGGCAATAAATGTAGAGCCGGGTTGAATCCGATCGCATCCTCATGGCCGCCCAGTATGCTGATCGCATTGCCACTGATGCGCAGCCTCGGCCCGCGGATCAGGCCCTCATTGATGGCATCGCGCACCGCCGAATCGGCGGATCCCGCGCCTTCCGTGCCCATGTCGCGCTCGGCCGTGTAGCCGGCAAGCAAATCTTCCTCGGCCGCCCGGGTCGCAAGAATCGTGCGCTGCGCGACCGACTCCTGCACCGTCTGCAGGCTCTCCGGGCCCGGGTGCAGGAACAGGTGGACATGGACATCGATCAGGCCTGGAAGCATCGTCGTATCGCCCAGATCGATCAGTGCGGCGCCGGCCGGACGAATGACGCTGGCACCCACCGCGATAATGCGCTCTCCATCGATCAGAATTTCGCCTGGGGCAAGCATGCGACCGCTCGCGACCTGCAGCAATCGCGCCGCATGCAATACGATGGGATGCCCCGGGGCCGTTGCGGCAGCTGCGTTGGCCGTTATGAAATATGCAGCCAACATGCCCGTGCCAAGGCCAGTATTATTATTCATTTTGCTAGCTTACGACAGCAAGGGCAGGACGATGCGATTGAACCGCTCTGCGGTCCAGGTCGCATCCTTGTCGTCCCATCCGTTTTGGTACAGAAGTCCCTTGCGGTCGATCGTGAAATTGACCGGGATATGCCAGATGCGACCATATCCCGGCAGGCTGGATGCCGCGACCAGACCGGACGGGAAGCTTAGCGCCTCAGCCATTTTGCGCACCCTGGGCAGATCCTCAGGCGCATCGAGGCTGAAGCCGAGTATCGTCAAGCCGCGCTGCGCATATTGTGTCGCGTAAGAGGACAGCAGCGGCAGTTCCTGACGGCACGGCGCGCACCATGTCGCCCAGAAGGTCAGCAGCACGACCCGCCCGAGCAGATCCGATGTCGCAATGTGCTTGCCGTCGAGCGTGACCAGAATCGCCGCGGGAGCCGGAGCACCGATGCGAAGCGCGCCTGCGCGACTGGTCGAGGCGAGTACCCCGCCCTGCGCGGCAAGTCCCGCTGCTGCAAGCTGGCGCAACAGTGTACGGCGATTCAGGTTGCGCAATGATTCAGAACGCATGGCTCAATCCTACCGTTGCGGTCCAGTGCGGAATCAATTGATATCCATCGAGGTTACTGTACACCGGGACCTGCAGAACCGCGTAGCCCTGCAATGTGTGCTGGAGTGACACCGTGATGCCCGGACTTAGGTAAACCACCGTGCCCGCCGTATCTGCGCGATCCGCCAAGGCGCCCTGATCAGCGCTCTTGCGCGATACATTGATTTGCACTTGTGGCACCCATTCCGGATGCGCTTCATAGCGCAGTCCGACGCTCGCGGTCGCCGCGTTGCCGGGACGATAGTCGCTGCCCGCCTGGTCCAGGCGATGCAGAGCCGCGACCTGGTATTGCACGGTTGCAAACGCATCGAAGTCCTGGCTGACCGGCTGAAAATAATAGGCGCCCGCAATCAGGTCGGTGCTGCCGGTGCCCGCCTGCAGGCTGGCATCCAGCGCGGATCCTTTGTTCGGGCCACCGTAGAAAACGACGCTAGTCCCATACGGACCTGTCGGCAGTTTCAAGCCCAGCTGTACGCCCAGATTGTGGGTCGGTAGCAGGCCCTGGTAGCTCGCAATCAGCCGCACATCCCCCAAACTGCCAACGGAGGCGCCGCTGATCTGATCCGGCGCCAGTTCGGCAGGCATAAAGGGCTGGGGCTGTTGACCGTAGGTCGTGTGATCGCGCGAGACATACGGGACCAGCAGCGCGAAGTTCCAGCTCGAATTTGGACGATAGCTTGCCCCCAGCGTCAGATAGCGGTTGATCGTATCCCGCTCGATTTCCCCGCCGTGCAATGACGGATCGGACGGATTGCCGATCACTTGTGCCGCGGTCGCGGGTGCACTGCCGGAGCGCAGTTCATCCTGGTCGATATAGGTATATTCCAAATTGACACGCCAACCCGAGGTCGTTGAATAGCCCATTGCCGCATCCGAATTCACGGTGCAGCCGCAGGTCGCGCAGGCCCAGCCTGGGATCGGCGTGGTAGCAAGCAGCGTCAATGCCAGCAGCGCAGGGGGTTTGCCGGAATGCATTTTGTCTTTCCATGAGATGTCGGATTCGTCGCCAAAAGCGACCAAACAACAAGTCAGGCGAGAGAAGGCGGTGCGCGGGCCTGGTGGGCGCACAGTACTCGCACGCCAGATGGCTGGGTGCCAAATGTCAGCAAAGGCCGTAAGGCTACGGGATTGATGGCAGCGTCGATCGGGAGGTCGGGGATCGGACCAGCGGCGGGCGAATGATTGAACGGGCAGTCCACGACATGCACCAGGTTTCCGCCGGTGCCGCGCGCGGGCGTCGCTGGCAATGACGGGGTTGTGCGAGCCGAGCAAATCTGCAGCTGCAATGGGCTGCCGCCCTGCGGCATGAACCCCTCTGGCACATACGCACGTACCAGCAGCAGCCCGAGCAGCAGCCGGGTCAGCACGGTCCGGCGGCGGATAAGGTGGCGCAAAGTGAACATGTCCATCACACGATGCCAGATTCGGGCGCACGGCGCATCTATGACATAAGCCTCATCAGCGTCGCGATGCCCATTCCGACAACTATTGTCCAGATCATGCTCTTGAACCGCCACATGATCAGCGCGGCGATGAACGCGGCGATCAGCCGTTGATTCGCCAGCGAGAAATCCACATGTCCGTGGCGCAGCAGGAGCGCCGGTAACACCAACGCGCCCAGTGCGGCTGCCGGCGCAAAGCGCAACGCCTTCTCGATCTGCGGATGCAACTGCAGGCGTGAACCAAACACGACGAAACTGCCACGCGTGGCGATTGTTGTCAGTGATACTCCGACGATGGCGATCCAGGTGAGCAGGGCCTGATTCATGCGACCCTCGGCGGCAGGCGTTCCGCAACTACCGCGGCAATGATGCCGGCGAGCGTTGCGATCACAAGCCCGGCATGGGCGGGCAACCCATCGAGTGCAACTCCTACTGCGCCGCCGATCGCACAGGCTGCGAATCCCGGGCGATTCGCCAGCATCGGCACAAGCAGCGCGACGAGCGCTACCATGCCGGCAAAATCAAGGCCCCACTCGGGCGGCACGCGGCCGGCTGCGACCAAGCCAACCAGGGAGGCAAGCTGCCAGACAATCAGGTTACTCAGCCCGATCCCCAGGAAATAGACCGGCCGCAATCGCCGCTCGTGCTGCGACGCGGAGCGCTCGAACAATACAAAGGGGAAATCGCCGATCAGGTACGCAATCCCCAGGCGCTGACGGAATGACAACCTCACAAATTCGGATTTCATGGCGGCACTGTAAATAACGAAGCGCATATTCACGATCAGCGCCGTCAGGACAATGACGAATGTCGGTGCGTGGCTCGCCAGCAGCGGCAGCACTGCCAGCTGCGCGGAGCCCGCGAAGGCCAGCAGGCCAAGACCATAGGCCTGCGGCAGAGTCAGTCCGGATTGGGCCATCGCGATGCCGGTGACCAGCCCCCAGGCGAGCGTTGCGGGGATCGCCGGTGCGATATCAAGGTATCCTGCGCGAAAAGCTGCGCGCGCGGCCTCGCCGCGCCAGAGGATCGCGTCACTCAAGAAAAAAGACTTCCCGCATCATCGGAAACCGCTCGCCCGCTTCAAGGCCCGTTAGCGGTTCGAACAGCGGGGCCATTTCGGTCTGCCAGCGCAGGTTTACCGGGTTCTTGCCGAGTTGACCCCAGGCGCGCTCGAAGTTATCCACTTCCAGCACCAGGACCAGCAGCCGGTCGCGGCGAAAAATCGAATAGTTCGAGATGCCGGCAGACTTTAGCGCCTGCAACATCTCTGGCCACACATGCCGATGAGACTCGTCATAGGCCTCGATGCAGCCGGGCCTGATCATTAACTGGAATGCGACGCGCGCCATGTCATTACCCCTCAAACGATACCATGCCCCATGCCCGGAGGCAGCTGGCGCCGCCAGCGCGCGCGATAATCCTGCAAAGAGTTGGCGCACGACAGCGCCTGCGCCGGCACTGCCCGCGGCGGCGCAGGCACCAGACAGTTTGCCAAATGCAATGCGGCGTGAACGATGCCGGCGCGCCGCGCCGCGCCGCGGACCATCTGGCCCGGCCGCAGGGTCGCCAGAACGCGCGCATACAAATCGTTGTCGGCGAGTGGCCCGTCCAGCAGCACCTCACCGCGTGCATCGAGCGACTCCAGCGCGAGGTCCGTCATCAGCGCAAGATACAGCGCGGCGAGCGCGGCGCGGCCGCGCGGATCTAGGCGGTCCGCGCGCAGCAGCCGCCCGGCATGGCCGGCGAAGGGTCCTCCGACGGGCGCAAAACTGGGCAGCGCGACTGCATCGTCAAGCAGCACCTGTTGCAGGGATGCGGAATCCGGGGTACATCGCGCAGCATCGCTGCCTGCGACCGCCTGGTATTCACGCCCGCCGGGAAAGCGCGCAGTCGCGACCGTTCGCCCGGCTATGTCGATGTTCGCGAGCATGTCGCGTGACTCGACCAGCTTGCCAAGATCCGCCCCATGCGCCATGACGACGGTCCAGGTACCGCTTGCTACGACAGCAAAGGGCTCGTCGGCTCCGACTTCCTGGCTGTAGGCCAGATAGGAAGCGCTGGAATCGTGGATGCCGCACAGGCACCGGCACTCTGGATCCAGTCCGCAGCGTTGCGCCCAGTCGCTGCGCACTTCGCCGAGCACTTGCTGCGCGCCCCGCAGCGCGGGCAATTTACCGGCCCAACCCAACGCGATAGCCATGCGCGAGGGAGCCCGCGCCAGCGGCAGCCATAAATCCGTATGGCAGCCGAGCGAGGTCAGCTCGCTCGCGGCCACCCCGCTGAAGCGCCAAGCCCAGTATTGAGCATAGGTCAGGACGTAGCGGCAGCGCGCCATGAGGTCCGGAGCGTTTTTCTGCAGCCAGAAAAGTTGCCGGCCCAGGTTCAACCCGAGCGGCAGGAACGGCGACAGCGTCGCCGCAAAATCATCGCGTAAGGGTCGGTATATATCGGCGACCGAGTCGAATTCCTGGTTCTCGTAGTCCAATGCTGCGAGCACGGTACCGCTTTGGCCAATCAGCACGGCCGCTGCGCCGTGAGCGACCGGTACGATTGAACCCACGTCCCCGACCTGCGGCGCCGCTGCGAGTTCATCGCGCAACCAGCCCTCGATGCCCAGAACATCAAGCTGCGGGCCGAGCGCTGTGCCCAGACTTCTCGACGGACGCTCGACCTCGCGCAAGATGCGGGCATCCTGTGCATCAATCAGCAGCAGTTTGGTCTGCGTCTTGCCGACATCGAGCAACGCAACCGCACCTGACCCGTCCCGCATGAGCTCTCCGGCGCATGATCCTGTGGAAATCATCGTATCAAATTGTCTAGTGCTGACGATTACCCGATAATGCCGGCAAGGAGAATTCCCGATGCCTTTCGGCGCTGCGCTCGACAATCGGTGGGACGATGCACGAGCGGCAACTCTGGGCCCTGCAGAACTCCTGGTTTACCGTTCGCACCTGCTGGGTGGCGATCGGCAGATAACGAATTTTGGCGGCGGCAACACCTCGGCGAAGCTGGTCGAACAGGAACCGCTGAGCGGCGCTCGAGTGAACGTGCTCTGGGTCAAGGGCTCGGGCGGCGACCTCGCCGAGATCACGCTCGACGGGTTTGCCACTCTTTATATGGACAAACTGCTCGAGTTGCCGCGCCTGTACCGAGGCGCGGCGGACGAGGATGCCATGGTCGGGTACTACGCGCACTGCGCGTTCAACCTGAACCCGCGCGCAGCCAGCATTGATACGCCTCTGCACGCCCTCGTGAGCTATGCACATGTGGATCATATGCACCCGGATGCCGTGATCGCGATCGCGGCGAGCAGCGATGGGCGCGCGCTGACCTCACAGATCTATGGCAACGAGATCGGCTGGCTGCCGTGGATCCGTCCCGGATTTGAGCTCGGCCTGCAGCTGCAGCAGTTCGCCCGCGAAAATCCCGCGGCAAGAGGCGTCATTCTCGAATCCCATGGACTGTTTACCTGGGGAAATACGTCGAAGCAGTGCTACTCGACGACGATCGAAGTCATCAATCGCGCAATCCGCTGGCTCTCGGCGCATAGCAATAAGGGGGGTGGGCTGGCCCCTGAGATCATCGCGCTGCTGTCGCCAGCGCGACGCAAACACATTGCGGCAGTGGTCATGCCACGCATTCGGGGCCTTATCAGCGCAACAGGCTACAAGGTGGGCCACTTTGACGACGGTCCTGCAGTGCTCGAATTCGTGGGCAGCCGCGCGTTCTCGCATCTGGCCGCACTCGGCACCGCCTGTCCCGATCATTTCCTGCGCACGAAGATCCGGCCCCTGGCACTGCCCTTCGACGCGAGCGCCGAGGATGAGCAGGCGTTGATCGCGCGCCTGCCGGCGGCGATCGATGCCTACCGCCGGGACTACGCCGCCTACTACGAACGTTGCCGACGCGACGCTTCCCCGCCGATGCGCGATCCGGATGCGGTTATTTATCTAGTCCCCGGCGTCGGCATGTTCAGTTTCGCCGGCGACAAGACGGCGGCCCGGATCGCCAGTGAGTTCTATATCAACGCGATCCACATAATGCGTGAGTCCTCGCGCGTATCCACCTATCGCCCACTCGAGGAACAGGCGGCGTTCGACATCGAATACTGGCTGCTCGAGGAAGCAAAACTCAAGCGCATGCCGGCTCGCAAGGCACTCGCGGGGCGCATCGCGCTGATTACCGGCGGCGCCGGCGGCATCGGGCTTGCGAGCGCCCGGCGACTGCTCGACGATGGCGCCTGCGTGGTACTGACTGATATTGATCAGAGTCCGCTTGACGAGGCGGTCGATCAGCTGCAGGCTCAATATGGAAAGGATAGCAGCGTCGGGCTATGGAGCGACGTCACGGACGAGGCGGCGATAGGCGCATTGTTTCGCGACGCCGCCTGCCATTTTGGCGGCATCGACATCTGCGTCTCCAATGCCGGCATCGCATCGGCCGCCGCGATTGAGGAAACAAGCCTTGCCATCTGGCGACACAACATGGACATCCTCTCGACCGGATACTTCCTGGTCAGTCGCGAGTGCGTGCGATTAATGAACGCACAGGATATCGGCGGCTCGATCGTGTTCATCGGCTCGAAGAACGCCCTGGTAGCTTCCCCGGGGGCCGCCGCCTATTGCACTGCGAAAGCCTCCGAGCTGCATCTGGCGCGCTGCCTCGCACTCGAGTGCGCGCCCGCGGGCATCCGCGTCAATGTCGTGAATCCCGATGCGGTGCTGCGTGGCTCGCGCATCTGGCAGGGGGAATGGGCCGAGCAGCGCGCGAGGCAGAATCACACGACGCCAGACAAGCTCGAGGAGGTCTACCGAAATAGGAGCCTGCTGAAGCGCAGCGTCTACCCTGAGGACATCGCCGAGGCGGTGGCTTTTCTCGCCTCCGATCGTGCCGCCAAGTCGACCGGCAACATCATCAATGTCGACGCCGGCAATGCCGCGGCCTTTACCCGATGAATACGCATGTCGACATCGACCCGCGCGACCGCAACTTCATTGCCGAGAGCAATGCGAGCGCAGTGACCTCGCTGCAGGGCGACTACGACGCGCTCGCCGCGCAGCTTCGGCGCCGCGGCATCGAGATCGAGCGTGTCACGTCGGGCGTGATGGACTTTCACGTCGCGATTCCGTCCTGGGGTGTGGGCACCGGTGGCACGCGATTCGCCCGCTTTCCGGGACCGGGCGAGCCGCGGCATGTATTCGACAAGCTCGAGGACTGCGCGGTCATTCATGCGCTGACCGGGGCAACCCCGACGGTTTCGCTGCATATCCCGTGGGACCGTGCCGATCCGCAGGAGCTCAAGGTTCGGGCCAATGATCTGGGGCTTGGTTTCGACGCCATGAATTCCAATACCTTCCAGGACCAGAAAGCCCAGCCGCACTCTTATAAGTATGGAAGCCTTACGCACACCGAGGCCGCGGTGCGGGACCAGGCCGTCGAACACAACCTCGAGTGCATCCAGCTGGGGCTCGCCCTAGGCTCGAAGGCGCTGACAGTATGGATCGCCGACGGTGCGAACTTTCCCGGGCAGCAGCATCTCGCGCGCGCATTCGAGCGCTACCTTGAGTCCGCGGCCAGGATTTACGCCGCGCTGCCGCCCGACTGGACGATGCTGCTCGAGCACAAGATGTACGAGCCCGCTTTTTATGCCACGGTCATCCAGGACTGGGGGACTTCGCTGCTGGCCGCCCAAACCCTGGGCGCGCAGGCGCGCTGCCTGGTGGACCTCGGACATCATGCGCCGCACGTCAACATCGAGATGATTGTAGCGAGATTGATCCATGCGGGCAAGCTGGGCGGCTTCCACTTTAATGATTCAAAGTATGGGGACGACGATCTCGACGCCGGCTCCGTCGAACCCTTTCGCCTGTTCCTGGTGTTCAATGAACTTGTGGATGCGGAGTGGCGCGGCGCTGCAGAAGACTCTCCGGCCCATATGCTCGACCAGTCGCACAACATCACCGACCCGATCGAAAGCCTGATGAGCAGCGCGACGGAACTGCAGCGCGCCTACGCGCAGGCGCTGCTGGTTGATCGCGAGCAGCTGTCTGCCCTGCAGCAAGGCAACGATGTCATGCAGGCCCAGCAGGCGCTCAAGCGTGCATTCACGACGGACGTGCAGCCAATCCTCGCTGAGGCGCGCCGTCGCAAAGGCGCCGCGATCGAACCGATCGCGCTATACCGTAGCAGCGGCTATCGCGCCGCCTGCGCACGGCGCCGGCCGCCACTCAGCGGATCGCGCAGCGGCATCGTCTGATAGCGCGCCCGATGCCAGTCATCACGAGTATTGCGGACCTGCGCGACCTTGCGCGCAAGCGCCTGCCCCGCGCGATTTTCGATTATGCGGACCGCGGCTCCTACGATGAAATAACGCTCGCGCGCAACCGGGCCGACCTGCATAAACTGGAATTCCGCCAACGCGTGATGCGCGACCTGTCGACGCTGTCAGTCGCCAGCACGATGCTGGGGGAAAAAGTCACGATGCCGCTCGCGATCGCCCCGACCGGTCTTACCGGACTGTTCTATGGCGATGGCGAGATCCACGGCGCGCGCGCCGCGCTCGACTTTGGCATTCCGTTTACGTTGAGCACGATGTCCATCTGCTCGATCGAGGATGTGCGCGCCGCCGTGCAGCGGCCTTTCTGGATGCAGCTGTACCTGATGCGAGACCGCGGCTTCAATCAGGCGCTCATCGCCCGCGCGCGCGCCGCCGGTTGCTCGGCGCTGATGCTGACCGTGGACCTGCCCATGCATGCACTGCGCCGGCGCGACCCGAAGAACGGACTTTCCGTCCCGCCGCGCCTGACCTTCAGTAACGCCCTCGATATGGCCAGCAAGCCGACCTGGTGCTGGCGCCTGCTCAATGCCCGCCGACGCAGCTTTGGGAATCTTGCTGGACATCTCGGCAAATCCGCCGACCTGCACACGCTGTCCGAGTGGGTCGCAGCGCAATTCAACCCCGCGGTGAACTGGGCAGACATTGACTGGCTGCGCTCGCAATGGACCGGCAAGCTCATCCTCAAGGGTATCCTGGACGCTGAGGATGCCCGCATCGGTGCGGGGCTCGCGATCGACGCCTTGGTGGTGTCAAACCACGGCGGGCGGCAGCTCGACGGCGCTTCGTCGAGCATTTCGGTGCTGCCCGAGATTGTGGACGCGGTCCAGAATCGATGCGAGGTCTGGTTTGACGGCGGCGTGCAGTCCGGGCAGGACATGGTCCGGGCACTCGCGCTGGGCGCCAAGGCCTGCCTGATTGGCAAAAGCTTCCTGTACGCGCTCGGCGCGATGGGCGGCCCCGGCGTCACGCTTGCGCTGAAGCTGATGCGCAGCGAACTCGAATTAACGATGGCACTTACCGGCTGTACCGACATAAGGCAGCTTGACAGGAATATCCTGCGCCCCTTGGGTTGACACCCGCCGGAGCCCGTGGTGTGCTTGGGGTTTACTTTGACGTCACTACACAGGTACAAAATAATGTTGCGTCACAAAATTACAGCTTTCCTGGGATCGGGCCTTGCAGCGTTTGCAATCGCGGGGGCCGCCGTCATGGCGCCGGCGCACGCCGCCGACTCCGGTGCGAATGTCGACTGGCCGACTTACGCGGGCAACTGGGATGCCAGCAAGTACAAGCCTTTCGACCAGGTCAATGCCTCGAATTTCAGCAAGCTGGAAATCGTCTGGCGGTTCAAGACCGACCACATCGGCAATCGGCCCGAATTCAAGCTCGAGGGTACGCCGCTGGAGATCGGCGGCGTCCTGTATGCAACTGCTGGCTCGCGCCGTGGTGTCATCGCGCTCGACGCGCTGACCGGAGAATTGTTGTGGGTGCATGGCGAGAAGGAAGGTGCCCGGGGTGCTGCCGCACCGCGACAGCTGTCAGGGCGTGGACTGTCCTACTGGACCGACGGCAACGATGCCCGCATTCTGTACGTGACCCCCGGCTTCCAGCTGATCTGCCTGGACGCCAAGACCGGCCAACGCGTCCCCTCGTTTGGCGACAACGGCGCGGTTGACATGAAGGCGGACGACGACCAGAAAATCCTGCCGGACCTGACCACGGGCGAAATCGGCTGGCAGTCGGCCCCCACGGTGGCAGGCGATGAAGTGCTGATAGGCACGGCCTTCCGCGAAGGCTTCACACCTTCCAGCTACAAGAACAACAAGGGCTCGGCACGCGCGTATGACGTTCGCACCGGGCGCAAGCTATGGGAATTCCACACCATCCCGCAGAAAGGCGAGTTTGGCTACGACACCTGGCTCAACGGCTCAGCCGACTATACCGGCAACACCGGCGTGTGGACCGAGATCTCCGCGGACACTGAAGCGGGCCTCGTGTACCTGCCGGTCGAGCAGCCGACATCGGATTTCTATGGCGGACATCGTCCCGGCAATGGCCTGTATGGCAACTGCCTGGTCGCGGTCGACCTGAAGACTGGCAAGATCAAATGGTTCTTCCAGCTGATCCACCACGAAGTCTGGGACTACGACCTGTCTTCCATCCCGTTGTTAATGGACATCACCGTCAAAGGCAAGCCGATCAAGGCTGTCGTGCTGCCGACCAAGATGGGCTATCTGTATGTCTTCGACCGGCTTACCGGCAAACCGGTATGGCCGATGCCGGAAAAGAAAGTTGAGAAGGGTAATGTTCCGGGTGAATGGTACTCACCGACGCAGCCGATTCCGTCACGCCCCGCCCCGTACTCACGTTCCGGTGTGTCGGAGGCCGACCTGATCGACTTTACGCCGGAGATGCACAAACAGGCGCTCGACCTGGTCAAGAACTACAAGCTGGGACCGATTTACACGCCGCCCATCGTCAGCAGTAAGTCCGGCAAGCTCGGTACGTTGATGCTCGGGCCAGCGAACGGCGGCACGAACTGGCCGGGCGGATCGTTCAACCCTGAAAATCACACGGTTTATGTCTATGCCTGCAATTCCTGCCTCGAGCCGTTGGGGCTAGTGCCGCCGCCGCCCGACCTGTCGGACTTGCGCTATGTGGTTGGCCGGGATGGCGAGATACCCACGATGGTCAATGCGGCGGGCACCAACTCGGGCGCGGACGCACCGATGCCAAAGCAAAAACCGGCCGCGCCGGCGGGTGGCGGGGATGAATTCCGGCCGCTGTCTGTCAGTGGCTTGTCGATCATCAAGCCACCTTACAGCACGATCAGCGCGATTAACCTCGATACCGGCGATATCCTGTGGCAGGTTGCGCACGGCGAGACACCGGACTCTGTGCGCAACAATCCGGCGCTCAAGGGCATCGATGTACCGCGCACCGGGCAGACGACGTTCAATATCGGCACCTTGGTGACCAAGAACCTCGTGATCGCCGGGGACGGCATGGTTACGACGACGCCCGATCATCCGCGCGGCGCTATGCTGCGCGCCTACGACCAGGCAAACGGCAAGGAGGTCGGCTCGGTGTGGATGCCAGCGCAACAAAGCGGGTCACCCATGACCTTCATGCGCAATGGCAAGCAGTACATCGTCATCGCCGTCAGCGGCGGCAATTACTCCGGCGAATACATCTGCTATTCGTTGCCGAAGGAATAAGTCCATGGCCAAGCCGAATCTTGTGAAGAGCGCCGCGCTGACATCCTTCCTGCTGGCTAGCGTCGCCGCGGCGCAGGCGCCTCCGGATGCGAATTCCGCGCCGAATCCCTATCGCCGCGTCGAGGATTTCTTCAAGATGCCAGCCGGGCGAACGATGGGATCGAGCACGGCGGTGCGGGTCGACAAGGAGGGCCATGTCTGGGTCGTTGATCGATGCGGTGCGAACGATTGCGCCGGCAGCAAGCTCGATCCAATCATGGAATTCGACGCGCACGGCAAGTTCATCAAGGCATTTGGCTCGGCACAGCTGCTGTTTCCGCACGGCTTTTTTATCGACCAGGCCGATCACTTGTGGATCACCGACGGTCACGTCGGCAAGGGCATCGGGGATGACGTGCTGGAATTCGACCGCAGCGGCAAGCTGCTGCGAACGCTTGGGAAACCAGGCGTATCGGGCGACGGTCCGGATACTTTGCATGAGCCCAATGCAGTCATCGTCTCGCCCGCAGGAGACATCTTTGTCTCCGACGGACATGAGGAAGGCAAGGGCAACGCTCGCGTGATCAAGTTCGACAAGAACGGCAAGTTCGTCAAACAGTGGGGCGGGCATGGCAGCGGCCCGGGGCAGTTCGAAGCACCGCATACGCTCGCGATGGATTCAGCTGGCCGCCTGTTCGTTGGCGATCGCGGCAACAACCGCATACAGATTTTCGACCAGGACGGAAAGCTGCTGGCCATCTGGACTCAGTTCAGCCGCCCGAGCGGCGCCTACGTCGATGCGCACGATATCCTGTATGTCACGGACTCCGAGTCGCGCAATCCGGAGGGATATGGGCATCACCCAGGATGGAAGCGCGGCATCCGCATCGGCAGCGTGAAGGATGGAATCGTCACGGCATTCATCCCTGATCCCGAGACGGACCAGGATGGCAAGGTGACCACTGCGGGCGAAGGCGTTACCGCGGATGCGCAGGGCAATGTCTACGGTGCTGAAGTAGGCACGCCCCGGGTCGTCAGGTACGAAAAGAAATAAGCGGAGAATGCGCATGGATACGACACGGAGAGAAGCGATTGGCATGATGGGGGCCGCCGCTGCGGCAGCGATGGTCGGCAAGATCGCTTCCGCCGCGACGCCTGCGACCGCCGCGCGCAATCTGGGCAGCTCCTCGAAGACGATGTACTGGGTCGCAACCGCGACGCCCTGCGACAAGAGCCTGAAGTTTGATCCGGGCGCATTCAAAGACATGCTGGCCTATTTCAAGCACAACGGGGCCGACGGCATCGTCGTGCTCGGAACCACCGGCGAATTTCCGTCATTCTCTGTGGCGGAGCGCAAGCAGATCGCCGAGGTCGCGCTGAAAGACAAGATGGGCATGAACATGATCGTGGGTCCTGGTACCTCGAACATCGCCGAGACCATTGACCTTGCGAAGCATGCCGAGGCGCATGGCGCCGATGGATTGCTCGTTATCCCGCCTTTCTATTTCAAGAAGCCGCCGACGGAAGGCTTGACGCACTACTACTCTGCGCTGTTTGACCAGGTCAGCATCGCGATCAACCTGTACCACATTCCCGGCACGAGCGGGGTGTCGATCAGCCATGAGCTGATACGCAGCCTGATGCACTATCCGAACCTAGCGGGCATCAAGGACTCGAACGGCCCGGCCGAGGAATACGCCGAATTCGTCAAGGCGTTCCCCGAACTCAATATGCGCACCGGCACGGAAAACAACATTCCGTATGCGCTGGACCACGGCATGGGCGCGATCTGCATGGATGGCAATGTTTTCACGAAGGCGCTGGGCGACGTATTCGCCGCATTCCGGGCCGGTAAGGACTATCACGCCGCTTTCGCCGCTTACAACGCGCAGACCAAGATCATGAAGGACCTGCAAACCGGCGTCTGGAACTACGGCGCGCTGAAGTATGCGCTGAGCCTGCAAATGAGTGGCCCGCAAACCTTCCAGCGTCCGCCCTACACCGACGTGACCGACGCGCAGAAGCTTGCGATCAAGAGGGCGCTCGATCAAATCAAGGCCTTGGGCTGACGCGTCGATGTTCGGGCGAAAGTCGTGGACTGCGACGGCGGCGGGGCTTTGTGCGATTGGCTGCATCAGCTGGGCGCAGGAGACAACCAGTTCGGTCGTTGACGGCGTATACACTGAGGCGCAGGCAATGCGCGGCGCCGCTTCCTTTCAGCAATCCTGCGCTATCTGCCACGGCCCGTCCCTAGGCGGTGTGGGGGAGGCGCCGGCGCTGGTGGGCGCGCAAATCATCGGGGATTTCAACGGGCTCACCGTGGGCGACCTGTTTGAGCGCATACGCACGACGATGCCGCTGAATAATCCGAGCGGCCTCACGCGCGATGAGTACGCGGCGATCCTTGCCTTCATGCTCAAGTCCAATGGCTATAAGGCGGGTCCCCGGGACCTGTACAGCCGCACGGAATTCCTGAATACAATGCGCTTCGAGCCGCCGGCAGCTGCTGCACCCTGACGATGTCCTGGCGCGATCAAGGCCGGCGCGTTTGGGATCTGCCGGTACGAATATTTCATTGGCTGCTCGTGCTCGTGATATGCGGCTCGTGGATCACCAGCGAGTTCTCCTCGACGGCATTCAGGTGGCACGAGTATTGCGGATACACGGTGCTCGTCCTGGTCTGCTTCCGACTGTTGTGGGGCGTCGTCGGCACACGACATGCGCTTTTTGCAAACTTCCTGCGCGGACCACGCGAAATTATTGGCTACGCTCACGGGCTTACCTCGAGCGCTACTTATCGGCCGAGCGTCGGCCACAATCCGCTCGGTGGTTGGGTCGTCGTTACCATGCTCCTGCTGCTGCTGACGCAGGGGCTGACCGGCTTGTTCGCGAACGATGGGGTCATTAATACAGGACCGCTGTTTGGTTGGATATCGCTCTCACGCAGCGATTTTTTGACGACGATTCATCACCGTGTATTCCATGTGTTGCAGGCGATCGTCGGGCTGCACATCATCGCCGCAGCGCTGTATTTTTTTGTCCGGCGCGACAATCTGGTGCTGCCGATGCTGACCGGGCGCAAGCCCGATGAGCTCGTGCCCGAAGATCAGGAAATCCGCGGCTCGCGACTATGGCTTGCGCTGCTGATCGTGATTTTGCTCGCGGGCGCCCTTGCGCTCGCGATTCGCTTGGCCCCTGAAGGCTCGCTGTCGCTGTTCTAGTGCTTGGCTGTGGCCGAATAGACCTGCTTACCTGCCACCCAGGTACTTCGTACCTGGACCTTCCAGATATCGAGCGCCGGGATGGCGAACAAATCGCGGTCGATCAGGATGAAATCGGCCCATTTGCCGGGCTCCAGGGAGCCCACGGAATTTTCCTGATGCTGCGCATAGGCCGCATCCAGCGTGAACGCGCGGAACGCCTCGATCAGGCTCATCGCCTGTTCGGGATGCCAGCCGCCCGCCGGCTTGCCATCGTGATCTGCGCGGGTCACTGCTGAATACAGGCCAAAAAACGGATTGTCCGACTCGACCGGAAAGTCTGAGCCGCCGGCAATGCGAGTGCCTTGATCAAGGAATGTGCGCCAGGCGTATGCGCCTTTCAGCCGTTCGCGGCCGATCCGCTCCTCGGCCATGTTCATGTCGCTGGTCGCATGAGTGGGCTGCATTGAAGCGACCAGGTCAAGCTGCTTGAAACGCGGTATGTCGGTCGGCGAGACGATCTGCGCATGTTCGATCCGGTTGCGCATCGCCCTGCCGGCGGGCACAGACTTGTACGCGGCCTCGAACCCATCGATCACCTGCCGGTTCGCGGCATCGCCAATGGCATGCACGTTAACCTGGTAACCCGCCTGCAGCGCCGTCTGGATCTTCGCCTGCATGTCCTGGGCGGACATAAACAGCAGCCCACGCTGCCCCGGCGAATCTGAATATGGCGCTAGCATGGCGGCGCCACGGCTGCCGAGGGCACCATCGGCAAACAGCTTGACGGCGCGCACCGTCAGGACATCCGCGCCATAACCAATCAGCGGCCCCTGCTTCGACAGAGCGCGAAAATCCTCACCGGTATCGGCGATCATCGCGTAGATCCTTGCGCTCAGCTGGCCCTTGTCTGCGAACTCCCGGTACAGCGCTACGTCCCTCGCGCTGACCCCCGCGTCTCCGGCCGAGGTCAGGCCCACCGAGTTCATGTGCGCCAGCGCGGCGCGAAGTGCGGCCCGTTGCTCATCATCCGACGGCGGCGGCGTGACCTTGTCCATGAGATTCATCGCGTTGTCGACCAGCACGCCACTGGGATTGCCGCTCGCATCGTGCTCGATGCGGCCGCCTTGCGGATCCGCTGTGTCCTTGGTGATGCCCGCCGCGTGCAACGCGGCCGTATTCACCCATTCGGCATGTCCGTCGATGCGCTCGAGCACCGCCGGCCGGCCAGCGCTGACCGAGTCGAGTTCCGCGGCATAGGGAAAGCGTCCCAGTTTCCAGATGACCTGGTTCCAGCCACGCCCGAACAGCCACTTGCGCTCAGGATGCGCATGCCCGTACGCGCTGATGCGCGCTTGCGCCTCGGCGAGCGAGCTGGTGCCAACCAGGTCAATCGCGGTCATGGCCGCGCCCATGCTCAAGATATGGCCGTGGGCATCGATGATGCCCGGAAGCAGGGTCGCTCCGTGCCCGTCGATGACCTGAGCTAATGAAAAGCGCTTACGCAGATCCGGCGCATCGCCCGTCGCGAGCACCTTGCCACCCTCGAATGCGAGTGCGCCAAATTGTATGAGCCCGGTGGCCGTCAGCGTGTAGCCGTGGACATTTTCAACCAGCGTCGGCGCGGCCTGGGCGCCGACGCCGAGCAATGCGCCGGCTATAAGCCCGGCGGCAAGACTACAGGCGCGCATCCCTTAATCTTTGACGCGAAACTTGTCGTGACAGTTCTTGCAGGCCTTGCCCGTGTCCTGGACCGCTGCCTTGACCTTGTCGGCATCACCGCTATTGGCCGCGACGGCGAGCGCCGCGCTCTTGTCGATCAGCAATTGCAGCGCCTTGTCGAACCCGGCCGTGTCGGTCCAGATCTCGGGCTTTGCGGAGGTGTGCCCGACTCCATTGGAGTCTGCGGGAAAGGCTTCCTTGAGCATAGGCACCAGGAACGCGATGCGCTCGGCTCGCAGCTTGGCGTCGGCCGCGTTGAAGGGCATCTTGCCTTCGGCCATGGCGCCGAGCGGGTGGAAATTTCCGGCGATCACTGTGTACAAGCTCTGGCGATAATCTACTTCCGCTTCACCCTTGGTCTGCGTCGCCGCCTGGCTAGACTGCAGCGCCAATGCGCCGGCGAACAATGCCAAGGCCCTGAAAGATTGCTTCATGAACAGTCCCCTTTTTGATGAAACCGGATTGTGGCCAGAGTTGTGCGTCAATGCAACAATGCTGGCAATTATGCCACAGCCCCCTGAGCGTCCGTGGCGCCCCACGCTGGTCGAGCAGACGCTCGCCGAGCACGGCCATCGCGACGCCAGGCAGAATTGTCAGTGCCAGCGCGATGACCGATGTGCTCAGGGCCCATGGCGCGCTAGAAACATTTCGAGGGATACTTGCAATCCCTTCTACACATCATCAGTCATGACGGGAGCCCAAGATGGACAGACGACGCTTTGTGACCGCGACGACCGTAGGGCTTGGCCTCGCCGCCCTGCGCCCGGCAATCGCGGCCAGCGGGAAAGAGTCCGCGGCGCGCGGCCAGAGCCGCGTGATCATTGACACCGACCCCGGAGTCGATGATGCCTTCGCATTGCTGCTCGCCATGTGCTCGTCACAGCTTCACATAGAAGCGATCACCGCAGTGGCCGGCAATGTGCCCCTTGAACTGACGTTGCCGAATGCGCTGCGCATGGTGGAGATCGCAGGGCGCACCGATATCCCGGTGGCGGCAGGCGCCAGGGCGCCGCTGTTGCGCCGACTGGTTACGGCAGCCTATGCACATGGGGAAAATGGCCTGGGCGGCGCAGTATTTGCGGAACCCAAGAGGACACCGGTTGCCGAATCTGCCGCGGACCTGATCCAGAAAATTGTTCGCAAGTACCCCGGTGAGATCACGCTGATCACGCTCGGTCCGCAAACCAACATTGCCACGGCGTTGAATGCCGACCCGGGGCTCGCGCCGCTCGTGCGAAGCGTCGTCATGATGGGAGGGTCCCTCTCCGGCGGCAACATCACGCCAGCCGCCGAATTCAACGTCTATGTCGACCCGGAGGCCGCGCGCATCGTGTTCCAGTCGGGCATCCCGATTACGATGGTCGGACTCGATGTGACGCGAAAGACGACGCTAACCGATCAGCATGTCGCCACGCTCGCCGCTCATGACAATCCGGTCAGCCAGGCCGCCGCCCTGATCGGCAGAAATTCCCTCGCCCACCACCGCGCGCAAGGCTTGCCGTCGGGTCCGAACATGCACGACTCCGTGGCAGTCGCGGCGTTCCTGGATCCTGCGATCGTCACGACGGAGCCGTTCTATGTCGATGTCGAGACCGGCGGAGAGCTGACCGCGGGCGAGACCCTCGGGTATCGGGTGCCCCACGCGCCGCCGCAGCCACCGGTGCGCGGCTCCGCCCCCCTGCTCGGCAGCCTGAAATCCTCGCCGATCCTGCGGGAACGTCCCGAGCCCAATGCCCATGTCGCGCTCGATCTGGACGCAGCGGCTTTTTTTGAACTGCTGATTGGCCGGCTCAGCGCAGGCGCATGAACAAAACCATCCAGGCCGATGCGCTGTTGCCGGCGACGCTAACGGCTGATGCGGCTGAGCCCATCGCCGCTGAACTCTATGGAATCAGCGCCCGTGCCGCAGCCCTTCCCGGTGAGTATGACAACAACTTCCGGCTCATGGTGGAAGGTGGCCCGCATTTCGTGCTCAAGATCATGCACCCCTCGCGGGAAATCGGGCTCGTCGATTTGCAAGTGCGGGCGTTGCAGCACTTGGCCGCGCGAGCGCCAGGACTTTCACTCCAGCGAGTTCAGCCTGCGCGCAGTGGCGAGCCGGTATCAGTCGTCGAGATAGAACCGGGCGTCATGCAGGCCGTGTGGGCGGTCAGTTACCTGCATGGCCGACCGATCGCTGAAACACGGCCAAAAACAGCGCAGCTGTTGCAGGAACTCGGCGCCTACGTTGGTGAGTTGACCGCGGCACTTGCGGATTTTGACCATCCCGCCGCAGTGCGCGAACTGAAATGGGACTTGGAGCGCTGCGCCTGGATCATTGCGCACCTTGAGGAAATTTCAGACCTTCGGCGGCGCCGCCTCGTCGCCCAATGCATGCGCAAGTTCAGCGCCGATGTGCTGCCCGCATTGCCGTCGCTGCGCCACAGCATCATTCACGGCGATGCGAACGATTACAACGTGTTGACCGATGCGCCGCGCTCGCAGCATCCGCGCATTGTCGGCGTGATCGACTTCGGCGACATGCATAGAGGGCTCACGGTAGCGGAACTCGCCATCACGATTGCCTACGCGCTACTAGGGCAGGAGGATCCGCTGGCGGCCGCGGCCGCGGTCGTGCGCGGGTTCCATCGCAAATTTCCACTTGACGATCGGGAGATCGCAGTATTACTGCCGCTGATCCTTGCGCGACTGTGCGTCAGTGTGGTCAATGCCGCCTGCCGCAAAGCCCTCGCCCCGGACGATCCGTATATCACGATCAGCGAAGCCCCGGCATGGGCGGCGCTCGAGGCGCTCGCGCCACTCAATGCGCAGCTCGTTCACAGCACATTGCGCAGCGCCTGCGATCTGGACGCTGTGCCGGGAACGGCCGCGACAGTCGCATGGCTGCGCTCGAACCACGCTTCATTTGCGCCCCTGATGGCGAACCTGGATACAGCGTTGGTGCTTGATCTGAGTGTCGCAAGCCTGTGGACAGGCGCTGATCCGACTGTGCTCGAGGAGCCTGCACTGACTGCGCGCATCGGGGCGGCGTTGCGCGAAGCAGGAACCCATGTGGCGATTGGTCGCTACAACGAGGCGCGCAGCCTGTACAGCGCACCAGTGTTTGGCGACGAGTCCCAGCCGACTGCGGAGCGCCGAACGGTGCACCTCGGTCTTGACCTGTTTGCCGCAGCGGGCACGCAAATCCACGCGCCGCTGGCAGGCACAGTTTTTGCCCGCGCCAAAAATGCCGGGCCCCAGGATTACGGCCCGGTGATTTTGCTGCGTCATAAAATCGACGACGGACGCGAATTCCTGACGCTGTATGGGCACCTCAGCGAGGAATCGCTCGAGCGCGTTGCAGTCGGGCAGGTAATCGCGCGCGGCGAGCACTTCGCGGAAATAGGAGAAGCACGGGTCAATGGCGGCTGGACGCCGCACCTGCACTTCCAGCTCATCATGGATGATCTGGGCCTTGCCACAGGTTTCCCGGGGGTTGCGCGCGCCAGCGAGCGGGGCCTGTGGCTGAGCCTGTCGCCAGACCCGAACCTGATCGCAGGCGTCCCGGCGGCACTCTTCCCGCCCCCCGAAGCTGCCCTGCAGGCTACGCTCGCGGAGCGCCGCCGGCGCCTGGGCAGCAATGTGTCATTAAGTTACCGCAAGCCACTGAAAATGGTGCGGGGCTGGAGGCAATACCTGTATGACGAGGACGGGCGCGCCTATCTGGATGCTTATAATAATGTGCCGGTCTGCGGCCACAGCCATCCGCGCATCGTGCAAGCCGTGCAGCGCCAGATCGCACTGCTGAACACCAATACCCGCTATCTGCACGATAATGTGCTGCATTATGCCGCGCGTCTGACCGCACTGCTGCCACCCTCGCTCAGCGTCTGTTACTTCGTGAATTCCGCCACCGAGGCCAACGAACTGGCCGTGCGCCTGGTGCGCACCCACACCGGGCGCCGCGACATGATCGTGCTGGAGCACGCCTATCACGGCCACTCGAGCTCGCTCGTGGACATCAGCCCCTATAAATTCGACGGTCCCGGCGGCGGCGGGCGCCAATCATGGGTACATGTGGCGCCGATCGCCGATGACTACCGCGGGGCCTATAAGCGCAGCGACCCTCGCGCCGGCGCAAAATATGCGGCGCACATCGAGCAGATGATCGGCGCGGGCGTGCGTCCAGCCGGATTCATTGCCGAGAGTCTGCCGAGCGTCGGCGGGCAAATCGTGTTTCCGCCTGGCTATCTTGCCGCTGTATACCGCGCGGTGCGTGCCGGCGGTGGCCTGTGCATCGCCGATGAGGTACAGACCGGATTTGCAAGACTCGGGCATCCGTTCTGGGGTTTTGCGACCCAGCACGTCATTCCCGACGTCGTCGTGCTTGGCAAGCCTATTGGCAACGGCTTCCCGCTGGGCGCGGTCGTGACGACGCCTGACATCGCCGCCAGCTTTGCCAACGGCATGGAGTTCTTCAGCACCTTCGGTGGCAATCCGGTCGCCTGCGCGGCAGGACTAGCGGTCCTTGATGTGCTGGTCGATGAAAAGCTCGGTGATAACTGCCTGCGCGTTGGCGCGCGCTTGCGCGCGCGTCTTGAGCTGCTGAAGGATGTGAATCCATTGGTGGGCGATGTGCGCGGACTCGGGCTGTTCCTCGGCGTGGAGCTCGTGCATGACCGCGAGACGCTGGAGCCGGCTGGCGATGCGGCGAGCTACATCGTGAATCGACTGCGCGAGGAAGGCATTCTTGCCGGCACCGATGGCCCCTTCCACAACGTCGTCAAGATCCGCCCTCCCCTTTGCTTCAGCGAAGCGAATGCGGACTATCTCGCCGACACGCTACAGAAGATCCTGGGTGAGGACGGCTTGAACCGAAACGGCCGTGCATGAGCGGCGCATGTCAGGGCGCGCGCGCAGCCCGCGGCACTTTTGGCGTCTAGTAAGCGTCTCCCGACGCCGGGCGGGCGTCAGCATGAGCGCGATGCTCATCCGCCGTTCAGGGCGCTGAGGCGCTCCGGAGTTCCGACGTCCTCCCACAGGCCGTCATACCACTCACCCGAACAGCGTCCCGCTGCGATTGAGCGCAGTAGCACCGGTTTCAGCGGAAACGCTCCATCTGTACAGCCATCGAAAAACGCACACCGGTAGAGCGCAATCCCAGAGAACGTCAGCTGCCGCGGGGCTCCCGCAATAATGGAGTTCCCGTTGAGGCCGAAGTCGCCGCCTGGGTGGTGCGGCGGGTTGTCGACGAGAACGAGATGGGCATCCCTGTCTGGACCGATCTTCAGACGCTCGAATGGATAGTCCGTGAACACGTCACCATTGATGACGGCAATGGGACCGGCACCGAGCAACGGCAATGCGCGGAAAATTCCGCCGGCCGTCTCGAGCGGCCGGGGCTGCTCGTCGCTGTAATGAATAGTGACCCCGTAGCGGCTGCCATTCCCGAGGGATGCGCGGATCTGCTCACCGAGCCACGACAGGTTGATGACGATCGAGGGGATCGATGCACGCGCGAGTGCAAGGACGTGGCGCTCGATCAAGGAGCGCCCGTGCACCTTCAGCAGCGGCTTCGGTGTCGCATCGGTCAGCGGTCGCATGCGCTCGCCGCGACCCGCCGCGAGGATCATTGCTGCGCGCGCAGGCTCGAGTGCAGGAGAAACTGGCGTGGCCATGCGCTAGCAGCCGTTCGGCGCAAGTGCGCGCGCTTGTGCCGCTGGGAATTGCGGCAGGATCCGCGTCTCAATGAAGCGTGCGAAGGCAGCCGTCTCCGGATAGGCCGCCGCAGTTGCGTGAACGTAATCGAGGACACGGGGCAGATCGTGCAGATACTGGCTCTTGCAATCGCGATAGAACAGACGGGAAAAAATACCGAGTACCTTGATGTGACGCTGCAGGCCGGAAAAATCAAACCAGCGCAGGAATTGCCGCTCGCCAGCGCCTAGCACAAAGCCGGCCGTCAGCAGCATCTCGCGATATTGCAAGGCCCACTCGCGCACCCGGGCGGCAGGCCATGCGATGTAGCAATCCTTCAGCAGCGATACGAGGTCATAGGTCACGGCCCCATTCACCGCATCCTGGAAATCAATGATGCCCGGATTGGCCTCAGGCGTGACCAGCAGGTTGCGGGAATGAAAATCACGATGAACCAAAGTAACCGGCTGGGCGAGCGCGGTCTGAGCCAGGAATCCGAACAGCTCGTCTAGCAGCCCTCGCTCTGCGGCGGCAAGGGGCTGCTGTGTGTGCTTCGTGAGGAACCAGTCCGGCAGTAACTGCATCTCCCGCATCAACAGCGCCTCGTCGTAGGCAGGCAGCAGCGCGGCAGCGCGGGCGCGCCCCGCGCTTTGAATTTTCACGAGCGAGGAAAAGGCATCCTGGTACAGGCGCTCGGCGGCCGTCGGGTCCGTCAGCTCCGGCAGATAAAGTCGCGTGCCAAGGTCGGTCAGCAGCAGCAGCCCTTGGGATACATCCCGCGCCAGCACCCAGGGCACATTTAAACCGATACCGGCGAGCAGCCCGGTAACCTTCAGA
Source organism: Gammaproteobacteria bacterium (assembly GCA_025355645.1). Classification (GTDB taxonomy): domain Bacteria; phylum Pseudomonadota; class Gammaproteobacteria; order Steroidobacterales; family Steroidobacteraceae; genus Bog-1198. The sequence continues at coordinate 39,314 of JANXZG010000042.1, read as the reverse complement.
TACGGTCCGAGGTCCTCCTTGTCCGGAGGCGCATCCATGACGATGAAGGATTCGCCGGCTCGTGTGACGCGAAAGTAGCGGCGAAAACTTGCATCGGCCGAGGCCGGTTCAATGCGCGCCGAATCGAACCCGAGGTCCTCGCGCAGCCAGCGGGTCAACAGCGCCAGGCGTGAGTCGCCGGAGTCGTTCGCATCCATGCGGTGAAGTATACCGACTATAATGAGGTGATGACCGCACACGCCCGACTCATCCTAGCCATGGGAAGCCTCATGGCTTCCATTGCATCGCGTGCCGCTGACGTGTGCCCCGCTCCACCGCATTACACACCACGCACCGCGAGCGAGATCAGCGCGGACGACCACCTGATCCATATAGAAAGCGATGAGGTTGCCATTGGCGCCGATGGCAACGCAACGCTGAATGGCCGCGTCACCGTGCACCAGGAAGAGCGCTCTGTCAGCGCCGACGTCGTCACCTACGACAAGGCCACCGGTCGGATCACGGTGCGCGGCGCCGTGGATTTCCTCGATCCGAAACTAAAGATCTCGAGCGTGGCCGGCAGCTACGACCAGGGCGGCGCCGCCGCATTCAATTCCGCCCAGTTCCAGCTGTTCGATCGCACTGGACGCGGGTACGCGAGCGATATCTCCGTGCAGCCGGGCGGCCAGATCAAGCTCGCCAATACCGCTTATACAACCTGCCCGGAGGGCAAGAAAGACTGGCTGATACGGGCAGATTCAATTGTACTGAACACCAAGACCGAGACCGGCGTGGCGCGCGGGGTGACGCTAGATTTTCAGGGGATCCCGGTGCTTTATACGCCGTATTTCTCGTTCCCCATCGGCGATGAACGCAAAAGCGGTTTCCTGTTTCCGAGCATCGATCATTCCGGGTCCAACGGCCTCGAAATACCGGTGCCGTATTATTTCAACCTGGCGCCCAACTACGATCTGACCTTGACGCCGGAGGAGATGAGCGCGCGCGGCGTTGAACTGGGCGGCGAGTTTCGCTTCCTGACCGGGAATTCTCACGGACAGGTCGATGCCACCTACATGCCGGATGACAAGCAGACCGGTTTTGAGCGAAGTTTCTTCCATATGACCGATATCACCGGACTGACACAGCACTTGCGCCTGGATGTGGACATCGCCGCAGTCAGCGACAGCAACTACTTCCAGAATTTTGCGGTGGGTTCGGCGCAGACCAGCGTCACGTTCCTTGAGCGCCGCGCCGATCTAGAGTATCAGGACGATGTGTGGAATATCCGCGCGCAGCTGCAGAACTTCCAGACCATTGACATCAGCGTGGATGCGGCGGAGCGCCCCTATTCGCGCGTGCCGCGCATCGAAGCCGCAGCGCGGTGGCCGCTCGGAGGGTCGGCACTGGAATTTGCGATAAATAGCGAAGCAGTGAATTTCCTGCGCGAGATCGGGCCGTCCGGCGTGCGCGTGGACCTGTCACCGGAACTGCGCTGGTCGCTGCGAACCGCCGGCTATTTTTTCGAGCCCGCCATGGGCTGGCGCCTGACGCAATACGACCTCCAGGACACCGCGCCTGGTGATCCGCAATCACCGATGCGCTCGCTGCCCTATGCGAAGCTCGATACCGGCCTGATCTTTGAGCGCGATTCCGGGACTAGCGGGCAGCGCACGCAGACGCTCGAACCGCGTCTGGTGTACAGCTATATTCCCTATCGCAATCAGGACAATCTGCCGATCTTCGACACGGCGCTTCCGGATCTTAATCTGACGGAATTATTTCGCACCAGTCGCTATGTGGGCGCGGATCGGGTCAGCGATGCGAACCAAATGAGCGTGGGCGTCACGACCCGCTTGTTCGACCAGAACTCCGGTCAGCAGTACCTGGCCGCGACACTGGGCCAGGTTCACTATTTCACGGCGCCGCGAGTTTTCCTTCCGGGCGAGACGCCGGAGACCAATCAGACCTCCGATTACGTCGGGGATCTCGCGCTCACGGCCTATCGCAATTGGAGCGTGAACTTGGATTACCAGTGGAACCCGGACGGAAAGCGAACGGGCAAATCCGAGATATTGCTGCAATACCGGCCAAATGAATCCACGGTCGCGAACCTCGCATACCGCTACCAGCCCGGGCTGCTGGATCAGTGGGACGGTTCATTCGCGCTGCCTCTCAGCGCACACTGGAACGCGGTCGGCCGTCTGGTCTATTCGATGAAAGAGCAGGAATTGTTGGGTGGGACGCTGATCCAACTGCCAAGGCAGACCATCGAACAGGTTGCGGGATTCGAATACCGCAATTGCTGCTGGCAAATCGACATCGTGCAGCGACGCTACGTCAACAATCGCAACGGCTCACTCGACAGCTCGATTGCCGTACAATTGGAACTGATCGGACTCAGTTCGGTCGCAAGACCTGGGAATTCCTTTCTCGAACGATCGATTGGCGGCTATTCCCCGTACGGACCGTCACCCTAGAGACAACACTCAATTATGCTCAAGTATATTGTTTTAATTGGATTTTTTGCCTCGGCTGCGGGAATTTCAGGGATCGCGGGCGCACAGACGCGCGACCTTGGTGTGCACGGGGAAATGCTTGATCGCATTGCCGCGATCGTCAACGACGGCCTGGTCCTCAAGACCGAGATGGACAGCCAGCTCGATGCGGTCGGCAAGCGACTGGTAGAGCAGAAAGTCGCGCTGCCGAGCCAGAGCGTGCTTCGCCAGCAGGTGCTCGAACGACTGATCCTGCAGGAAATTCAGATGCAGCGGGCCAAGAAGATCGGCCTCAACATCTCCGATGAGCAGCTGAACGCCACGTTGCAGGACGTCGCGGTCCGCAACAAGATCCCGTTCGACCAGCTGCCGACGACGCTCGAGGCGCAAGGCATCGATTACAAGCAATATCGCGAATCCATGCGCCGCGAACTGACGTTGAATACCTTGCGCGAGCGCGACGTGATCGCGCGCATCATCGTCACGCCGCGGGAAATCGACCAGTTCCTCGCGCGCCAGGACAACGCGGCGGCCAATGACGATTTCAATGTCTCGCACATCCTGCTGTCGCTGCCGTCGGCCGCGACGCCTCAGCAGCTCGATGAGATCTCGAAAAAAGCCACCGACCTTTCGAACCGCGCGTCCAAGGGCGAGGATTTCGGCCAGCTCGCGATTGCAAACTCGAACGGCCAGACCGCGCTCGATGGCGGAACGCTGGGCTGGCGCAAGGGCAATCAGCTGCCCCAGTTCATCCTGGACCTGGTGACGAAGATGAAGCCGGGCGATGTCAGCGCGCCAGTGCGCACTCCCAGCGGCTTTCATATCGTCAAGCTCATCGAACGGCGCGGCATCGAAGCCAAGGTGATCATCAATCAGATACATGTGCGCCATATCCTGATCAAGACCAACGAGCTGGACGATGACGAGACCGTCCGTCAAAAACTCACGAGGCTGCGCGATCGCATCATGAAGGGCGAGGACTTTGCCGGTATTGCATCGACAACCTCGGAGGACCCGGGTTCCGCGCCCGACGGCGGGGATCTCGGTTGGACCGGGCCTGGCACCTTCGTCCCGGAATTCAGCAAGGCCATCGGCGATATGAAGGAAAACGAGATCACCGAGCCGTTTAAGACCCGCTACGGCTGGCATATCGCGCAGGTGCTGGGCACACGCAGCTACGACAGCACCGCTGATGTGCGCCGGCAACGGGCATTCGGGGCGATTCGGGAGAGCAAGGCGGACGAGGAAACAGAGTTGTGGTTGCGCCGCCTGCGGGATGATGCGTTCGTCGAAATCAAACTTTAAGTGTATCAACCGCGGATCGTCATCACTTCGGGGGAGCCGGCAGGTATCGGACCAGATGCCTGCGTGATGTTGGCGCAACACGATTTCGATGCCGACCTGGTTGTTGCGGGCGATGTCGCCCTGCTGCGCGCCACCGCCGCGGCGCTGCACCTGCCCCTGAGCATCGAGCCCTACCAGGCCTCGCTGCCCCACAAGGCGCACCGCGCCGGCAGCCTGCGCGTGCTGCCAGTGCCGACCGCACAGCCGGTGCACGCGGGCCAGCTCGATAAGCGCAATTCCCGCTATGTCATCACAATGCTGGACCGCGCCTGCGATGGCTGCATGAACGGCGAATTTGCCGCAATGGTCACGGCACCCGTCCAGAAAAGCATCCTGATCGAGGCGGGCTTCCCGTTTATAGGCCATACGGAATACCTTGCCGCGCGTAGCCGCGCCGCCTTGCCGGTCATGATGCTGCTCGCCGGCAACGTACGCGTTGCGCTCGTGACCACGCATCTGGCGCTCGCCGATGTGCCCAAGGCGATCACGCGCGAACGCCTGGCGGCGACACTGCGGATCGTGCACGATGACCTTGGCCGCTATTTTCGCCTCGATACACCGCGCATCGCCGTGCTGGGACTTAATCCCCACGCCGGCGAGAGCGGCCACCTGGGGACTGAAGAAATCACGGTCATCGCGCCTGCCATCGTCGCGGGCCGGCGCGCGGGCCTGGACCTGACCGGACCCGTGCCGGCGGATACGGCATTTACGCCGAAATTCCTGGCGGCCACAGACGCGATTGTGGCGATGTACCACGACCAGGGATTACCGGTGATCAAGCACCTGGGCTTCGGTGGCGGCGTGAATCTGACCTTGGGCCTGCCGATCCTGCGCACCAGTGTAGATCATGGCACCGCACTGTCGCTGGCACGCACCGGCAAGACCGATGCCGGCAGCCTGCGTGCGGCGCTCGCCCTGGCGATCGAACTGGCCGGGCCGAATGCCGGTCATGCCGCCACGTAAACGCTTCGGTCAACATTTCCTGCATGATCCGGCGGTGATCGGGCGGATCGTCAATGCGATTTCGCCGCAGCAGAGCGACCGCGTGGTCGAGATCGGGCCGGGGCGGGGTGCACTGACCTGGCCGCTGCTGGCGCGCGCGAAGCATCTGGATGCGATCGAGATAGATCGAGACCTCGCGCAGCTGTTGCGCAAGGATCCTCGCGCGCAGGCAGGCCTACAGGTCCATACGCAGGATGTGCTGGACCTCGATTTTGCCGCGTTGCGCGGCGCCGGGCCGAAACTGCGCATCGTCGGCAACCTGCCCTACAATATTTCCACGCCGTTGCTGTTTCACTTGCTCACGCAGCGCGATTCAATTGCTGACATGCATTTCATGCTGCAACGGGAAGTCGTCGAGCGCATGGCGGCGCCGCACGGCACGCGCGAGTACGGCCGCCTCACGATCATGGTGGCGGCTTATGCCGGAGTGCATCACCTGTTCGATGTCGGGCCCGGTGCGTTCGTACCTGCCCCCCGGGTCTGGTCCGCGATCGTATGCCTGCGCCCGAGCAGTGAACCGCGTTTCCCCCTGGGCAGCGAACGCAGCCTGCGAATGGTAGTCAGCGCAGCGTTTTCCCACCGTCGCAAGACCTTGCATAATGCGCTGAAAGGGCTGTTGGAGGATCAGGACATGATCGCCTGCGGCATTGATCCGGAACTGCGCCCGCAGATGATCGCGCCGGCCGGCTGGGGCCTGCTGGCCGCCCGCTTCGGCGAGAAGCTGCCGCAATAGTGGCCGCTCGGCTATACTCGAATGACATGCGAAGATATCGAAAAATACTGGCATTGCTGGACCTGTCGGACGCCAGCGGTCAGGTGGCCGAAGCCGCGCGCGACCTGGCGCAGGGCAGCCATGCCGAGATCGTTGCGCTGCATATTGTCGAATACATCCCGGTCGAGCCCATGGGTGAGACGCTGATGCCGTCCGTGCAGATCCAGGCGGATCTCACCGTGCATACGCGCGAGCGGCTCGCCGAGCTTACGCGCAGCATCGGCATGGAGCGCACCCGATGCCGTGTCGAAGTCGGCAATACCAAGGCGCAGATACTGCGGGTGGCCGGCGAGGAAGCTGCGGACCTGATCGTGCTCGGCAGTCGCGAACGCCACGGCCTCGCCATCCTGGTCAATTTCACGGAAGACACGGTATTGCACGCCTCGCACTGCGACGTACTCGCCATTCGCCTGAAATGATTCCGAATCCAAAAATACGCGTTGACGTGGAAACTGCCTACGTCGAGGAACAGTCAGATCCGCGCGACAAGCGCTTTGTGTTCTCGTACACGATAACTATCCGCAACGAAGGCGCGGTGCCCGCGCGCCTGCTGACCCGTCACTGGATCATTACGGACGCCAATGGCAACGTGAAGGAAATGCGCGGCGACGGAGTCGTCGGCGAGCAGCCCTACCTGAAGCCGGGCCAAGGATTTCGTTATTCCAGCGGCGCGGTCATTGAGACGCCGGTTGGCACGATGCAGGGCAGCTACCAGATGGTTGCCGACGACGGGCTGCAGTTCGACGCGCCGATTGCGCCTTTTCGGCTCGCGATGCCAGGGGTGCTGCACTAGCGCGGCGCCGCAGCGATTGTGGCCATCTATGCAATCGGCGATGTGCAGGGGTGCGATGCGGAACTCGGCGAATTATTGACGCAGCTTAAATTCTCGCCCGACCGGGACCATGCCTGGTTCGTTGGCGACCTCGTCAACCGCGGACCGGATTCCCTCAAAGTGCTGCGCAGGGTTCGCGCGCTAGGCGCCGCGGCCACCGTGGTACTCGGCAATCATGACCTGCATTTGCTGGCAGTGGCTGAAGGGGCCGCCGAGCAGCGCCGCGGCGATACGCTCAATCAGGTCCTCGAAGCATCGGATTGCGAGGCGTTGCTCGACTGGCTCGTCCAGCGGCCGCTGATGCATCACGATGCGAGCCTGGGGCTCGCGCTGGTGCATGCAGGGCTTGTGCCCGAGTGGGACATTGCCACGGCGATGGCCTGCGCCCGGGAAATGGAGGGGGCGCTGCGCCGCCAACCACGCGCATTGTTCGCGGCGTTATATGGCGATCAGCCGGACCGATGGGATCCCGCGCTCGAGGGCGTGGAGCGGCTGCGATTCATCACCAATTGCTTTACCCGGCTGCGCTGCCTCGATCATGACGGCAGGTTGGCCCTGAAAGCCAAGCAATCCGCAAAAAAATGCGCGGCCGCAGGTTTGGTGCCGTGGTTTGCGGCGAAGAATGCACGCTGGCGCGGCACGCAGGTAATCTTCGGCCACTGGTCAACCTTAGGGTACCTCCGCAATGCGGAAGTGATCGCACTCGACACCGGTTGTGTCTGGGGCGGAAGCCTGTCGGGTCTACGAGTAGATACGCCCCGCGAGAATCCCGTCCAGGTTCATTGCGCTACCACCGGTTTGAGGACTTCGCCTCGCACCGAATAATGGCTGCCACTGAGCTGGTGCGGGATGCACGTGACATCCGACTCGACATTGCGCGTCGTCATTTTAGGCAGCACCTGGCGCACGAATTCCTCCACCAGCTCACAATCGCCCGGCTGCATGTTGCGAAAAGCGTCGGTCACGATCGAGAACGCCTCGAACTGCGCATCCAGCGCAGCAAGATCCCCGGCGTGCGCGGGCTTTGCGCTCGCATCGGGCAATGAGGGGGAGGAGAAGACCAGGTGGACGGTAGGCGACATTTCACGCAGGTCGCGCAGATCGCCCGTCTCTGCGCAGCCCACCGTTACCGCGTGGCTATCCCGGCGTACGCCCATAATGGCGAGGAGCGCGTGTAGCTTGTCGCGTATGCCTTCGCAGGTGTAGCGCGAGGTTCGCCCAAAGTAGGAAAAATCTATGCTCTGTTCCTTCCACACGGCCGGCATGGCCGCATTTTCTGCGCCAAACGACTGGGACCCAAACAGGACCGCTGCCAAGAGTCCCGGATACGTTTGCTTGAATAGGCGCATAAAAGCCCCTCTGGACCTGCCGAATTGATACTGCCCGTCCCTGCACAGTGAGACACTCGAACAGCCAATTTAGTTTCACGGCGTGAGCACCGATTGATCCCTCTCCAGAGTAACGAATGAGTACGCATAGCTATTCTTGTCGTCGGCCTCGTGATATTCCCGGGCCACTTCGCGCCATGCCGCATTGCGCCAGCCATCGAAGAAGGTATCACCGTCGACTATCAGCGTGTGTACGATCGTCAGGTGGATACGCCGGGCTAAGGGCAGTGCGAGCTGGAAGACTTCGGCACCGCCGATGACCATCAGCGGTGCGCCAGACCCCGCCGCAATCAGTGACTGCTCGAGCGTATGCGCGACGGTACATCCGGGCGCGGCAAATTCGGCGGACCTCGTCAGCACAATATTCCGGCGGCCAGGCAGCGGCTTGCCGATGGACTCGAAGGTCCTGCGGCCCATGAGCACATTGTGGCCCAGTGTCACTGCCTTGAAGTGGCGCAGGTCCGCCGACAAACGCCACGGCAGGCCATTGTCCCGGCCTATGACGTCATTTTCGGCAACCGCCACCACGAATTCCAAGCTCGCGCTGCGTTGCATCACGTCAGCCGACACGGCATTCCCGCAGGATCCAGTCGGTCAATTCCTGCAGATCTTCGCGCTCCCGGTCCTCGGGTCGCTGCAGCAGCACGTAGCTTTCGTTGGTCACGAGCTCGGCGTCGAATAATTTCACCAAGCCTCCGGCGGCAAACCGCGTCGCGCTGAGTCGCGCCGGCACAAGGCCGATTCCAACGCCCTGCTCCGCGGCGAGCACGACCGCCGACATGGTGTCGAGACGCACGACCCGGTTTGGCTTGATCGGCTCAATGCCTAAGCCGAGCGCCCAGCGCTCCCATGCTTCACGACGCTCCTCGTGAACCAGCAATGTCTTGCCGTTCATATGGACGAATTCGCTGATCGGATGGTCCTGCAGGAATGGAGCGGAACAGGCGGCGATGAAAGTCTGAGCAAACAGCTCATGTACGCTGAGCCCCTCCCAGGGACCGGTGCCGACTACGATTGACAAGTCCGCTTCCGGCGGATGCGTCCTCGGCGCAGCATACGTGGTCTCAATGCGGATATCGGTTTCCTCGCGCGCCTGCGAGAACGAGGCGAGCCGCGGCAGCAATAATTCATTCGCAAAAAACGGCGGCACGTTCAGGCGGATGATCGTGCGCCCGAAACGCACTTGCAACTGCTCGGTGATCGATTCAAGCTTCGAGAACATGTCGTTGAGATGCTCAAGGTAATGGCCGCCGGCATCTGTCAGCGCCAATGTGCGCGCGCCACGCGGGCCTCTTTCAAACAAGGTGACGCCAAGCTGCTCTTCCAGCGCCTTGATCTGGTGACTTACCGCGGATGGCGTGACGTACAACTCGTCCGCCGCCGCCTTGAAACTCTGAAGCCGGGCCGCAATCTGGAAAGTCTTCAGGAATCGAAGGGAAGGGAGGCGCATCATTTTCGTAAAGTCTATGTCAAGCATGCGATTACGCCTAATCTGGCGACTGCAAGAAAGCGCGAATGTTTATTGATGCCGCATTTTGGTGCGCCATACCGCGTTAGGCGCACAACCCCGGCGCATGAATCTAGATCGCAATCGGCGCCTTGATGGCCTCGTGATGCCGATAATCCTGAATCTCGAAATCGTCGAACGAATAGTCGAACAAGGTCGGCGGCCGGCGCCTCAAGCTCAATCGCGGCAGCGGCCATGGCGTGCGTGACAGCTGCAGGTCGGCCTGAGTCAGGTGGTTGAGGTACAGATGACAATCGCCTCCTGTCCAGATGAACTCGCCGGCAGACAGATCGCATTGCTGCGCGACCATGTGCGTGAGCAGCGCATAGGAGGCGATATTGAACGGCACCCCCAGCAGCGCATCGGCGCTGCGCTGATACATCTGGCAGGAGAGCGTACGGTTGACCACGTAGAACTGGAACAGCAAGTGACAGGGCAACAGCGCCATGCTTTGAAGCTCGCCGACATTCCAGGCGCTGACCAGCAGCCGCCTGGAATCCGGATTCACCCTGATCTGTTCGACCACCTGGGCGAGCTGGTCAATATGTCGCCCTTCCGCGGTGGGCCAGCTACGCCATTGCTTTCCATATACCGGGCCAAGCTCGCCGTTCGCATCGGCCCATTCGTCCCAGATCGTCACGCCATTCTCGCGCAGGTAGCGCACGTTGGTCTCGCCGCGCAGGAACCATAGCAACTCATGTACGATCGAGCGCAGGTGCAGCTTCTTGGTCGTGACCAGCGGGAATCCCTTGGCGAGGTCAAAGCGCATCTGATAACCGAACACGCTTAAGGTACCGGTGCCGGTCCGATCGTCCTTGCGCGCACCGGTATCGCGGATGTGCCGGATGAACTCGAGGTACTGCAGCATCCTAGGCCCAGTTGCCGCTGTGCTGATTGCGCTGGTACGCGAGGATCAGCAGCGCAGCGCCGATCGCAATCATCGGTAGGGTCAGCAGCATTCCCATGGTCAGCCAGTTGCCGGCAAGATAGCCGATGTTGGCATCCGGCAATCTCACCCACTCCACCGTGAAGCGAGCGCAGCCATAAACAAGCATGAAAAGCCCCGAAGCGGCGTAACGTGGCCGCCGTTTTGCAGTGAAAAACCACAGGATCAGGAACAACAGCAGGCCCTCAAGCAGCGCCTCGTATAGCTGCGAGGCGTGCCGACCGACCAGAACGCCGTCGGGACCAGCGACCAAGAATCCCCACGGCAGATCGGTGGGCTTTCCCCACAGCTCGCCATTGATGAAATTTCCGAGCCGGCCGGCTAGCAAACCGATGCCAGGCAGCGGCGCCAGAAAATCAAATACATCGAATACGCGCTTACGCTTGTTGCGCGCAAATAGCATCGCCGCGGCTATCACCCCGACCAGTCCGCCGTGAAAGGACATGCCGCCATCCCAGATATGGAAGGCATTGCGCCAGTCCTCTGCGATGTACTCGCTGCCGTAGACGATGCACCAGCCGATGCGCCCGCCCAGGATGACGCCCATTGCACAGTAGAAGATCAGGTCATCGACCTGCAGCGCGGTCCAGGTGGACCCTGGTTGGCGAGCGCGATAGCGCGCCAGCGCCCAGCCCGAGACGAACCCGATCAGGTACATGATCCCGTACCAGTGCACGTGCAGCGGGCCGATGGACACCGCGATGGGATTGATATGGGGATAGGTCAGCATGACGGTTTCGCCTTTATTATTTCAGACTGTCATTGACGCGGCAAAAATACGCCTTCAGATAGCGCGTCTCGCTGATGGCCGGATGTACCGGATGATCAGGCGCCTGGCCGCCGCTCTCCAGGATCTGAAGCTGCTTGGCCGCGCCCCGCGCCGCCTTGGCCAGCGCGTCCTGCAGCTCCCCGGCACTGAGGTGATAGGAACAGGAGCAGGAGACCAGTATTCCCTCCGGTGCCATAATCTGCATCGCCAGCTGGTTCAAGCGCCGGTAGGCACCCTGCGCCTTGGGAAGGTCCTTTTTTCTTTTCGCAAAGGCCGGCGGATCAAGCACGATGATATCGAACGTGGCCTGCTCCGCAACCAGCTCCTCGAGCACATCAAAGGCATCGCCCTTGCGGGTCCGCAGCGTATGGCCATTGCGCTCGGCATTGAGCGCGGCAAATTCAAGCGCTGGCGCCGAGCTGTCGACGCACCACACCTCCTTCGCGCCGCTGTGGGCGGCGCGCACGCCCCAGGCCCCAACGTAGCTGAACATATCGAGCACGCGCGCGCCCGCACTGATGTATTTGACCAGCGCGCGCCGGTTCGCCGCTTGGTCGAAAAACCACCCCGTCTTCTGCCCATCTAGCAGCGGCGCGGAAAAGTGCAGCCCATCCTCGATGACCGACAATGCCGGGACGGTCGGCCCCAGCGCCTGCTCGACATAGGACGGGAGAGTTTCCATGGTACGCACCGCACTGTCGTTCTTGAAGACCAGCGCTTCAGGGTTCAGCACCTCGACCAGCGCCTGGCGGATCGCGTCCTTCTGCCGTTCCATGCCGGCGGTTGCGATTTGCACGACACAGGTAGCGCCGAAGCGGTCGATCACGAGTCCCGGCAGGCCATCGGACTCACCGAACACCAATCGATAAAACGGTTGCGCGTACAGCCGCTCGCGCAGGCTAAGCGCGCGGCGAATGCGCTCGGCAAACCAGCGAGTGTCAGGCAGCGTCCAGGTGCCAAGCAGTCGCGCGCATATCAGTGCCTGCGGATTAACGTAGGCGAGGCCGAGCGCCCGATCGTTGTGCGCGATCACGCGCACCAGCTCGCCGCTATCGAACTTCGTCAACGGCGTCTGCTGGATGTCGACTTCGTTGCTGAACACCCACAGGTGCCCAGCCTGCAGGCGTCGATCTTCGTTGCGTTTGAGGCGCAGCGCGGGCAACTGGACTGCAGCTTCGGATTCAGTCATGCAGCATTCTAGCAGCGATACAGGCGCGCGGCCGCCCGCGCAGAGGCCACCTCCCGCAGCACAGTGGCAAGTGCCGGCATGCCAAGGTCAGCGCTCGTCAGCAGGTACCGGGCTGCGCCGGTCGTGCACAGCTGCTGCAGTTGTGTGACCGATAGCTTCAGGGCAGTGCCGCTGCTCCATCCCATAAACACGTCTGCGGGCACCGCCGCATTCAACGCCATCGCACGACGCTGAAATTCGAATGAGGCGGCGCGCGAGAATACCAGCCCGGAGGTCTGGGTCACTGACAGGTAACTTTGTCGATCGAGCAGCAACCATGCCGCGAGCGGCCCTTGCGGTACAAAGATCTCGGCGTGCGCAGGCAGCGCCGCGCGAAGCGGCGCGTATTGCGTGACCAGCCGCGGCGAGAATTCCTGGTAACTCCACGCCCGCCAGGTCAGGGGCGCAAGGTACAAGGCGGCTATAGCCACCGCCAACGCGGCGCCGGCGAGCAGTACCCGCTTGCCCCTCGACGCCGGCGCCGTGCCCAGCCACACGGCTGCGGCTGCGATGCTTGCTGGGACACTGCCATCGTGCACGAAGCTCATCGTGCGCCGGATCCACAGCGGCACCCCCGGATCAAGGTAGTAGGCGTCGCTGAACTCAAGGTTGACTGCGACCCGCCACGTTAACGCCACAGCTAACATGAGCAAGGCGCCGCGGTACACCCAGCGAAAATGCGCGGGCGCAAGCCGCGTGCTGATGGCGCTTGTGAAGGCGAGCAGGACCAGCACCTCGAGCGCAAATTCATTCGACGCGAATAACCAGGCCGCCAGCAGCAGGGCGCACCGTGTGCGCCCGGGCAGCCCCGATTGCCAGCTACGCATGAGGATCAGGGGCAACATCAGCGCGGCCACGGCGGTCCCCAGCCATAGGCAGCGCCACGGCTGCAACTGTGTCAACAGCAACAGGTGCAGCGCGTCGCAGGCGATCGCGGTCAACGCAATCCCGCCGAGCGTCGTGATTAGCACTACGCGGCACAATTTCTGCGTAGGACCCTCGAGGCACGATCCCTGCCCCGCAATCAATGTCGCAAGCGCGACTGTGCACGGCGCCCAATCCTGAAGTTGCCAGTTGCCGAGAAACAGGTACGGACTGCGCAGCTTGATCAGCGCCAGCCATTCAGCATCAATGCTGCCTGACACCAGCGCTGCGAGTGCGAGTCCGCCTGCAACGAGGATGCAGGCTGTGCGGGGATAGGGTATTGCAACTGTCGCGCATAGCAGTGCCGCACAGCCTGCGGTCGCTATGATGGGATGAAACAGCGCTGCCAGCAGCATTAGCGCGGTCGCAAGCACCGGGCGCTCGCGCAGCAGGCAGGCAAGCCCAGCGAGCACCAGCGCCTCAGCTAGCATGCGCGGCGTCAGGAACGCTTCGATGCACGTAAAGACTCGGTCGGCGCCGTAGTAGCCGGGAATGGCCACCAGTATGCACAGGCCGAGCATGGTCATCCGTGCCGTGCTCACGCTGCGCGCGAGAAGCCAGGCCGACGTGAACAGCGCAAGCTGCGAGCCGAAGGTCAGCAGTGCCGCCGCAGGCTCGACGCCGAACACCTGGATGGCCCAGGCGTAAAGCGGGCTGAATATCGTGAACGCGTCTTGCGAGCCGAAGCGCAGGAATGCGTCGCCCGAGAGCGTGCCGGGATGAAGCCGTGACATCGCCTGCAGCGTGTACAGGCCGGCATCGTGGATGAGCCCACGATAGGGATGCGACAGCGCCCACGTCAGTACACACAGCAGCAATAGCATCGCCAGTAACATGCCGCCATTATGTATGATTGGCGCCATGTCACGCCCGCTGAAACCGATCATCGTGTTTGGTGTCATGGCGCTGGCGCTCGCACTGCGCATCGCCCACCTCTCCAGCGCGATGCTGAGCCCACTGAGTTATCAGCCAGGTCCCGATGAGGACTATTACCTGCGCTTCGGCGAGGCGGTTGCCACCGGACATGGCGCATTAACTCCCGAATTTATGTTCATGGACCCAGCCTATGGTTATCTGCTGGGCGCGGTATTTCGGATCCTGGGAGTGAATTTGTTTGCGGTGTACCTGCTTCAGGCGCTGCTCGACACCGCGACTGCCTATGGTGTGTACCGGATTGGCGTAGTGCTCGAGCGGCCGCGGGCGGGCCTCTACGGCGCGATACTATATGCGCTGACTTCAACGGCGATCATGTTCAGCGCTACCCTGCTCAAGGAAACCTGGGTCACGAGCTACCTGACCTGGTGGATTGTTTGCGCGCTCGCAGTGCTGCGCTCCGAGCGCAGGCTCGCCTGGCTCGCATTCGGAATGTACTGCGGAGGGGGGGTGGCGCTCCGTGCGAACCTCGTCCTGATGGGCTTCGGCGCGCTGCTGCTGCCGCTGCTTGCGCCGCAGCCGAAGTCAGAGCGTTTGCGAATATTCACACGAGTCCTGCCGCCAGTTGTCGCCGGGATGGCGCTTGCTCTGTTGCCCTGGTCGATGCGAAATGCGGAAACCGGTGCGGGCCTCTCACCGCTGCCCCATAACGGCGGCGTCGTACTGCACCAGATCTACAACGATGCAAACCCCGACGCCTCGATATGGGTCCCCGGCTTCGTCAACTACCTGCATCCGAGCGAGATCTGGCGCGGCTATTCTGCCGAAGCGGACCGCCGGCTGGGGCGGGCCGCCTCACCGGTCGAGGTCGACGAATATTGGCGCGGGCAGGCGAGCGCCTACATCTCTAATCATCTGGGCGACGTCCTGCGCGATGTTGCGCGCAAGAGCCTGGCCTTCCTATCGGCCGCGGAAATCCCGAACAACCGCTCCTCCGCCGAGGAGCGATTGTTCTCGCCGGTGCTGCGGATGCTGCCGGCACCGGCGACCTGGTTGCTGGCATTCGGGCTGCCGGGACTTGTGTGGCTCGGCTTCAGGGATCGTCGCTGGCCAATTGTCGCCGCGCCGCTCCTGCTTTCCTGGGTGATGGTCGCAGTGTTCTGGGCCGAAGACCGTTTCCGTTTCCATGCCATGGGCGCCCTCGCTCTTTGCTCAGGCTACGGGTTCGAGGAATTCGAACAGGCCCTTCGCAGCGGACGCGCGCGGCTCGCGGCATACTTTGGCGCGGCGGCCGCGCTGATCGCCACTTTGTCGATCTGGCTTGGAATCGCCACGCCGGCGCCGACCGTACGCTGGGATCACATCATCTGGGGTTACGTGAAAATGGGTAAGATTCCGCAAGCCGAGCAGGCCGCTCTGCAGGTCCTGCGCGATCGGCCTGACGACGCGCCCGTGCTTGAAGCGATGGGTGTCATTTCGGCATCGGCCGGGAAATATGCCGACGCCAAGGGCTACCTGCTACACGCGCTCGGGCTTCGGCCCGCCTCGCACGTCGGCCATTTCAACTTGGCAAGGGTCTACCTCGCGCTCGATGATCGCGCCCACGCCGCAGAAGAAGCGAAGCTTGCGCTCGCGCTGGATTCGCTGCCCGAGTACCAGGCGCTGCTCGATCGGATCGAGGCCGGCAAGTGAATGCACCGAGCGGCCCGCTGCGCATTGGCGCGGCGCGCAGCGATGCCGATGTCATCCAGCTCTCGCTGGTGGTCCCGACATTCAATGAGTCCAGCAACATCAGCGCGCTGCTGCGCGAGCTTGCCGCCATCCTTGACCCGGCCCTTGGCTCAGCGTACGAGATCATCGTGGTCGATGACGATAGTCCCGACCGCACCTGGGAGTGCGCAGAAGCGCTGTTGCCGCAGATGCGAAACCTGCACGTGATCAGGCGCAAAGGGGAACGCGGTCTGTCGACCGCGATTGTGCGCGGCTGGCAAGTTGCACGCGGCGATGTGCTGGCCGTGATCGACGGCGACCTGCAGCACCCACCGGAGGTACTGCTCGCGCTGTGGAAAAAAATGCAGCAGGGAACGGACCTCGCGGTCGCGAGCCGCCACCTGCAGGGCGGTGGCGTCAGCGAATGGGCGCTGTGGCGGCGCGCGGTATCGCGCGGGGCGCAGGTTCTGGGCCTGCTGGTACTTCCGGGGGCGGTAGGCCGCGTCAACGACCCGATGAGCGGCTACCTGATGGTGCGGCGTGACGTCGTGCAGGGCATCGAGTTGAGTCCCCTCGGCTACAAAATCCTCGTGGAACTTCTGTCCCGATGTGCGCCGCGCGAGATTGCCGAAGTTCCCTACGTGTTCCGGGAGCGCCACTCCGGGCACAGCAAGTTGACGCCGGCAGTTTACGGAAATTACCTGCGCCACCTGCTGCGGCTGCGCTTCGCGGGATTGGCTCCCGAGCGCTTCCTGCGATTCGCCACAGTGGGCCTGAGCGGCGTCGTCGTGGACATGGCGCTGCTGTATTTCCTGAGCGATCCGACATCGCTTGGCTGGGGCCTGACACGCAGCAAGCTGCTCGCGGCGGAACTGGCCATGGTCAATAATTTCATCTGGAACGATGCCTGGACGTATGGCGATTTGACGCGCGGCGAATACGGCTGGAAAGCGCGCCTGCGGCGTTTCTTAAAATTCCAGTCGATCTGTACCGCTGGTCTGCTGATCAATACGATCCTGCTGAACCTGCAGTTCAACTTGCTCGGCATGAACCGGTACGAGGCGAATGCCATTGCAATCGCCGCGGTCACGGGGTGGAACTACTGGCTCAACCTGAGGCTGACGTGGCGCGCAGCGCGCTAGCGCCGCGAGAAGGTCACCAGCCCGACGCCCAAGCCGATCAGCACGGCCGCGCCCTGTTCCCAGACGCCCGGCCGCTCAGCGAGGAAAAAAGCGGCGAGCGCCAGCGTCGAGACCGGGATCAGTGCCGCTAGCGCCGCGCCGCGCGCGGCCCCGAGGCTTGCGATCGCGCGGTTAAACGCAAATAGCCCGACAACGGTCGTGAGCAGTCCCTGGTACAGGGCCTGCAGCGCTATATCGCCCAAGGGCGCGCTGTCAATCGCCTTCGGGAACAGCACGACATAAATGGGCAGGTAGGTGAGCGCCGACCCGACCGCGACTATCGCCACGGCATGCAGGGAGTCCAAAGCCGCGCGACGCACCAGAATGACATAGCTCGACCAAAGCAACGCCGCTAGAACAAAAAGGACTGGGCCGATCGAGGCGCCCGCCCCGCCGATCGCGATGGTACCGCCGAGGATCAGCGCCGCACCGACCCAGGCGAGCGCGGTGATCGGCTCCTTCAGGAACCAGTAGCCGAAGATCGCGGTGAACACGGCGGTGAGCCCGGGAATCAGGGCAGCGGCGTGGCCGGCGGGAGCAAACTGCAGGCCCGTGGCGACCAGCAGCGCATACGGTGCGCCCGCACCCGTGACAGCCAGCGCGACGCCGCCCCAGCCTAAGCGCGGCAACGCCCACCCCCAGCGCCACACGACAGGCGCGAGCACGAACGCAGCGGTGGCAAAGCGCAACGCGGTGACATCGTAGGGGTTTAAGGTCGTGGCGACCCCTAGTCGCAGCAGCACGAAGGAGCCCGCCCAGATGCCGACGGCCAGCAGTCCCCAAAGCAGTCCCGCCAACATCGGTAAACTTGAGTTAGGCTTTGAGTCCATCCGGCAAACACCACGAGAGGCACGATGATGCAGTTACTGGTCCCGCGCGAGTTTATCGTACCGGAACTGCTCGAGCAGCCGGAATTCATGCTGCGCCCGCTGCGCATCACGGATGTCGTCAAGGATTTCGATGCGGTGATGACCAGTGTCGCGCATTTGCAAGGCATCTTTGGCCCGAGCAATGATTGGCCGCGGCCGGATCTGTCATTCGAACAGGACCTGATCGATCTCGGTTGGCATCATGCCGAGTTTCAGATGCGCAAATCCTTCGCCTATACGGTGATGAGCCCCGATCAGGGCCTCTGCCTCGGCTGCGTCTATATTTACCGCACGTCCCTCGCAGGCTTCGATGCCGAGGCGTTCTGCTGGGTCCGGGCGAGCCACGCAGCAGCGCTCGACGGCCTGCTGCTCGACGCGGTGCGTCGGTGGCTTAAAAGTTCCTGGCCTTTTAAATCAGTGGCATACCCCGGCCGAGATCAACCCTGGCCCGCCGTCGACCATAGCTGATGGCTGGCGCAGCGCGCCGCGCCGAGCAGCGCAGTGTTTGGATTCATGATGACGTGCACCGGCATCGCCGACAATACCGGCTGCATGCGACCTTTCGTCAGGAAGGCGCGCATAAACATCTCGTCGCGCAATTTCACGATGATCTTTGGCGCGATGCCACCGCCGACATAGAGACCGCCGTAGGCCATGAACTTCAATGCCACGTTGCCCGCCTCCGCCCCATAAATGGAAACCATCGTGTCGAGTGCGAGCATGCACACGGGCGAACGCCGGGATAGCGCCGCGTCCGAGATAACCGCCGCCAGGTCCTGGCCACGCATTGCCGCTGCGACTTCCGGGACCTCCTCGCGATCCGGGGTTTGGCACAGGAATTCGTAGATATTGCACAAGCCCTGTCCCGATACCACCCGTTCGTAACTGACGCGGCCAAATTTTTTGCTCAGGTACTGCAGCAACTCGATTTCGAGCCCATTGCGCGGCGCAAAATCCCCGTGTCCGCCTTCGCAGGCAAACGGTCGATGGTGCCTTCCGTCCCAAAAAAGGCCGGCCTCGCCAAGGCCAGTGCCGGCAGCGATGACCGCTGCATTGCCGCGCACGCCGCTCTCGCCCGCGTTCAGCGTTTCGATGTCTGCGGGCTCGAGCACCGCGACACCCCAGGCGTTCGCCTCCAGATCGTTGATCAGCTCGAATGTCGGCAGGTGCAGCTGACGGGCCAGGGAGTTGGCTTCGATGATCCAGGGCAGATTCGTCGGCTTCGCAGAGCCATCATGTACCGGACCCGAGATCCCGCAGCAGGCATGTGTCGGCCGAAGCGCATGGGCAGCGACGAATTGCGCGATCACCTCGTCCAGGCTCGAGTAGTCCGCCGCCCTGTAGGTCTGCTCGACAACGACCCGCAGCCTGCCGCCGGTCAGTTCGAAAGCCGCCAGGCGCGTCGTGGTGCCGCCCACGTCCCCGGCCAGGATCATGGCGTCGGGCCTACCCATACGCGCCCATCGCGCGCCAGCAGGTCATCTGCCTCGGCCGGCCCCCAAGTTCCCGCTGCGTAGTTCGGAAAATTCCGGACCGGCAACGCGCTCCATAAATCCAGCACCGGCTGTATCAGGGCCCAGCCGGCCTCGACCATGTCGGCGCGCTGGAACAGGGTCTGGTCGCCGATCATGCAGTCATGCAACAGCCGCTCGTAGCCCGTTCTCGATTGCACGCCGAAGAAATCGCCATAGCTGAAGCGCATTTCCACCTCGCTCTGCCGCATGACGGTGCCGGGGGTCTTTGCGCCGAAGGTCAGCGAAATGCCTTCATCGGGCTGGATGCGGAGGATCAGGCGGTTATCGGTGGGAGGATCGGCTCCGGCGTGGCGGAACAGCGTAAACGGCGCGCGCTTGAATTGAATGACGATTTCCGTGAAGCGCGCCGCCAGGCGCTTGCCCGTGCGCAGATAGAAAGGCACGCCGGCCCAGCGCCAGTTGTCGATCGTGAGCTTGAGCGCGGCATAGGTCTCGATGCGCGAAGTTGCGGCGACTTTCGGTTCGGAGCGGTAGCCCGGCACGGCCGCCGCATCCATTCGACCTTCCCCATACTGCCCACGGACCGCTCGTGACAGTACATCCTCGCCCGAGAACGGCTGTGCGGCGTGCATGACCTTGGCCTGCTCATCGCGCACGGCGTCCGCGCCGAATGAGAATGGCGGCTCCATCGCGGTTAGCGACAGCAGCTGCGACAGGTGATTGGGCACCATGTCGCGAAGCGCGCCGGCGCTTTCGTAATAGCTGCCGCGCAGTTCCACGCCAACGGTCTCCGCTGCAGTAATCTGCACATGGTCGATGTAGCGTCGGTTCCAGATCGGCTCGAAGATGCCATTTCCGAAGCGGAATACCATCAGGTTCTGCACCGTCTCCTTGCCTAGGTAATGATCTATTCGGTAGATCTGATCCTCGCGCAATTCGCTCTTGATTTCTGCATTCAGCGCCCGCGCCGACTCCAGGTCATGGCCAAACGGCTTCTCGACGATGACCCTGCGCCACGCACCCTCTGACTCGGTGGTAAGCCCCGCGGCGTTCAGTTGCCGGATGATAGTTCCGATAAAGCCGGGGGCAACGGCCAGGTAGTGCATCAGGTTACCAGGCACGTCGTGCGCCTTTGCGACATCCGTTACGGTCTTGGCCAGAGTCTGAAACAAGCCCGGGTCTTCGAAATTGCCACGCACGAAATAAACCCGCTCTTCCAGCCAGGCGACGACCTTCTGATCCAGGGTTCCTTCCGGCAGATCCTTTTTGAACTGCTCCCGGAACGAGGTGTCATCCAGGTCCGCCGTGGCGACGCCGATCACGGCGAATTTCGGCGCCAGCAGCTTCTCAACCGCAAGATTGTAAAGCGATGGGATCAGCATGCGCTTGGTAAGATCACCGCTCGCGCCAAATATCACCATCACGCACGGATCCGCTCCGCGCGGCGCGCCGACGACAACAGCTTTAGTGGGGTCGGGGGCATTCATATGGCGTGATCGGCCTCGACCTTGACGAGCGATGCGCGCGCGGCAAGGCGCGCCGCATGCATGCCGAGCGCGGGAAAGCGCGCGTGCAGCGCGCTTTGCTCGCCTGGCGCCCAGGAGGCCAGCATATAAAGGTAGGGATCGGCGACGGAATAGACATCGCCGAGGACATAAGGGCGCAGTTGTGCGCTGATCAACTCCAGGTGCGCCAGGTAATCGGCCGTGGCTTTTTCCCGGATGGCGTCGCCGGCTGCCGCGCCACTTGATGAATAACGATCAGGATAGTAAAGGCGCAACACCGCCTCGTAGACGTTCGCCGATAGGAACACCATCCACTGCAGGAACAGTGCATGACGGGCGCTGCCGGCCTGCGGCGCCAGGTTTGCCTGCGGGTGCGCCGCGGCCAAGTGAATCAGCATGGCGGCGGATTCGAACATCACGGTGCCGTCCGGCAATGCGAGTGAGGGCACCCTGCCCATGGGGTTGATTTTGCGGTACGCCAAAAGGTCAGCCGGCTCCTTGCCGATCCAGATCCTTTGATAAGGAGCACCGCACTCCTCGAGCGCCACCTGCACCGCCATGGAGCCCGATCCGCTGCGCCCGTAAAGCGTGTATGCATTCGCCATTGTTATCGCCTCTCCTAGAATTTGACGGCCCGATTACTGAGGCCAGTTTACCTTACCGCCTGCGGTGGATGGCCCCGGCGATGCGCCTCCTCAATTGTGCATGGATCGCCTCGGCGTACGCCGGAGCGCCATTCCAGTCCAATGCAAAGGGTTGGACGATGCGGGTCGCCTCTGGTTCCGACCGGTGACGTGGAAACAGGTGCGCGTGCAAGGCCGGTTCTGTATTGCCGAACATTGCATAGTTGATGTGGGTTGCGCCCAGCTCCTCGATCAGCACATCACCCAGCATTGCCATGTCGGCGAGAAATTGGTGCCGCTCTGTGCCATCCAGCGCGTTCAAGTTGCCAACGACAGGATCCGGTAACAGCAGGCAATAGCCCGGCAAGACCTGGCGCTCGCCCAGCACGACCCAGCCGGACGGCACCTGCGCAACGGCGGGCGGATATTGCCCAGCCTGGCACTGCGCAACCATCCGGTGTATCGCGGACATGGATGCGCTAGTCCTTCAGGGCCTTCGTGATCGCCTCGGGGTCAACCGCAGCGGCATGATTGCCGAAGCTGGACCGAAGATAGCTCAGCAGCGCCGCGACATCGCCGCTCTTCAGCCAGGCGAATTGCGGCATCAGCGTCGGGTATCTTCCAGCCGGCGTCACCGTCGGGCGGCGGCCCTTGACGATCCAGCTCGCCATCGCAGCAGGGTCGCCCAGCACAACGGGCGAGCCAGCGAGACTCGGATACACCCCGGGAATACCCTGACCGTTGGCCTGATGGCAGCCGATGCAGTTGCCCGCATACAGGCGCGCGCCATCGGTGGCATCGGCAGGCGATTGCGGTAAGGCCGCAGTTGGTGAAGGCGATGGCGAGCACGCGGCGAGGCTGAACGCGAGCGCCACTAGGCCGAATCGAACACCGCGCATCTAACCCTGCCAACTGCGCGCAAGCCCGGTGTCCAGGTGCACAAAATCCGAGCGGCGGTAATAGCCCACGCCGCCTCGGCCAAGGCGCAGCGCTGCCGCGGCGAGGTCGCTGCAATCGACGCCCGCCATACGCACATCGATTGCCCGGCCTTCCATGTGAAGGCTGCGCAGCGCAACGCCACTCGACTGACTGCGCAGCAGCGCATTGGTCTGCGCCGAGCGGTAGCCGGAAATCACGTCGAAAACGGGACCTACGTGCAGGGCGTCGGCAACATCGCCTAGCATATCGAGCAGCGCGCAATCGATCTCGTGCTGCTCTCCCGTGCGATAATCGCGCAGCACGCCCACGATCCTGGCCATGGCATCCGGCAGACAGATCCCGCCGCTGCGATAGTCGAGCTCCAGTGCTTCGCCGGTGTGCAGGTTGCGCAGGGCCAGGTGCCGCCGCGGCTGGGTCGCAGGCTCGCCCGGCCCGCCCTGCGCACTTGGCGCGAACCATTGGCCCGCGCCGATACAGGCGAGCCCTGCGCCTAACTGCAGGCACTGACGTCGCCGCAGGTTCATCTTCAATCTTCCTCCGTCATCAGCCGGCCCCGATCGAGAGTCAGGACCATGGCCTTCGGAAACAAATTAAAATCCGTCGCACTGGCCCAGGTATACGCCCCCATCGACCGCCCGACAATCAAGTCGCCGACGGCCAGGTGCGGCAGCGCGATATTCTCCGCAATGATGTCAATACTATCGCAGGTTGGCCCTGCAAGTACCGACGGGAACCGTTCAGTGCCCCCGCAAAGCGCCTCTAGAGGGAAGGTCGCGTGATCGAACAGCCGGCCGCTGTAGGAACCATACAAGCCATCGTCAAGGTAGTACCACCACTGCTCGTCACGCAGCGCGCGGCCCATGACCGTAGCAACCGCGAGCGCCGCGTCAGCAACGAGGTATCGCCCGGGTTCCGCAATGAGGCGAAGTCCCGGCGCCAGTGTGGCGAGTGCTGCAATTATCGGCGCACAGAACTCCTCGATCGGGGTCGAGGTCACGACGTAGTCGGCCGGAAACCCTCCGCCAATATCCAAAGTACGTAGCGCGAAGCCCTCTTGCATTGCCTGCTGCAGCAAATTGCGGCAGGTCTTGATCGCTTGGACATACATGCCGGGGGTGGCCGTCTGCGAGCCCACGTGGAAGGACAGGCCCTCGACCTCGACTTGATGTTCGGCGGCCAGGCGTAGCAGCGCCGCGACCGCCTCGGGTTCACAGCCGAACTTGCGCGACAAATCGCAGGTCGCATCGGGACTGCGGAACGCGACCCGGATCAGCAGCGATGCGCGGTTGCGGTACTTGATGAACTTGCGAATTTCATCCGGATTGTCGGCGATGAACGTGCGCACCCCGAAATCCAGCGCCGTGCGGATATCGCTATCGCGCTTGATCGGATGCGTATGGATGCAGCGCGCCGGCGCGATGCCGGCGCTGCGCACCATGTCGACCTCGCCACTGGTCGCAAGATCGAAGAACGCGCCCTGCGCGCCGAGCACCCGCACCACCGCCGGGTGCGGCAGCGGTTTCAGGGCGTAGTGCAGATCGACGCCTGGCAGCGCGACGCCAAGCCTGCGGTACTGTAGCCGGATGCGTTCGGCATCGACAATCAGCAGCGGCGAGCCGTATTGCGCCACCAGGCGCTCTGCGGATTGACGCGAGAACGGGTCCTCGTGCAGTGACACTCAGCCACTATCCACGCGGCCGGGCGGACCGGCGGCGCTGGCACGCTGCAGCCGGTCGAGCACGGCATTCCAGTCTTCCAGAATCGGCGGCGCCTCAACGAGGATGCGCACGCAACCCAGCTGATCGAGCGTGCGCAGCCGACCGTAGAGCTGGTGCGCATAGGCGGCCGGCGCCTTGCCCGCATCGACCCACGTCACTTGCGACCGCGCTTGCGAAGCGGCTCGCATTGCGAGCACCGCGACCTTTTCATTGCGCCGGCAATGCTCGTCAATGCGCGCCTCCAGCTGCGTGCCGGCAACCAGCGCAAGCGGGGTGAATGGCGCATAGTGCTGCCGGCGATCCCCGGGGGCGCGCGGCGCTTCTGCCCCGCGGTCGAGCACTACGCCTACGGTCTGCTCGATCTGCGTGCGCGTGATGAATCCCGGCCGCAGCAGGCGCGCGACGTTGCCGAGGCACGCGACGATCGTCGATTCAATGCCGATTGGCGAATCTCCGCCATCCAGAATCGTCTTCACCGCGTCGCCAAACTCCTCGCGCACGTGTTCGGCGCGCGTCGGGCTCAAGCGGCCATAGCGATTTGCCGACGGCGCGGCGATGGCGCCGCCAAAAGCGCCGAGCAGCTGCTGCGCGATCGGATGCGCGGGAATGCGCACGCCGATGCTGTCCTGGCCGCCGGTCACGAGCGTATTGACCTGTGCGGCCTTCGGCAGGATCAGGGTCAGGGGTCCGGGCCAGAATCTTGCCGCGAGTTTCGCAGCGATGGGCGGGATTTCGGCGACCCAATGCTGCAGCTGCTCAGGGCCCGCCAGGTGCACGATCAGCGGATGATCCGCCGGGCGGCCCTTCAGCGCGAAGATCCGTGCAATCGCTTCCTTGTTGGCAGCATTAGCGCCGAGTCCGTACACCGTTTCGGTGGGAAAGGCGACCAGCTCTCCGGCCTGCAGCGCCCTGACGGCACGGTCAATCGTGACCACCTCAGGACGGATCCAGCGCCGTGCGCTTCCAGCTGCCGTCGGCCTGGCGGTCGAGTTCGTAGGAAGGCCAGTAGTGCTTGTCGAGCTTCAGGGTAATGACGTCAGTCTGGCCATTCCAGCTGACGGTTTTCAGGCGCACCGCGCCATGATCGGGCTTGCCCTGCACGGCGGCGATGAATGCGTCGAGGTTTGGCGTGCTGAGTCCATCAACTTCGGTAATGCGCCGGCTGGCAAAAAGGCCATAGTGTGTCGCGGGTGAGCCATATTCGTAAAATGCCACGAATACTCCCTCGGGCGCGATCCCACGTTGCAGCGCCAGCGCCCGGTGCGGCGCCTGCAGCGTAGCGCCTGCCCAGATCATGACGCGGTCGACATCGCGACCGTTCAGCGCAACGGTTGATAGCTGCAGGGTCTTCTCCGCACCGTCGCGCCATACGGTCACGCTGACCGCGGTCTTTTGCACCGCCCGCTCGACTTCGCGGAATCGGTCCACGACCTGGCCGTCGATCGCGAGCACAAGATCGCCGGGCTCAAGTGCCGCAGCCGCCGGCGAGCCTGCGACGAGCCGGTCTACCGACAACGCCTGGCGGCGCTGCGGGTCATGATTCTCGAGGCGCCGCACCCAGGGGTCTGACAATCCCAGTTTGCGCGCGCCGGCAAGCGAGATCAGGTCAAAATCCGCTTCGAACGAGAACAGCGTACGGTTAGCGCTGACGACATCGATCATCTCGCTGACGATATCGATGGGCATGCCATGATTGACCTGCTCCACGCCGCGCTGCGACTCGTACGCAAAGCTCGACCACAGCGCCAGCACCTCCCCCTTCTCATTCGCGAGCACCCCGTCGAAATCGCCCGGCGGATTGATCAGGTTGATCGCCTCGATATTGCTGTCGCGATACCGCAAGGTCCTCGACAGTGGAAAGGACAGCACGTCGAGGCCGGAGACCTGCGTTCGCTGCGATAACATCCTGGCGTCGGCGTGCGCTCCGACGACCCAGAGCTCATCGCCGGCATGAAGTTCACGCGCAACCAGGGTGGCCGCGTGCACGGGTGTATCGCCGATGGATTTCGGATCGTAGGAAATCAGCGCGAGATTGTGCAGTGGGTGTATGTACTCGACTTTGCCCGGGACCTCCACCGAGCCGCCGAATGTAATGCGCACATCCCCCATCGCCACCGGCACGGTATTGCGGTCGACCACCACCAGACCACGGCGCGTATCGACGATCAACCCGGTACCCGTGTAGTTCTTCTCATTGACGCCGGAGATCGGGTATGGCATGTCAAAATTGACCGTCACCAGCGAGGGCGCCAGGCGATCGATGCGTGGATCGCCGGTGGTCTCGAAATGCGTTGTCGCGCTCGGCGTGACCCCGGGCGGCGGCCCGGCGGCAATGTCCTGGCAAGGCCACAGGCCGGCCCGGTCATCGCGCTGACACCTGCGCGCCGGGAACCAGCGACGGTCGACGCGCACTACCCGAAGTTGCGTCGCGCGCGGATCCTCCAGCGTTACGTAACGCACCGGCGCGCGATCGCCGTCAGCGAGCGATGCGAGCGCCGCCTCGAAATCCGCCAGCGAGTCCATGCGCTTGCCATTGAACGATGACATCAATGCAGCGCGCGGAATTCCGGCGCCGCCAAAGACATTGCCTGGATTCGCGATATACACACCCTTGATCGGCAGGTCGTAATGGCGCGCCTGCTGCAGAGACAGCGTATGCACCACGGCATCGCCGAACTCGATGAACTCATTGGCCGTGATCTGATCCAGGCTTACCGTCGTGAGCGTCTGCCGAATGTTGTCAGCGCCGCGGCGCACCAGGACCTCGACGGCGCGCCCGACGTGATCGTCCAGAACTTTCTCCAGCGCGAAGAATTCCGGCACCGGCTTGCCATCGATCGCAATCAGTATGTCTCCGGGCGCGAGCTTGCCGTAGGCCTCGCTACCGGGTTGCACTTCGGCGACCACCAGCATGCCAGTCAGGCGCGGAAAGGCCAGGCGCATCTTTTTCTCGACGGCCTCGTCCAGGCCCAGTCGGCGCAGCTCATCATAGGGGGTGTAATTGAACGTCGCCTGCAGCGTGCCGCGCGGCACCGGCGCGTCGCTTTCAATAAATCTCAGCGCGCGCACCACCGCGGTCAGCGGCAGGTAGAAGCTGGTCGCAGCGCCGGTCGCTCCGCCCGCGTTCAGCGCGACGACGCGCCCTTCTATGTCGAGGACCGGAGAGCCAGAAGAGCCGCCCGATGTGCCGGAAGCGGCCTGGAAATAGAACGTGTTGAAATCGTTATATTTGCCATAGCCGTACGCCGGTGCCTGCCGGTCAAGGCGCGCCAGAGTGCCGGCGAGTATCGACAGCTGTTCGCCGCCGTCATTGCCGACAACCCGGATTTCGCGTCCCACGACGGCCCCTTCCGGGTACAGTGGCAGCGTCGCAGGCTTGATAAACCGCAGCTTCGTCGGGTCATAGCGGTAAATGCCAAAGTCATGCACCGGGTCCCGGTATACGGGCCACAACTGCACCTCTTCCCTATTCTGAAATATGGCCTGGGCCGTCACGGGTCCCGCCGTGACCACGTGCCGGTTCGTCAGTATGAGCCCGCGCTCGGCATCAATGACGAAGCCAGTCGCCTGTCCGGTCGAGTTCCACTCGGTATCGAAAGCCCGGGTCGCATCGACCTGTATCGTGACGACGCCGGTCGCAATGCGCGCGAGCGTCTCAGCCCAGGATGCGGTGGAATTGGCCGAGCGGGGCGTGCTCGCGGCAGCGTTTGCCGGGCAAGCCGCCAGCAGCAGAAGGCACCAGGCGGCGATGTAACGAGACATGGAATTCACCGGAAATGATCGAACAGCACCAGGAACCAGACAGTACTTAGCAGCAGCAGACTCAACAGTACCGCGGCCGATCCCATGTCCTTGGCCATGCCGGCGAGCCGATGGTGCTCCATACCGGAGCGATCGACTACCGCTTCGAGAGCGCTGTTGAGGATCTCGACGATCAGCAAAAGCAGCATCGGACTGACCAGCAACGCGCGCTCGACGCCCGTGCGCCCGAGGTACAGGCCCAACGGTATCACGAGCATGGCGAGCGCCGTCTCCTGCCGGAAGGCAGCCTCCTCGCGCCAGGCGTGCGCCAGTCCCTGTGCGGAATAGGCAAATGCCCGCAGGATCCGCGTGAACCCGGCCGGCTTCAGTCTTTCGTTCATTCGCCCGCGCGCGCGGCTGCCGGCTTCCACACCAGGTCGAGAAGCTTGGCGGCACGCACGTCATCGAGGCGCCGGACCGGCATCGTGTGCGGTGCCTTCGAGACCATCTCGGGGGTTTCAGCCATTTCCCGCAGAATCTCTGACATTGCATCGCAAAACCGGTCCAGATCTTCCTTTGCCTCTGTCTCGGTGGGCTCGATCAGCAGGCATTCAGGCACCAGCAATGGAAAATAAGTGGTTGGCGCATGCATGCCATAATCCAGCAATCGCTTGGCCACATCCATCGCGCTGATATTGTATTGGCGATGCTGGCGCTTCAGCGTGATGATGAATTCATGGCTGGCACGGCGCATCCCATAGGCTGCATCGAAGCCCTCCGCCGTCAGGCGCCGCATCATGTAATTGGCGTTCAGCGCCGCAAACTCGGCGACCCGTACCATCCCGTCACGCCCGAGCATGCGCATGTAGATATAGGCGCGCATATTGACGCCGGCGTTTCCCATGAACGCCGACAGTCGGCCGATTGATTTAGGCCGGTCGCGCTCATCGAGCCAGCGGTACCGCTCCCCGTCCCGGCCCACCACCGGAATCGGCAGGTAAGGCAGCAGGCGCTCGCCGACACCGACCGCGCCGGATCCCGGGCCTCCGCCGCCATGCGGGGTCGAGAAGGTCTTGTGCAGATTCATATGAATGACGTCGAAGCCCATGTCCCCGGGGCGAACCTTGCCAAGGATCGCATTCAAGTTCGCGCCGTCGTAGTACAACAGGCCGCCGGCCGCATGCACTATTTTCTCGACAGTCACGATCTTGCGCTCGAAAACACCGAGGGTGGACGGGTTTGTCAGCATGATGCCGGCGGTCTTGGGACCCGCCGCCGCACGCAACGCCTCTATGTCGACATCACCATTCGAATCACAAGGAATCTCCCGCACCACGCAGCCGCACATGGCCGCGGTCGCCGGATTCGTGCCGTGCGCCGCCTCCGGCACAATGATTTCATTGCGTCCCTCGTCGCCGCGTGCGCGGTGATAGGCGCGAATCATCGCTACCCCGGCGAATTCGCCCTGCGCGCCGGCCATCGGCGTGAGGCTGACCCCATGCATGCCGGTGATTTCGCGCAGCATCTCCTGTAGCTCGAACATGCAGGCGAGGAATCCCTGCGATGCGCTCGCCGGAGCGAGCGGATGCCGGTTCAGAAATTCCGGCAGCATCGCGAGGCTATTACACGCCTTGGGGTTGTATTTCATCGTGCAGGAGCCGAGCGGATAGAAATGCGTATCGATCGAGAAATTCAGCTGCGA
This sequence comes from Gammaproteobacteria bacterium, assembly GCA_025355645.1. GTDB lineage: Bacteria > Pseudomonadota > Gammaproteobacteria > Steroidobacterales > Steroidobacteraceae > Bog-1198. The sequence continues at coordinate 9,792 of JANXZG010000042.1, read as the reverse complement.
TAGCCGGGTAAAATGCCGCACTGCCTGCAGTTCGGACACGCTCGGCATCGCTGGCCGCGCCTGGCGACGCAAATGCGCGGGCAAAGCCGGCGCGCCTGCATCCGGGCCACGCGCGAGCGGCGGGAACTGCGTCGGGGCCTCGCGCCCGGGCTTGCTGATCTCGAATATCACGGGTTCGCGCGCAGCTTTTCGGGTCACGGAACTGGTAGTTGCGTTCATGCCGCGCCCGCCTTGGCTGACGCGGCGCCCAGCACCTCGGCGAGAGCCTGTCCATAACGCGCGATGTCCGCATCATTTTTCGTTTCGGTCGCACACACCAGCAGCGCGGACTTAAGTTCTGGGTAGTGTTGCGACAGGTCGAGGCCACCCAGGATGCCGCGTCGCGCAAGCTCCTCGAGCACGGCCGCGGCAGGCCGATCGAGCGATAGGACCACCTCGTGGAAGCGCGGCCCGGTGAAGGTGGTTTTCACGCCCCGGATCGCGGTCAGCGCCTTGAGCAGCTGCGCGCTTCGCTGCATGCAGGCTGCCGCCACGCGCTCAAGTCCCGCCGCGCCCATCAGCGACATGTAAATCGTCGCGGCGGTCACGGTGAGCCCCTGGTTCGTGCAGATATTTGAAGTCGCCTTGCCACGCCGAATATGCTGTTCACGGGCCTGCAGCGTCAAGGTAAATCCGGGCCGCCCTTCCGCATCGAGCGTGCGTCCGACGATGCGACCCGGCATCTGCCTGACATATTGCATGCGCGTGGTCATGAACCCAAAATAGGGACCGCCGGACGCGAGCGGCACGCCGAGCGGCTGGCCCTCTCCGCAGACAATGTCCGCACCCTGGTTGCCGCTGGCCGGGCCGCCCCAGAGGCCCGGGGGCTTCAACAGCGCCAGCGAGAGCGGGTTGACCACGCCGATCAGCAGTGCCTTGTTCGCGTGCGCCCAGTCGGTCAGTTCGTCAACCTCTTCAAGAACACCGAAGAAATTCGGCTGCTGCACCACCAGCGCCGTCACATCCTGTCCGGTGAACTGCTGCAATGACTCTGCCAGCATGCGACCGCTGGCCCGATCGTAATCGAGCGTCACCAGGGTAACTCCCTGGTTACCCACGATGGATCGCGCAACTTGCAGGTAGAGCGGATTGACCGTGCGCGGCACCAGAATTCGGCGCGACAGGGACGAGCGATTGGCCCGTACCGCCATCAGGCAGGCTTCCGCCAGCGCCGAGGCACCGTCGTACAACGAGGCATTCGAGACTTCCATGCCAGTCAGCTCGCTGAGCATCGATTGATATTCGTAGATCAGCTGCAGCGTTCCCTGGCTCGCCTCTGCCTGGTAGGGCGTGTAAGCGGAGTAGAATTCCCCGCGCGTCGCGATGGCCCACACGGGCGCCGGAATATGGTGCTCGTAGGCGCCGCCGCCAATAAAATTCAGCGGCCGTCCATCGATTGCGGCCCGGTCGCTCATCAGCCGTGAAATCTCGATTTCGCTCAGCGCCAGCGGGACCCCCGTCAGCGGCCCGGCAAGAAGCTCGGCCGGAATTTCCTCGAACAGCTCGCTGACTGAACGCACGCCGATGACCTGCAGCATCTCGGCAATGTCCTGCGGCGTATGCGGTATGAACGGCATGAAGGTACCCTAATGGCTCTCGTCAGCGAGCATTTTTGCGTACTCATCAGCGCTCAGCAGGCCAGCCGCGGCACCATTGGCCTTTGTCTCGATGCGCATGAGCCACCCGGCCTTATAGGGATCCGTGTTGACGAGTTCCGGCGCGCCGGCGATTGCCTGGTTGCCCGCGACGATGATGCCATCGACGGGGCTGTAGATATCCGAAGCGGCCTTGACGGACTCGACCACCGCACAGGCTTCCCCTGCGCTGACCTTGCGCCCGGCCTGGGGGACGTCTACAAACACAAGGTCGCCCAGTGCGCCCTGGGCATGGTGCGTGATGCCCACTTCAACCTGTCCATTAGGCAGCGAACGCAACCATTCATGGGTGCGTGTGTAGCGCAAATCATTCGGTATATCGCTCAAGGATTCTCCCCCAGTAGCTCGGTTGAAATAAGTACCTGGCCGTGATGCACAAACAATGGCTTGATGATCAACGCCGCCAGCAGCTTGCCGCGCACGTCCACCTGCACACGGCCGCTCGCGCCGCGCGGCACGCGCGCCATGGCAATGGACCGGCCTATGGTCGGGGCAAATGTGCCGCTCGTGATCTCACCGGATCCTGCGCTCGTGAGCACGCGTTGCTGCGCACGCAGCACGCCCCGATCAAGCAGCAGCAATCCGGTCATCTCGTCCTTCTGGATCATCAGCGCCTTGCCAAGTGCCTTGCGGCCGATGAAATCGCGCTCCGCAGGTTCGAAGGCCACGGTCCAGGCGAGCCCGGAAGATAACGGATCATGGTTTTCGTCCAGTTCATGGCCATACAGGCTGTATCCAGCCTCGAGGCGCAGCGTATCGCGCGCGCCCAGGCCCGCTGCGACGATACCGAGCGCATGCAGCTGCTCCCACAACCGCGGCGCGGCGCCCGCCCCAATCGCAATCTCGAATCCGTCTTCACCCGTGTAGCCGGTGCGCGCCACAAAGCAGCTCTGCAGCTCAAGCTGGCCAGCGAAAACATTACCGAGTTCCACTGCAACGAATGGCGCCAACTCCAGCAGCCTGCTTCTGACATCGGCTGGAAACAGGCTCGCTGCGAGCTCTCGCGCCTGCGGGCCTTGTACCGCAATCATGGCAAGATCGTCGCGCTCCGATATGCGCACCGCGTAGGACGCACTTTTCTGGCGTAGCCAGGCTAGGTCCTTCGCGCGCGTCCCCGCATTGACGATCATGCGGAACCATTCCTCGTCCATCCGGTAGACGATCAGGTCATCGAGCACGCCGCCGTCATCGCGCAACAGGCACGAGTACAGCCCCTTGCCCGGCGTACGCAACTTGCCCACGTCATTGGCGAGCACAAAACGCAGGAACTGTGCTGCGCCGGCGCCGTGCAAATCGACGATGCCCATGTGCGACACGTCGAACATTCCGGCGCCGCGGCGCACCGCGTGGTGCTCCTCGATCTGCGAACCATAATGCAAAGGCATGTCCCAGCCACCGAAGTCGACGATCTTGGCGCCCAGCTTCAAATGGCTGTCGTAGAGAGGCGTCTTCAGACCCATCGCACCCCCGCCCAACAGCAATGGCGCAGATGATACACGATCCGCTTTAGCGGCAAGCCGCCGCAGGGGTTAGAATCGCCCCATGAAAACCTACCCTTCGATCGCCGCGATCGCGTTCACAATGCTTGCCACGCTCTCGGGAAGTTTCGCCGCGCCGGCCGCCGACCTCGCACACTCCGACAGCAAAACGCAGCTTGACGCCATATATAAAGCCGAATGGGAACGCTTTCTCAAGGAGGACCCGACGCTCGGGACCAGCATCGGGGACCCGCGCTATAACGATCTGTGGCCCGACATGTCATTAGCGGCGATCGAGCGCAGCGACGCAGCGGATCGCGCGGCACTCGACAAACTCAAGGCGATCGACATATCCGGGCTTTCAGTCACGGACCGGATGACCTACGACATCGTCAAGCTCCAGTTTGAAGAGCTTACGTCCGCGATGCGCTTCAAGCCTCATGTCTACGCAATCAGCCATCAGGGGCAACTGCAGGGTACCGCGAGCCCGCAAAGCTCCAGCGAACTCGCCGAGATCGCGCCGTTCGACTCTGTCCATGACTATGAAAACTGGATCGCGCGCCTGAACTCCTTCGGTCCCTATGTCGATCAGGTGACTGAGTTGCTGCAGATCGGCATCCGGGAAAATCGCACCCAGCCCTGCGCCGTCACGGCGCGCATCTCACCCGAGTTCGATGCGCAGCGAGTCTCGATGCCGACCGCGAGCCCGTTCTACGAGCCGTTCAAGCATATGCCTGCCAGCTTCTCTGATGCGGACCGCCAGCGCCTCAGTGCGGCCGCAAGCCTCGCGATCGCGAAGAACGTGCTGCCGACGATGGCGAAATTCGAGAAGTTTTTTAATACCCGCTATGTCCCGGCTTGCCGCAAAACTCCGGGCATTGCATCGACGCCGGATGGCGCGGCGTTCTACCGCAACCGGATCACGCACTTTACGACGACCGACATGACGCCGGAAGCGATACATGCCTTGGGTCTTCGGGAAGTCGCGCGAATCCATGGCGAAATGGACAAGGTCATCGCCGAGGTCGGGTTCAAGGGCAGCTTCCTGGAGTTCTGCCATTACCTGCGCACCGATCCGAAGTTCTTCTACACCGATCCGAACGAGTTGATGCGCGGCTACATGGTGATTGCCAAGAGCATCGACCCGAATCTTGTCAAGCTGTTCGGCAAGCTGCCGCGCATGCCCTATGGTATACGCCCGATCCCGGACACCAGCGCCCCCGGATCGCCGACCGCCTACTACCAGCAGCCTTCCAACGATGGTTCGCGCGCCGGGTATTTCTACGTCAACCTGTACCGGCCAGACTCGCGGCCGAAGTGGGAAATGGAAACTCTGACGGCCCACGAAGCGGTGCCGGGACATCATCTGCAGGGTGCGCTGCAGATAGAGCAAGGGGAAGACCTGCCGATGATCCGGCGCATGACGCAGTTCACGGCATATATAGAAGGATGGGGTTTGTATTCGGAGGGTCTCGGCTATGACCTGGGGCTGTACACCGATCCCTACCAGAAGTTTGGCCGCCTGACCTACGATATGTGGCGCGCGGTGCGCTTGGTCATCGATACCGGCATCCATTCCATGGGCTGGACGCGCCTGCAGGCGATCGATTACTTCGCGGCGAATGCGCCGAAGAGCGAGCTTGATATCGCGAGCGAGGTCGACCGCTACATCTCGTGGCCCGGACAGGCGCTTGCCTACAAGATTGGGCAGCTCAAGATCCTGGAAATGCGCGCCCTGGCCGAGCAGCGCCTGGGCGCGCATTTTGACATCCGCGAATTCCACGACCTGGTCCTCGCCACAGGCCCTGTACCGTTGAACATGCTGCAGCGCAATGTGGAGAATTGGATCGCGGCCAAGTCAAGTCCCTAGCCGCCGGAACGCTTCGCCTGCCAGCCGGCCTCCTGCAGCAGGGCGACCAGCGCATCGCGATGGTCGCCCTGGATCTCGATGATGCCGTCCCTGACCGTGCCGCCGCTGCCGCAGCGTTTTTTAAGCCGCGCCGCAAGCGCCTCGATCTCAGCCAGTGGCAGCGGCAATCCGGTGACCGTCGTGACGCCCTTGCCCGCCCTTCCCTGGGTCTCCCTGCCGACCCGAATCTTCACCTCACCCTTAGTGCCGGGCGCGCCCTTCGGACATACGCAGCTGAGGACAGGCCTGCGGCAGTTCGGGCACAGGGCACCAAAACCCGTGGAATAGACGAGGCGCGAATTCACGTGCCTATTATCGGAGCTTTTTTTAGCGGCGGCACGAAATGATTGGTTAAACTGCCCAGATGGTGCCGCGAAGAAAATCCGTCTGCGTCAGGGTGGGCTCAGTCGCGGTCGGCGGCACGGCGCCCATCGTTGTCCAGTCGATGACCAATACCGATACGGCCGATATCGAAGGCTCCGTCGACCAGGTGCAGTCGCTCGCGCGCGCAGGATCAGAGCTGGTGCGCCTGACGGTCAACAACGACGAAGCCGCGGCGGCCATCCCGCATATCCGCGACAGGCTAGCGGCCAAAGGTGTGCGAGTCCCGCTAGTCGGCGATTTTCATTTCAATGGCCACCGGCTGCTGAAGGCGCATCCGGCCTGCGCCGAGGCGCTGTCGAAGCTGCGCATCAATCCCGGCAATGTTGGCCGCGGGGCGAAACGTGACCCGCAATTTGCCGAGATGATCGAGGTCGCCTGCCGGCACCAGAAGCCGGTACGAATCGGCGTTAACTGGGGCAGCCTGGACCAGGACCTGCTGACCCGGATGATGGATGAGAATTCAAAAAAGGCGGAGCCAGACGCCGCGATTGACGTGATGCGCGAAGCGATTGTGGTCTCAGCCCTTGATAGCGCCGCGCGCGCGCGGGAACTCGGGCTGCGGGCGGACCAGGTCATCATCAGCGCCAAGGTCAGCGGCGTGCAGGACCTGATCGCCGTGTACCGTAACCTGGGCGCCCGCTGCGACTATCCGCTGCACCTCGGGCTGACCGAGGCGGGCATGGGCAGCAAGGGCATCGTCTCCTCGACCGCGGGCATCGGTGTGCTGCTGCAGGAAGGCATCGGGGATACGATACGCGTGTCGCTGACGCCGGAGCCGGGCGGTGATCGAACGCAGGAGGTCATCGTCGCGCAGGAAATCCTTCAGACCATGGGGCTGCGTTCGTTCACGCCGATGGTGATCGCCTGCCCCGGCTGCGGTCGCACGACCAGCACCTATTTCCAGGAGCTGGCGCAGAAGATCCAGGGCCATATACGAGCGCGCATGCCGGAGTGGCGCAAACGGCGCACGGGTGTCGAGGAGATGACGGTCGCGGTCATGGGCTGCGTCGTCAACGGCCCCGGCGAAAGCAAGCACGCCAACATCGGCATCAGCTTGCCAGGCACTGGCGAGCACCCGGTGGCGCCGGTCTACGAGGACGGCGCCAAGACCGTGACTTTAAAGGGCGGCCGGATCGCCGAAGAGTTCCAGGAACTGGTCGAACGCTACATCGAACGCACTTATGCAAGCAGGAATCCATGAAGCACCTAAGCGATAAAAAATGCGTCCCTTGTGATGGCGGCACGAAGCCGCTGGATGGCGCCGAGGCGGCAGCGCTGCACCAGGCGCTGGATGGCGCCTGGGCCCTGTCGGCCGACAACAAGAGCCTGAAGCGCTCGTATAAATTCAAGGATTTTTACCGCACGATGAGCTTCATGGGCGCCCTGGCGCACATCGCCAATACGGAAGACCATCATCCCGATGTCAATCTCGGTTACAACTATTGCCACGTACTGTTCACGACGCATGCCATTGGCGGCCTGTCGGAAAACGATTTTATCTGTGCGGCAAAACTGGATCGGCTGACCTGAGAAACGCCGGCACGTCGCCGGCGAGTCCGAGGGCGTGACGGGCGAACTCGCGCTTGAGCAGCGGAATGCGGCCAACCGCATTGAGCCCGGCACTGCGCAGCCCCGCAAGCGTGGTATTGCTGCCTGAAAACAGGCGCTCTAGGGCGTCCATCGCCGTGGCCGCAAGCAAATTCTCGCTTTTGCGCCAGCGCTCGTAGCGCCGCAGCAACTTCAAATCCCCGAACGAGGCCGGATCGGCGGCGCCGGCGAGGACCTCGACGAGCGCAGCGCAGTCCAGCAAGCCCAGATTGAGTCCCTGCCCGGCCAGCGGATGAATCACGTGCGCCGCATCGCCGAGCAGCGCCGCGCGCGGGCGAACATACTCGCTCGCATACTGGAGTCGCAGCGGAAAGCGGGCGAGCGGCGACGCGAGCTCGCAGCGTCCGAGCACCGCGGCACTTGCATCAGTGAGCGCCGCACTGAACTCGGGCGCATCTAACGCAGCGAGCCGCTCAGCCTGGGGCCTGTCGGCACTCCAGACGATCGAGCAGCGCCCATCCGGAAGAGGTAGGAAGGCCAGCGGTCCGGTGGGCAGGAATCGCTGCCAGGCACATCGCTCGTGCGACTTTTCGGTGCGAACATAGGCGACCAGGGCGTCCTGGTGATAAGAGTGCCCCGCCGACTCGATGCCGAGCAGTTCGCGCGTGCGCGACTGCACGCCGTCCGCGCCGAGCAGCAATGATGAGCGCAATTCGCGCCCGTCCGTCAGGCGTATCGCGACGCTGCTCGCATTGCAGTGGATCGCTTCGATGGCGGATTCGATCACCACCGCGCCCGCCGCACGCGCCGCCTGCAGGCACTGTGCCTGCAGCGCGCGGCCCTCGACGATGCTGCCAAGATTCGGCTCGCCCAACTCAGCACAGTCGAAGCTCAGGGAACCGCTGCCTCGCGGATCGCCGCGCTGGTCCCAGACGCACATCCGCTCATAGGCGCAAATGCGATCCGCCGGCAATCGCTCCCATACCCCACACAAACGCAGCAATCGCTCCGAGGCGCGGCTTAGCGCAAATACGCGCAGATCCCAATCAGCACCGGGCGGGACCGGCGCGGGCAGGCGATCCGCCACCACAGCGATCCGCCCGGGCCGAGCGATATGACTTTGGATCAGCACTGCGGCCGCGACGGTGCCGATCGCCCCCGCGCCGACCACGACGATGTCAAAATCCTCCTTCAAGAGCGCGCCATCAGGGCCACGCCGCGTGCGAGCTTCGGGATGCGCGCCGAGGCGCCGGTGCTCAATGATGAGAGGGCCGCCTTGGCGGGCGGCAGCAGATCGAAGGTCAGCAATGCGAGGTTGCGCAGCCGTCGCACCGCGCCCAGGGGACTTGCGAACACGCGCACGAGCCCATCGGTGAACGCGATGATCGCGCGCCTGTCCTCGGCGCGCCACGCTTCATAGGCTTCCGGCAAGCGCGCATCGGCGCAATCGAACTCCTCGAGCAATTCCGCCAGGCAGGCCGCATCGCGCAACCCCAGGTTAAATCCCATGCCCGCGACCGGGTGCAGCCCCTGCGCGGCATTGCCGACAATCACGCACCCTGGCGCGCTGGTGCGCGCAGCGCATGTCAATGAAAGCGGATAGGCAACGCGTTTCCCGACTTTCAGCATGCGCCCCAGGCGAAAACCAAAGCGCCGCTGCACTTCGGCCAGGAATTCGGCATCCGACCAGGCCATCGCGCTCGCCACCTGCGCCGATGCCAGCGTCAGCACCAGCGTGCAGCGACGGTCGCTGATCGGCAACAGCGCGAGCGGTCCTGTCTCAGTGAAGCGCTCGTAAGCCACATAATCGTGAAAACGCTGCGGCAACACGGTCGCAATGACGGCGGTCTGGCCGTAGTCGCGGCTCTCGGCCAAAATTCCATACGCCTGCCTGACCGCTGAATGTACGCCGTCGGCGGCGATGACCAGCCGTGCCTCGATGGCCGACACCGTTCCATCGGCGCTCCTGACTTCAAGAGCGCCCCCCGCCGCGCCGGGCTCGACGCGCAACAGCTGCGCGGGGCAGTAAGGGTGCACATTCGAACATTCGCGCAGGCGCGTCCACAGCGCCTGGCCCAGTGATCGATTTGGCACGACGTAACCCATGGCGAGCAGCCCCTGCTCCCGCGCATCGAGCCTGGCGAAGCCGAAGCGCCCCTGGTCGGAGATATGGATCCTCGCAATCGGGGTAGGGGCATCGGCAAGGCGAGCCCAGACTTCTAGGCTTTCGAGGATGCGGCGGCTGCCGTTCGACATCGCGGTGGTGCGGTCATCGAAGCTCGGCTGGCTGGCGGCATCGAATGCATGGCCCTCGATCAACGCAATGCGCAAGCCCAGTGGCGCCAGCGCCACGGCTAGCGATGCGCCGACCATGCCGCCGCCGACAATCGCGACATCGAATTTCCCGCTCATGCGCATTGCACCAGGCGCTCGATGGCATCGGGATCTCGCTCGAGCGCGGCACTGAGCACATCCGGAGCCCCGTCCGTCACCACCACATCGTCCTCGATGCGCACGCCGATGTCGGCGTACTTGGCCAGCGCCGCATCGATGCCGGCGCGCTCGTTGGCGGGTAGCGCGGCGTACACCGGGCTGTCCTTGACGTCCTTGGGGCGCACATAGATGCCGGGCTCGTCGGTGATCACCTCGCCCGCGCGCATCACCCGGTCGCCATCGTTGGCGTCGTGGGTGCGCAGGCCCAGGTGGTGGCCGAGGCCGTGGAAGAAGTACCAGCGCACCTGCTCGGGCACGTTGCGGCTGACCAGGCCCAGTGCCAGCA
>JANXZG010000011.1 GCA_025355645.1 Gammaproteobacteria bacterium | reverse complement strand
TCTCGACGAGATCGCCGACCTGCCGCTGCACATGCAGGTGAAGCTGCTGCGCGTGATCCAGGAAAAAAGTGTCCGCCCGGTCGGCGAGCAGAACGAGACCCCGATCGACGTGCGGATCCTCTCGGCGACGCATAAGGACCTGGCCCAGCTCGTGGCCGACGGGGAATTCCGCGAGGACCTGTTCTACCGCATCAACGTGATCGAACTGCGTGTGCCGGCTTTACGCGAACGGCCGGAAGACGTGCCGGATCTGGCCGAGGCCATTTTGCGAAGGCTCGGCCGGCGCCTGAACATGGCGCCCCCGACGCTGACGCGCGAGGCCATGAGCGTGCTTGGCGACTACTACTTTCCCGGCAACGTGCGCGAACTGGAGAACATCCTTGAACGCGCGGTCACGCTGTGCACGGGCGGGGAAATCAGAGTTGAGGACATCCAGCTGCGCCCCGCCCCGGCGCCGGTAGTGGCGCCCGGCCCCGCCGCAGCGGCTGCGGCCACGGTTCAGAGCCCGCTCGGGGATCACCTCGAGGATATCGAGCGCGAGGCCATTCAGAAGGCTCTGGCGAAACATCGCTTCAACAAGACGGCAGCCGCGAAGGCGCTCGGCATGTCGTTTCGTACGCTGCGCTACCGTATCAAGAAACTCGGCATCGAATAGGAATTGCGAATGGCAATTGCCGACCGCAGGGCTGCGCAGCACGGGTTGGCCACGCTGGCCCTGGCACTTCTGATGGTAGGCATCTGGTCGATGACGCATCGCTATCGCGATCTGTCCGCTGATGCCGAGCTTTATGCCGTGCAGGCCCTCTCGAAACTGCGCCCGGCGCTTGCTACCGACATCTACCTGCAGAACGGCTCGCAAGATCGATACACGGTGTTTTCCTGGTTCTACTCGAAATTAATCGCGGTGCTAGGCCTGCATCAGGCGGCGCTTTGCCTGTATGTCGCCTGCGCGGCCTGGTTTCTTACCGCCGCATGGCTGCTGCTGCGGCGCCTGTCGGACGAAAGGACAGCATGGCTCGCGCTTTTGTTGCTAATGATCCTGGTCGGTCGCTATGGCTCTTACGGCGTGTTCCGTTTCTCCGAGGAGTACTTGACTGCCCGCACTGTGGCGGAAGCGATGACGGTCACTGCCCTGGCATGTTTTTTTGGCGGCGCGCGCGCCTGGGCGGTGGCGATCGCCTGCGCTGCGATGTTCATCCACCCGCTTATGGCCCTGCCGGGCGTGTTCTTGCTGCTGTGCCTGTGGGCACCGCCGCGGGTCAGCATCATCGTCGCGCTCGCCGGAATCGGCCTCGCCGGCTTCATCGCCCTGCTGGCTTTGCACATCGCGCGACCTAAGGGTCCTCTGGCCCTGATCGATGGCACCTGGCTTGCGGTCGTGCGCGAGCGTTCTCAGTTCCTATTCCTGCAGCTGTGGCGCGCGGCTGACTGGAAGGGCAACGCACAGCCATTTGCCAGTCTCACGTTGACCCTGCTGGTCGTGCCGAATCCGCGCATGCGCCGCTTGGCCTGGGCGGCGATGCTGGTGGGCGCGAGCGGGCTTTGCGTGGCCCTGATCGCGAGCACCATAGGGCCTGCCGCAATCCTGCTGCAGGGACAGGCATGGCGTTGGGTTTGGTTAACGAGCTTTGCGGCCATCCTGCTCCTCGCCCCGACGCTGCTGACGATGTGGCGCGATGAAAAATGCGGGCCAGCCTGCGCGATGTTGCTGTTGAGCGGAGCGACGTGCGCGGCGCTGAATATCTGGGCATGCCTCGCGCTGACGCTGCTCCTATGGCTGGCGCGGCCGTATATCACCATTCGAATCGCACACCTGTTGCGCTTTGCAGCACTGATGCTGGCGCTGGTACTGGTCGCCTGGACCATCGCCAACGTGTGGACGATCGCACGCAGTCCCTCACCGGAGGCAGGCCGCGAATCTGTGTTCTTGGCATTGATGCGCAACATCGTCGGCCTGCCTGCGGCATGCCTGATGCTGTTCGGCCTTTCGTGGTGGTGGATCAGCACTCGCCGCAGCGTCTGGTCGGTCGCGGCCGCCTGTGCGGCATTCGGGACCCTGGCAGCATTCGCACTGCCGGGCGCATTGAAACAGTCCGGCACGTACGGCACGGATACCGAAATAAAAGCCTATGCCGACTGGCGCAATGCGATCCCCGCGGGCAGCAACGTTGCGGTCATCGGAGTCCACAATTCGGCGAGCTTTGTCTGGTTCACGCTCGGACGCGCCGACTATCTGTCGATCGACCAGTCTTCGGGAGTCGTATTCTCCCGTGACACCGCCGAAGAAATCATGCGCCGCTCCGAAGTACTCGAACCGCTGCAACAGCCGAGCTGGAAGGTCATGACCTATCTAGCCAGGGCGGCCAGGGGTGAGAAGGTCGACGAGGAACAGGACCTGCCGCTGACCTCAACCGCCCTGACCCGTATGTGCCGGGACAAGGAACTTGATTTCATGATCGCGCGTGAATCCGTCGGATTCGATCCGCTGCGTCATACGCAGCCCGGCGCCTACAAGGATTGGTATCTATATGATTGTCGCCGTGTCCGCGTGCAGGGGCAGCCGGCATGACGCGACTGCCCAGAGAAGCGCTGGGGTATGCGGCAGTGTCGCTAGTGTCCCTGGTCATCGATGTCACGATCCTCGCATTCCTGGTGCAGGTCCTGAAATGGGGCAACCTTGCGGCCGCGGCGATCGCATTTCTCGCGGGTGCCTGCGTTGCCTATGCACTGTCCGTGCGGTTCGTCTTCACACAGCATCGGCTGCGCAACCGGCGCGCGGAATTCGCCGGTTTCGTGGCGATCGGCGCAGTTGGGCTCGCGCTCAACATCGGCGTGATCTACCTGTGCATGCGGAACCTGGGTTTGCAGGTGCTCACCGCAAAGGCCGTGGCTGCCGGTTTTTCGTTTAGTTGCAACTTCGTGGCGCGGCGCCAGGCTTTGTTTGTGCCATCGTCCCTGCCGCCAGCGGTGTTCTAAACCGATGGCCACCGACCCCAAGCTTGCGAAAGTCGCGGTAATCGCCGGCGCGGGCCCCGCCGGGCTCACCGCGGCGCTCGAGTTGCTGCGCCGTTCTGATATTCGGCCGCTGGTATTCGAAGCCGACACGCAGGTAGGCGGCATTTCGAAGACGGTCAACTACCGCGGAAATCGCATGGACCTGGGTGGCCATCGTTTCTTTTCCAGGTCCGACTGGGTCATGCGCTGGTGGCAGCAGATCCTTCCCGTGGCTCCCGACGAGGTCGACGCGGATGGGACACTGCGCATCGGCTATCAGCAGCAGTCTCACGAATTCACGCCGGCGCTGCGCAATTGGGATTCCGCCGATGCGGTGATGCTGGTGCGCCAGCGGCTATCGCGGATTTTCTACCGCCGCCGATTCTTCGACTATCCGCTGAAGCTCAATGCCGCGACGCTTAAAAACATGGGCGCAGTCGAGACACTGCGGATCGGACTCTCTTATGCGCAGGCACAGCTGCTGCAGCGTAGGCCCGAGGGTTCGCTCGAGGATTTTTTTATCAATCGTTTTGGCGATCGATTATACCGGACATTCTTCAAGGACTATACGGAAAAGGTGTGGGGCGTGGCCTGCACGGAGATCTCCGCCGAATGGGGCGCACAGCGCATCAAGGGCCTGTCCGTCACCAAGGCGCTCATGCATGCCGTGACAACCCGCTTTCGCTCGCCTGCCGACACGGTGCAAAAGCAGACCGAGACCAGCCTGATCGAACGCTTCCTGTATCCCAAGTTCGGCCCCGGCCAGATGTGGGAGGAAGTTGCGCGCCGAGTTGGCGCGGGGGGCGGTGAGATCCACATGCGGCATCGCGTCGTCGGTCTTGAGCACGCAAAACGCAAAGTCAGTGCTGTGCTGGTGCGCGATGAAAGCGACGGCTCGGTGCGTCGGGTCCTTTGCGACCACTTCATCTCCACCCTGCCGGTGCGCGATCTTGCCGCAATGCTGAAGCCGGACGATGCGCAGCTGGTGCAGATTGCCGCGCGGCTTCCGTACCGTGATTTCATGACCGCGGGTCTGCTTCTGAGACGAATGCAGACGCGCAACGCCGGCGGCCCTGAGCCGGCGAACGGCATGCCACCCGACAACTGGATCTACATTCAGGAACCCGACGTCAAGATCGGACGCTTGCAGGTGTTCAACAATTGGAGTCCCGCGCTGGTCGCCGATCCGCAAACCATCTGGCTGGGGCTCGAATATTTCTGTAAGGAAGGCGATGCCTTATGGCGTATGGACGATGCCGCCTTCGTTGATTTCGCGGCCGCAGAGCTCGAAAGGATCGGCATGATCGATCGGCGAGACGTGCTAGATGGCACGGTCGTGCGGGTGCCAAAGGCCTACCCTGCCTACTTTGGCGAATATCGCCGGTTTGGTGCGCTGCGGTCATATCTAAATGAATTCGCGAACCTCTACCCGATCGGACGCAACGGCATGCATCGCTATAACAACCAGGACCACTCGATGCTGGCAGCGAACAGCGCGGTCGATGCGATGCTGAAGGACGGGCAGGGAAAGGAAGCGATCTGGGCCATCAACGCCGAGGATGATTACCATGAGGAGATCGGCAGCAGCAAAGGCAAGGGCTAATGAAGTTATGACAGGAATGGTCACATTGTGACAAAGAGTGCTTGTCCGGGATCGACGACAGCCGCATCTCAGGTACAGCTCGCCGCCTCTCCAAACTAATTACTTGTTATAAATCAATATGTTGAGGAATTAATCCGCGGTTGGCACGGCACTTGCTTAGTTAAGATCACTGGCACAGGCCGTCGCATGAACAGTTCGAAGTCTTATTTTTCAGGAGTAGATATATATGCTTAGACAAATCCAAAAGGGTTTCACGCTGATCGAGTTGATGATCGTAGTCGCGATCATCGGTATTTTGGCCGCCATTGCAATTCCGGCGTACCAGAACTACACGATCCGCGCGCAGGTCACGGAAGGCCTGACCTTAGCCGACGGCTGGAAAACAGCCATTGCCGAGTACTACGCCAACACCGGAAACTGGCCGTCACAGGGCAACCTGACTGGCACCAACAATTCCACTGGTAAGTACGAAAACAGTGTCACGGTGACGGCCGGTGCGATCCAGATCATTTACGGTGGCCAGGCGAATAAGAATATCAGCGCGCTAACGCTGTCACTTACTCCCTACACGGACACCAACAATGACGTGCTCTGGCAGTGCGGTTCCGCGGCAGTCCCGACGGGCGGCACCTTGCCGACTGGCGTAACGGCTGGCACGACGTCCGTGCCCGCGCAATACCTGCCGACGGCTTGCCACAGCTAGTGGTGGTGATTTGATGTAGATATGAAGCCCCTCCTTTCCGGAGGGGCTTCCCTGAAGGAAAATCATTCATGAACGCTGCCAAACGAATTCAACAGGGCTTTACGCTGATCGAATTGATGATCGTGGTCGCGATCATCGGTATTTTGGCCGCCATTGCAATTCCGGCGTACCAGAACTACACGATCCGCGCGCAGGTCACGGAAGGCCTGACCTTAGCCGACGGCTGGAAGACAGCCATTGCCGAGTACTACGCCAACACCGGAAACTGGCCGTCACAGGGCAACCTGACTGGCACCAACAATTCCACTGGTAAGTACGAAAGCAGTGTCACGGTAACCGCCGGCGCCATTCAGATCATTTATGGTGGCCAGGCGAATAAGAACATCAGCGCCCAAACTCTGTCACTTACACCCTATACGAACAGCAATCTTGACGTGTTGTGGAAATGCGGTAACTCGATTGCGCCGACGGGTGGAACCCTGCCCGCAGGCGTCACCGCCGGCACCACCACGGTGCTTCCGCAGTATCTGCCGACCGCTTGTCACAGCTGATTCCGCCTCTCCGCAGCTATACTATTGCGGTGCATCAACGCCGGACGTGCCCGGCCTACGGACGGTCGGTTTGCGCGGTTATCTGATGCATTGAGGATTGTGGGAAGGAAATCACGGTATGGGCCGATCACACTGTGCGACCATCCCGTGTGGATTTGACAATTACTCGGGTCAGCCGGTAGTAGACTAATCGGTCGGCCGACTGAGGATTTTATTTAAGCCCATGAATGAACATGCTTTAACCACCCCTGTTCTCAGCGCGCGCGCCTCTCTAGGCGGACTTGCGCAACGCCTTGTTCAGGATGGGCTTCTGAATGAGACCGCGATGCAGGATGCCATTGCCAAATCGCAGGAAAAGCGCATCAGCCTGGTCACCCACCTGGTCGCCAGCAACCTAGCCACGGCGCGTGATATCGCCATCTCGGCTTCGAACGAATTCGGGGTCCCGCTGCTGGACCTCGATGTTGTCGTGGCGGACCCGGATGCTGCGCGTGCGGTGAGCCCGAAGCTGGTGCTTAAGCACCGTGTGCTGCCGCTGATGAAACGCGGCAAGCGCCTGTTCCTTGCGGTCGCGGATCCGACCGATCTGCACGCGCTCGATGAAATCCGTTTCCAGACCTCAATGAGCATCGAATTTGTCGTCGTAGAGGACAACAAACTTCAGAAGGCGGTCGAATCGCTGGTCGAACAGGCCGATGCGGCCATGCCGAGCCTGACCGACGACGATCTGGACCTCGAGAACCTCGAAGTCACCTCGGGCGACGAGGGCGCGAGCGCCGATGCGCTTGCACGTGATGACGTCGAGGACGCGCCAATCGTGCGGTTCGTCAACAAGATCATGCTTGATGCGATCAAGAAAGGCGCATCCGATATCCACTTCGAGCCCTATGAGAAGGTCTTCCGGATCCGTACCCGCCTGGACGGCATACTCAAGGAAGTCGCGTTGCCTCCCGTGCAGCTCGCGGTCAAGATCGTCGCACGCCTAAAGGTCATGGCGCGCCTCGACATCGCAGAGCGGCGCGTGCCGCAGGACGGGCGCATCAAGATGCGGCTGTCGAAGAATCGCGCAATAGATTTTCGCGTTAGCACCTGCCCGACCCTATTCGGGGAGAAAGTCGTCGCGCGTATTCTCGATCCGTCGAGCGCCATGTTGGGCATTGACGCCTTGGGCTATGAGCCTTTCCAGCGCGAGCTGTACCTGCGCTACCTGGCCAAGCCCCAAGGCATGATCCTCGTGACGGGTCCGACCGGAAGCGGCAAGACTGTCTCGCTGTACACGGGCTTGAACATCTTAAATACCGAGGACTGCAACATCTCGACCGCCGAGGACCCGGCGGAAATCAACCTGCCTGGCATCAACCAGGTCAACGTGAACCCCAAGGTGGGCCTGACGTTTGCGACCGCGCTGCGTGCGTTCCTGCGCCAGGACCCCGACGTCATCATGGTCGGCGAGGTTCGCGACCTTGAGACCGCCGAGATTGCACTGAAGGCCTCACAGACCGGACACCTTGTGCTCTCGACCCTGCATACGAACGATGCGCCGCAGACGCTGACGCGTCTCGTCGACATGGGCGTCAAGCCATACGCGATTGCCACCTCGGTGAGCCTGATCATTGCGCAGCGCCTGGCGCGCAAGCTCTGCGCGCACTGCAAATCATCGATCGACATCCCGGCTGAGGCCCTGAAGAAGGAAGGCTTTGACGCGGCTGACATTTCCACGGGTTTCCAGGTCTACAAGGCGGTTGGTTGCTCCCAGTGTACTGACGGCTACAAGGGCCGCATGGGCCTCTACCAGGTCATGCCAGTAACGGAAACAATCGGCCGCATTATCATGACGGGCGGCAGCGCGCTGGACATCAACGACCAGGCTACGAAGGACGGAGTCTGGAACCTGCGCCGCTCGGGATTAGAAAAGGTCAAGCTGGGCATAACAAGTCTGGAAGAAATCAACAGCGTCACGCTGGACTGATGTGTACGACAAGTTAAGGACTGAATTATGGCGGTAACGGCAAGCGCGGGCAAACGGGAAACGCAGTTCCTCTGGGAAGGCAAGGATAAGCGTGGTAATAAGGTCCGCGGCAAGGCCCTGGCGGCCAGCGAAGCCTCCTTGCGCGCCGACTTAAGGCGCCAGGGCGTCGCGCCGACCCGCGTTAAGACCCAGACTTCGCTGTTCCGCTCCGGCGGCAAGATCACGGGCGAGGATATTTCCTCATTCAGCCGGCAGCTCGCGACGATGATGGCGGCGGGCATCCCGATGGTCCAATCGTTCGAGATCGTCGGCAACGGGCACGAGAAGCCCGCCATGCAAAAGCTGATTCTCGACATCAAGTCGAGCGTCGAGAGCGGCAGCACTCTGCGAGATTCGCTTGCGAAGCACCCGCTCTATTTCGACGATCTGTTTGTCAACCTGGTCGAGGCCGGTGAGCACGCCGGTGCGCTCGAGAACCTGCTCGACAAGATCGCGACCTACAAGGAAAAGACCGAGGCGCTAAAGAAAAAAATCAAGAAGGCGCTCTTTTATCCGACGGCGGTGCTGGCTGTCGCAGTCATCGTCACCGTCATCCTGTTGATTTTCGTTATCCCGCAGTTCGAATCACTGTTCAAGGGCTTCGGCGCGGACTTGCCGGCTTTCACGCAAATGGTCGTGAATCTGTCGCGTTTCGTTCAGCATCAGGGCTGGTGGATGCTGACCGTTACCGTGGGATGCGGTTATGCGTTTTTCTGGTTCAAGAAGCGCTCACGCCCAATGCAGCGCTCCCTGGACAGGATCATGCTCAAGTTCCCGATTATTGGCCCAATCCTGGTCAAGTCCGCGATCGCGCGTTTTGCGCGTACGCTTGCGACCATGTTCGCCGCGGGTGTCCCGCTCGTTGAAGCGATGCAATCCGTCGCCGGCGCGACGGGCAACATCGTGTACGAAGAAGCTACATTGCGCATGAAGGACGAAGTCGCCACGGGTCAGCGCCTGCAACGGGCGATGGAAAATACGGGCCTGTTTCCGAACATGGTTGTACAGATGATCGCGGTGGGTGAGGAGTCCGGAGCGCTCGATGCCATGTCAGGAAAGGTTGCGGAATTCTACGAAGCGGAGGTCGACAATGCGGTCGACAGCATGTCGAGCTTGCTGGAACCGTTGATCATGGCGATCCTCGGTATCCTGGTCGGCGGCATGGTCATCGCGATGTACCTGCCCATCTTCAAGCTCGGCCAGGTCGTCTAACCCGATATTCCGGCGGCCAGCGTCCAGAAGAGGCCAAAGGCGCCTTACGCACGACATGTTTCACGACCTGGCACTGACCTATGCCGACCATGCTGCGTTGTTCGCCGGCTCGGTATTCCTGCTTGGGCTCCTGGTCGGCAGCTTCCTCAACGTCGTCGTGTTTCGCTTACCGGTGATTCTGGACCTCGAATGGCGCGCGCAAGCGGCCCAGCTGCTGGGGCAACCGACAACGCCCCGCGCACCGTTTAACCTCGTCAGGCCACGCTCCGCCTGCCCGGCCTGTCATGTGCAGATCGCCGCCTGGCAGAATATCCCGCTGGTCAGCTGGATCGTGCTGCGTGCCCGCTGCCACGCCTGCGGCGCAAGGATTTCTGCTCGCTATCCGCTGGTCGAGCTTGCGACCGGAGCATTCTCGGCTTGGGTCGCTTGGCATTTTGGCGTAAGTGCCGCGACAGCGTCTGCGCTTGTCGTAACCTGGTGCCTGATTGCTCTGGCCGCCATAGACATCGATACGCAGTTGCTGCCGGATGGCATTACTTTGCCGCTAATGTGGGCGGGTCTGTTGGCTTCGATCCTGATCGGACCTGCTGCGCGAGCTCCCCTGCCGGTGTCACCGGCTGACGCCATTGCCGGTGCTGCGGCCGGTTACCTGTCACTGTGGCTAGTGTTCCATGCATTCCGGCTGATCACGGGCAAGGAAGGCATGGGCTATGGAGACTTCAAGCTGTACGCCGCGCTCGGTGCCTGGCTCGGGTGGCGCGTACTGCCCCTGGTGATCCTGCTGGCTGCAGCGTCGGGCGCGCTGATCGGAATCGCGATGATCGTGCTACGCGGCCGGGACCGCGCTGCACCGATGCCATTTGGCCCATACCTAGCGATCGCTGGTTGGATCTCAATGCTCTACGGGAAATCGCTGATCGACGACTATTTTCAGCTTGCCGGAATAGGACGCTAGCTGTCGTGGGTGCCGATCCCACCCACGGGCCGCGCTTGCGCATCGGCTTGACCGGTGGCATCGCATCCGGCAAAAGCACTGTCGCGCGGCGCTTTGCCGAACTGGGTGTTGCCGTCTTCGACGCCGACGACGCGGCCCGCACCGTGACGGGTCCCGGGCAAGCAGCGCTTGGCGAGATCGCGGCACGCTTCGGTCCGGAAGTCCTTACGGCGGGTGGCGAGCTTGACCGGCGCGCGCTGCGCCGGCGAGTCTTCGCCGATAGTGCCGCGCGTCATGAGCTCGAGGCTATCCTTCACCCGCTGATTCGTAACGAAATGGAACGGCTCGCCTCCCTGGCGCAGGGCGCTTACCTGGTGATGTCAATTCCGCTGCTTGTGGAAGCAGGCATCGCTGCAAATACGGTCGACCGGATCCTGGTCGTCGATGCACACGAGGCGGACCAGCTTGCGCGGCTAACAGCTAGGGACGGAAGCGGCGAGGTCGAAGCGAGTGCGATCATCGCCGCTCAGGCCAGCCGCTCCGAGCGCCTGCGTGCAGCGAGCGATGTGCTGCAAAATACGAC